>NZ_JCAKFM010000007.1:0-178590 GCF_059510535.1 Sinobaca sp. TMA16-18 | reverse complement strand
TCGCCCTCTACCTCGCCAAACGGGCGGCTTAGAGGACGATTTTCTTCGGGGAAATCGAAAAAAAACGTGGATCGAACGATCCACGAAAAAAAACAACCTTGTTTCTTTCATTTCTCAACAACCTGTAAAAACACCTTTCATTTAGAAAGGTGTTTTTTGTATGGAGTTAAAAAGATCTATCTTCTGTTGTGAAAGGAGAATGGGAGGCGCTGCTCTGCATAATACGTAGAAGCTGATCAGCCATGTACGCAGGGGAATGTTTAAAATCGTCATGAATCCATTCGATAATCATTCCTAAAAAGGCATAGGCCTGGTAGCTGGCCAGCAGCTCAACGTTAATGTGCGGATCGGATTTTTTATGGATGAATTCCTGGAGGGAAAAGTCTCGGAGAACGACACTGATTTTATCTTGAAAGCAGGACAGCACCTGCGATTTCACCACAACAGTATAGAAGTTCCGGTACTCAAAAACATGTTCAAATATTTTAGTAACGGAGTTTTTTAACTGTTCCGCGTCAAACGTCCTGTATTGAAGAAATGGTTCCTGAAAAGACGCTGCCAGGCTATCAATTACTTCTTCAATCATTTCCTCCAACACATCTTCTTTGAATTGATAATGCTTGTAGAACGTTCCGCGGTTTAAATCGGCGTGATCCATCATTTCCGTGATCGAGATTTTCTTGAAATCTTTTTCATTCATTAAATCGATCAGTGATTTTTTTAAGGCATCTTTTGACCGTTTGGTCCGTCTGTCCATCGGAGGCAGGTGTTCATCCATACGCTCGCTCCTTTTTTCATCAACAAATAGAGGGTTAACTGTTCAATAGCCAACAAAAGCCGTTTATTTGATGATTGTATGTGGTTTGTACCCCTGATTATACTATATGTAATACACATTTGTTGATGAAGAAACCAACAGAAGAAAAGGAGGTTTGTATGGCTGAAGAAAAAAGCAATGCCCAACTGATTTACGTCTATGCTTTTGTGCCGACTAAAGAATACACAAGCAGCCCCATGGAAGAAAAAGAAGCCATCGAACCATCGGAAATCATAGAATATCAGAGCCTCGGAGAATTAACGGCAGTAGTCTGCAGGGTTCCGGAAGAAGATTACAAAGAAGAGAGGCTTCAGAAGAAGGTCGAAGATATGCAGTGGCTGCAGGTAAAAGCCTTTCACCATCATGAGCTGATGAATATACTCCATGAAAAATATACCGTCGTTCCATTAAAGTTCGGGACCATATTTGAATCGCGGGAAAGCCTGGAACAAATGATGGATGAGAAAAAAGAATCCATTGCAGACCAGTTTGCTTTTTTAGCCGATAAAGAAGAATGGAATATTAAGGTATACGCTGACAAGGATACGTTTATGAATAATGTGGTAGAAAACAGCGAAGAAATGGAACAAAAAAAGGCCGATATTGAAGCAATGCCGGCAGGGAAGAAATTTTTCGAAAAGAAGAAACTGGCTAATTTTGCAGAAGAAAAAGCCGTGGAAAAAATAAGGTCGTACTGTCAGGACCTGCACGATCATCTTAAAACGCTGAGTGAAGCAAGTGATGTCAAAAAGAACTGGGAACGGAAAGTGACAGGACGCGGGGAAGATATGAGCCTAAACGGCGTATATCTCGTAAATGCCCCCAAAAAGGAGCTGCTGCTCTCTTATATAGAAGCCGAACGGAACACGGCAGAACAGAACGACTCCGGCTTTTATTATGAAGTGACCGGTCCGTGGCCTTCCTATCATTTCTCCAATTTTACAACAGCGAAGGGTGTGAAAGGCTGATGAGAGAAGATAGTCTTGACCTGAAAAATAAAGATATTACCCTTTTGGATATATTAGATACCGTGCTTGAAACCGGGGTGGTGATCCGTGGGGATTTAACGATTTCGATCGCCGATATTGAGCTCGTTTATCTGGATTTAAGTGTGCTGTTAGCCTCTGTTCAGAAGCTTGAAGATAATAAAAAGAAAGCCTATTTAGAAAGCAGCCAGACGATTCCCGAAATAAATCAGGAGGCTTATGCATGAGTGATATTCCGAATATAAATGGTCTGCAGACGAGCAATCCGACTGGAAAAATTTCACTCGATCCCGACAAAGTAGATGAAGGATTGTCGCAGATCGTGATGACGGTCATTGAACTGCTGCGCCAGCTTGTCGAACGACAGGCGATGAGGCGGGTAGAAGGAGGAGATCTGTCAGATGAGCAGATCGAACAGCTTGGAACAGCCTTGATGCAGCTGGAAGAAAAAATGGAAGAGATGAAGGTTATCTTTGGTTTAACGGATGAAGATTTGAACATTGACCTTGGCCCGCTTGGCAATCTCATCTAAAGAAAAAAGGAGGGCTATATATGGCCGACGAATACCCGGTAAGTGACCGTAACGCCCAGGTGACCAATAACCGGTCCGGCGGAAGCAGTCTGGTAGATATCCTTGAAACGGTGCTGGATAAAGGGGTGGTTATTGCTGGAGATATCAAAATTAATATTGCCGAAGTGGAACTGCTTACGATCAAAATCAGGCTGCTCGTTGCTTCGATAGACAAGGCGGAAGAAATGGGGATTGACTGGTGGAGGCACGATCCTCATTATTCATCTCAGGCAATGGAAGTCGTACAGGAAAATAAGGCGCTGCAGGAGAAAGTTCGTCTGCTTGAAGAAGTGCAGTCCGATTCTGATGAAGAACGAGAACAGAAAAAGCAGCCGTAAAAACTTCATGATCTACAAAAAGCCCTGCTCTTACATAAGAGCAGGGTCATTTTTATATCTTTTTCCGAAACGTTAGCTTTTTGATTTTTCGTCTTCCACAATTGCCTGAATGCTTTCCAGCGCTTCCTGCATTTTGTTAACATCCTCCTGGGGGATTTTTGAAAAATACTTTTCATGCAGCTGCCGTTCGGCTTCTTTAAACTGCGTTTTCCAATATTCACCGCGCTCCAGCAGGCGTAGTATTACTTCTCTGCGGTTGGACGGGTTCACGGTCCGCTCCAGAAATTTCTCTTTCTCGAGGTGGGAAACGGCCTGGCTGGCGGTGCTTTTTGAAATGTAAAAGTGACGTGCTACATCATTAATGCTGCTTTCCTTATGATGAAACACAAACCAGAGAATGCTGATCTGTCGTTGATTTAAAGGAAGGTCCGGCATGGGGAAGTCGCTGATGATCGTGTTATGAATGCGTTCGGTTATTTCAATAACCCGGTATATATCTGCTGGCTCTGAATTCAATAGATGATCTCCTTTAAGTAAAAAATAGATACATGAATCCTATCACGAAAAGGCAGAGCAGAGAAATGTTTCTTATGAAAACGGTTAATTGCTAAACAGTTAAAAAAATAAACTGTTTATCTATTTAATTATTAAGCAAATTACGTTAGAATGAAACCTGCATCGAAAAAGAAAGGAGAACGTCCATGGAAGAGCACGGAAAAGTATTTACTGAAATGATGGAAAGCTACCGTAAAATACATAAATCCCTGCTGCAGCTTTTTCCGTTTCCGGACATCAGTTTAACAAAACGCCAGCAGGTGATGTTGTTATATATTCTGAAGCAGGAGCACGTTACGATGACCGGTCTGGCAGAATACTGTGATATATCCAGAAGTGCAGTGAGTCAGACGATTAAAAAGTTGGAAGGATCATCTATTATTAAGCGCGTCGTTAATAAAGAAAACCGCAGAGAAGTGCACATTGAATTTGGAACGAAAGGGCTGGAGATGAAAAAACAGTTCCTTCAAATGGAACAGAATCTCATCGAACAGTACCTTATTAAAATAGATATTAACGATTTAAAATTAGTTCAGAACGTGATGCGTTCTTTTGAAACCGCCCTTTCAGAAAAACCACACCAGCTATTACAAACATCAGAGGAGAGAAGCAGTAAATGAAAATATGGGACCTGTCGATAAAACGGCCAAAGTTTACGATTGTTATTATGCTTGTACTTTTAATATTAGGAGCCGTATCGCTGACGCGTTTACCTGTCCAGCTGTTCCCGGATGTTGAAGCGCCGGTAGCTGCAGTCAGCACCAGCTATCCCGGTGCCGGACCGGAGGAAGTGTTAAATGATGTAACCGAAGATCTGGAAGACGAATTGTCTACCATTTCCGGACTCAATCAGCTGACCTCCCAGTCGCTGGAAGGTTCTTCCATTGTCATTATGGAGTTCACAGCAGACACGGATATTGATGATGTAGAAACAGAGATTG
This sequence comes from Sinobaca sp. TMA16-18, assembly GCF_059510535.1. Classification (NCBI taxonomy): domain Bacteria; kingdom Bacillati; phylum Bacillota; class Bacilli; order Caryophanales; family Sporolactobacillaceae; genus Sinobaca; species Sinobaca sp. TMA16-18. Next base: position 174,382 of record NZ_JCAKFM010000007.1, on the reverse strand, counting down.
TTTCTACGATATCGCAGATAGAGCTTCCAGATGACGCAGGAACACCAGCTTTTCTGCAATTTGATCCTTCGATGTTTCCGAGTATTCAGCTGGCTGTTTCCGGCGGCGGAGATGAAGTAACGGAATTTCAGGAAGAGACGGCTTCTCTCGAAAGAGAGTTGTCCCGAATCGGCGGTGTCGCCAGTATTTCTGAGTCAGGCTCCTTAACAGAGCAGTACGAAGTTATACTAGATCAGGAGGAAATTGAAGACGCCGGTATTTCTCAATCGGATATCGTACAGGTTATCCAGGGGCAGGAAGCTGCTGTACCGGGTGGTGTAATCGTCGATGAAGAGGCAGAAGAATCTATTTCCACCCGGATTCTCAGCGAGCTTGGCTCCGCAGAGGAATTAGAAGAGCTTACCGTTTCCCAGGATCCTGAATCCGGTGATGATATTGCGTTATCAGACGTAGCGGAAGTATCGCTGCAAAGCGAAAATGCAGATGTTATCACGAGAGTAAATCAGGAAAGCTCCATTCAGCTGGACGTTATGCAGGAATCAGATGCAGATACGACCCAGGTATCAAGTGAATTTAATGATGAATTGAGCAGCCTGCTTGAGGAAGATGAGTATTCGAACCTGGATGCTATTACACTGTATGATGAAGGAGAATATGTACAAGACTCCATTAACAGTGTTATTACTGCTCTTATCAGTGGTGGTATCCTGGCAATGGTCGTGTTATTCGCCTTTTTACGTAATTTAAAAACACCGTTAATAATCGGTATTGCTATACCATTCTCCATTATTACGACATTTGCTTTGTTCTTCTTTACAAATATCAGCTTGAACATGATGACCCTTGGGGGGCTCGCACTCGGAATCGGGATGCTTGTTGATAACTCCATCGTCGTTGTAGAAAATATTTACCGTCATTTATCCATGAAGAAAACCCCGAAGCAGGCAGCGGCCGACGGTACACGTGAAGTAGCTGGAGCAATTACGGCTTCTACATTAACGACCGTTTCCATTTTCCTTCCTGTTGTCTTTATTACAGGGATTGTTGGAGATCTATTTGCCCCATTATCTATAGCGGTGGCATTCAGTCTGTTTGCTTCCCTGTTCGTAGCAGTGACCATCGTTCCAATGATCGCGAGCAGAATTTTAACTGCTCCAAAAGAAGAAGTGGAAAAAAAGCGCAAGAATTCGTCGATGCTCAAAAGAGTCGAGCGTATTTCCCGCTGGACACTTCGCAGAAGAGCTGTTGTTATCGTCATTACGCTCGTGACCTTAGCAATTGGTGCCCTCGGATTGTCCACAACCGGCGTTGAATTTCTGCCTGATTCCGATGAAGGTATTGCTTTAGTGGATGTAGAACACGAAGAAGGCACCACCCTTGCAAGAACGGAAGAAACCATCGCCCAGATCGAAGATGAGCTCGATGGCGATGACGATATTGAAAGCTATCTAAGCACCATTGGATCTACTTCCCAGCAGGGGGGATTAACCTCTGAAAGCCATACCGCTGAGATTATTGTCAATCTTGTGGGCGCAGGAGAACGCGATACGACCACGGCCGAATTTACCGAAGAGCTTGCCGATGAAATAGAAGGCATCGATGAGGCGGCCGATATCGAAGTACAGGATTTCGCCCAGGCCGGATTAGGCGGAGAGCCTAACACGTATTCCTTCAGCATTCAGGATCCCGACTCGGACCGTCTGGCTGAGACGAGTGACGAAATCGTAGAAGCCCTCGAAGACGAGAGTATTATCCGCAGTGTCACAAGCACCGAAGAAGAAACGGCACCTGAGCTTCAGGTCGTTATCGACCGCGAAGCAGCCGAAGACGAAGGACTTGCTCCGGCACAGATTGCAGAGGCGGTTAATACGGCAACCGGTGGAGAAATTGCCGGCAGCATTACGACTGACAGCAATGACACGTACAATGTAAATGTACGCTACGCAGATGAAGTGCTGGAGAGCACCGAAAACTTCGAAGACATTACGATCCCGAACCAGGAGGGAGACTACATTGCGCTGTCTGACGTAGCAGATATAGAAGATGGCCAGGCTCCTTCTGTTATCAACCGGGCCGACGCGATCACAACGGCTGATTTTGACGTATTGTATACAGCATCCAGTGATTTAAGTGATGCCTCTACAGTCGTGGATGATGTTATTGATGATGCAGGACTGGCGGGCGACGCAGAGTTTGTTGTAGGCGGCGACCAGGAAATGATTGATGACCTGATGGGCGATGTGGCTTTAGCCTTTGCGCTTGGTCTGATTTTCATCTACCTGGTTATGGCAGCCCAGTTTGAGTCGTTTAAATATCCATTTATCATTATGTTTACCGTGCCGTTGTTTGTAATCGGGGTTATGCTTGCCCTCACGATCACGCAAAGCCCGATAAGCGCGATGGCGATGATAGGGGTCATTGTACTGGCAGGTATTGTCGTCAACAATGCCATTGTGCTGGTCGATTATATCAACCAGCAGAAGCAAAAAGGCCTGCCGACAGTCGAAGCCATTGTTACCGGCGTGCAGGACCGGACAAGACCGATCCTGATTACAGCGATCACGACGATCCTTGGTATTATTCCATTAGCACTTGGTATCGGAGAAGGAGCAGAAATTATTCAGCCGATGGGTATCGTTATAATCGGTGGTTTAATCAGCAGTACCTTCTTGACCCTGTTTGTTATACCGGTTATCTACAGCTTGTTTGACAAATCAACAAGAACGATGAACAAGAAGTTTATGACACCGGACGGACAAATTGTTTACAAGCGCGATATCGATACCGAAACTAATACGGTAGAGACTGTAGACAAGCGGGATAAATACCTGGCTGCTGAACATGCAGCCACGCAGGAAACGATTGAAACAACAGACACCAATGAATCAGACATTAAAACAACAAATGAAATAACGACAGAAAACAAAACCGGAGCGGAAAAAGACCAGTATTCCAAGGATGAAATTGTTGGGATTTTAGAAGAGCTGGTCCGAAAAACAAAATCCTCTTCCGATGATAGGAACAATAATGAGACGAACCGCGAATAAACAATAAATTGTTAAAGGAGCTGCCCTTTTGGGGCAGCTCCTTTTTTGTACTGCTTAAGGCACTGGATTCAGCATAAAGGCGGGAGGTATTGGCACAGAAAGAGAATTTACAAAAAAGAAGATAGATAATAATCAATATAGATGTTAGTCTATATTTGTCGGATTTTAATCAAAAAGGTACATAACAGTGAGTGGAGAAAAGAAGAAAAAGAGATGCACCTATCAAAAGGAGAACGGACAATGAGAAAAATAGTGATTATAGGCTCAGTGGCAGCCGGTACAAGCGTGGCAGCAAAAGCGAGAAGAAATGATGAAGAGGTTGACATTACTGTCTATGATAAAGACACAGATATTTCGTATTCGGTTTGCGGCATTCCCTATTTTATTGGCGGAGAAGTAGAAGAAATTGATGAACTGACCCCAAGAGATGCCAAATGGTTCAAAGACAGGTTTCATATTAATATCCACACCCAGCACGAAGTACTAAATATAAATAAAGAAAACAAAACGGTTTCCATTAAGAATTTAGTGACGGATGAAACGTTTGAGCAGCCATATGATGAGCTGGTTCTGGCAACGGGATCAAGCCCGATAGAACTGCCGCAGCTGTATTCCAGAGACTACAGAAATGCCTTTCAGGTCAAAAATATCAACGATGCTAAAGCTATTCACCAATACATTCATGCAAACGAGGTCAAAAAGATTACGATTATCGGCGGCGGCTTCATCGGTCTGGAAATGCTGGAACAATTGGCGGCATATGAGACGACGATTATTCAAAGAAGTACATTTATGAGTAACCTGGATCCGGATATGGGTTATATGGTGGAAGAATACCTTCAAAAGAAAACAACGGTCATTACTGGAGAAACGATACAGAGCGTGACAGAGGAAGGCTCGATCACACAGCTTACGTTGGAGAGCGGCCGGACAATAGACACGGACATGGTAATAGTAGCCGTTGGAGTAAAGCCTAACGTATCTCTAGGAGAAAAAATCGGGGTCAGATTGGGAGCAACGGGTGCTATTGAAGTAAATACGTATTTGGAAACCAATATCCCGCATATATACGCCATCGGCGATGTGGCGGAAAGTTTCAGTGTCGTTTCCGGACAGCCGCTGTACAGACCCCTTGGTTCGACTGCCAATAAGATGGGGAGAATTGCAGGCGACCGTTTAACCGGCGGGGACCTGGAGCATAGAGGCATCTTAGGAACCGGGATCGTACGTGTTTTCGATATGACAATTGCCCAGACCGGTATGACGGAAAAAGAAGCCGCCGGGTTAAACATGAATATAGACGTTTTTCATAACATCAAACCAAATCAGCCTGAATACATGAAAGGCAGAGAAATGGTCATCAAAGCGATCATTGATAAGGAGACGTCCAGACTTATCGGTGCACAGATTGTTGGATATGAGGGCGTCGATAAACGTATCGATGTGCTGGCAACGGCGATGACGTTTGGAGCAAAAGTAGAGGATCTCTTCCACCTCGATCTTGCCTACGCACCGACTTTCTCTACGACAAAAGATCCGGTTATTTATACAGGAATGATCGGTCACAATATTCAGCGGGGCAGAAACATCATCACCCCAAAACAATTAACCGAGAAAGCCGAACGTGAGGACATTCATGTGATTGACGTGCGGTCTCCCAAACAATATGAAAAGAACCATGTTAAGAACGCTGTAAATGTTCCTCTTAAAAACCTGCGGGAATATGCAGAGACAGCAGATAAACACCAAACGGTAGTCACCTACTGCAACAAAGGCACGACGGGCAATGCGGCCCAGAACGTGCTGATTAATCTCGGATTTGAGAACGTGTATAATTTATCCGGAGGCAATAAAAACTACCAAAGGTATGTGAATTCTATTGATAAAAACGAATAACAAAAGCAGTTATCAAACGTTGTCCCGGTATCTAAAAGTCATTGCCGATAGTAACCGCCTGGAAATACTGGACCTGCTGTCATGCGGTGAGCTTTGTGCTTGTGATCTGCTGGAACATTTTGAGTTTTCCCAGCCGACGTTAAGCCACCATATGAAAACACTTAAAGAAAATAATCTGATCGTTGTGAGAAAAGAAGGAAACAAAAACATGTATCGTTTGAATAAAGAAGTGATCGAAGACGTAACGGACAGATTGTCGCTGTTGAGTTCCGATACAGAAGCCTGCATTTGTGAAGACATGAAGAAAGGATTCTGTCCATGAAAACGATTATTTCATCCATGACTATTCAGAAGCACTAATGTAAAAGGAACTGCCCCAAAAAAGGGCAGCTCCTTCTTTTTTTATCATATAGAACGGTCATTATGGATCTGATTGTTTCTTTTTAGAGATCATCGCCTATAATTCGTGTGATTCACGGCAAAACTGAAAACAAGCTTGAAGATATACAGGGCAAGTAGACCTTTTAAAATTACTAAGGCATCCGGCACCAAAATTACGAAAGTAATCCCGCAGAGTGCAGCGGCCATACCTGCAGTACGCTGAATGCGTCTATTGAGGTTTAAGATAATCACTGCAGTGATTGCAGCTCCAATCCACACAGCCAGACCCAACAGAAAATTACCAAGAAGCCATCCGATTAGTAAAGGTTGAATATGAACAGCAATAAAAATGAAGCCTGCTCTTTTTTCCGCTTGATAATACTCATTAGTGGATCTTGTAACATTAGCGATTACTCCCCCGGAAAGATCTAATGCTAAGACTACCAATAGAATAATCTTTAATACTGACAAATGAAGCCATTCTTCATAGGTGGATGACAAAAGCAGAGCCGAAATTATAATACAGCTCAATAAGATTAGAACTACTTCAGGCTTAGTTGCTTCTTTTCCAAATAACTCATGCAAAAATTTTGGCACCCGCAGAGGTTTGTGAGAACTTGTATGTTCTTTCAATGGATTACATCTCCTCTTTCTCTCTTCCGCTGGATCTTGCTGCCTTTTTTGAAGCTGGACTTTATGTACAGAAAATCAAGCAGAACATGCCAGGCATATCACGGATGCCCGGCGGTTTTCGTTATTCTACTTTTCATGTGCTTCCCTGTATAGAATGAATCGTCGAAAAAGAGCTTCGACTGCTATCGTAAGCGGAATGAATGACACAATCTCTCCACCGTTTCCAGCGTGAAAAACGCTGGTGGCAGCATAAATGCTGAAAGGGGACATCTGGGCAAGCCGATTGTTTTTTAAATTCGTAATGGAAATAAACGTAATGCCCCGTGCTGTCAGCTGCTGTACCTGCGGAAGCAGGCTCGGCGTGTCACCGGAGAGGGAAATAATAATAACCACATCGTCCGGTCCCATCGCTTTGAGCATCACCTCAAACTCCACCGCATCATAAATAATAGTCACAAAGGTCTGCTGCAAAGCAAACAGACGCTGGGCTTCCCGTGCGCAGCCAAGCTGTGCCGTGCCGGTACCGTAGATAAAAATACGGTTGGCCGCGTAAAGCTTTTCACAGATCGGTTCGAAATTGAGGGAAGAAAGGTTTTTTAATGTCGCCTGGATGTCGTCTTCCAATACCTGCATGTGGTTCCCGGAATCTTTTTCAGTATTCTCTTCCCATTTTAGAAACACTTTAAATTCACTGTAGCCGCTGAAACCGAGTTTTTTAGTGAGCCGGTGAATAGAAGAGCGGGAAGCAAGGGAAGCTTCGGCCAGCTCATTAATGCCCATGTTCCGACAAGTGTTTTTATGATTCAGAATGTATTTAAGTACATGCATGTCGTTTTCATTCAGTTTGTCGTAATGAGTGTTGATCAATTCTTCTAAAGACATCGTGGTTCCTCCTGTTGTACGGGATGATTCCTGTATTCAGTATAGCATTCTTCTATATTTGCCGGGAAAATTTCCAGCTTCTGAAACAATGTCCGAAGTTGCTGTTCGTTTCCCTGCCTGCCCTGACTGTATTGATTGTAAGCACTTTCATTTGTAAGCTGACATTAGTCAAAGAGAACGATCACAAAAACTATGTAAAGGGCGGTAGGGGAATAATGATGAATTCTATTCGAAGATTTGGCAGTGCAATGATTGTGCCGGTGCTGTTGTTTCCTTTTTTCGGTATTATTGTCGGATTGGCGACACTATTTAAAAACGAGCAGATTATGGGTGGACTGGCGGACCCGGACAGTCTCTGGTATCAGATCTGGACCTTTATGGAAAATACAGGGTGGACTGTATTTGACCATATGGAGCTTATATTTGTAATCGGGCTTCCTATTTCGCTGGCTAAAAAAGCCGCAGGAAGAGCAACGCTTGCTGCGGTGGTGGCCTACTTAATGTATAACACCTTTATCAACTCCATTCTTGATGTGTGGGGTCCGGCGTTCGGTGTTGATTTAAGCGAAGGGGCAGATGGAACGGGATTAACGGAAATCGCAGGTATCCTGACGCTCGACACAAACATTATGGGTGCGATTGTGATTTCCGGTATTACGATCTGGCTTCATAACCGCTACTATGACAAAAAGCTCCCGGATGCACTTGGCATTTTTCAGGGCGGACCGTTTATTGTCATGATTTCCTTCTTTGTCATGATCCCGATGGCCTTTTTAACTGCCTGGGTGTGGCCGGCAGTGCAGGACGGTATTGGTTCTCTTCAGGGCTTTATGATTTCTTCCGGATACGTTGGGGTCTGGCTGTTTCACTTTTTGGAAAGGATATTAATTCCAACCGGCCTGCATCACTTTATTTATACGCCATTCCAGTTTGGTCCGGCCGTCGTGGACGGCGGTATTACAGCCAATTGGGTATCCAGACTCGGCGAATTAGCATCTTCTGATACACCGCTTCGTGAACAGTGGGAAGGAGGGGCTTTCCTTCTACAGGGCAATATTAAAATGTTCGGTTCAATTGGAATTGCGCTTGCTATTTACAGCACAGCGCGTGCCGAAAAGAAAAAGCAGGTTGGAGCCCTTCTTCTGGCAGCCACATTGACGGCAGTTGTCGCAGGAATTACCGAGCCGCTGGAATTCACTTTCCTGTTTATTGCACCGCTGTTGTTTCTGCTTCATGCGCTTCTCGGCGCCACCATGGTTACCCTGCAGAGTGCATTCGGTCTCGTCGGCAATCAGGGCGGCGGACTGATTGAGATTGCGACAACCAACTGGATTCCGCTCATGGGCAATCACTGGGGTGTCTATATCGCGCAGATTATTATCGGTGTGGTATTTACCATTATTTACTTCTTCCTGTTCCGCTGGCTGATCGTGAAATTTGACTACGCCCTGCCGGGACGGGAAAAAGACGAAAGTCAGGAAACCAAGCTTTATACGAAATCGGATTACCGGGCAGGAAAAGAAGGTGCTGAATCTGAACCCGCTGCAGCGTACGCAAGCGACTATGACCGGAGAGCTGCCGCATTTCTTGAAGGACTGGGCGGTGTGGACAATATCACGGATGTTACCAACTGCGCGACGAGACTCCGCGTTACAGTAAAAGATCCGGACCAGGTTAAGGAGGCAGACTACTTTAAAAACAATGGGGAAGCACACGGACTTGTGCAGAACGGCCAAAGCATTCAGGTTATTGTCGGGCTGTCCGTTCCTCAGGTAAGAGATTCTATTGAAGCGTTTATTGATGAAAATTAAGAAAACGAAAGGATGTCAATGATGAAAAAACACTCAATTACTATTGCAGGCGGAGGCAGTACATTTACACCGGGAATCATATTGATGCTGATGGATAACCTGGAAAAGCTTCCAATAGACCAGATTAAGTTTTTTGACAACGACAAAGAGCGGCAGCAGACGATTGCCGGCGCCTGCCGAATCATTTTAAAGGAAAAAGCACCGGACATTCGTTTTACTGAAACGACAGATCCCGAAGAAGCATTCTCTGATATTGATTTCGTTATGGCCCATATTCGAAGCGGAAAGTACGCCATGCGGGAACAAGACGAAAAGATCCCTCTGAAGCACGGGGTGGTCGGCCAGGAAACGTGCGGGCCGGGTGGCATGGCTTACGGGATGCGCTCCATAGGAGACGTACTGCAGCTTGTTGATTACATGGAGACGTATTCCCCGGAAGCCTGGTTTTTGAATTATTCCAATCCGGCTGCAATTGTGGCGGAGGCCACGCGGAAAATGCGTCCAGATGCAAAAATTCTTAATATCTGCGACATGCCGATTGGGATTGAAGAGCTGATGGCGTCCGCAATTGGACTGGAAAGCCGTAAGGAGATGGAAGTGGACTATTACGGCCTGAATCACTTTGGCTGGTGGACCGGAATCCGTGACAAAGAAGGAAACGACCTGCTGCCCCGTATCCGGGAACATGTGGCCAGGTTCGGCTATGTGACAGAGGACCAGTCCCTGCAGCACGCAGATGAAAGCTGGAACAATACGTTTGCTAAAGCGAAGGATGTTCAGGCGCTGGATCCTTCCACTGTCCCAAACACCTATTTAAAATATTATCTTTACCCGGATTACGAAGTTGCTCATTCCAACCCGGAAAAAACGCGGGCCAACGAAGTGATGGAAGGAAGAGAAACGTTTGTTTTCGGAGAGTGCCGCAAAATTATTGAAAAGGGCACCGCCGCTGATTCCGCTCTTCATATTGACGAGCACGCTTCCTACATCGTTGATCTTGCCCGTGCCATTGCCTACAACACAAAAGAGCGAATGCTGCTTATTGTAGAAAACAACGGAGCGATAAGCAACTTTGAGCCAACAGCGATGGTTGAAGTGCCGTGTATTGTCGGTAGCAACGGACCGGAACCGCTCGTCCAGGGAGAAATTCCACGATTCCAGAAAGGGCTGATGGAGCAGCAGGTCGCAGTCGAAAAGCTGGTGGTGGAAGCGTGGCATGAAAAGTCTTTCCAAAAGCTGTGGCAGGCCCTGACGCTCTCCCGCATTGTTCCGAGCGCACAGGTTGCAAAGGACATTCTGGAAGATCTGCAGGAAGCAAACAAAGGCTTCTGGCCGGAGCTTCGTTAATTAATATGTAAATGCCGGATGTTCCTTATGGAATATCCGGCATTTTTACTGTATAGGGGCTATCGGCTGATATTTTAATTACTTCTCCAAGATGTTAATTGAATTCTACATTTTCAACCTGTTTTCTAAACGTTCCCGGCTTTCCGTGGAAGAAGAAAAATTATTCACCCTGGCCCTGCCAGAAGTAAAGCGTTTCTACAAAATCTAAAATGGAAATATTTTGTTAAAGTTTCTCTTTCGTCATGCGAATAATCAGGACATCGCATGCAGCACCTCTTACAATTTGTTCAGAAACACTTCCTGTAATAAATCGCTCTACTGCGCCCAGGCCGGTAGCACCTGCCACAATAAGATCTACTTCATATTTCCCAGCCACTTCCTGCGGTATTTTGACTTTAGGTGAGCCGTGTTCCAGTACCGTTATTACTTTTTTGACTCCTGCTTCGTCTGCCTGTTTTTCACAATCGGTAAGCAGTTCTTTTGCATAGTCTTCCAGACCGGAAATAAAGGCGGAGTTGTAATGCTCTATTCTATTAAAAGAACTTGTGTCCACCACGTGACAAATAATAAGTTCTGCTTCTTCTTTTTTCGCTATCGCAACCGCTTTATTAAAAGCATGTTTGGATTCGTCTGATCCATCCACAGCTGATAGAATTTTTTGATAATTTTCCATTAATAACTTCTCCTTCAGGTTGCTTTGTTTTGAATAGATCAACAGGAGGGTTTTGAAAATAAATAGGGTATAAATATAACTATAGGGAAATAAACTATTTAGTGATGGATAACGGCTTTTTTCAGCCTGCTTTCGTATTTACGCATCGTAAATTGCTGATCTTTTTCTACAAGTGCCACTTTGTGCTGCAGGTGGGTAAACATTTGAAAAAATAAGCTCGTATTAAACGCGACTGAGAGACTTTGTTTACATACTTCCTTATTGCTTGGGGAAGAAGCGATAGAAAAGAAAAGAATCATTTTAGGATCTGCTTCAATTGCGGGTGCATCCAGAGCTATCAGCATTGCTGCATTCATTTCAACCACTAAGGGATCATGATTCTGTAAGGAATAATAGAGCCATTCGTGAGGATAAAGATAGAATCCATAGAATGGAGTAATGCTGGCTATTTTTTCATTATGGGAAGCGTGGAAAAGAAGGTCCTGTAAACCTTTAGGAGGTCGTTTGAGGGAGAAAAGCATTTCTTCATATACGGCACATCGCATAGAATATTTCATCATAAAACCCTTTCTGAAATGTAATAGTTTGTCTAAAAAGAAACTGCAGAGATACTAAATGTAATATTCTAACTATTTAAGAGGGTTTTAGTTATTTTTTAATTACTGTTTGAATCATTTGAAAATATATCCAAAGCGGCAGTCATGGCAGCGTTGAACGTATTCATATAATCAATATTTTTTTGAATTAAATAACCATTTTGTGGGTGAAAGCGATATATAAGGGAAGGAGGGTCGTTATTTCTTCCCTGTATCAGCCTACGCATAGAATATCTTCTGCAGAATGTGTAAATGCATGCAGCTTGGAGGTCAATTCGTTTAGAACAGCATGTTTGAATTAATAAATCATGAACTGCCCTTATTTTCTATAAAACTAAATAAACTGTGGAAGAAAAGACAAAAAATCTGGTTAAAAAAACGATATCTATTACAGAATATATTTTATTTGTGATCAGCAAAGGCATTATTCAAGAAAAAATGGAACTTATTTATATGAAAGGAACCCTTTATTTGATTGATTCATACACATCATCACTTTCTCAATAGCTGGAGTATTTGTTAAAACAGACTATCCGCATAAGATACCGGCTATATAACAAAGTATGGACTTGTTAAACTGAATGTCAATTGTATCACCTCTGATCATTCGAATGTAACAATACTATAGGTTCCGAACATGGCGGCACGAGCAGGTATTATATTTTTTGTATTTTCAGTATTTTCTTATTATTTTTCTGTTTTAGATGGTTTCTGCTCGTTGGATGAATGTGGAGATGAAGAGTGAATCAGATATAATAAATATAAGTGTAAAAGATTTTGTATTAAAGGAGAATAGAAAATGGAGAAATTTGAAACATGTAAACCCACAGGAACAGAGTGTACGTGTTCAGCGAGTGGCGCGAAGCACTTGTGCGTATCCATCGTCCCGATTTTTAATCATTTGGAGCCTGTTCAAATGAGTGAAATCATGAAAACTGTTCAATCCAGCTCCTACAAAAAAGGAGAACTTATTTTTCAGGAGGGGAGTCAATCAGACGCTCTTTATATTGTGAATACGGGAAAAGTGAAAATGTATCGATTGTCAGAAGGCGGGAAAGAACATTTAGTTTCTCTGCTGTTACCCGGGGACTTCACCGGGGAGTATGCTCTCTTTAATAAATCCACCCATCAATCCTTCGCCCAGGCAGTGGAAGATACGATAATATGCAGGATTCCACGTAACGATTTCCAGACCATTTTAACAAAATACCCGGCCATTTCTTTAAAAATGCTCACAGAGTTTTCTCAAAGGTTGAACCGCTCCGAAAACCAAAGAGCCCACTTTGCTGCGGATAAAGTAGAAACACGGCTCGCGCTGTATTTAGTGGAGGCAGCCACTAATCTGCCTGGCACCGATACTCTGGAGCTGCCAATGACGAGAGCAGACTTAGCCTCGTATTTAGGTACCACGGCGGAAACGATCAGCCGCAGGATGGCGGATTTGGAAGACCGTGGGTTTATTGAACAGATCAGCAGCAGGAAAATAAAAGTATTGGATCTGGACGGTCTACAACTGGTCTAGCTTAGAAGAGAAAGGCAGGGTAGTAACCAGGTAAATTAGGTGGTTTATCGGGAAGTGCAAATGATTTTCAAATATTGATTTGCGTCAAGGAAGTGTGCTCCCTTCTATTAGATAATTGAAGGACAGAAGGGGGCTTAGAAATGAAAAATCCTAATGTTAAAGGATGGAAGTGCTGCAGCGGGGGTGAAGGGTAATGAATGTATTCCAACCCGTGTTTCTTTCCGTCATTAATTTTAACTGGCATATTCTTATTCAGGATCATACCTTTGCTTTTATTATTGCCATTTTAACTTTTGCCTTTACTGTCATGCTGCGGACAAAAAAAGTATTTCTTTTTCAATTACTGTTGTTATTAACATTATTAGGTATTAAAGAATCGGCAGTTCCGCTCGTTTTTACGTTGTTAATGACTGTGCAGTTTTTGCTTGGTGGAGTAGTGCTCTATAAAGTGAAAAAAGCAGTTGATCGAAACTATTTCCTTATTCTTGAGAAGACCCATAAAATGCCGGCAGACATTACGAAAGGAGGGCAAAGCGGAACTCAATCTTCTCTTTTTTAAATACAAATTGTTTGTTTTAAAAGAGAATAAAAGGTATTTAAATGCCGGGAAGAAAAAATATAAACCCCGGCGTTTATGTCTCCTCATGAAGCTGCGATTAAAAGCTTTTTTATTTTGCTTTTGCAGCTTCTAAAAAGGCTTCGGTGAAGTCGTTTACCTGCTTTCGTATTTCTGTTTCTTCCGAATCAATATCTACTTTCAGCCCCGGCACAGCAATATATCCTCCCTGCTTTTGAATAACTTCTTTAAACCTATCCACTGCCCCCGCGAAGTATTCATAGCAGGTATCTCCTGAGCCAAACACGCCAAAAAACTTTCCTGTTAAATCCATCGTCTCCAGATCTTCATAGATGTCCAGCATCTCGTCGGCTACGTCGCCGTCTCCCCAGGTGTAGCTTCCTAAAAAGATACACTCGTATTCGAGTATATCTTCCGCGCCTTCTTCAAAAGCATCTTTCAGGTCTACCTGTATTCCTTTTTCGATCAAATATTCCTTAATGAAAGAAGCAAGTTGTTCTGTGCTGCCTCCCATCGTTGCATACACGATACCAATAGTCATAACGTCCTCCTGTTCTGCCTATTCCTCTGCAAGTACAACGTAAACGGTCATTGCGGCAGCGCCTGTATTTTCTACGCTGATGGTTTGATGCGGATCGCAGTGAATCATATCGCCCCGCTGTACCGGGGAAGCCTTGTCATCCAAGTAACATACTCCTGTTCCTTCGATCACAGTCAGATAGGCGTTTTGTTGAGGATGGCCATGGGCAGGCATTATCTGTCCGGGGAGGAAATTAAACACGATCGCTTTGCTTTTTTGTCCTGTAAAAACAATCTGTTTGGTCATTTGATTTTCATCGTACGTTTGAAGATCCTGCATTTTTTGTATAGTCATCATACACACTCCATTTTTGTATTTTTCTCAGAATAAATATCTTCTGTTATTTTTATCATAAACGACATAATAAAATAAAAACTTGACGTACATCAAGAACGAAAAACTTTTGAAATACTATTCTTCCGGAAAGCTGGTATTAACAGCAGTACACACCAGCTTGTCGTTTTAAAAAGAAATTGGTTCGATTATAATGGGAGAAAACGGCTAACGAAAAGGAGGGCTCATTATGGATGGTAAAATACTGAATACCCAGCAGCCGCACTGGGAGCAGGTATATGCGAAAAATAAAAAAATGTTCGGCGGTGAACCAAGCAAAGCGGCCGTAAGAGCTGCAGAAATGTTTAAGGCAAAAGGCTATACTCGTATGATAGAGCTTGGTGCCGGGCAGGGAAGGGATACTTTGTACTTCGCACAAAACGGATTCCATGTTCATGCACTGGAATACACAAAAGAAGGCGTTGAATCCATTCAGCAAAAGGCCGTAAAACACGGCCTCAACAGCCGGATTACCGTAACCCGGCATGATGTGCGCCAGCCATTTCCACTAGCTGCCCATTCGATGGACGGATGCTTTTCCCATATGCTGTACTGTATGGCAATGACGTCGGAAGAATTGAAAACACTAAGCCGGCATATACGACATGTTCTGCGCCCGCGGGGGTATAATATCTACACGGCAAGACACGTCGGCGATCCACAGTACGGCAATGGCATTCACCATGGAGAAGATCTGTATGAAGCAAATGGATTTATCGTGCATTTCTTTAATCAAGAGAAAGTGGAAATGTTAGCAGAAGGATACAAAGTCGTGGAAAAACATGAATTCGAAGAAGGTGCTCTGCCGAAACGGCTGTATCAAGTAACGCTGGAGAAAAAGGAAGAAGCCACACGTTAACAAAATGATAGTAAAAAACGAAAGGAAGTTGTAAATATATGCTGACAGAACCATTCCATATTGCGGTACCTACCGCTTTTTACGAAGATGAATCGTTAAATACCCAGGGCACCATCAGCCATATTAAAAATATATATAACCACGGAGTAAAATCTATTCTGGTTTCTGGAACCACGGGGGAACAGCATAGTATGAACCTTCAGGAGAAAATAGAAATAATAGACGCTCTGGAGTCGGAAGAAGAGCTTATCAGCAATATGGAAATTATATTCGGGGCAGCTTCCACCAGGCTGAAAGAGGCTGAGATATTAGCTGAAAAGATAGGCTCTTCAAAAATGGCAGGGATGATGATTGGGTATCCGCCTTACATCGTGCCCTCCCAGCAGGAAGCTATGTTGTATACCAAAAGAATGGTTGAGATCAGTCAAAAACCTGCCATTTTGTACAATAACCCGAATAGAACGGGGTTTGATTTGTCAGAGGAAAGCATTGTTCAATTAAGCAGGCTGAATTGGGTAGTGGGTATAAAAGAAGCCGGAGATAAAGAAAAAATAAAGCGGTTAAGAGACGTTATCCAGAGAGAGGACTTCTTTTTTTATGCAGGCGGAGAAGTGGAGTTAGAAGATAAAGTAAACTGCGGATATAATCGGCTTTCTTCCATGGCCGGCAATATAAATCCAGTAGAAATCAGCCAATGGTTCAACCAATTCCTTACCAATCAGGCAATGTCACAGCAGGAAAGCGACACCGTACAATCAATTATGGAACAGGTTTATAACGGAAACGCCATTGTGAACCTTAAAAAAATATTGAATCAGCAAGGTACGTCAATCGGAATTTGCAGAAGCCCGATTGGGACGATATAGGGAAGTGTAAAGCCCATCCCATCCTATTGAAATCATTCTAAAATAGTCATCTTTTTCTGTTTGTGTTTTTCCGAGCATTGCAATTTCAACCATTCTTTATGAGAAGTTGAAATCGTATTCTCCAGGCGGAAATTGTGATAATATGTAAAGTCTGAGATCATAAAGAACACTCTTTAAATGATCAATTTTAAGAATATACAGGAGGCTGCAAATGAGCGTACAAAAAGAATTTACGGCATTAAGAAAAATCTCGAGAGAAGAATTTATGGATTTAGCGCAGGGAGGCATGCGTGAGTTATTCAATCTTGAACAATATAAAGTGCTTGATGGTATTAAAGGCGAAGAGCTGAATCATTTTGTGTACAACACCGGCACACACGACTGTTATTTAGTGGATCTTGAGACCTGTTATGAACTATTGGCATCCTTTTATAGTAATGAAGAAAAATCTGCGGTCCAAGCGTCTTTAGATAAAATTGCGTCTTCCGTTGAATAAGTGATAATAAAGAAAACCGTTCCAGATCATACGTCTGGAGCGGTTTTTTGATCTAAACAATGGAAGTAATGACAATTTTTTTATGTAATGGAAGTAATATTAGAGTAAAATAGGAAGTAGGGGCCCCGGTTCTTCCTTATGAGGAGGATCCATAGTGAATAAATTACTGCTGACAGTAATGGTACTATTCATCTGCTTTCTTGTTGTGTTACCGGCAGGCGCTGCGACAGAAACAACGTATGAAAATGATTCCTTCCGCATTCATAGTGTGGAAAGCGAAGGCAATACGATTTTGATTGAAGGAGAAGCCAGGGTATTCGAAGCAACCGTATCATATGTGGTAGTGGAAGATGGCCAGGAAATCGATGAAGGATTTACGACTGCTGCCACAGCCGGTCCGGATTGGGGAGAATTCGATCTGGAAATCGAAGTAGCCCAGCTGGACGAAGGAGAATCGCGTGATCTCACCGTGATTGTATTCAGTGAAAGTGCTGATGACGGCAGCCGGATGGACGAACTGGAAATACCGGTTACCATCGGAGAAGAGGGAGGTCCGCTTCCAGCGACCTCGACTTTCTACCCTGCTGCTGTGCTTCTTGGTGTTGTGATATTCATGACAGGAACGTTTCTGCTTTTCCGCCGACGCGCATCTAACTAAATAAAGGAAAGCCGGGCCCCTGGTACATATTAGTGTTTCCGTTCTTTTCATCAAGATATACGAGGATCAGCAACCTATGCATCGTATATTTATTGGATGTTCTCATAAATAAAAGTTGTTTTATGTAAAGTGTTTGTAAAGATTTGGAAACATTTATAGGCAGAGAAAAAAGAGCATGATACATTAACAGTGGGTCCACCACCCATCCCTCCAAATTGCCCTTGGGAACCGCTCTTTCTGCGTTTGGCTGCTCCAAAAGGGGCAGTTTTTTTTATTTTTTTCACCGAAACAAGTACAAAGAGGACCGTTTCGGTAGGGATGGCCTTGTTTTTGTTTTCAACGGGCTGCTGAGAGAGGGAAGAGTATTCTCTCTTACTCATTTTTTTCTGTTCTGTTATACCTTTCTCTTCTGTTCAGTCCAAAGAGCATATCCCAGCCAAATCAAAGCTACGCCCATCGGCAGCGCAAATAACCGATCGAATGGGTGAGGGATGATGGAGGCACCGATGGTCGCTGCAGCACCGAAAGCAAGAAGAGCACCTCCTACACGTGACAGGACTTTAGCACGAAATATTGCCATGCCGAATAAGAATCCTCCAAGGATATACATTACCCCGGCCAGTGAGCCAATAGTCGGAAGAATCCCAAGATCGACCTCGCTGACGGATCCGCTAAAAATCCCTATAAATCCCTCTACAAACTGTGGAGCCACGGTGGTAAGCAGCGGCAAAACAAAAGCTTCAATGAAGCTGAAGAACGCTGCGAATAACCAAAAAAGACTAAATATAAGAAACCCCATTAATCCAAGCCAACCGCTTTCCTTCACTTGTCTTGTATAGATTCCCGTAATTCCTATTAAGTTAAAGAGGGCCAGAGCCATCGTTAAGCACGCCACAACCACCCATAAGTTTGTGTTAACAGAAGATATATCATCAGACGGGTGAATAAACTGAATAACAATATAGAGACTTCCTCCCATTATTGCAAACAAGCCTGTATAACGAATAATCACTAATGGTGTTAGCCGCTTTTTACTATCCTCTAGATTATGCCTGGTATTCATGTGTACGCCTCCATTCATTAATCCCATTAGACTATCTTCTGCGTCGACTTTATCATCCATTGACGAAGACTAATTTTAGGGTTGATGAAAATTCTTTGAAGTACATTTACCTGAAAACAATGACCTGCAGGTGTTTACATTTTTCCCGCCGATATTCTCTTTTAAAAAAGAAGAAAAGGCAAAAATGCATAGGGAACGGATCGTCCTTATGTATAACAGCAATAAAACGGATTCGCTTTAACTGGAGAAAACGATAGCTTCACACATATTAAAACCCTGAATATTTTGTAAAATTTTGGATGAATATTTTTTCTTGAAGTGTAGCACACTGTTACTTCCTTTACTATAGTAAAGGAAGTTTAAAACAGATAATTCAGAATATTTATCATTGTGACTATTTACTTAATTAACATTTTCAATATTAGATTGCCCCTTTTTTTAAAGTACGATAACACAAACAGAAAGAGAGAGAAGAGGCTGCTAAATACATCGGTACTGCACCTTTTCACCTTTCGTATAGTTAAGAGCTTCGAATAACCGCGATTATGTAAAGTTAACTAATAGATTCAATGATCATCATTCTCTTCCTATTTCGTTTCCAGAAGCAGCAGGCATTTCTGTAGAAAACATGAGAGAAAGGACACGCTAGCAATGAAAGCGGTGGTCAAGTATTAGATTAGTAGTATATTACATATGAAAAAACATAGAAGATAGAGACGGAAATGGGGGAAAATAGCGCATGAAAATCATAGTAACCCCTTTTGAGATCATACTATTATGAGTAAACAACGAAGGAAGGAAGAGAGGAATATAGTCCGGTCCAAAAACCTATCTGCAAGTTTAGAGAGAAAGCGTAAAAAAGTTAAAATATTTAGAATAAAAAGACAAAAATGTTTATAAAATCTGAAGAAGGGTAAAAATATATTATCCTTCTCTAATTCCTTTGGGGGTAGTTGCTGATTCGATTGAATGGAATGTAGCTTGCCAGTCATAAGTAACTTCCTTCTTTTTTATTCTCTTCTTATTAGGGGAGAATAAAAGAAAAAATAAACCTGCTGAGTGTTGCTATCACTTAAAGAAGGGTTTATTTTTTTGTCTTTATGAATAGTAACTACCATTGCATGAATGAGCCTATCGATAGGAACTACAAATGAAGCAACGAGACGAACTGTCCGGAAATTCCATGTGTGGTCGTTCCATGTGAAGGATCGTCGTCGTTTCTTTGGATAAGCACAAAACAGGAGCTGCCCTTTTCTTATCATGTAAACAGGTGATACATGTTTCAGAGGAATTTTTTACATCTGAAATGATCTTGTTTGCCAATAGACCGGCTGTCAATAGAAGAATTAATGCCTGCTAATAGGTCGAGAAGGGAAAATGGCCTTTTTCGGCTTATTTTTTATGGCTTCATCCAGCAATCTGTATAGAGCAGCAGAAGCATAGCCGCCGAAACCGAGGGGTTATCAAATAAAATAGAAAAGAGATGAAAGATGTTGAAGCATGTAAAAGCACTTAGCATGAAATTTCCTATGGTAACTATCGTCCTGTTAATCGTCTTGACGGGGTTTTACAATGTGGAGATCGGTAACACACTGCTTATTAGTCTGGTTTTAACGTTGCTGGCTTATTTGCTCGGAGATCTAATGATTTTCCGCAAAAAGGAAGGTCGTTCCATTCAAACCGCCACGGATCATATGACCCGGTCCGGCCCGGATAGTGCTCTTGCAGACCATATAAAACGCAATGTTATGGCAACGGTTGGAGATATCGTCCTGGCCTTTCTGGTAATCTGGTTAATGGAAGAATTCATTCTTGCCGCCAGTGAAGACATCGTACAGGCAGCCCTTATTTCCGCTCTAATCATCGGCGGAGGAGAGTGGTTTTTCCATAAATACCTGGATCGAAATGTTTTCTTTAAAAGAGACCGCGATAAAGCGACCTTGAACCGGTAAATAAAAGGAGTGTTGTAATTGGGGAAAACAAGAGTGGGATTTTTAAGGAGTACAGAGTTGAGAAATCGAGGCCTATTCATTCATTAATGATAGAGATAGGGAGATACAGATGGACCGTAAAAAAAGTACTGCATGGTTCCTACGTTTAATTAATCTTTAGCTTGCTTTGCTTTTCATACCTGGTAGATGTATGGCAACGAAGTATTAAGAAAGCTATTCTACATTCTTTATCAAAGATATTTTTATACGATCTATAAAATTTGCTCCATTTCTTTCTTGATTAGTGTAGGAAAAGAGTTCGTTGGTTTATACTAAAAGCGAAAGGGGCAAACAAAGGTTCCTTCTCATTGAAGTGATCACATGTCTGTTTCCCGGGGAGCAGGCGTGTGAGCTTTTTTGTTTAGAGGGTTTTAGAAAAAGGTAAATACAATAAAGGATCATTCATGAAAGGGGGCTACCTTGCATGCCTATACACGAAGAAAACGAACAGCAGGCAGCAAAACGGTTAGGGAAAATGTTTCAAACGCAGTTTGGGAAAGGTCCTGAGAGCATATACGTGATGATTACGCCCCCTTTTGTAACGATTCATTTGAAAGGCTTTTTAGCTCCTATGGAAGAGGTGTTATTGCACCAGGACAAGGAGCTGCAACTAGAACAATTACGCGAACAGATGATGATTAAAGTTCTCCCTGTGATTCAGCAGATTGTGGAGGAAGAAACCGACGAGAGTGTTCTGGACATGTATTACGATTGGAATTTTCGGAAGAATAAGAAATGCACGGGGATGGTTTGGATTTCGCTGGATGTTTCCCCAAAACAGCTGGATACGTTTTCTTGGCCCAAAGAATTAAATCAAAATATGTTTCGCCGTGAGATTATTGCGCTTAGCAAAAAAGTGCAGAAGGAACCGGAGGAAACCAATCTATTTTGGTTAAGCCCGCGACTGATTTTAGTCGAACGAATTGGCATCTTTGTGGAAATTGAAAACGCATTGATCGAACAAAACTATGGCGAAACCTTAAAAACTGTAAAGCGACCGCTGGAAAAAAATTTATTTGCCAAGCATGTGCTGGAAAGTCTGTTACAGCGAACGATCGAAGAAACATTTGTCGATTGGCATTTCCAGAAAGATAAAGGATATTTACTGATTGGTTTAGAAAATTCGAAAAAAAATAAAAATGAGAAAAAAGAAAACCAAAAATAGGTTGATATTACAAAGGAAGTAAGATATAACTAAAGGAATCAAGAAAATAACGGCTCTGCCGTTCTATAAAATATGGTTCTGACAACAAACAAGGACGTTTGTTGCCCAAGCCACATCTCCTTCCCAGGGCAGATGTGGCTTTTTTTCATGGAATAATAAAAAGGAGGAATACCCATGACACCCTTCGTTTTTGTCCATGTTGTTCAAAAAAATGAAGTACTAGTGGGCACCGTAGAAGAAATGGAGGCTGTCACAGGACAGGTAATGGACCATTCATTTACAGACATGCAAAAACTGGTGCAAGCCCTCCATCTTTATCGTTCGCAGGAAGTAATTATTACGTTTATCTCTTATCCTTCCGCTTTGCAACAGGAATGGGAAAAAGATGCTTGTACCTTAGAAAAAACCTCGATCTATATAAGTAATGCGCCTATAGGCCCGCAGGCTAACATAAGAAATCATTCATGATTCAATTTTCTTTAATAATGGAAAAAAGAAATATGGAAAAGTTGTCGCAGTCAGTGAGTGATATACCTTGATGCAGAGCTGTCAAAATGACATTAATGCGGTGAAACAGTACGCTGGAGAGGCAAGGGTAGACGATCACACATGATAAAAGGCATGAGAAAGGCTCCGGGGAGATTTTACTCCAGAACTTTTTGAAATGCACGAGAAATACAGAAAAGCGATGAAGCGGGGACGCGTTTTTTGAACGCCCTCTATTACGCTTCTTTTTCTTTAGGAAGAATTTTTTCCATGAAAAAAGCCGTCAAGAACGTTCTTTTCTCGACGACCTGCCTAAAGCTCGTTGTTTCTTGTCTATTCCTATCCTTTTTTATCGTCAACCTAACGAGAAGTAGGAGATGAAGGGTCCTCATTGGCTGAAGACGAATTGTTTTCTTGAGCAGCTTCTGTTGCTCCCTGGACGTCCCCTTTTGCTCCCTGTATTTCCTCTTTGGTTTCTTGAACGGTGGTTTCTTTGACTTCTTTTAATTCCTCACCGGCTTCTTTAGCCGTTGAAGCGACATGTTCTGCTTGCTCTTTCACCTGTTGGGTCTGCTGCATGAGATCCTTTCCCTGTTTTTCATAAATCTCCTGAAGGCTTGTCGCGATGGTTTTAACAAGCGCCACGATTCGTTGAAAACGGTTTTTGAGTTCTTCTTTATCGACCTGGTCATTCGCTTCTTTTGCTTTTTCTTTTAATCCTGGTCCTTCGCTTGAACTACTCGAACGGGACCGTTTTGTCAGCCAAACAATGCCCCCTCCTATAGCTGCAATAGATAGCAGAATTGCCGGAGCCGTTTTTTTCGTTTCATCGGTTGATGTCTTTTCTTGATTCGTTGTCATCTGAATTCCTCCTTTTGTTATTTAGCAGAAAAGTGTTGGCATCATCCATATAGACAAACATTAGTAACCGTAAGATCTATGGATTTTCTCCTGTTCTTTACGCTTTTACCGTTTAGAAAGGACCTAAAACCTTTTTCTTGTTTTATAGGAAACACAGGCATAAGATCAGTAGATAGATCTTTTTTTTAAAGCTTTCCTCCCTTGCGCCTTTGTTGTAAGAAAAAAACGGAAGGGCCGCCTCTTCTCTATTGGGGTATCCCTTCCATAGCTCCTATTATATTTTCATTGAGGTATGATGTGAGCAAAAACAAGAGGCAAGAAGAGAACAGAAGAGCAGCCCATAACATAGAGATGAAGCATCTCATACGGCGTTTAGGTGTTTATATACGAAGGTAAGGGTTCAATTAAATAAGGTAGGATGAATAATAGAACAACATGGATTAAATCAGGCTTAGGCATGATAAAGAAAGGAAGAGTATGATGAATGGCAAAAATATAAAGTTTTATCGTCAAAAAGACCAGCTATCCTTGTCTGACTTAGCTCAAAGGGCCAATGTATCCGTTTCTTATTTGAGCACACTGGAAAAAAATAAAAACGCTAATCCAGGTCTTTTACTCCTAACTAAACTTTCTGAAGCCTTAAAGGTTTCTATAGAAGATTTAATTTATGGCCCTTCTCACCGTCGTATATAACTCCATAGCTTGTGAAGCGATAGTATAGTGAAATAGGAAGGGATAGTTCCCGTCTCCAGGTTGTTGATCAATTAAGAACCCTGGGAGGCAAATATGGCAGCAATAGCTAAACATAAAAAGATAATCTGGGAGGAAGCAAAATCACCAATTGTAAGCTTGTAAGGAAGGACTAAAACAATGGCTAAGGTCTTTTTACGGCTGGGAGACTTTTAATTTCGGCTGCAAAAGTGCAAGCATCACAACCATGATCAGAATACAAGCGGCGCCGATCCATTGAAAGAGACCAAAAGGTTCCTGCAGCCAAAACACCGTAGCCAACACGGCAGCAAGGGGCTCCAAACATCCCAGCAAACTGGTTTCTTTAGCAGAAAGGTATTGCAGGCTTTCAATGTAAAACCAAAAAGCAAACATCGTGCCAAACAGAATAACGAATACCAGGTAACTAACCCCTTCGAAAGACAGGACGGCATGATTGATCTGCCAGAAAGGATGGATGGTGCTCAACAACACTCCTCCTATGGTCATGGCCCAGCCAACAATTACCAGAGAATCAAATTGTTTTAATAACGGGACGGCATACAAGGTATAAAAAGCTAGGGATACGCCGGATAGCACGCCCCAAATAATGGCTGGAGCAGGCACAGATAACTGAGACAGTGACCCATTAGTTAATAGAAAAAAACAACCTGTGCTGGCTAACGTGAGTGTCCATCCGTCCTGACGAGTAAATACCGTTTGTTTTCGAACGAGCAGGTAGATGATAATCATGGCCGGAGCCAGGTATTGAAGAAGGGTAGCCACCGCAGCATTTCCTTCGTATATCGAAGCCATGTAAGTGTACTGAACGGCCAGCATGCCGCCAATTCCAAACAAGAGAATGGCAAACGCGGTAGCAGGCGTTCGCCAGATCTGAAAAATTTGAGACCGTTCTCCTGTTCCCCATTGAATAATCAATAAAGCCACGCCTGCCAAAAGCAATCGAACAGCGACTAACCAATTGACTTCAATAGAAAAATCTTGAAATAGCTTTTGTGATACGGTACCTCCCAGCCCCCAAAAAGAAGCTCCCAATATAACCAACATTAAACCTTTATTTCTAGAATGCATCACGGAACTTCTCTCCTAACTATCATGATAGTATGACTGTAAAACAATATAGGCGAAATAAATACCAAAGCGCAATAGTTGGTTATGTAATGTCTCTAAAAAAGCCATAGCTTGTCCCGAGCAATGAGAGAATCGAATGACATAAAAACATACTCATAAACCAATAAACATATTCATTTTCGTATAAGCGGTAATTTAATCAACAAAATCTTCGAACGCTATCGAAGGTATCGTAATTACCGATCAACGCTTGAAAGGACTGATGCGTCACAAAAACGCCTATGGATCGTTCGGAAGGGGAAGCAGCCGGTTATCGTGATGTATTAAACCTTGTCTAGGCTTCCTATAAGAAGATCCCAATCACAGATAACATGATCTTACAATTACCTAAAGAATTGTATCAATATATTCCTTTTGTATTTCATTAGATTTTAATAAGTTGCATTATGTAAAGTGTTTGTAAAGATTTGGCACCATTCATAGGCAGAGAAACAAGAGCATGATACATTAACAGTGGGTCCACGACCCTTCCCTCCAAACTGCCCTTGGGAACCGTTCTTTTTGTGTTTGGCTGCTCCAAAAGGGGCAGTTTTTTTAATTTTTTTCACCAAACTAAGATTGATTCTTATGATGAAAAATAGGTGATAGAAAAAGGAGAAAATAATTTGATCAATCAGCTTAAATGAAACAAAATTTGGTATAAAAACTTAACGTTAACTGAAAAATAATTAAAGAACGAAATTCTATGATGAGAAAGAGCCCTTTTGTTTACCAGTCTAACAGTAGGGAGTGGGTTTCCGGAACATGTAGAATATAAACCGGTACCGATTGCTATAACGCTTGCAAGTGTAATACTGTTAACCGGCGAAAAAAATGTCCAGCGTACATAGTATCCTTTTAAATTAGGTGATCTAGTAAGCAGTAAAAGAAATCCAGGAGGAACAACATGACAATTATCAGCCAGCCATTGCGTTTGATCTATTTGAAAAGTTATAAAACAGGGGGCACCTCTACGGAAATTGCTTTTATTAGAAAAGCCCATGAGAGAATAACAGCGTATGCGACCGCAAAAGATATTGGCAAATATGGGTTTGCAGACCGAAAAAAAGGGCATTTTTTTACAAAGTGGGGCTATAACACCGATATAGGCAGCTCGCAAAAGATAATCGATACAGGAGCGAAGATCTTTCTGCGGAAAACAGGAAGCGGCGGGCCGTTGCTGCAGCATCAGTCGGCGGCAGATGTAAAGCATCTCATAGGAGAAAAAACATGGCAGAAATCATATAAAGTAGCTAACATACGAAATCCCTGGGATCTAGTAGCTTCTGACTATCGCTGGATTAGGAGCGGACGGGCAGGAAGATCGGAAAAGCGGGATATGTCTTTTCCGTATTTTGTCCAGATGATTACAGAAGAAGAAGTGCTTCCAACTGGTTTTAAAAAAATAGGAGAACTGCTTGATCCTTTCGTTTATGATGAACAAGGAAAAGCCTGTGATTTTTACATACGATTCGAACAGATAGAGCAGGATTTAATAGACGTAGGAGAAAAGATTGGTCTGTCTGCCATGAACTTGCCGAAAGAAAAAGTATCCAATAAGAAAAAAATAAACTACCGGGACTATTACGATAAAAAAACAGAACAATTGGTACACGACCAATTTCGAAACATTATCCGTGATTTTAATTATTCTTTTTAGATAAAAATGGCAAATATGAAAAAGCTATTTCTTTATGATTTATGGAGAATGGGAAAGCAGGTACATTTAAATAGAAGCAAGACATCTTCCCAAAGTACAAATACAACATATCTACTTTAGAGGAGGTTTTTAAAGCAGGTGGATAGATGGTAGGAACCTCCACTCTGTTCACAAAAGTACGATTTTAAACATAAAAAGGGAGAGAAGGGGCTTATTAAAGCATGCCTTTTTCTTTTTTTGATGCCTAATCTGTTCGGACACCGTTGGTATTTGAGAGCAAGTTACACCCGGAGGCAGGGGAATTGGGAAGCCTTTCGTAATTTTTTTTAGAATATAATAGTGTTTATAATAAAGTTAATGTAAAAAAGAGGTGCTAATAATGAATGTAGAAAAAGTTGTTTTGGATGGCATAGAATTTATTTCAACATACCTCCAAGTATTTAAAAGAAATTTAGATAAGAATTCGAGTAATCATGATTTTAACGATGTTGTATTGTACGGTTTTTACCATCAAGGCCCTTCGATGGCGTTGGGTAATAAGAGAATCCAATTCGAACAGATCGAAAAGGAAATCAAAGTAATAGCTAGCGATTATAGAAAAAATTACGATGAAGATGATCAAGTAATAGATATATTATTTATACCCCATAATGATACTACGTTAGAGAGCACGCAGTATGGCAAAAAACTAAATAAAGAACTGATGGACGAATATATTAAACAGATCATCTGAGTATAAAACAAATATTTTTTTTAGAGTATTTATTATTTCCTACAGAAGTAAAGAATAAAAACCGTTGGATCCTAACTCCAAGCATTTTACCCTTTGGTTGATACTTTATGAGTAGTCTCCCTTTAAATGATGGAAAAAGGGGAATGGTCATGAAGCATTTTCTTGGTTGGGTCGCTTTCATAGAAAACGTTGGTTTTCGATTACCAAGAGAACGGATTTCAATACGGGAAAGAAGAAAAACCAGAGCCTCAATCAGAGCCAAAGTCAGAACCTGAACCAACACCCACAGAATAAAAAGTAGAAACAGACGTGCATTTTAAAAATTATGATATTGCAAGAGCTGCTGGGACTGCGCCTGTTTAAAAAGAAGACCCAGTGTATGCGAAGCATCTAGATCGCGATGGAGATGGCACAGGGTGTGAATACTACTTTTGAAGACTCGAAATAAAAGCAAAATTTTACAGAAAAAAAAAGAGAAGAGATGGTAGTGCACCCCAAATGTTAGAGTGAAACATAACGTTTGGGTTTTTTTATTTAATAGATATAAATGAACGGCTTTGTTGAAAAGAAAGAAGATTCTCACAGCAAAAAAAAGCTTTTTCCAACGGAAAGAGGAAAAACGGTCTATCCTTTCATCAAAAGAGAGAATGACATTCCGATCGTGTAGCCTTGGCGGGTTTTTCTGAACAAGAAATGACGGCTGCCTACAAGTTTTTAGAGCGAATTCGGAAAAATGTTGAGAAGGATTGGAAATTTATAAAAAAAGGCCGTAAGCGAGACTATTAACGAGCTAAAGGAGTGACCTGTTCGAATGACGATAACGATAATGAAGTGTACTTTTGAAAATGCACGAGACTTGCAAACAATAAGTATAGAGACATTTACCGAGACTTTTCAGGAACAAAATTCACCGGAACACTTAAATGCCTATTTGGAAAAAGCCTATAGCTTGGATCAATTAAAACACGAATTGGCGAATCGATCTTCTCAGTTCTTTTTTGTATATGTAGATCAGGAGGTCGCGGGTTACCTAAAGGTTAATACCGACGATGCTCAATCGGAAGCAATGGGCGAGGAAGCGCTCGAAGTCGAACGGATTTACGTGAAGCAGAAATTTCAGAAACACGGTCTTGGAAAACATCTAATGAACAAAACGATGGAAATTGCGCAGGAACAAAAGAAAAAGAAAATCTGGCTGGGCGTCTGGGAAGAAAATGAAAATGCCATTGCGTTTTATCAGAAAAAAGGATTTCTCCAATCAGGTTCCCATTCCTTTTTTATGGGGGATGACGAACAAGTAGACCTGATTATGACCAAAGTACTTTCATAAATGTTAGTGGAAGACGAAGTTTGAACTTTTATATTAATACCAAACTCCTTGAAAGATAAAACTTTCCCTGTTGGTCTTCACTCAATCTGTTAAACAGGAAAGACACCGGTGTTTTTATGTCCACGCCTTTTTTAAAAACCTTACGCCTTCTTGTATTTCCTCACAGGAAAGATTACTGAATCCCAGTTTAATAACGGCTTCTGTAGGATGGTTTTCTATAAAATAAATGGAGGTCGGATACACGTTCACTCCATAAATGGAAGCACGTTCGATCAACCATTCTTCCGACTGATTTAGATGTACCTTCACTAAGATGTATAACCCCGACTGTTCCCCAATAATGGAGATGCTTTTTTTGAAGTACTTTCTCAATTCCGATACTAAGCACTGCATTTTTCGTTTGTACACCAGCCGCATACGTTTAATATGACGATTCCATTCTCCCTCTTCCATAAATTTTGCCATGGTCAGCTGATTTTGGAGTGAAGCGGTACTCTCGAAATGACGAAATTGGTTTTTGTAGCGATCTACTAGTAACTGGGGCAGCACCATATAACTCAGACGGATCCCGGGAAGAAAGGACTTTGAGAAATTCCCTAAGTAAATGACTCTTGCTGAATCAATAGAAGCCAGTACCGGAAACGGTTGTTGCGTATAACGAAATTCACTATCGTAATCGTCTTCGATAATAAATCCGTTAATGTTTTTCGCCCAATAAATAAGCATTTGTCTTTGCTGAATCGACATACTGACCCCTAACGGACTTTGATGAGATGGAGTGACATAAATCAGCGTTGACTCCATTTTTTCTAATTCGGTAAAATCAGCCCCTCCCTCATAAACCGGTAAAGTCTCCATTCTATAACGGTGAAACCGAAAAGCTTCCTTTGCTCCATCGTAACCCGGATCTTCGATAATAATGCCGTCGTTCTCCTCCTTCAGAATTTGTCCAAGATGGATTAATAACTGTTGGGTACTGCTGCCGATTACAATCGCATTGGCTTCTGTTTTCACGCCACGTGATTGGAATAAATAAGCGGCAATTTGCTCCCGAAAATACACTTCCCCTAAGGGCTCCCCGTATTTAAAGCTCTCCGGCAATGTTAATACTTGATTTGATATTCTTCTCCAGATTTTCAAAGGGAAATGGGCTTGATCCACAGCCCCTGCTCTAAAATCAATGTTGATGGGCGGTATGGTCTCTTTCTGCTTTTTCTCAGGAGAGATGAAAACATCTTGAACTAAAAGTGGTTCTAATTCGTTTACATAATACCCTTTCCTCCCTTCTCCGCGGATATAGCCTTCCGCGACAAGCTGCTCATAGGCCATTAATGTGGTGTTGCGGCTGACTTGAAGGGATTCAGCCAGTTGACGAATGGATGGCAGCCGATTGTTGGGAGGGATATCGCCTCGTTCAATAAACGACTTAAACTGCTCGTATACTTGCTTGTATTTGGGAGACTCATCCTTCAAGACAAAAATAGTGTTTTTCACTTTGCCGCCTCCTTGACATGCTTATTTATCCATAATTGTACCTTTTTAGATGTCAAATTGCATAGTAAGATACTGGTATTGAAAATGCATAAAACCAAACAAGAAGTGGTTCAAAACTGTTTATTTCTAAATCTTATGAAGTGAGAGATATGAATGAAGTCAAAGAGTCTATTTAAGGCTGAAGGTTGGTTGGCGAAGACTTTCACTTAAATTAGAGCGTATAGAAAATCGTCAATCAAGTGCTGCTTTTTCTAGTCGAACTAACGGAGCAATTTAGTTCAAGTAGAAAAAAGAAAGGGGAAAAACAATGTTAACAGAAACAATTCACATTGCCGTACCAACCGCTTTTTTTGAAAATGAATCTTTAAATATTCAAGGGACAATAAGTCATATAAGAGACCTGTATCAACAAGGCATAAAATCTGTTCTTGTTTCTGGAACTACTGGAGAACAGCATAGTTTAAGCCTCCAAGAGAAAATGGAAATAATAGATGGTTTAGAACGGGAAAAAGAACTCATTACTAATATGGAAATTATATTTGGGGTGGCTTCAATCAGACAGAAAGAGGCAGAAGAATTAGCTGAAAAGATTCGCCACACAGAAATAGCCGGTATCATGCTTGGATATCCGCCGTATATTATACCTACACAAGAAGAAGCACTCGTTTATACAAAGAGGATTATGGCCCTCAGTAATAAACCTGCCATTTTATATAACAATCCAAAAAGGACGGGCTTTGATTTATCAGAGAAGAGTATTATCGAATTAAGCAAGTCAGACTTAGTCGTTGGAATAAAAGATGCTGGAAGCAAAGAAAAAGTTGAACGAATAAAAAAAGGTGTAGACCGAAACGATATACATTTTTACGGCGGGGGAGAAGTAGACTTAGAAAAAAAAGTCTTTCATGGATATGATCGCCTTTCTTCCATTGCAGGGAATGTTTCTCCCATGGAAATTAGCCAATGGTTTCAAAAAATGCTTATAAAGCAAAAAGTAAGTGATCAAGAAAGCGAAAGAATAGAAAATATCATGGAACAAGTTTATTCAGGTAACGCGATTGTGAATCTAAAAAAAATCATTAGTCACCACGGGATTTCCATGGGAATTTGCAGAAGTCCAATAGGAAATATTTAATTGAATAGTGAAGTAGCTCTTTTCCTCTGTCCTTTATATGTGAATTCGAATGGTCTGGGGGATGTGAAATGAGCAGGGGGGATTCAATGGTAAGTGTCGCAGAATTGAGCACATTTATTCTGGTGGTCTGCGGATTGTTTTTAGTCCCAGGTCCTGCTGTCTTGTTGCTAATCACTCGATCGGCTTATGATGGGGCCAAAACAGCTTTAAGTTGGCTTTATATCGGTCTCGGCTTACAAATAGTACTCCTAAGTCCATAATCTTTTTCTATCAAAGATAGTAGAACTTCTTGGAAAGGCTTTAGTAAATCATTTTCATACAAAAAGGAGCACGCTATCATGTATATTCCAAAATATTATAAGATTACCGATGTTGAAAAGATCCGCGAATTTGTTCAAACAAATTCCTTTGGAACGCTTGTCACTACAAAAAAAGGAAGACCCATTGCCACCCACTTGCCCTTGCAATTAATAAAAGAAGACGAGAAGTATTATATAACCGGACATATGGCTTACGGCAATCCGCAGTGGCGGACATTCGACTCCTCTGAAGAGGTACTCATTACGTTTCAAGGGCCACACGCTTACATTTCTTCCTCCTGGTATGAACAGGAAAATGTTCCAACGTGGAATTATCAGGCGGTTCATATATATGGACCTGCCACTATTTTAGAAGAAGAAGCATTGAAACAGGATCTGGCAAAATTACTGGAAAAATACGAGAAACATCGTGAGAACCCGGTTCTTTGGGATAAGCTCTCTTCTTCTTTATTAGAAAAAGAAATAAAGGGGATTGTTGGATTTAAGATTAAGGTAGGAGAGATTCAGGCTGCCTATAAATTAAGTCAGAATAAAAATGAAACGGATTATGCGAACATCGTTGAGCAATTGCACAAAGAAGAAAATCCGGATTCGAAACAAATCGCCGAAGTGATGGAAAAGAGGCGAAAAAATCTTTAGTAATTGTTCCTACATTTAAAAATTCAGATCGCAGCTTTTTTATTTTGAGTAAAAAGTATTGCCTTACAATGCTTCATTAAATATAAAGCAACTTCTTCAAAGCTTTTAAACTTGAGCTTTGAAATATGTTCCTTACAAGTATATAGTTTGGTGTGAATTAGAGAAAGACAGCTTCTTTATAAAAAGAAA
This sequence comes from Sinobaca sp. TMA16-18, assembly GCF_059510535.1. Classification (NCBI taxonomy): domain Bacteria; kingdom Bacillati; phylum Bacillota; class Bacilli; order Caryophanales; family Sporolactobacillaceae; genus Sinobaca; species Sinobaca sp. TMA16-18. Next base: position 142,320 of record NZ_JCAKFM010000007.1, on the reverse strand, counting down.
GCAGCGGAATAAAAAAACGATGAAACGGATACCATGATAAAGACACAGTATCGATGTCATCGTGTGGGCACAAAAGCTTCAGTCTCCTTTTTCTTAAATTGCTTAAAAGTCAGCAGTCAGTTAAGAAAACATTGTCTTTGTAATGTATTATTCAGCTACCGAACGAAGCAGTTTAATTAACGGTGCTTTTGTTTCAAAACCTATTCCGGGAACGTCAGGCAACCCAACATATCCATTCTCAACAGGAATATTATCGGCAAACCCTCCAAATGGTTCAAAAACTCCAGGATAAGATTCATTTCCTCCCAGTCCCAGTCCTGCTGCAATATTCAGTGACATTTGATGTCCTCCATGCGGAATGCAGCGGCGGGGAGACCATCCATGTTCCTTTAACATATCCAATATTTTCATGTACTCTACAAGGCCATAACTTAATGCACAGTCAAATTGCAGATAATCTCGATCCGGTCTCATTCCCCCATAGCGAATGAGATTTCGAGCGTCCTGCATAGAAAATAGATTCTCTCCAGTGGCCATAGGGTTTTTATAATGCTTAGAAAGCTCCGCCTGAAGCTCATAATCTAATGGATCGCCTGCTTCTTCATACCAAAATAAATTATATGACTCTAATTTTTCTGCATAACGAATCGCTGTTTTCAAATCAAACCGTCCGTTTACGTCTACCGCTAGAGATTGGCCGGAGGGCACCACTTCTAGTACGGCTTCAATTCTTCTAAGATCTTCTTCTAAACCGTTTCCAATTTTCATTTTCACAACTGAATATCCTAAGTCCAGATAGCCTTTCATTTCTTCTTGAAGCATTTTATCGTCTTTCCCTGGCTGATAGTAGCCTCCTGCCGCATAAACAAATACTTTATCATCCGGCTTTCCATCCCCATAACGTTCGGCCAGCAGTTGATAAAGAGGCTTTTCTTCTATTTTTGCAACAGCATCCCAAACTGCCATATCAAGAGTTCCCACTGCGACCGACCTTTCTCCATGGCCGCCTGGTTTTTCGCCAGTCATTAAAATATCCCAAATTTTATGAGGATCAAAATTCAGCCTCTCATCATCTAGAATATCATTTGTTTCCGCGTCTAATAAACGTGGGATAAATCGTTCATGAAGAATTCCACTTGGAGCATACCGGCCATTTGAATTGAACCCATATCCTACAACTCTTTTGCCGTTTTTCAATACATCTGTGACGATTGCCACAACAGAAACATTCATTTTTGAAAAATCAATATAAGCATTGCTTATACTTGATTTAATAGGTACTGCTTTTTCTTTAATATCAATTATTTTCATCTGAAAACCTCCCATTTGATATTTATTATCTGTTTAAAGAATAATTAATAAATTCATTAATGTCAATAAAAAGCTTTAAATTAGTTAAAATAGCTTAAAATACAAAATAATAAATTTTTTAATCCTTGTACATAAAAAAGACGCTTCCTATTAAGAAACGTCCTACGTTATTTTTTCATCTTATTCGCTGGCTTTCTTTCGATAATTCCCAAAATTTCTTGTCCTCCACGATGCCTGTGGGAGTGCATTAAGAGTTGAGCGGCTTTGCTGTCTTGGGCTCGCATGGCAGCTACTATGGCCCGATGTTCCTTAATGGACCGAATAGGAAGCTTTCGCTCATTAATGGTAAACAATCTAGCCCGATACAATTGATCAGAGTGACTGTCCATTATATCTATCAGCCGTTCATTGTGGGAGTACTCAATGATTAAATGATGAAATTGATTATCTGCATCTAAATAAGCCTTTAAATTATTTTTATTCAAATACTCTTCTTGATTCGTAATAAGGGAATCCAGAATTTCAAGATGCTCTTCGTTAATATTGAAAGTGGCTAATTCAGCCGCCACTCCATCTAAAGCTTCAGCAATTTGACAAATTTGCTCAATATTTTCTTTTATGATTGGTTCGACACTAAACCCTTTGCGTGGAATTAATCTAATCCAGCGATCCATTTCCAATCGAATTAAGGCTTCACGTACGGGTGTACGGCTCATTTCCAACATTTCGATAATTTCCCGTTCCAAAAAAGCTTCATTAGGTTGAAGCTGCAGGTTTAGAATGGCTTTTTGAATAATGATATAAGCTTGCTGCGGTAAACGATCTTCATTTGCTTCTTCTTTATATAGCAATAAGGTTTTCTTTAAAGCAGTGTTATCGTTACTTGGTCTATTTTTTTCCTTCATGAGATTCACCAAATTTCAATTTATTAACGTCGCCGATATTAAATAAATTATATCAAACTTCCACTATAAAAAGCGCGGTTTTACAAGTGACGCCCGTCCTTGAATATAAAGCATTATGAAGAAATGGCCGGGGGTGGGATCTTCCCTGGCATCAAAAAGAGAGCTTCCAACTATTTTCCATAATTATGACTTCGCTGAACTTCCACTGCAACTATCTCGGTAAGTACTCTGATATCATATCCTCGTCGAGCTTGAACGATACATATTTTTAGAGGTTGTAGCGTCCTTAAAAATAAAACCGTTCTGAGAAGTACGGTTTTACAAACAGAAAGGGAGAGAAGAGGCCAATTACTGCACATTTTCTCTTCTTTCGTATGGGAAAAGCTTCGGATATTACGATTATGTAAAATTATATTTTTACCTATTTAAAGTTTTGATTTAGTTGGTCTGAATGGTTATCAAAACTTCTCTTTATAACTTTTCTACTTATATGGTTTGAAGATTATTAATAAGAGCTGAAAGCTGACGCAGCCCTTTGGGACCGTCAAGATTTATGTGTAAACGATCGATCTCGAGAGACGAGCAGGAAAAACTGACGAAGTTTTATTTAGAGGACGTAGAGCCAAGCATCCGGGGGCGCTATTAAATCGTATGATTAAAACAGGTTTTAACCGGGTATATGTATGAGGTGACAAACTATAACGCAAAGGAGCGATTATATATGGGAAGCCAATCCGTTTCCGAACTAACTGGAGGTACAAACTATAAAGCGAGTGAAATTGACAGCTTTGTAGAAAACAATCATGTTACGGTTATTTCTAACAATGAAAACCAATTGTTTACAGAACCGGACCGGGAATACAAAGTCGTCTATAAATTCGGCGGCTACTTCGATCATTCGAAGAAACTCGGCGGAAAAGAATTCGTTGAAAAACCAACGTACATCGTAGAAAAAGTCTAAAAGCAGATGATTCTGCATTGAAGACAAAGGAAAGACCGGTACCCACTAATGGGGACCGGTCTTTTTTAGTGTGCCTGATCCATTGCCTGGGCAAGCGATGAAGCAATCGGCACATCCTGAAAGCTGATGCCAAGATTGACGGAGGTCTGGGCAATTTCGGGACGCCTTCCTGCCAGCACAGGCTGCACACCAATCAGCTTTAACGAACGGATCAGTCCGAAAATCTGATGAGCGACATATGTATCGATGCTGGCTACGTCGGATAGATCAATAAACAATTGCTGTTTTCGGATGAAATTTTTAAGAAGGCCAGTGGAAAAAGTGTTTATAAAAGTACACTTTTAGGAACGGTGAAAATAGAATGAAAAACAATCGTTGTGAACGTCTGTAAAAGTGTTAATTACCTTTACGGTCGTTTTTTATTTTGCCTACACATTTACGAACGGAAACGGTATACTTTCTAAGAGAAATGTAAAAAGTGAGGGGAAACCGATGGAACACCGTCACTATGCGTACATACGAGTCAGCAGCAAAGATCAAAATGAAGGACGACAAGTGCAAGCAATGAACGATAAAGGCATTCCAAATCGAGATATCTTTATGGATAAAGTGAGTGGGAAAGATTTTCAAAGGGACCAATACCAGCTTTTAAAACGGATGCTTTGAAAAGGGGATGTGCTCTATATTCATTCCCTGGATCGGTTTGGCCGGAATAAGGAAGAGATCGTGCAAGAATGGAATGCGATCACCAAAGAAATCCAAGCCGATATTGTCGTCTTGGATATGCCCTTACTCGACACCACGCAATATAAAGACAGCATGGGGACCTTTATTGCTGATCTCGTCCTGCAAGTTTTTTCCTGGATGGCACAGGAAGAACGAGATCGGATTCGAAAACGATAGCGTGAAGAAATCGATATGGCCTTAAAGCAGGGGAGAGCGTATGGAAGACCGCAAGCACAGGTAAATGATGCTTTTTAGAGGCTTATAAGGAATAGAAAGCAGGGAGGATCACAGCAGTGATGGCCATGCAGCGAGCTGATGTGAAGAAAACCATGTTTTATAAATTAGTGAAACAGATAAAAAAGTAAAATGGTATATACGTGATCTAGAAAAGAGGACCTTTAATGAATTACATTTTTTATATTGCTTCTGCAGTTTCTATATTGATAGGAGTGATGTTACTCTTTTTTATAGATTCATCAGAATGGGGAAGTATTTTTACTGTCATTGGCATTTTATTTTTAGGTCTGCATTTTTATTTCTCCCCTTCATTTAAAAAATATCGAATAGGGGGAATTATACTTATTGTAGGAGCATTACTGGCTCTATTTTCCCGTTTGATTATGTGAGAAGAGAGGGGATCTATTAAATAGTAATAGAAAGGAAGGATGATATTGAAGGATAAAAACGCCATTTTTCATGGATTAAGTTTTATATTGGGTATTTTTACTTTTGCTGTTCTTTTCAGTGTCGCAACAGCAGCAGATAATATAATAATAGGGGTAGCGGCTGGGGGTACCATCAGCTTCTTTTTTCGCTTTACCGTGTACAAGCATTTTAAGAAAGAAGGTATGACCACATTTGACCAAAATTTTGATGGGACAAAGAATCCGATCGCCTATTTTGCCATTTTAACTATCCTGATGACAGGCTTTCTTTTTACCTTTGAAAGGTTATGGATGAGTATATTAATGGGAGGCGTCATTGCTGCCGTGTCTTTACTTATTATGTTAGGAGGCTACTTTTTCTCGATGAACCGACAAGGGTATCAATTAAAGAAGGGAAAGTGGATCGTTCAACCGGAAACAAAGGATTAGATTAGTCTAACGAGAGGGATCAACAAGTAAAAGAGAGGGAGATATCTATCCAATACATAAAACCACTTATAAACATATTGATTGGAGCATTGATCGGTTTCTTTTTGCTTTTAATATACAGTGAGCTTTTCTTAGATGGTATGGAATGGGAAAGTACTATCCAAAGAGGTCTTATTATTGTAGCTTTCTTTTCTATGGGATCCATCTTTTATACCTTTTTGAAAAGCAGAAAACCTGCCGAATAAGAAGTTTTAAAAATGCAATGGTATGTACATAAAAAAAGAATGAATAAACAAACCGAGTACAATCCTTGTAGAGTCTGCTCGGTGAGAGAAGAACATCCTCCCTCTGAGATACACATTATAAAAAAGGCAGGCTTTGTATGACGACATGATAAATTGTTACAAGAATAAGTATCAGCGTTTTCGGAATAGGTATCTTATTTACGGATTACTTTCTATTTGTCTATCTTCCTATTCTATCGCTTATCGCCGCCCGTATCGTTGATTATCAGGCAGATAGGAAATGGTACAGTCTTCTGACCGCTGGACTGTATGCGCTCGTCTTAATTATCGTTTTGGCGCCGTAATGTATAGAAAATCATGTAATCGTATAGGAGGTCATCATGACAACGGTCCAATATTCGATGCGAATCCTTATTTGTATTCTGGCCCTTGGTTTCTTTTTCGCAGATCATTCTATAATGGGGCTGATTATGCTAATAGCATTCACTATTCTTACTCTTATCGATTATCAAGCAGAGAAGAAAAAGTCTAATTTATTGTATACTTTTTTATTTTTGTTCATCTTATTCGCCTTTTATATCGTATAAGGCTGAATACTTCGAACAGACAAGAAGGAGGGGAAACGTGAAAGCCATCCGTATGACGTATTACCTCGTAGCGACAGGTATTCTCCTATATATTCCGTTAGCGATTATCTTTGAAGCGCCTACTTTATCTTGGATTTTCTTTGGTCTTGTGGTGTTTGTAGGGATACCCATCAATATGTATAGATGGTACATAGTAGAAGAGTCTACCAGAGACCGGAAACATTCCGCCTTCGCGACACTGCTTGTCTTCGTTCAAGCTTATATTTTTCTATTTTTTTAATGGGGGTAATGAAAAGAACAAACGAACTATAGATTTAGAGGAGAAAGGAAAGTCTCCTGTCTTTTTATAGAGGAGTTAAGTGGGGGAAGGTACATGACAAAAATGGTTGTTTTATTTATAACGGCTTTGATAGGTATTTCTCTTAGGTGGGCAATTGCAGGAGAGTATCACCCCTCCCACCTTCAGGGGGCGTCTATTTTCTTGCTGGCTTTACCATTTTTTCTTTGGATTAGCATAAGGCAAAAGCATAAAGACGCCGCTTATTCTCCAACCGATTCAAGTAGACAATGGACAACTGTACTTAAAGACAAGCTACTCACAGGAGAAAAGAAGATTTTTCAAGGAGAAGAATTAGTAGCTACATACAACCGATTTTACGCCAAAAGCTATCATAAAATGGTAGCGGATGTAATGCGTACACCAGGACTCTGGTTTTTGCAATTAACATTCCAATTTCAAGACGGTCGAACGTTTATCGTCTCTAGTGAAGAGAATTGGAAAGGACATGCATGTTATACCATTTGGGAAAATAACACAAGGAGAGCAGAAATTAAAAGTGAGCTAACAAAAGAACATATGAAAAAGTTGCTGGAGCATATGGTTTTAGAAATCGATGGACATCTCTATGAATACCGAGCAAATACGGTTCGAGAGCGAATGGAGGTATATAAAGACGGAGAAATGATAGGGGATGTGGAGCGGGATCTTATCGGCGGGGTTCGTTCATTAAGCATTAGCTCCCATGTAGTAAGTGATGAAAATAAACCGTTATTAATAGTTAGCTGGATTGTTTTTTCCTATCGATTTAATAAATAGAGCAAACTTTAATCACAACACAATGAAATTTCTAACAGAGAAAAGATTATTTAAATCGTTTAAGAGCGGAATGCCCGTTCTTTATGTGAACAGGATCGATAATATGTTTTTGGATGGGATAGGCGTGACGAAGGAATTACTGCAGATCATCGACCACCATCCATTTGATACAAAAGTACTCGAAGCAAGTTTTAAAAATGCAAAACAGGTGCAGCAGTTAAGTGTAGCCGGCTGTCACGCGGTGACCCTTTCTCCTGATGTAATGAAAGCATCGTTTGGTCATGAAGCACGGTGAAAAGTTTGAAGGGATTTAAACAAGATTAGAAAGGGGCTTACCAGATGGATTTCAAAAAGGAGTAAAAACAGTCCGGAAATTTCCAGACTGTTTTTTTACTAGTTTTTTGGTCAATTTTCTAAGATTTTCTTTTAAATTTTAGTTGGGAAAAACCTTGAAGTATTTCAAAAAATAAATAGAATTAATATTACTAATTAAAAATTCATAATTTTCAAAAATATGATATTATATAGTTGAAAAATCATAATAATGAAAAAGAACGTATTTTTCGCCTTTAAGACTGGGTCGTTATAATCATAAAGTAAGCGCTTTATTGCAAGAATGTTACGTTTCGAAGATCTGCTTTACAACTATTTTAGTGATTCAAAGTTATCTGATGCTTTAACAGAAATTATCATCAGATGTTACGAAATGGAAAGACTGAAGCCAAGTGAAAAGGCGTCAACAGTCAAAAATAGTAACCAAAATAAACGGAAGGGTGATGCGCTATGCCTGGTCCGGATAACATCGATTTGATTTCTGCCGCACTGCGCAACGGTCAGCTTAAAGTCAATTCTGATGTGATTGAGTTCCCTGCTCAGACCTCCAGCCGATTCAAAGGAGCGGTGGCCGGGAAGTTATTCCCAGGTCAGCAATCTGACGTTTTAGAACCTTTCAAAGATGGAGGACAAATTAAAGTTCCGATCCGCAAAATTGGCCCTAACCAGCGGAGTCATATTAGCCGGATTTTAGAGGGACAACAGGCCCAGGAGGAACTCAAAAATGCCTGGGAGCGCTTCGGAGGTCACTTCTCTGCACTCGGTCTACCGCTGGACCCGACTTTTCCCGTTTCTGAGGTGGAACCTGGAAAGTGGGCTCTACAGTGCCGATCTGGTCAAATTCAATACAACCATCAGAATCATGAGACACGTATCACTGAAAAGTCTGTGGTCAGTGTGCGGCTGGTAGCGATTGAGTGCCAAGTACGGCAGGAAAACTCCGACGAGGTCTATGGAGTGATCTCCGTACATGGACCAGCCAACCGATTGATTCAGTCCATACGGATTCCAGACAGCAAATACTTGAATATGGGCAAACCAGGGGCAAGGCTGACGTTCCCCCAGGTCCCTCTGGTAAATGAAGTACCAGTAGAAGATTTATACCTTCGCGTAGCATGGATTGAAAAAGACAGTGGGGACGTAGAGGCTATAACCCGTAAAGTTGCCGCCAAGTTGAATGAAGCCGCTGCCGCTGCAGCCGGGAGATTGATAGGTGCTGGAGCTGAGTTGGTTGTAGCCAGCGAGAAAGAAACATTCTACGACGCTTCTTTGTGGGTGGTAGGAAATGTTCTCGGAATGGGAGACGATGCCTGCCCAGTGAAAGCCAAATTCATTTCCGCAGGAGAACTTATGGGCGGTTCCGGGCCCCCACTTCAACCTAATTACCGGCGTAAGGACGGTTCCCGCCCCGTAGAACGGTGGACTCACGATCTTGTTGTTGAAGGCGTTGATGACGGTGGTGATAGAGGCAGCTACCGGTTCTTCTTCGAGGTATTACGAAACGATATCATTACCACTTGACCATAAGTGTAGTGGAAAGAGAAAGAGCAATACCGCTCTTCCTCTATGTATTTCACTGTTAGAAACATTGCCATTTTCTGAAAATCATGCTAGTTTTTTTAAACAAAATAGTTATTCCTACTGTTGAATAACATAAAGAGCAGCTACTTTTGGCCGCTCTTTTTATGTATGTAGAAATGCAAGCTATTCTTTACTTTTTTTAAGAAAAGTTTGATATTCTATACTAAAAAGGGAAACCACATATGCTATCTTTTTTGTTTATAAGATTCTAATAAAAAGTAAACAAAACAAAAGCTTATTATTGAAAGGGGACGCTTTCAATGCTTACTCAACAACAAAAGGAACAGAAAGCATCGAAACGATTAGGGAAGATGTTTCAAACTCATTTTGGAAAAGGCCCCGAGGCGATATACGTGATGAACACCCCCCCTTTTGTAACGATTTATCTGCAAGGTTTTTTAGCTCCAATGGAAGAAATATTATTGCATCAGGATAAGCAATTGCAGCTGGAACAATTACGTGAACAACTGATGATCAAAGTTCTTCCTGTTATTCAGCAGATTGTGGAAGAAGATCTCAACGAGACAGTTCTGGAAATGTATTATGACTGGAATTTTCGCAAGAACAATAAATGCACAGGGATGGTGTGGATGGTACTGGATGTTTCTCCAAATCAGATAAATACGTTTCCATGGCCTAAAGAATTGAATGAAACGATGTTTCGCCGTCAGATTATTGAGCTTAGCAGAAAAGTGCAGAAGGAACCGGAGGAAACCAATCTATTCTGGTTAAATCCTCGGTTGATTTTAGTCGAACGAATTGGCATTTTTGTTGAAATTGAAAATGCATTAATCGAACAAAACTATGGCGAGACCTTAAAGACTGTAAAGCGCCCGCTCGAAAAAAATTTATTTGCTAAGCATGTGTTGGAAAGCCTGTTGCAGCGAACGATCCATGAGACATTTGTCGATTGGCATTTCCAGAAAGATAAAGGATATTTATTGATTGGTTTAGAAAAACCGAAAGAAAATAAACAAAACCAGCAATAGTTTGATTTAACTAAAGAAATCTCTATAAGTATTGCTGCGATAACCAGGTGTGATCAGGATGCCGTCAACATTTCCCGTTATAATTTCCTGTATAAACCCAGTCTTCATAAATCCAAAAATGTCGGCGTAAATCATGTTCAAAAGCAAAAATATCCATAATAGTGAAAGGTTCATTTTCATGTCTTCTTTATTAAATTCCATATTTCATGCCCCCCTTTTATGTACACATGAAACATTGTGTTCAGAGGGGACAAATGTTCTTGTTTGAGAGTACTTTTCTTTTAATAAACGCGATCATTTTTTTATATTGTTCTTTATAAGGGTTAAAAGTAGTATATATTAAAAATTATAGAAGCTGTTGGAACTTTGTCAACTATATATTTCCAAAAATACAAAAAAAGGAAGTTTTTTTGATTAGAGGCAGATGGCGTACGTTTAAGAACACTCCACTTGGGAATAGTAAGAGTAACACCGTTTAGAATAATGACGTGGTTTCGGATAAATGGATCTAATTAACTTTATACATGACCGGCTGTAATTAGAGGAATCAATGCCTGCTAATAGGTCGAGAAAGGCGCATAGGCCTTTTTCGGCCTATTTTTTTATGGCTTCATTCAGCCAGTCCGTGTAAAGCAGCAGAATAATAGCTGACGAAACCAGGGAATTATCAATTAAAATAGAAAGGAGGGAAAAGACAGTGAAACACTTAAAAGCACTTAGTATGAAATTTCTTATGGTTGCTGTTGTCCTATTAATTGTCTTGACAGCATTTTACAATGTAGAAGTCGGCAATACACTGATTATCAGTTTGGTTCTAACTTTGTTGGCTTATTTGCTCGGGGATCTTATGGTTTTCCGCAAAAAAGAAGATCATACAATTCAACCCGCTTCGGGTCAAACGACTCGAGTCGGCACGAATGATGCTGATTCAGACCAGACAAAGCGTAATGCTATGGCGACAGTTGGAGATATCGTTCTGGCCTTTCTTGTAATTTGGTTGATGGGAGATGTTATACTTGTCACCAGTGATGACATCGTACAGGCAGCCATTATTTCCGCACTTATCATCGGCGCAGGAGAATGGTTTTTCCATAAATACCTGGACCAGAAGGTTTTCCCTGAAAAAGATCACCATATAGCAACTTCAAACCGGTAATTCAAATAAAGCTGTATCGTAGAATGGTCTGTATATTTGTTTAAGTATTTTGTTGAAAAGAGCTGCAAATTCACTAGCGGATTTGCAGCTCTTTTCTAATGCTTTATAAGAACAAATCAAACATAATCTGCCGAAGAGGCTAATCGCTTAAAGAAAGGATGCCGCAAATGGATACCCAAGAAGAAAACGAGCAGCAGGCATCAAAACGGTTAGGGAAAATGTTTCAAACGCATTTTGGAAAAGGGCCTGAGAGTATCTATGTGATGGTCACCCCACCTTTTGTCACCATCCATTTACAAGGGTTTTTAGCTCCAATGGAAGAGGTGTTATTGAACCAAAACAACCGGTTGCAATTGGATCAATTACGCGAACAGATGATGATCAAAATTCTTCCTGTCATTCAGCAGATTGTGGAAGAAGAAACCAACGAAACGGTTCTGGAAATTTATTATGATTGGAACTTTCGAAAGAATAAAAAATGTACGGGAATGGTGTGGATTGTACTGGACGTTTCCCCATCACAAGTAGATGCGTTTCCGTGGCCCAAAGAATTGAATGAAACGATGTTTCACCGACAAATAAACGCTCTCAGCGAAAAAGTGCAGAAGGAACCGGAGGAAACCAATCTATTCTGGTTAAACCCACGGCTTATTTTAGTTGAACGTATTGGCGTTTTTGTTGAAATTGAAAATGCCCTAATCGAGCAGGACTATGTCGAGACTTTAAAAATTGTAAAGCGGCCGCTGGAAAAAAGAATATTTGCTAAGCATGTGCTGGAAAGTCTGTTACAGCGAACGATTGAAGAAACATTTGTTGACTGGCATTTTCAGAAAGATAAAGGATATTTATTGATTGGCTTAGAAAAACCGAAAGAAAACCGAAAGAAGAGGGGAGGAAACACCGGAGCGGATTGATATAAAAGGGAAAGTGTGATATAATTAGAATAATATAAAAAGCGGAACAGCCGCTTATACATCTAAGGTACAGGCAGTAAACAAGAACGTTTGTTGTCTAAGCCACATCTCCTCTTTAGGGAAGATGTGGCTTTTTCTATTGGCATTAAAAGGAGGCGTTACCATGACATTATTTGCTTTTGTCTATGTTAGTAAAAGCAATGAAGTATTAGTGGGAACGGAGGCAGAAATTAAAACAATTACAGGTGAAACAACAGAAAACATATTCAGCGAAGTGGAAGAATTAGTGAAAGCTCTGCAGCTTTATCGTTCCCAGGAAATGATTATTACGTTTCTCTGCTATCCTTCTGCTTTACGGCATGAATGGGAAAAAGAAGCTTGTACCATAGTAGAAAAGAAAACCATCTATGTAAATAACACTACTATGGACGTGCAGGCTGACATAAGAAATGATTCATGATTCGATTTTCTTTAAGAAAAATAGGCATTCTTTGTATAACGACAAAACGTACGGCAGGGCCGTTCTATAAACCTATGGTACAGTCAGCAGACAAGAACGTTTGTTGTCCGAGCCACACCGCCTTTCGAAGGCAGGTGTGGCTTTTTTTACGGACTATTCTGAAAAAGGAGGAAACAATCATACAACAAAAAGAGTACACATGGTGAAAGAACGCAAGAAGAGAGGTATCCAGATAGAAAACAAAAAAAGGAAAAGGAAGGTGCGATACAATGACGACAAAATTACAGGGTGTATATGAAACCGCACATGAAGCAAGAGAACGCGTGGAATATTTGAAAAAACAGGGCATTCGTTCCAGCGACCTTTCCATCGTTCTCAATGATGAAGAACGGGGAACTATTTTGGCCGAAGAGACAGATACCAATATTCAGGTAGAAAATCCACGGCAGCGAAGCAAAGAAAAACACGACTTTCTGGACAGCATGAAGGAAGTGTTCTCCGGGACACCGGAAGGTATCGAACACGGAGGGCACACTAAAGATACTTTAATCCGGTTAGGCCTGCTGGAAGAAGAAGCGCTTCTTTATATCGATGATATAGAACGTGGAAATATGGTGGTGCTGATCCATGCGGACAGCTCGTATGCTGCCAAAAATAGAGGCTGAAATCAATCCCAATCGTTTTAAAAAAGAAGAAATAGTGAGTACAAGAGAATGACCGGCTCATTGTAACGAAATACGATTCAAAAAAGGCGAGTAACGCTGATAACATCGAATAGACATATAATCTGTATGATAAAAAAAGGAGGCTTCCCATGAATACTACCCCTTTGGTAGCGTATCTTTGCCGCAAGCAGAACCATGAAATTATCGTCGGTACATTAAGTGATCTCAAACCATGGCGGGAGCAGGGGTACCAGCTTGTTTGTTTTATTTCGGAAGAGGAACTCTATGAAGCCATCTCCCCCTATCATCCCCGGGAATGGATTATTACGACCGTCTCATTTCTACCAGTTGTGCAAGAACGACTTCATGTGTTGATGAAAACAAAAGAAGTGGATTTGGATATTGTTCCTCCTTATTCGCTTCTTTCAAATCCTCTTCGTCATGTACGAAAAGAGAAGGGATTCTTTAACCAAAATGATCTGTCTAAGCAAGTGACAGGGGGATAAGTTGGTTCCTGAACAAAAATATCATTGTCTATTTAGGCGTTTTTATACTAACCATAAAAATTGTTTTCGTCAAATCAAAAATAGCATGTTGGGAAAAAGGAGGAGTAGTATGAACAGCTTAACGACATATATGATCACAGCTTTTATTATCCTCATTGTTATAGCAGTTGGAACCTTCATGCTGATGAATTGAACATTTGATAAAAAGATGACCGGTTGAACAATCGCATTAGTTCATATGCTGGCAGTCGATCCATCCATTCCTACATCGATATGCCTTATATAAAGTAAACAAGGGGGGAGAGAAACATGGCTGGAAATCAAAACTCAGCCTTATTTTTAGAAAATGGAATAGTAACATGTGGAGTTATTGTGATGCATTTTAAATGTCCTCTTGTTTCCAAACGAGGAGAACACAAAGTGAAAAGACGTTTTTTTGGCAGACAAAAAACGAAAAAAAGCAATTTTGGTAAGATTGTGTTTGCGATTCAGGACGCGCTTGAAACAAATCATCCCTATGAACTTATGATAGAGGGGAAGCGATATACGGTTGTTTTACGGAAAATATGTAGAAAAGAAACCGACGAGCAAACATTTTTTGTCGCAACAGGTCAATTAAGTGAGAAAAAAACTCTCTCCTCTTCTTTATAGAGAAAACACTCCAGCGATTGTTTTCTCTGCAAAGAAAGAAAAATCAGATTAAACGTCCGTAAAGGTTATAGATAACTTTATGGGCGTTTTTCGTATGGTCTGTACACTTACAAAAAGAATAGGAAGACTCTCCACAAGAATTTTATATATAAAAAAGTGATATTTGGACTTGGGAAATATCAGCGGGGAATTTGAAGGTCGATATAAGTTGAAATTAAGTATATGATTACCTTGTATTAAAATCTTAGTAATGGGGTGAAGCAAATGAGCACAGCTTTAATCATTGTCGATATTCAAAACGATTATTTTCCAAATGGAAAAATGGAGTTAAGCAACCCTGAAAGCGCAGCTGCGAATGCTGCTAAAGTTCTTGAATGGTTTAGACAAAATCAAAAAGATACTATTTTTCACGTACAACATATCGCAAGTGATCCGGCCCTCGGCTTCTTTCTTCCGGATACAAAAGGTGCAGAACTGCATGAAGCAGTTCAGCCATTGGAAGAGGAAAGCATCATTGTCAAAAACTTTCCGAACAGCTTCTTAAAAACGAAATTAGAAAACCAATTAAAAGAAAAAGAAATAACAAAGGTAGTAGTGGTGGGCATGATGACACATATGTGTATCGATGCAACCGTGCGGGCGGCCGCGGATTTAGGCTATGAAACAACACTTATCGAAGATGCCTGTGCGACAAGAGAGTTGGCTTATCAAAATAAGACCGTTTCAGCAGAACAGGTTCACTATGCGTTTGTCGGCGCCCTCCAAGGCATGTATGCGAAAGTGACATCAACCAAAGATTTCCTGCAACAGAAAGCCACAACCCTATAAAAATGATAATTATAATGAAAAATGGAAACTTGTTTTTACAAGTTTCCATTTTTCATTGTTTTATGGGCATTTTTTTTATTGTCTGCACATTTATAAAAAAAGTAGATAAACTTTCCACCGTAGGAAAAACTGAGGTAGATTATCTGTCAATTTAATGGTTTTTTTAATCATCAATTGTAAAAATAAAAGGAGGCAGTTTCCTTTTATTTCAAAAATTCACGGGAGGGAATCACATGAGAGTAAAAAAACCGACAGTAGAACAATTAAAAACAATCGCAGATCAATTTCACTTACATTTGGAGGACGCAGACGTTGCAGCGTATCAAGACTTGATAGAGGGCACACTCGGTTCATACGCGCGTCTTGATGAATTGGCAGAGCCGACTCTTCCGGTTAAATATCCTCGGACAC
Organism: Sinobaca sp. TMA16-18; assembly: GCF_059510535.1. Lineage (NCBI taxonomy): Bacteria > Bacillati > Bacillota > Bacilli > Caryophanales > Sporolactobacillaceae > Sinobaca > Sinobaca sp. TMA16-18. Next base: position 126,901 of record NZ_JCAKFM010000007.1, on the reverse strand, counting down.
CCGGCTATAGGCCTTCTGATGAAGAAAACAAGTACAATGCATGGTATTGGAAGTCAGAAGTTACAGGTGAAAAAGAAGGGCTGCTTGCTGGAAAAAGGATTGTTCTTAAAGACAATGTCAGCCTGGCAGGAGTGCCTATGATGAACGGATCCGCTTTGTTAGAAGGGTATATACCAAATGAAGATGCAACTATAGTCACCAGAATCCTGGAAGCCGGCGGTGCGATCGCAGGAAAAGCGGTCTGCGAAGATTTTTGTCTGTCAGGTGGCAGCCATACCTCTGCCACAGGCCCTGTGTTGAATCCGCACGATGAGACACGCTCCACCGGTGGGTCTTCAAGTGGATCCGCGGCGCTCGTTGCTTCTGGAGAAGTGGATATGGCCATCGGTGGAGATCAAGGAGGTTCCATCAGAATGCCGAGTGCCTGGTGTGGTATTTATGGATTAAAACCGACTCATGGCCTTGTTCCGTATACTGGTATTGTACCGATTGAACAAACATTAGATCACACAGGTCCTATGGCCCGAAGTGTTGAAGATGTAGCTCTTCTGCTCGATGTACTTGCTGGAGAGGACGGATTGGATGCAAGGCAGAGCGGGCTGAAAAAGAAAAATTACAGTGATGCTCTTCAGGAAAAAGTGTCATTAAAAATAGGTATTGTCAGCGAAGGATTTGAATGGGACGTTTCGGAAGAGGATGTCAGTCGAAAGGTCAAGGAAACGGCAGAGTCACTAAAAGAATTTGGAACAGTTGTTGAAGAAGTATCCATCCCCATGCATGTGGATGGAATTCATATATGGAATGGCATTGGTATTGAAGGTTTGACCTCTATGATGATCAACGAAAACGGAATGGGGAAAAACTATAAAGGCCATTATAGTACTTTTTTTCTAGATTACTATGGAAAGTCCAGGAAAATAAGAGCGGATGAATACTCTGAGACGGTCAAGATGATCATGCTGCTTGGTGAGTACATGCGGAGCCAATACAATGGAAAATATTACGCCAAGGCCCAAAACCTCGCTCGTTCATTGAAAGCTGCCTATGACAAAGCTTTTGAAGATTTTGATATACTTGTTATGCCGACAACCCCCATGAAAGCAACCGAGATTCCTCCCGCAGACGCCACTCGTGAAGAAGTGATCGGAAATGCGCTCGGTATGATACAGAACACAGCGCCATTTAATATTACTGGCCACCCTGCGATGAATGTACCGTGCGGAACATCAAATGGACTTCCGGTTGGAATGATGCTTGTTGGGAAAATGGGTATGGATGAGCAGGTTCTGCAGACAGCCTATGCCTTTCAATCTAAAGTAACGTCGGTACAATCAGTCTCCGTATAAAAACCATCTGAGAATGGATCGGTTCATATAAAACAAAAAAGAATTGTGACACTATAGTCGTATTAAACCCATCGTGGATCCACAGATAGACGATGGGTTTTGTTGAGCGTGGTAAATTGTTAAAACTTGGAGGCTCCACCTTAAAGATTCTATATAAGGATAAATGTCGTTTGTTCTTCCATACTAAGAAGACCATTTGTATCACGCCGTTTTATCATTCGAAAGCAGTCGATTTATTCCTTAAAAGGGTTATAGAGCATTAAAGAAGAATACATAAAAGAGACGGATTTTCTCCCCTGGAAGAGTTGAATGAGGTAGTTTTTAATGAAAAAAAGAAGCGGAGGGAAGAACATGGGGAAAGTATGCCTGGGAATGATTTTATCAGTCGATGGGTATATCAGCGACCGGAATGGGGAATTGGGGAAACTGTATGAGAGCTTTGAGCCGAACGAAGTGATTCAAGCGGAAATGGCCAACACGGGAGCGGTTGTAATGGGACGGAATAGTTTTGATATGAGCGAAGACCCGGACGCTTATGCAGATAACTATGAATTTCAAGTGCCATTGTTTGTGTTGACCCACCACCCTCCTGCGAAACATCCAAAAGAAAATGAGAATCTCACCATTACATTCATAACAGACGGCATTGAAAGCGCGATTCAACAGGCCAGAGAGGCAGCCAAAGAAAAAGATGTGGTCGTACTGGGAGCAGATGTCGGCCAGCAGTTGTTAAAAGCACATTTAGCGGATGAACTGCAAATCGGGATTGCGCCCATCATACTTGGCCGGGGCGTTCGATTATTCGAGCATTTGGAAGAACTTGAGATCCGATTGGAAAAAAGGCGGACTATCGAAACCGCAAAGCAGGTGGAAATCTGGTATAAGATCATGAGGGAATACTAAATAAAAACAGAAGTATGTTTTCTTTATAGTTTTAGTTATTCAGCAGTTAGGCATGCATGCGTCCGATGATACTCTGAGCTCATGCATGCCAAATGTACAGCTTTTGAGAACTGGAGATTTTTTCAATCACAAGCAGCTGGATTTAATGAAAAATTAACGATACTTATTTCTGAAAATATAGAATTTTCATTTAAATGGGCGTATAATATATAGTACAAATTCAGGTGAGCATACATATAAGAAGCAGCCTTCATTCACGGTACTCCAACGGGAGGGAGGGCAGAACGAATCGATTTACATCCTGAAATATCACTCAGAGGAAAGGGGGGATCAAGTGGCCTGATACTCAGTTCTGGGGTGAATTTGGGAGGGAAGAAAAATGGTCCAGCAAATGAATAACGCATTTTCATTATTGAAAGGAGAAGGTAAAGCCTATTGGTTTGATGGTTCACTTATGGAAGTAAAGGCGACTGGTGAAGAGACAAACAATGCCTTTTGTATGGTGGAAGGACTGCATCCACCCGGCTATGAAACGCCGCTGCATCTTCACCGAAACGAAGAGGAAGTTTTTTATATTCTGGAAGGTCAATTAACTTATACCTTCGGAGACCAAACGATTAAAGGAGAACCGGGATCGTTTATTTACGCGCCGCGCAACATCCCCCACAAGTTCAAAGTGGAGGGCAATGAGCCTGCCAGAATGCTGGTTATGCTGTCACCTGCAGGAGTTGAACGGTTCTATATTGAAGCCGGAATGCCAGCTACAGAGCGTAAACTGCCTGCAAAGACCATTATGCCGGATGTGGAAAAGATGATAAAGTCCGCTCAGGAATACGGTATCGAGATTCTGGGATAGCTGAACGAGATGCCAACCTGTCAACTGAATCCCGCTAATGGTAACTTGCCGTCTGTCCCATAACGATAACAATGGGAGGTAAGAAAAATGGAACAACGAGTAAAGAACGCTTTTTCAATTAAGCATGGGGAAGGCAAAGCGTATTGGTTTGATGGAACTTTAATGGAAATAAAGGCAACGGGTGAAGAAACAAATGGTGCTTTCAGCTTGATTGAAGGACAGCTTCCTGCAGGGCATGAAACGCCGCTGACGGTCAAAAAAAATGAAGAAGACGTCTTTTATGTTCTGGAAGGCGAGATCTCCTTTACCTTAGGCGAAGAAACGATTGCCGGAAAACCGGGGACTTTTATCTATGCCCAGCGCGGCACGCAGTACAAGATGAAAGTGGGGGACTCTTCTCCTGCAAAACTACTGATCATGTTTACACCTGCCGGCATCGAACAGCTGTATATGAAGTTTAGTGAGAGCGCCCAAGAATTAAAACTGCCACCGGTGAGAAAGGAACTGGACCTCGGGAAATTTGCTGAGGCTGCAAAGAGTCACGGTATTGAAATTCTGGAATAGGTGGGAATAAACAATGGAGAAGCAACATAACCATGCATTTTCGCTGGCCGCTGGGGAAGGAAAAAAGTATTGGTTTTTTGGCTCGTTGTTGGAAGTGAAAGTAATGGGGGAGGAAACAGGTGGTACCTATAGTTTACTCGAAAAGGTCGATCCGCCGGAATTCGTCACCCCGATGCACATTCACCATAATGAAGACGAGTACTTTTACGTGATAGAGGGGGAAGCCACCTTCACAATTGGTGAAAAAACCATGTTGGCTAAGCCCGGCACTTTTGTTTTTGCACCGCGTAACATTGCCCATATGTATAAAATCGAAAAATCCGGACCTGCCAAAATCATTATGATATTGGCGCCGTCAGGATTAGAGCAGTGGTTTATTGACAACTGCTTTCCAGCGACCGATAATGAAATGCCACCGCAAGACGTGGAAACCGAATTGAAAAAGCTATTAGGAGAAGCGCCCAAATATGGAATTGAAGTGTTGGAGTAACGAAAGAAAAGATATGCTGGGAGCACACCATCTGGGCCCTGAATCAGCCTTTGATTCAGAGGTTTTTTTTGTACATCCGGCATGGCAAGGATATCCAACGCGAAATGGAGCCAGGTTATTTTACAAATCAAAGGGAGTTCGGTCTTCCCGGGCCAAGAGTCAGATGATCTGTTTCTTTCATGATAATCCCTCCTCGATACTGCTGTAAAAGTATCTTACCAAAACACCGGTATAGGATCGAATAATGTGTACCGGGGGCAGACTCTCTTCTTATAAACAGCTGGATTTTCCATTATACTAGTATAAAAGCAATGTCCTTTCTTTTAATTCTATCTGCCGGGAGGGTGTGACCATGCTGCTTACTCCATTTATCGTCGGTATTGTGTTTATTATCATTCATTTTTTTGCAGGCGCTCTGGTCCCTTCTGGAAAAGTCATGCGAATGAAATGGTTCTCGTTTTCAGGTGGACTTGCGGTCTCTTATATATTCGTTTATCTGCTGCCGACGTTACATAAAGAACAAACAAATATTGAAGAACCATACCGTCATTTTACGATGGAGTCTGAAGTTTACTTTGCCGGACTCATTGGCGTTGTGCTTTTTCTGGGCATTCAAATTATTATTAAGCAGAACTATATTTCCCACACGTCCTCTTTCTGGTCAGCTATTTCCTTTTATGCTCTCTACAATGCCCTCGTGTCCTACACGGTATTGTCTTTTGAAGTTTCCGTCATTCAGGCGATTTTTTATTGTTTTGCCATTGGTCTGCACTTCATTGCAGTAGCACATGATATGTGGCGGGAGTTTCCTAATGAATATAATAAATACGGACGGTATATGCTTGCTCTGGGAATCGTGATCGGCTGGATTTTTGCTTTAAGTACTGATTTAAGACCGCTCTTTAAAGCGTTTATTTTTTCCATTGTATCTGGAGCGATGATTTTTACCGTGTTTAAACATGAACTGCCAAGCGAAAAAGATACGCACTTTCCATCCTTTTTGGCGGCTGTCCTGATTTACTCCGGCATTACGATGTCGTTAACCTTCTTTTTTGAGTGGTAGCTCTGTCGCTGCAACCATGGACTAATGCTGTATCAGGTTATAGAGAAAGGAATGATGAAACTAAATAATAAAAATGCTGCGTATATAAGGGGCTACTGTGTATAAAGGTACCACCAGGGCTGTATAAGCTGAAGAACGGAAAGTGGACTGTTAAATCGAAAGCAGACTGACAGATGGTAAGCCCCTGAAAAAAATAGACATCTATTTACCGATAATGTTAGACTGATATAAATGGTTAATTTTTACATAAAAGAGGTGATAAGCTATGCCTGTCTGCCAGCATTGTTCATCCGCATGGAAATGGGGGGAAGCGGTAAAGCATTCTTTCACTATTGACCAGGGAATGACGTGTCCATACTGTAAATCAACGCAATATCCAACAGCACATACACGGAAAGTATCAAGCGGGCTGTTATTTCTGACTATGTTTCTTATATTTGCATTCAATTTTATACTGGGACCGTCTGTCTTAGCAGTAGCGGGTTTTCTGATGGTACTGCCATTATTTTTAGCAGGTTATCCTTTTTATCTTAAACTTTCTAATCAGGAAGAATCGTTATTCTGAACTAAAGTACATAAGGTAAAAGAACGAAGTGGTTTTTATGCAAAAAGAGATTATCACTAAGATAGTTGATGATGGGCCACGTATTAAGTATGAAGAGGAATCATTCACGCTTCATGATGTGGTAGATGAGCAGCCAAGCAAAACAGAGGGTAAACATGAGAGTGAAGTAGTTTATTAGAAATATAAAAAAACGACCAGGCAGACAGACTAAAAAGTCTTCTGGCTGGTCTTTATTTAAAAAATTACAGATAAAATTAATTTCAAAAATCATCCAATTTGAATAATGCTGAAGTATAATAAGTATATCTTGATACATCACGAATATACCATGTAAGGGAGAGGATTTATACACTGTACAGGGTGGAGAGGAAGCTGATATGAAGACGAGGGAAGCTGTAATGGTTCGATGGACGTACGTATTAGGTATTGCTTTGCTTATTGCTGCGGCTTTTGTCTATATGGAGAGCTGGTGGCATCTGTTTAATCGGTTGGAGCAGGTGGGTGTTACCGTTGGTTTCCTTGTATTGTTATTCGTGTTGGCCTATCTCTGCCGGAAAAAGTATCCCTTTTTCAGCAGACTGAGCTTATTTGCTGGGTTTATCTGCCTGGGTCCTGCTGTTGTTCTTGTAGGAACGATTTACCATTCTCAGGCAGAAAGCTGGTGGTTATTGCTCTTCTGGCTTTTTCCTGTACTGGTTGTCACGCTTCAGGTGAAAATTCGATCGCTGCTCCTGCTTCGATTTTTTCTGTTTCAGGCGCTGCTCTGGACGATTATTTTTCCGGGTTATTACAGTTGGCCGGAAATTGGCACACTGATCGGCCTGTTAGCAGCATCTGCCGTTAACGTATTTATCTACTGGTGGAGTATAAAAAAAGGAAAAGATGTTTTGCTGCAGCATGCCTGGTTTGCTGCTGTTCTTTGGTTTCCTTTCTGCGGAGCCGTACGGTACGTGCTTCCGGAAGTGGAAGTGTTCGCAGGTGCAGCCTATCTTGCCATTCTGGCCGCGTCCTTTTATGCGGTGCGCCGCAGACCTGCCGCGCTTAAAATAACAATTGTGTTTGCGGGGCTGTATGCGTTTCAATTCCTGTTTATTACGATGATGGACATATACAGCGGAGCCGTCTTTGCTATAATCTTTCTCTTTGCTGCCGGTGCCGTTTACGGCAGCGTGAAGCTTATTTCTTCGTTTGCGAAACGGGGACGGAGCGGGCAGTCTAAATTGTTTCTTCTGCATACGGTGACTTTTGTTGGAGCATTAACAGCGGCGGGCGCTTTCAGCGGCTTCGTCGGCCTGTTTTTATTTGAGGAACTCTCTATTGTACTGTTTGTAAGTATTCTGGTCCTGTTCAGCTTTGTGTTGTGGAAAAGGGGTTTGGATTCCTTTTTTTCTCAGGCCATCGTATTTTTCAGTATGATTCAATTGATTGTCTTAAGCGCAGAAGCGGCTGTCTGGCAGATGGTTCCTCTGCTGGCGTTGACAGGATGGATCTGGATGCGCGACGAACGTCCTTTTTACCGGATCATCGTGTATGCTTTAGCCAATGCAGCACTGCTTACCTGGCTCTTCTTGTTAGTGGAGAGCACGCAGGCTGTGGTCTGGATGGCTGCCGGATTAAACCTGATACTGGCGGCAGCAGGATACTGGCGGTTTTCCATTCGAATCCTTTATCTGCTTGGATACCTTGCGGCGCTGGTGCTTTTGTTTCAGCTTCCCTATACCGTGATGGGTACGGAGCTGCTTTATTGGAGCTATCTGATAGGATATTTTTTGCTTCTTACAGGACTGCTTTATGGTCAGGTGCAGCAAAAAGACAGAACCGCTGCTGCCATCACAGCCGTACTTTGGTTCGCTTTACTTTTTATTCAGTATATCGATCTCTTCTGGGCACACGTTCATCTGACATTTACTCTTTTCCTCCTGGGAGTGGGATTTCTCCTCACTGCCTATATGCTGGAAACGAAAAAGCAGCTTCGTTTAGAAGAAGCCCCCCTGCACCTCGGGAAACTGTCAGCTGCTGCAGTGCTGCTTGCTGCAGCGGTTCTGCTGATTCCAGCGGTTCAAAAGGAAACCGCATTAAGAGACGGGGAGACGCTTTGGCTGGAGGTGGAAGACTACGGTCCGGGATATGAAGGCGCAGGAAACCAGGCGTATATAAATATGTACGGCGGGACAGATGAGGAAAACTTTATAGCAGGAACTTACGTGTACGCCCAGTTGGAAGAAACAGAAGATGGCAGCTATCGAATGTTTAATATCACAGCAAGTAAAAAAGAAGCAGGGTCTCCTCACCTTCGTGGCAGAGTCAATGCCTGGAACGGAACAGAATTTGGAATTGATTCGTATCCTGCGCCGGAAGGAGAAATCAGCCATGTGTTTCTGCGGATGGGAACGGATGGTGTGGCGGTAATAGAGGATGTGCGGTATCGATAGTAATATATAACAACGCACACCAAAAGGAACTGTCCTTGTAAAGACAGCTCCTTTTTCTTGTGCTCTATTTTTAGAAATAACTGTTTTTCTTCAACACGCGGATCACCGATTCTCCTTCAGGCACTTCGCAGTGCAGCAAAAGCGATTTGGGGGACTCGAGTTCTTTGATCGATTCCACCGCATACGCCTTCCAGTCCGCTTTTGTTTCGGAGAGAGTAAGAACGGCATAGCCATGGGACGTGCTGTCAAACAGCTCTATCCAGGGATTGGCTGTTTTAATGATATTCTGAAATTCCGTAAATAAACGGGTGACCGGCAGTTTGATGCTTTCTTTAATCACAGAAGGGACGTAGGATTCCACCGCATCGGTCGTTTGTTTGATAGGAAGCGGTACACGTTCCAATAGATGATCGGCGTAGTTCTTTGTTGTTTCGATCAGATGGTTGGAGCTGATGGGTCCTGCCATAAACTCGACGCCGATCGCTTTGCTTTTTCCATTCCGGTAGTGCTCCTGAATATGCGACGCTTCAAACGTATGAAAATCACCGGTTAGCGCAATAAAGTTAGGTACTTGATGCTGCACAATTGCACGGGCGATCGTATTCCGCTCATAGGGAAACCCGTCCCAGGAGTCAAGGTTAATGAAGCGGCCGAGAAACTTGAGCTGTGTGATCTGTACCTGATTGCCCCAGATGTTCCATTTGCTCTTCGAGGAGGCGAGTTTGTCGATCAGCCAGTCGCGCTGCGGAGTGCCGAGCATGGAACGGCCGCTGCTTTCTCTTTCTTTACACCCCTCGGTAAAGTAGCGGTCGGCCGGATCGTTTCCGCATGGGAAAGAGTCCCGGTAGAGGCGCTCATCCATCATATAAATGCCGGCCAGGCTGCCAATTTCGATATGGCGGTAAATCGCCAGAGTGCTTTCAGAAGCATTCTCCTGCTGATACGTAAACCGGCAGGGAATGTGTTCAAACCATGCCTGGTTCGCCGAAGAGCGGCGTGCCATGTTCGGATCGGGGTCATCATCGGGCGCCACACCGGGGTAAAAAGTATCATTGGCATATTCATGGTCATCCCAGACGGCAACCATTGCATGCCGCTCATGAAGGCGCTGGAGATGGAAATCAGTGCGGTACGTTTTGTACAGCTGCCGGTAATCGGCGAGCGTATAGGCGGTAGGACTGCCGCTTGGCAGATCTACTTCCCTGAAGTTTTCCATAGCCTGGTAATCGGCGTTTCCCGTCACCTCATACACATAGTCACCGAGGTGAACGAAAAAGGCGATGTCTTCAGCCGCCAGGTGGGTAAATGCCGTAAAATGGCCGTTCGTATAGTCCTGGCAGGCAACGTGCCCAATGGAAACCTGTTCTACTTCTTCGTCTTTTCCGGGAAGCGTCTGGCAGCGGCCGACGGGGCTGGCATATCCGCCCGTAGTTATAAATCGGTAGTAATAGGTATGGTTTGCTTCCAGATATGTATCGGTATCTATCCGGACGACATAGTCGTGCTCTTTCCAGACGGGAGCGAGTGCCTGCAGGACTGGAGACGAAAAATCGTCAGAGCGCGCCACTTCAAGCAGCACAAAAATGTCCTCTTCTGCATCGGCTGCCAGGCGGAAAGGATCGGTCTGCCAGAGAGAAGCGTCTCTGTCCACTTTTTCATTGGCAGCGCCATTTATATAAGAAGGATTAACCCTTGTCCAGAGGATCATGCCGCTGGACGTGGGGTCGCCGGAAACAACAGATTGTGGAAACACTTCCTCAGAAGAATTGGTTCCGGTAAATAGGGAATCGAATGTATCGATTACTGGAAAAATGGTGCCTTCCAGAAAATAAGTGGAAAAAGGATGGCCTTTTTTAAACATATAGCTGTTGTACTCATTCAATGCAGAACGCTCCTTTTGAAATCCTCATTAGTCTACTACCGAGTGTACTACAGATAGCGTAAGGACTCTAGAAACTTCAATCGATCTTATCTCATGTTAGGATAGACAGCCGGCGGGGAATAGAAGCAGGCAGGGTACCATGTCTTTGATATACTTGAAAGGCATGATGAATGTTATGCATTGAAGAGCACGCATATAAAAAGAAACGAACAGGAGTGGAAAATAAATGAAAACAAAAGCAATTTTTTTAGATATGGATGGCACTGTACTCGACAGCCGGAATAACGTAAGCATGGAAATTAAAGAAGTGATTGATCAACTGCGCAGCCAGGGCCTTTATGTATTTATCGCTACGGGAAGATCGGCGATGGAAGTGAAGTCCCTCGTGCCGGAAGGGTTTGAAGTGGATGGGATCGTTGCCTCCAATGGGATGGAAGGACATATTAATGAAGAAGTGATGTTTGAACATTCGCTGCCGGTAGAGCTTGTGGAGACGATTATTGCAGGTGCCAGGCAAAAGGAAGTGTACTATGAGCTGTTTCCTTATAACGCCCCGCGCATTATTATGGCAGAAGACCGGAAGTTTATTGAAAGAGCGGTAGAAGATCCGAAACCTGAGGAAGTGGAAATAAATGAATGGATCTCCCGCATTCAGGCGGTCAGAGAGGATATAGTCTGGACCGAAACGCTGCCGGAGCAGGCCGGCTATTCGAAATTTTATTTCTTCTCGAGAACAACAGATCATATAGATGGATGGAAAGAAGAGTTAGAGCGCTTAAAGGAACACACGAGCTTTACAACGTCCACTTCTTCCTCACACAATGTGGAAGTGATGGCAGCGGGCATCAATAAAGCAAGCGGCATTAAAGAAATGGTGGAGCGGTACAACCTCACCCGGGAAGACACGCTTGCGGTGGGTGACAGCCACAATGACCTGCCGATGTTTGAATACGTTCATCATGCTGTAGCTATGCAGAATGCAGCCGAAGACATTAAAGCGATCACAGATGAGGTAACGGAGTTCACCTGTGACGAAGACGGCGTGGCCGCCTACCTGCAGAGTACGTTTTTAAAAGATAAGGTGAACAAAGCATAAGCTTTATAGAAAAAAGAACAAAGAAGGTGATCGCATTTTTCATTTAACGTGTCCATATTGCCAAAGCCGTATATCCATGTGGAAACCCAGATGGCGCAGCCGGGCCGTCAAACCGTGGGAATTAAAATGCCCGTCCTGTAAGAATATCAGCCGGTTCAGTAAACCACTGCTTATGTTTCAGGCAATATTTCTGGTTTTATTTATCTTCGTCATTATGCCGTTTATTAACATTACCTCAGAATCCCTGGGTGAAGCATACTTGTACGGCTTAGTCCTGCTTCTGATCCTTATTCCGATTTACTGGAAGCTCACGCGCCTGGAAAAAAAGGAATAATACCTGGAGTAGGTTATACCTTTCATGAAAAGTGGTAAGAGTACAAAGAGTATCTTGTACCATGCAATTACTTTTTGTCCAAGAGAAACAGACAGCGGCATGAAGGATAGAAGGAGAGTAGGACAATGACAGAAAAAGAAGAGGGTCCGCTGGACGTGGTGTTTGAACAAATCGATGAAGCGTCCAAAACCATGAAATTAAAAGGCAGTGTACAGACCATGCTGTCGCAACCTAAGCGAAAAGTGGAAGTATCGTTTCCCGTTGAAATGGATGATGGGCATATGCAGTTGTTTAAAGGATACCGGACTCAGCACAATGATCTGCTTGGCCCGTTTAAAGGCGGCATTCGGTTTCACCCGTCCATGACCGTGGAAGAATCCCAGGCGCTCGGCACGTGGATGACATTCAAATGCGCACTCGTGCAGATTCCACACGGCGGCGCTAAGGGTGGCGTGGCCTGTGATCCTTCCATTCTAAGCGACCGGGAGCTCAGGCAGGTCAGCAGGGGCTATATAGAAGCGTTCTCTGACTTGTTCGGACCAGGACGGGATGTGCCGGCTCCTGACGTGTATACCGATCCCAAAACGATGGGAATTATGATGGACACTTATTCAAGGCTTGCCGGCAGGCATGAAGCAGGCGTAATTACAGGAAAACCGCCTTTAGTAGGCGGGTCCAAAGCGAGAGGGGCTGCGACCGCTCAGGGAGCTGTCTATGTGATTGAACAGATGCTGGAAAAAAAGAACCAGTATCCGGAAAACACCCGGGTGGCCATTCAGGGATTTGGCAACGGCGGCCAGGTCGCAGCAAGGCTGTTGTATGACCAGGGCTTTAAAGTCGTAAGTGTAAGTGATTCCAAAACAGCACTCTATGATAAAGAAGGACTGGACATTCCAAAAGCACAGGAGGCGAAAGAAAACGGGAGCCTGCAGGAATATGGTAACGAATACCTATTGGATAACAGTGAAGACGTATTGTACGCGGAAACGGACATTTTGATTCCGGCTGCAATGGAAGGCGTTATTACGAAAAATAATGCATCCCGGATCAAAGCGAGCCATATTATGGAGCTGGCGAACGGCCCGACCACACCAGAAGCCGATCACATGCTAAAAGATAACGACCAGCACGTTTATCCGGATATTCTAGTAAACGCAGGCGGCGTAGTCGTGTCGTATTTGGAATCGGTGCAGAACCATATGAATTATTACTGGGAGGAAGACGAGATAAACGAACGCATGAAAACGTTTATCTTAAAAGCCTTTGAGAACACAGAAGCTACGGCGGATCACTACAGCACCACCTATCGAAACGGCGCAATGATTTTCGCGCTGCAGCAGCTCGAACAGGCATTGGAATTCAGAGGATACCTGGCATAAGCACGGAAAAGCCCCTTTCTCTAAAAAAGAGAAGGGGCTTTTTGTATTATAAAAATAGAAGAAGGTCTAGTTGTCATTTCCTTTTTTGTTCTGCAGGGGGTGCAGGGAGGGGTCATCGTTTTCTTCGGAATGGCCATCGCCATCAATACGGGCTTCTTCCCGTTTGACGTGCTCGGTTTCTTCTTCGGTCTCCTGAATTTTTCTTTTGCCCACTACGATTTCGTCAGTCACAACCGATGTTTTTTTTACTTCGACTTCTTCATCCGTCAGGCGCATACGTACTTCCTCATTGTCTTTTCCGATTTTGCCGGGTGTGTCTTTTTCTGTACTGTCGACCGGGCGTCTCTCAATGAAGGCTTCTTCCCGCTGTACCGGTACGGAAATCGTTTTTTCTTCTTCTACGACTTCTTTTGTTACACCGACTTCCCCTTTGTCGACTTTTTTCTTGGTTACGTCCAGCTTTTCTTCCCGAAGCGGCATGACCCGTTCCTCGGTGGATTCACCGGCGGACGGAGCAGGAGGTGCATCCGGTGCGGCCGTGGTATATTCATTGCCGGGCGGTGGAACTTCATGCTCATCCATGGGAGCGGTATCAAGCGAATGCGTAAGCACGATAATTTGTCCTTTTTCTACAGCAGATACGTGGGAATCGGCATCTTCTTTGGACAATCCGAGCTGTTGAAGGGTTGACCTCGTATGCGTGTTGGAATCAGCATCAGAAGAACCGCCTTTAAAGACGTCTTTTATGCTGTCAACAAAGCTTTTGTTTTCTTTGGAATGCTTTTCTTCTACGTTCGCCTGTACGCCGGTTTCTCTGGCGATAAAGCTGCCCTCGTCTTCATCGTTTAGAATGATGGAAATGTTATCGGACAGAACGCCTTCTTGTTTTAAAGCGGCAATAGCTTCAGCCGCCTGCTGGCTGTTTTCATAAATGCCGTGGATTGATGCTGTCATCTGACTGCCTCCTTATAATATCGTGCTTGTTCCTTTTACCCTTTAACGTCATAAACAAATGGTTATAGTAATGAATTGCCCTTACCTCCCATTATCAAACCTGTATCCCTGATAGTTGAACCTATAGTCCCGTATTCCGCCTGTATTTTTAGAAATTGTCCTGAATGACACCGCACAAAAACCGCTGTTTTCCAGATTTACATACATTACATAGTTGAACGAGTGATATATATCACATTGCCACATGGCAAAACCTATTATAATAAAGGGAGAACACCAGTCCTGACGAGATAAAAAAGGGGGACAGTATATGAGCACCATGTACCGCACTATTCTTGCAGCAGTAGATGGGTCAGAGGAAGGATACTATGCGTTTCGAAAGGCGATCAGCCTGGCCGGAAAAGAGGGGGCGCAGCTTGTTATCTGCACGGTAGTAGACGAGCGGTCCTATACGGGAATTGAATACAGCCCGGCTATTTTTGAAGGATTTGAAAAATACGCCAAAACATTATTGGCAGAGTACAAAACCCAGGCGTTGGAGGCAGGTGTAACCAATGTAGAGACAAGTCTGGAATTCGGATCCCCGCGGGTGAAAATTCCTAAATCCGCTGCTCCTAAATATAAAGCGGACTTGATCGTTGCCGGAGCAGCAGGCACAGGAGCCGTGGAGAGACTTATTCTTGGAAGCGTATCCGAACACATTGTCAGACGAGCTGCATGCGACGTATTGGTTGTACGCAAAAAGAAAGGACACGCGGAAGCCCTGGCTATGACTCCGTAACGTGTCCCTGTTCATCGATTTCTGCATTAATGGAAATGTCTTCAAGGTATTGAAACATTTCTTGTTTTTCTTTTCCTTCCAAAGGAGTGATCTGGTTGTTCGTAAGGTGATAAGGGGCAAAGGACAGACCAACCTCTTCTTCCGTAAAGGTCATATGAAGAACGCCTGTTTCGGCAGAGTGTCCGCTCACATAATCGGGAAAAAGGAAATTCCCAAGCGAATAGGCGACCGGAACGCCTTCATAAAACTCGAATCCCTGCAGCCAGTGCGGGTGTGCGCCGACTATGGCATCCGTACCCGTTTCATCTACAATACGTTCCACGTACTCATGCTGGTACGCCGCCGGGGTATTGGTTTTCTCGACTCCCCAGTGAAAATTCACAACGAGATGATCGGCTTCCACGGATTGTTCGTGCGCCTGAATTGTCTCAATCACAAAATCAAGGTCATATCCATTTGTCACGCCGGGCTGCCCGGGCTGAGCCACCCAGCTGAAGTCAGGAAAAAAACGGGTAAACGATAGAAAAGCGACCGTCCGGCCGTTAATTTCCACTACTTCTGCTTCATACGCTTCGTCATCAGACCGTCCGGCCCCGATAAACGCTATTTCTTTTGCTTCCAAAGCGTCTATTGTATCGAGCAGTCCTTTTTCTCCATAGTCCATCATATGATTGTTGCCGAGGTTTACCATATCGACATGCGCTGTTTTTAACGCCTCGAGCGCTTCGATATTGCTTTTTATCCAGAAGAGCTGGTCGTCTGTTTTAGTATCCCGGTCGGTGATCGTACTCTCTAAGTTCACCACGCTGTAATCCGCTTTTTCAAATTCATTATGTACGTACTCAAATGGATAATCGTAGCCATGTTCGTCGAGCACCGGGCGCAGATCCCAGTCAAACATTGTATCACCGGCAAAGGCAATCGTGAATGGTTCCGGAGCTGGTATGGGTTCCAGCGCTTCGGCTGTTTTTCCAGCTGGTATAGAAGCAGCCTCTTGATTGGATGAGTCAGATGCATTGCTCCCGCAGCCGGCGGTAACCAGCAGCAGGCCGGCTCCGAGAAAGGGTAATAAATACTTCAATAGTAGGTCTCCTTCGCTGTACGGTTATGTAAAGAACAAAATTCATTGTCAGTGAAAATGACAGTGTATTGTCAGTATAAGGGAAGAGAAGTTCAAACGCTTGTGCTATAGTACCTGTGACTATTCTATGGAACGGATCGGCTAAACCTGACTAATAGGAGGGTATACGATGAAAGCAGCATATGAACGCATACTAGTAGCGGTGGATGATTCCCCAGAGGGGAAAAACGCGCTTCGGAAAGCAAGTGAAATTGCTAAAGCCAATGATGACGCGAAGCTGATAATTACGCATGTGGTGGACGAAGCGGCCTATGCCGGGGTGCATACGTTTCCGGTTGATTTCTTTAAAGAGGCGGAGGAACGTGGGAAGGAGCTGCTCCGGGAGCTGGAAAGCGATATGATGGATGCCGGGCTTACGAACATTGACACCATTCTCGACCGGGGAAACCCTAAAGTGCTTATTCCAAAAGAAATAGCAGTAGCCCAGCAGGCGGACCTGATCGTTGCAGGTGCATCGGGAGCCGGCACGGTAGAGAAGTTTGTCATCGGCAGCGTGTCCGCAGGCATTGCCAGGCATGCCACCAGCGATGTCCTGATTGTCAGGAAAAAAGCGGACGGCTATCCGTATGTATCCATTCTACTTGCCGTAGATGGCTCTGAGTCGGCACACCGGGCGTTCAAAAAAACACTGCATCTGGCTAAATCAGAAAAAGCGGAACTCACAATCGCTCATGTAATTAATAAAAGAATGCTCTCCAACGTAACGAAAAACAGCAAAGAAGCGTTACAGTCGATGGAAGATGCCGGCTGGAAAATGCTCACGGACTACAAGCAGGAAGCTGAAACTGAAGGCATTTCCCCGGTCAGGGTGGAAGTAGAGCACGGCGCGCCGAAAATGATGATTCCAAGAAGCATTGCTCCAAGACATCACGCTGATCTTATCGTGTCAGGGGCGTCAGGACTCCGCAGCAGGGAGCGTTTCTTTCTCGGCAGCGTGTCGGAAGGCATTACACGAAGATCAGGATGTGATGTGCTCATCGTAAGGCAGCCGGTACAAAAAAGCGAAGCAAAGACCGAAAAGGGGGAAACAAGATGACGCAGATGTACAAGCGCATTCTCGCCGCAGTGGATGGATCAAACGAATCAAAAGCAGCGTTTCAGAAAGCAAAGGCGCTGGCAGAACGGGACGAAGCAGAGCTGATGGTCTGTCATGTAGTCGACACAACCTCGTACGCGGGCCTGGAGCATTACAGTACGGATTTTGTAAAAGGACTCGAAGAATATTCCCAGAATCTGCTTGATGAATATAAAGCCGAGGTGGAAGAAAACGGGAAGGTTAACATCACCACGATTTTGGAACATGGGTCCCCGAAAGCAAAAATACCAAAGGATATCGTCAAAAGGTACAAGGTTGACCTGATCGTAGTCGGGGCAGTCGGTATGGGGGCGGTGGAGCGGTTTGTGCTTGGAAGCGTTTCTGAGCAGATATCCAGAAGAGCTGCCTGCGATGTGCTGATTGTGCGTTCGCAGGAAAGATAGAAAAGACAGGCAGCCGGCGCAACTCGTGCCGGCTGCTTTTTTATATGACAAAACAATGAACAAAGCATGCTTTCCCATCTAAATCAAAGACAGTGCCAGGCAAGACAGGTATAATCAGAAGTAATCATACTATTAGGAGACGTGACTTATGTATCCAACTCTGGAAGACTGTATTAACGACTTAGAAAAGCATGGCCGCCTTATCCGGATCACAGAAGAAGTGGATCCCGATCTGGAGCTTGCTTCGATACATATGCGTGTGAACGCGGCAGGAGGACCGGCCCTTTTATTTGAAAATGTAAAAGGATCAAAATACCGCGCTGTTTCGAATTTATTCGGTGACCTGGAAAGAAGTGAATTTATTTTCCGGAATACGCTGGAAACGACCCAGCGTTTAATATCCCTGCGCAGCAACCCAATGGCCGCGCTGAAACAGCCGATTAAAAATTTAAGCTCCGGCGTGGCAGGCTCAAAGGCGCTTCCTTCGAAAAAAAAGGAAAAAGAAGTCGAAGGCTTTGATGAAATCCGCATCGAAGATCTGCCGCTGATTAAACATTGGCCCGATGATGGGGGAGCCTTTATTACGCTGCCCCAGGTCTACTCGGAAGATCCGGAAAAACCGGGGATTATGAACAGCAACCTGGGAATGTACCGGGTACAGCTGGACGGAAATGAGTTTGAAATGAATAAAGAAATCGGCATGCACTACCAGATTCACCGGGGAATCGGTGTGCATCAGGAAAAAGCCAACCGGCTCGGAAAGCCGCTGAAAGTGAGCATCTTTATCGGCGGTCCGCCCTCGCATACGCTGTCGGCAGTAATGCCGCTTCCGGAAGGATTAAGCGAAATGACGTTTGCCGGACTTCTGGCCGGCCGCCGCTTTCGTTATACGTACGCCGATGGATATTGCATCAGCCTTGATGCAGACTTCGTCATTACCGGCGAGCTGCATCCGCAGGAGACCAAGCCGGAAGGACCTTTTGGCGACCATTTGGGATATTACAGCCTCGTGCATGAATTTCCAATGATGCGTGTGCATAAAGTTTATGCCAAACAGCAGGCGATCTGGCCGTTGACGGTAGTCGGCCGGCCCCCACAGGAAGACACGGCGTTCGGGGACCTGATTCATAAGCTGACCGGGGATGCGCTGAAAGAAGAGATTCCCGGTGTGAAAGAAGTAAATGCCGTCGATGCGGCCGGCGTGCACCCGCTGCTGTTTGCGATTGGCAGCGAACGCTACACCCCGTTTCAGGATGTAAAGCGCCCGGCTGAGCTGCTGACGATTGCCAACCGTATTTTAGGTACCGGTCACGTGAGCCTGGCAAAATTTCTCTTTATTACAGCGGAACAGGACCAGCCGCTTGACACACACAAAGAAGTGGAGTTTCTTACGTATATAATGGAACGATTGGACCTGCACCGTGATCTGCATTTTTATACAAATACGACCATCGATACACTGGACTACTCCGGGACCGGATTGAACAGTGGAAGCAAGGTCGTAATTGCAGCTTACGGGGATAAAAAAAGAGAGCTTTGCCAAACCGTGCCCGTTCACTTTGAACAAATGGATACGTTCCGCAATGCACGCCTCGTGATGCCGGGAATGACGGCGATAGAAGGCCCCGATTTTACAACGTACGAAGAGGCGGAAAAGGAAACAGCCGAGCTAAGCCAAAGCCTGCTGAAAAATGGGGAGCTGCCGGAGTGTCCGATAATTATTCTCTGCGACGACAGC
Organism: Sinobaca sp. TMA16-18; assembly: GCF_059510535.1. NCBI lineage: Bacteria > Bacillati > Bacillota > Bacilli > Caryophanales > Sporolactobacillaceae > Sinobaca > Sinobaca sp. TMA16-18. The sequence continues at coordinate 107,898 of NZ_JCAKFM010000007.1, read as the reverse complement.
ACGTTTATCAGTGAAACGGTCTCCAATTTTATGTGGGCCGTGTTTACGAGAAGCAATCCATCCCACGACATACATGGGGTAAACAGCTTTTATGACCATAAGCACTGGGGCTGCGACAACATGATTATCGACGCCAGAATCAAGCCCCACCATGCGCCGCCGCTTCTTGCAGATCCGGAAGTAGAACAGCATGTTGATCGATTATTTAAAGATGGGGGAAGTTTAAGCCACATAACCCCGCAAAAGTGATAAAATAGAAAGCGCAGATTGGGAGACGCCCGAAAAAACGGGCCTGGTTATTTCCTTACTCGAGGCAATAACCCCAGCAGATTACAGGGAGGGGTATCACCCACATGACGTTTACAGTTAATGACAGGTTTAAAATGTTTACGCTGAGCTCAAATGAGCCGCTTACAAGAGACATTGTCCGCCATCTAGGAAGTGAGCTTGGAGGAAGCAACGTCCAGCGCTTCAGTGACGGGGAAGTTAAAGTGAACGTAGAGGAGAGCGTGCGCGGCGGAGAGATTTATGTCGTTCAGTCTATTGCACATCCAAGCAGTGACCACTTAATGGAGCTGCTGATTATGATTGATGCACTAAAGCGGGCATCCGCCAAACGAATCAATCTGGTTATCCCGTATTTCGGCTATTCCAGACAGGACCGCAAAGCCCGCTCCAGAGAGCCGATTACAGCAAAGTTAATTGCGAACCTGCTCCAGGCAGCAGGGGCTACACGTGTCATTACAATGGACCTTCATGCACCGCAGATTCAAGGGTTTTTCGATATTGCAGTTGATCATCTTCTTGGCATGCCGATCCTATCGAAGTATTTCGCTGAAAAACAGATAGAAAATGGAGTGATTGTGGCTCCAAACAACGGTGGAGTAAAAGCTGCGCGGGAATTGGCGGATATCCTTGGTATGCCGATTGCCTTTATCGATAAAAGGCAGACGGGGGCCCGTCAGTCCGAGATTGTAAATATCATTGGAGAGACGGCAGGAAAGAATGCCATCATCATTGATGATTTAATAGATACAGGAAAAACGATGGCATCAGCGGCCCAGGCGCTTAAAGACAGCGGCACAGAAACGATATATGCCTGCTGCACCCACGCCGTGCTGTCAGGAAACGCAGTGGAATTAATCGAACAGGCACCGATCGAAGAAATGGTCGTTACAGATACGATTCATATTCCGGAAGCCAAACAGGGCAGAAACATGAAAGTATTATCGGCTGCGCCATTATTTGCAGAGGCCATCAGCCGTGTGCACAATAGACAATCAGTGGATAAGCTTTTCAAACGATAACAACAAGAGCCGCAGAGAAATTCTGCGGTTTCTTATATAAAGGTTTAAATAATTTCACGTACCAAATTAATTATAAAAATAAAAATTTTAATAAAACAGACAAAAAGCCAAAATACACAACTGACAGCTGAGTGTGATGTAGGTCACGTTCTTTTCAGAAAAACTGGTATATACTAAACGTAATAAATCCACAAGAGAAGGCGGGAATGGCGATGAAGACTCGGTATAAAACTATTTTGACTGCTGTAGATGGATCGGAAGAATCCCATTATGCATTAAAAAGAAGCATTAAGCTTGCCAAAACCAACAACAGCCGGCTGGTTATAACTCACGTGGTGGACTATCGCAATTACAGCCGGATGCAGTTGTATTCTCCTTATATGCTGCCGGCAGCCGAAGAAAAAGGCCAGAGCATTCTCGATGAAAGCAAAGAAACGGCGGAAAAAGCGGGGGTGCTCAGTGTCAGCGTATCCATGCAGCAGGGGATGCCGAAATCTAAAATCCCTAAAGAAATTGCCCCGGAATTCGCGGCGGATTTGATCGTGTCAGGGGCTTCGGGAGCCGGCACGTTTGAAAAGTTTATTGTCGGCAGTGTTTCAGGAGGCATCGCAAGGCATGCATCATGTGACGTGCTGATTGTTCGAAACGAGCCTGAAAAAGAATACCAAACCATTATGATCCCGGTAGACGGCTCAGATACAGGCCTTGATGCCTTTAAAAAAGGTATTGCTATGGCAAAGGACACCGGGGCCGCCGTAGTTATTGCACACGCCATGCATACACCAATGGTATCCACTGCCGACCAGTACCGGGATCATATTCTGGAAACATTCCGGGAAAATGGAGAAAAGCTAATTGCGGAGTACAGCCGGATGGCTAAAGAAGAAGGAATTGATGAAGACAAGCTGAAGCTGTCCCTGCAGGCTGGTTCCCCAAAACTTATTCTTCCGAAAGAAACAGCGCACAAATACAACGTGGATTTAATTGTGGTCGGAGCTTCTGGTTTAAGCAGTACCGAACGATTTTTCCTGGGGAGTGTATCTGAAGGCATTGCAAGACGTGCTGCCTGCGATGTATTAATTATTCGTAACCGCCAGTAGCAGAAAAGGGGGAGCAGCCTGGTTTCCCCTTATACATATGCCGGGTACAAAAAAAGCGCTCCCTTTTCAGGAACGCGTTTCTGGTTTACTTGTTAATTAAGCCGCCCTGCTCTTCCTGCAGTTGACGAACGGCTTCTACCTGCATATCCGTTAGGGAAGTGTAGTTGCCTTTCGTATCCAAAGCCAATAGTACAGCAGTGCCTTTTAGTGAATATTTATTCGTAAGATCTCCAAAATCCTTGGATTTCATCTTATAATCTGCTTCTTCATACTGTCCTTCAGTAGCAAGAGCATAAATATCCAGCTCCGGGATCATTTCTAGCGTAATTGCATCGTTGCCTGCAATATCATAAATGTCCTTTTGTCCTTCTACAGAACGGACCTCAATTTGTTCGTTTGTTTTACTAATTATTACTTGTAAACTCATATATCTCACCTTTCTAATGTGTACTACTCTAGCCATTTCCGAATTATGCTGTATGTAAACATGGAATTAAGAAAAGCAGGCCGGGCTTTTTCCGTCCGGTCTGTTTTTACTTTAAATAATAATACTCCTGCGGTGTCATTTCCTGCCCGCTTATCGGCAGAATCGCTTCAAATGATACATAATAAATAGTCATGTTTTCTTTGGAAGGGTAATGGGGATCTTCTTGATGAGCGAAACCTTTTCGAATCAATTCCCGCCAGTCCTCATCTGCAGCGGATCCGTAATAAAAATTTTGGACAGGTACATGATAACGGTCGAGGCCGAGTGCTTTTTTTAATTTTTTCATTTGTGTTTCCGTAAGAGTAGCCGCAAATAACATAAGGGAGCACGCCCTTTCATATGGTGATGAAGTATAAACTATTTTTTATGATAGGGCTTGTGTTCATTATTTTCAAGTCATTGCCTTTACTTTATGGCAGAGACGACAAAAATACAGCGCTGGAGCGTTTCAGTCTGTAGTGCAAAAGGTATAGAAGAAGGCAGTGCGTTTCTAATGGCGGGAAAGCATGCAAATAAAAAAGAATGAGGGAATGCACAGTGACGTACGTTTTACTTTTAGTTGGGTTTGCATTACTGATTAAAGGCGCTGATTATTTTGTAAAAGGAGCGTCCCGCATAGCGTCTAATCTGCAGGTAAGTCCGCTGCTCGTTGGATTGACGATTGTGGCGTTTGGCACAAGTTCGCCGGAAGCGACGGTCAGTGTGACTGCCGCACTCGAAGACAATGCGGGAGTGGCACTCGGAAACGTGGTAGGTAGCAATATTTTTAATATAACGTTTGTTATCGGCCTAACCGCGCTGATTGCACCGTTGAAAGTGGAAACGGAAACAATCCGTAAAGAAATTCCGTTCACCCTGCTTGCAAGCATTGCCCTATTGATACTAATGAGTGATATGGCGCTTCAAACAGTGAGTGCCAACATGATCACACGTAGTGATGGATTTATTTTATTGTTATTTTTTGCCGTATTTTTATATTATATTTTTGAAGTGGCGAGAAGGGACCGCAACAGCCAGGTGCCGGAAGAACAGACCGTTCAGAAAGTATGGGGGAAATATATTTTTCTGACTATCATCGGTCTGGCTGCAATTATTTTTGGCGGGGACCTGGTCGTTGGAAGTGCCTCTGATATAGCGCGCTCTTTTGGAATGAGTAACACTCTGGTCGGTCTTACTATTGTTGCAGTTGGAACCTCGCTGCCAGAGCTGATTACATCGGTAACCGCAGCTATTAAAAAAGAAGGCGGCATTGCGATCGGCAATATTGTAGGTAGTAACATCTTTAACATCTTATTTGTCCTTGGTGCTGCTTCTGCGATATCACCGCTTGCTGTAGACAGCAAAGTATTTTTCGACGTAATTTTAATGATTGTACTGACTGTCGTTCTGCTCGTGTTCTCCAGAACAAGCTTTACAATTGGACGCCGGGAAGGAATAGCGCTTGCGGTTGCCTACATTTTATACATGATCTATATCATTCTGCGCAATTAAAATAAATCCCCGTCCGCTCTATAAAGAGCAGACGGGGATTTATTTACCAGCTTAATAACGAGCTGAGAGCAGTAATCGTCGCCGCATAGATAACGGCAGCACCGAGAAATATATAAAGGTGGGTATGTTTTTCTGATGGCATTTCCTTGCTGATGACGTTAAAAATCATCGCACCGGACGTAAAGGCAATCATCGAATCAACGTACAGGCCGGTGGAAGGGCCGAACATCCCCGCTGCACAACCGGCAATAGTGGCAGTCCCAAGAATAAAGCGGCCGTACCGAAGATGCAGGTGTTTGCTTTCCAGCCAAAGGTTGTAAGAGATGCCGATAAAATGAAGACCAATGGCAGTGCCGTAAAACATGGCTTCTAGCGTTTTTACGTCAGACGAGACGACGATGTAGGTGACCATAAAAGTATAGGCCGCAAAAAATCCTGCTTCCACAAAATAAAAGCGGGTGGCGCCGTGAGTTTGTTCTTTTCGGTAATCAGCCAACTTATAAATGGTGAAGTACACAAGCAGGCCGAGCAGACCTAATACATACAGCTCCGAGCCGAGAGGAGCCTCACCGCCAAGCTTGTTTTGTTCATCATGAAGGGTAGGGAGGATATAGACAAAGACATAGGCAATAGCTACACCTCCGCATAGGGAAAGCCAGCGTGAAGTGGATAAATTTGTTTTGGATATTACCTGGCTGGCAAACAATTGAATCAGTAAAAACCCAATGCCGATAACAATCGAATCAATAGTAATCATGAGCAGGCACTTTCTCCCTTAACAATAGTCTGGCTGCGGACGGATAGAAAACCGTCATTTCTCTTTCTTTCAGCTCACTAAATATAGCATAAACCGCTCGGCAGCAAGCAAATTATTTTACAGCGCTCCAAAAACGCGCATGGACCTGTATACCTGATATGTAAGAAATATCCAAATCACAGAGGGAGCGTGTTATTGCCTGTATGCAGCCATTGTTATAAAAGAAAAGCCCGGCAGATAAGATACCTCCCGGGCTTTTCTTTTATATAACGGACTCATACGCTGTCTATCTGTAGAAATTCAGCTGTAAATGCTTTCGGTGTAACCGGGGTGCCGAAATAATAGCCCTGTCCAAGAACACAGGCGTGTTTTTTTAAAAAGGAGAGCTGTGCCTCTGTCTCAATGCCTTCGGCTAGAGGAGCAATATCCATCGATTCTGCCAGACGGATAATGGCTTCGATGATTTTTTTGTTTGATGCCACATCCAGGTTCATCGTCAAAGATTTATCAATTTTGATCACATCTACGGGAAAAGAAGCCAAATAAGAAAGCGAGGAATATCCGGTGCCAAAGTCATCAAGTGCAATCTGAATGCCTTCTTTTTTTAATGTCCGCAGCAGATTAAGGGACTGCTCCTCCTGACGGATTATCATGCCCTCTGTAATTTCGATGGTCAATTGTTCCGGTGGTACCCCATAATACCGGATGAGCGCAATAATGTCCTCAGCCAAATGTATGTTCTCGAACTGCTGGGGAGAAATATTGACGGCTAGTTGAAAATCCTGTTTCTCTGTTTTGATCCACTCCCCGGCAAGGCGGAAGCTTTCCTTCAGCACCCACCAGCCGATTTCTTCCATGAGGCCGGCTTTTTCGGCAATGGATATAAATTCAGAAGGGGCGACATCTCCTAAATGTGGATGGTTCCACCTCAACAGGGCTTCCCCGCCAATTAAATGGTTGGTGTCCAATTCTACCTGCGGCTGAAACAACAGCTGAAACTGCTTCTGTTCTATCGCCTGTTTTAATTCGTTTTTCATATAGAAACTTCTCGTGTGCGTTCCAAGAATATGCGGCTTATAGAATTCGACCCGGTTTTTCCCTCTATGCTTTGCGTCATACATCGCCAGATCTGCTTTGTTCAGCAGGGCTCCTATGTCGCTGCCGTCATCAGGAAACATACTCACGCCGGCACTGAAAGTAAAGAAGATCTTATCTCCATCAATAACGAGGCCGTCATTGTGACATTCGTTGTAAATATGCTGCAGGATGCCGCGGATATAGTCTTCTGTAAGCGGCTCTTTCTCCTGTGGCAGCAGCACAACGAATTCATCTCCGCCGATCCGGGCTATTCTGCTCTGGGAGGGGAGGTAGGTGTTCAGGCAGCAGCTGATCGATTGAAGCGCCCGGTCGCCGGCTGCATGGCCGTATATATCATTAATCTGTTTAAAATAGTCAAAATCCAGATAAAGCACAGCTGTCCGGGAATGAGTTATGCGGAGAGCAGGGAAGTAATTAAAAATATAGGAACGGTTGTAAAGCCCGGTCAAACTGTCTTTAATCAGCGCGCCTTCCAGCATCAGGCTTTGATTAATAATAAATCCCAGCATCCTCATGAGCTGGGCGTCTTCTTTTGTAAAACGATACGGATCCAGGTCCATCACGCAGAGACTTCCCACCAGTTCGTTTTCATCAGTAACAATCGGAACGCCCATTAAGGAGCCGGTGCCTATTAAATGAGTAACCACATGGTCTTTTGTGAGCGGGTGAAGGCTTAAATCGTTAACAATAAGCGGATTTTCTCCGCTCTCCGTAACGATGCGGCAGAACTCATGGCGGTAGTCGCGCGTTTCTCCTTCCTTAAGCAGATTGTATCGGCGGTTGAACACGCGGCGTATCGTGTTGACATTCCCGTTGGACGTAGAGAAAAACACCGTATTCGACTGCAGGGCGCTGCTTAAATAGTCAATCGCTTCCGAAACGATATGGTCGAGCTTTTCTGTGTAGTTGATCTCAGTGAACTGCATGATCGTTTCCCCTTTTATCTTTATCGACTGGCATATTTTAAACAATATAGGATCTCTTACAAATTTTGAGAGAATTGTTGCGTCAAGCCTACCATACAACAGAGTTTACATGGGAGAATATGCTTTTATACAGCAGAATATGCTATAATGGAATCAAGAAAATGTACCTGGTTTGTTAACAGGTACCCCTGCTTTTGAGAAGGGAGGTGGCAAAGGTGACTGCTCCTGAAAAAGAGAAAAAGGGTAACGTTCGTGATGAAATCAAAGAATATGAACTCGAAATCGACCGCATGATCAATGAAGGCTTTGCCGGCGGACGCATCATCGACATAAAACGAAAGCGTCCAAAAGATAAAGCAGCAGGCGCCGAAGAAGTATAAATCAAAAAACCGGTCCTCCATTGAGAGAACCGGTTTTGTTTGGAGGTAAAAATGAAAAGCTGGATTTACGATACGCTGATGGCACCGCTTGAACAGACCAGGCTCAAGCAGATACGCCGGGACATGCTTGCCGGGGTAAAAGGAAACGTCCTTGATATTGGTTCAGGAACGGGTGCTTCACTGCCTTATTACAGGCAGGCAGAGAGTGTAACCCTGCTGGAGCCGGATGCAGGGAAACTAAAACGGATCTCCCGCCGTCCCCCTCCGCCGAACGTAACTTTTTACCTGGCCCAGGCTTCTGCAGAGAGCATGCCGTTTCCAGACGATACGTTTGATGAAGCAGCTGCCTTTCTTGCCTTCTGCACGATTCCGGATCCCGTCCGGGCGCTCCGTGAAACCGCTAGGGTCGTTAAGCCCGGCGGACGAATACAGCTGCTCGAACACGTACGGATGGATCGCCATCCAAGGACCGCGCGGCTGCAGGATATTCTGGCACCGGCCTGGGAGCGGGTCGCAGAAGGATGCCAGTTAAACCGGCCGACCCGGCGCCTTGTGGAAGAAAGCCCGCTGCAACTGGAACGGGTTCAATCCTTATACGGCGGTCTCGTCCTTATACTTGAAGCCTATGTGTCGTCCTGAGTTAGTCTTCTGAAGTAAGCTCGTTTACCTGAATATCAAGCTGTTTTTCCATAGACAGCCCATCGTTAAACCAAAACTCTTCTAGAGCTACCATATGAATCTGATCGTTTTCGTAAGCAGGCAGACTTTTCCAGATCGAGCTGTTCATTAGCTCTTCCGCTTCTTTTACACCGCCTTCCTCATATACGGTGACAAACATATGATCCGCCGCGTAATCGGGCAGTGCTTCCAGCGAGAGCGCGGCAAACTGCTCGCCGGAATCGATTACTTCTTCCTGCACAAGATCGGGAGCGGGGAGGTTGAGTGTTTCATAAAGATTATATGACCCGCGTCCCGGGGTGGTATGAACATAAATTTCTTTAGCAGATATTTCGTACACACCGACTGTTTCGCCGGCTTCAATAATATCACTGATTTGTTTTTTCGCTTCTTCGCCCTGTTGTTCGTAGGAAGCAATCCATTCCTCGGCCTCTTCCTCACGGTCCAGCATCTCACCAAAATAGGCCACTTCTTCTTTGGCATCCATTTCCGCCCACGGCACGGTAACCGTCGGGGCTATCTGCTCCAGCTGGCTGATTACATTTTCCTCTAAATATGTAGGAGCCACGATCAGATCCGGTTCCATTTCCAGCACTTTTTCGACAGAAGGATCTCCAACGTCTTCGGCACCCGCCAATTCCTCTTCCAGCTGGTTGGAGTTGTTTTTAAGAGTCGAGTCGACACCGATCGGTTCAATGCCCAAAGCCAGAAGATCCCCGGCAAATTGAAGGGCGACGACCCGTTCCGGATCCGCAGGTATGTCTACTTCGCCGTTTTCGGCTGTAACTGTTCTCGTACCGCTGTCTGTTTCTTCGGCTTGTTCTGCGCTGCTTGTTTCTTCTGAATCACTGTTGCCGCAGGCGGCAAGAAAAAGAACAAAGCAGAAAAGAAAGGCTGAAAATCCTGCCTTTAATATATACATCCACATCCACCACCCCTTATTGATATTGAAAATCATTATCATTTAAAAATATAGCAGGAAAATCTTTCCTTGTCTATATGCAATCGCAGTTGACTTTAAAAGAAGAGCGCACTATATTCAAAGAAATGAACCAATCGGCAGAGGACAACAGGGGGAGAGTATGAGGGTCGTGGTTTAACGGTCTCCATCGGCCGGATTCGTCCATGAATGGCTCGGAAGCGTACCGGAATGGACAGAGATTACGTTATGCGGCTCGTTTGCAGACACGGTTCAGGGGTATGGCACCGACAAAGCATGAGTCGGAGGACTGCTTGGAATGAACGCTTCATCCCACGGGATACGTGAGTCTGAACGATCAGCGAAGAAGTCAGGCCTGAATATTAAATGGCGGCCGGAACGATTGGTGAAATAAAAGAGGGGACGTTAACATCTAAAGGCAGACTGGCGGTAACACCGACAGGCCGGAAAGCCGCACCCGCAATGGCGGAAAGACCGAGTTCTTTTTAGCTGCATAGGAGAGAAATGCCTCCTTTTCTATGATATGATAAAACCCATATGAGTTCGTTGGGCAAAGGAGGATGGCAATGGATCTGATTTTATGGTTGTCAATTATTGGCGCGCTTTTGATTGGGGTTTCTATGCACCGGGTCGAGCGCAGTAAAAACGCAAAAAAACGGCACAAAAGCCGCGGCCGGATGCGCACCCGCAGAATCCGCTGACCGGCGTCCGTCTATAAACAGCTGTTTTTCCAGCAAAAAAAGCCTGGTTCCTCTTCGAAGAGGAACCGGGCTTTTAAGTGGAAGCAGCTTTAGAACGTGACGTCTTGTCCGTAATAAGCAGCTTCGTACAGTTTTTTCATTTGATCTTCGGATGTTTCACGTGGATTGGTGCCGGTACATGGATCGCCGACAGCATTTTTTGCCATCTCTGCTACATGGGAAGTAAAGGTATCTTCATCAAGTCCCCATTTTTGCAGGGTAGACGGAATCTCCATTTGTACGTTCAAGTCACGAACCCACTCAATCAACGAGTCTGTCAGCTCGTCTGATGTCGTGCCGTTCAAGCCGAGACGCTTCGCAATTACAGCAAAGCGGTCTGCTGAAACAGAACGGTTAAACTGCATCACATACGGCAGATAAATGGCATTGGCAAGACCGTGGGCAATGCCGAATGTCGGGCCGCTTTTGTGAGCCAGGCTGTGTGCGTTACCGAGTACGGCGTTGGCAAATGCCATACCGGCCATTGCCTGTGCATAGTGTACCTGTTCGCGGGCTTCTTTGCTGCCATCATACGAGCGAAGCAGGTCGTTCTTAAGGATTTCGGCACCTTCCAATGCCAGTGCATCGGTAAATACCGTATGCGGCTTCGCTACATAAGCTTCAATGCAGTGGGTTACCGCATCCATGCCTGTGTTGGCGGTTACGTCTTTTGGCATTTGATCAACCGTCATCGGATCAATGATCGCGATGTCCGGCGTAAGTTCAAAATCAGCCATTGGGTATTTGATGTTTGTCTCTGCATCCGTTACAACAGACAGGTTGGAAATCTCAGAAGCACTGCCGCTTGTGGTTGGGATGCCGATAAATTTCGCTTTGCCGCGAAGACGCGGCAGTTCGAATGGTTTAGTCGCATCTTCAAACGTCAGCTCCGGGTGCTCATAGAAGACCCACATTGCTTTGGCTGCGTCCATAACCGAGCCGCCGCCGATTCCAATCACCCAGTCCGGCTGAAAAGATTCCAGAACAGATGCGCTTTCGCTGATTTTCTGCGTTGTTGGTTCATCAGATATACCTTCGATTACTTTTGTTTCAATTGATGCTTTAGCAAGCTTCTGCTCGATCGCGTCAAGCGTGCCGTTTTTCTTGGCAGAGCCGCCGCCGATAACGAGGATAGCTTTTTTGCCTTCTAATGTTTCGAGTACGCCCAGTGCGTCTTCTCCGAAATAAATATCTCTTGGTATGGTAAATCTATTCATAGGTAAAACCTCCAGTTGATTGTTTGAAAAAGTGTGAGAGGTTCTTTACCCCAGGCACAAAATCAAGTATACTTCGTACAAGCAGATAATGTAAGTACCCACATTCACCGCACATAGTGATAAAAAGTATACTAATGGGCCATATCAGGCTTTAAAGGGGATAAAGAACATGAGTAGATTTGATGAGAAAGTTTACAACTGTGAAAAAGAACTAACGTTGTCTATTATCGGCGGCAAATGGAAAATGCTGATTATCTGGCACCTGGGCAAAGAAGGTACCAAACGCTTCGGCGAACTAAAAGCGATGATTCCGGGCATCACGCAGCGCATGCTCGTTACCCAGCTCAGAGAACTCGAAGAAGACCAGATCGTGCACCGGGAAGTGTATCCAGTCGTGCCGCCTAAAGTAGAGTATTCCCTCACCAGCCACGGGCAAACCCTGATTCCTATTTTGGATGTTATGTACGACTGGGGCAGGGGCTATATGACCGATGTCCTTCAAATGGATGAAGAAACCATTCAAGCCCACGTTAAATAAATACCACTCCTGTCCGGATGCCGGACGGGTTTTTTTATCTGCAGCTATTGACCCTGACGCTGCGTCAGGCCTTATAGTGAAAAATAGAAAGGGGGGACGAGAGGGTGCTCAAAATTAAAGAAGCGGCAGAAACTGCCGGCGTCAGTGTGCGCACGCTCCACCATTATGACGACATCGGCCTGCTTGTGCCTTCGATGCGTACGGCCTCTGGCTACCGGCTGTACAGCGATGAAGACATGGACCGCCTTCAGCAGATTCTGTTGTTCCGGGAAGCCGGGCTGCCGCTTGCCTCTATTAAGACCATGCCCGCTTTGACGACAGAAGAGCAGGTGTCCATGCTGAACGGTCATAAAGAAAGGCTGCGTGCCAAACAGCAGCAGATTCAGGAAATGATCCACACGATCGACCGCACCATACGTCACCATAAAGGAGAAGAGACAATGAGCCAATCCGATAAATTCAAAGGGTTTGATTTTTCCAGCAATCCGTATGAAAAAGAAGCAATGGAGCGCTGGGGCAGAGAAAAGGTTAACGAGGCCAACGAGAAAGTCAAGCAATCGGGCGGGGATGAACAGGAGCGGTTTAATGCGATCTACCGGAGTTTGGCAGAAGTGCGCCGGGACGATCCGGCATCTGCCGAGGCGCAGCGGCGAATCGGACAATGGTACGACCTGCTGCAATCGATCGGGGACTACCCGCCGGAGGTATTTATCAGCCTTGGTGCCATGTATACCGAAGACGAACGTTTTACAAAAAGTATCGACCAGTTTGGAGACGGCCTGGCCGTATTCATGAGAGAAGCCATGCGAATATACGGCACCGCCCGGCTTTCTTCTTAAATCACAAGTCACCGCTCCAGCGAGAGCGGTGTTTTTTCTGGAAACCAGCCCCCAAACACGCTATGCTGATAGAGGTAACGTCAGGAGAACATAAAAAGCTATCGGAAAACAAAAGGGATCAAGATGGTTATGTTTCTCTGATCATTCGTTCCAACCGCATACAAAATCAGTATTTCTGCTTTATAACTAGAGCAGGACTGATGCCGGGAGACATAGAAAGGAAGATACTCCAATGAAATACGGAAAGATACTACTTGGCATGGCGGGTACCATGGTGATAGCCGGATGCAGCAACGACGCAGAAGAAGGCGAACAGACGGAAGAAGAGCCGGTGGAAATTAATGTGGGGGCTGCCGCGGATTTATATCATGCGTTTACCGTATTGGGAGAAGATTTTGAAGAAGAGACAGGGATCAACGTGACCTTCTCTTTTGGGTCTACAGGCCAGATGACCCAGCAGATTGAGCAGGGCGCTTCTTACGATTTGTTTGCGGCGGCTCATGAATCCTACATCGACCGGCTGATCGAAGCAGAGGCTGTCGAGAAGGATTCAAAGCGGCAGTATGCGTTAGGGCAGATCGGAATCATGCACGATGGCACGATAGAGGACACATTGGAACCCGGTGATTTAACGAGCGGGAAGATAGAGCGGATTGCGATTGCCAACCCGGAACATGCCCCTTATGGAAAGGCTGCCCAGCAGGCGCTGGAATCCTGGGGGATATGGAATGAGGTAGAAGACAAACTGGTGTACGGGGAAAACATCAGGCAGACGCTTCAATATACGGAGGCAGGGGATGTAGATGTTGGGATTGTGGCACTAGCCCTTTCAATAGAATCAGATCTTTCGTACGAACCGATTGATACAGAAGACTATGAGCCGATTACGCAGGCCCTGGCTGTCCCCACCCGAAGTGAACATCCGGAAGAAGCCGGGCAGTTTGTGGAGTACCTGTTTTCGGATGAAGGCCAGGAAACAATGAAGAAGTACGGATTCGTACTCCCGGAGGAATAAGCTATGATTGATTTAATTGGATTTCCACTTTTTCTGTCTTTGCAGGTAGCTGTCCTGGCAACCGGAATTGCCTTTGTTATCGGAATTTTGTTTGCCTGGCTGGTCACTGTACATAAAAACAAATGGACAGAGCTGTTATCGTTACTGATGATGCTGCCGCTTGTTCTTCCGCCTACAGTAGTAGGCTATTATTTACTGGTGACGCTGGGCACGAACAGCTGGATAGGAAGAGCAGTAGAGAGTCTTACCGGTTCTTCTATTCTATTTACATGGCAGGCAGCTGTTATTGCTGCTTCTATTGCTGCGCTGCCGTTAATTATAAGGCCGATGCAGGCCGCGTTTGATTCTATTCATCAGGGCAGCCTGGAAGCTGCGCAGTTGGATGGCGCCAATCAATGGCAGATTTTTTATAAGATTATGGTGCCGCTGGCGTATCGTGGCATTATTGCAGGCATCGTGCTCGGATTTGCCAGAGCGATGGGTGAATTTGGGGCAACGATTATGGTAGCAGGAAACATTCCCGGCCAGACCCAGACGCTCTCAATAGCAATCTATGATGCCGTTCAGGCGAATCGAATGGAAGATGCCAATATAATGGTGATAGTCCTGAGCGCGGCCACGATCGGCATCCTGCTGCTGACGACTACCGTGTTAAAAGCCAGGTAATCTGTTTCAACCATTAAGGGACGCTCCCCTGTAACAAGGGCTTGACTCGTTCCCTCGAGAAAGGTGAGGAATTTAATGAAAGCTGTACAAGTAACAGGCTACGGGGATGTGGATAAATTAGAACTAGTGACCCGGCCCGTTCCGGAACCTAAAGATAACGAAGTGTTAATTCACGTCAAGGCGTGTGCGATCAATAATACAGAAATTTGGATGAGAGAAGGGGCATACGGTACTGGTTCAAAGTCCGGATGGCGTCCGGAAGGCGTTCGTTTTCCCCGTATACCAGGTTCTGATATAACAGGAGAGGTAGTGAAGCTCGGAAATTCCGTTGATCCATCCATGTTTGGCAGAAGTGTCATTCTTTTCCCATTCACATCAAGTGGAAAGGCGGGATTTGAACATATTTCAGAAGATATGTCTTTTATAGGGTCGGAATACGACGGGGGATATGCGGAATACGTAGTGTGGCCGGCTCATTTATGTTTTGATATGCCGCTTTCTGACTATACGGAAAGTGCCGTTTTTACAGTCAGCGGCTTGACCGCATGGCATATGGCAGAACAAATTCAAATACAGCCTGGGGAAACGGTAGTCGTCACCGGCGCAAACGGCGGCGTGGGCTCATTAAATGTACAAATTGCTGCAAAGGTATTTGGAGCAGAGGTCATTGCGATTGCAGGAGACTTGACATGGCAGGATAAACTAAAAGAGCTCGGTGCGACCCATGTTTTATCCTATAAATCGGCGAACCTTGCCGAAGAAATACTAAAGGTGAATAACGGCCCGGTCGATTCCGTATTGGATATTGTGGGGGATGCTTTATTTTCCACTTCTCTCCAGGTTTTAAAGAAAGGCGGAAAATTCTGCACGTCCGGGTCAGCGGGCGGTCAGAAGACAGAACTGGATTTCCGGATGTTGTATTTAAAGCATATTACGCTTTACGGCTCTGTATTGGGGACAAAAAATGAATTCAAACGTCTGCTTCACGCCGTGTCTGCAGGGAAAATTAAATCGGTGATAGATTGTACTTTTCCATTAGAAAAGGCGGGGGAAGCACAGACTTATTTTAAAAAAGCAGGGAAACTAGGCAAAGTGGTTCTGCTTCCTGAACAATAGGTACGGTCTGACTACGTCATGGATTCTGCCGGCACCGCTCCAGAGAGAGCGGTGTTTTTTTCTGGAAACGGATAGATTTCAGCCCTCAAACACGCTATGCTGATAGAGAGAAAAATAGAGAAACAGGATAGGAGATTTTCCCATGTATAAACTAATTGCGATTGATATGGATGGCACATTGTTGAACGACCAGCATGAAATTACAACCGAGGTGCGGGAGACGCTGCTTGAAGCCCGCTCGAAAGGCTCCCATATTGTTCTCTGCACCGGGCGTCCGATCGGCGGCGTGCACCGCTATCTCTATGAACTCGGACTCCAGGAGGAAGGCGACTACGTTATTGCCTATAACGGGGCACTCGTTCAGGACAGCCATACCGGCCGGGTTGTTTCCGAGCTGTCGCTGACTTATGAGAACCTCGAAGAGCTGTACGAAGTAAGCCTGAACCTGCAGACGCCGATGCATTATTTTGATTCGGCCCAGGTATATACACCGAACAAAGATATCAGCCCTTACACGATAAAAGAAGCATATCTGACGCAGCTTCCGCTCAGCTTCCGACAGGTCGATGAGATGCCGCGGGACACCCTGTTTCCGAAAGTTATGTATATTCATGAGCCGGAAAAGCTGAGCGAGGTTATTTCATCCATGCCGGAAGCTTTAAAACAAAAATACACGATGGTGCAGAGCGCTCCCTACTTTTTTGAAATTCTGCATCCAGAGGCAAGCAAAGGCAATGCGGTCCAGCAGCTCGCCGAATCGCTTGGCATCGTCCGCGAAGAAGTAATGTGTATCGGGGACAACGGCAACGACCTGTCGATGATCCAGTACGCCGGCTGCGGGGTGGCGATGGAAAATGCGATCCCGGTTATTAAGCAGCACGCCGACTACGAAACGCTGTCCAATAATGCCCATGGTGTTGCAGATGTTATCCAGAAACTGGTGCTCGCCAGGCATCCATCGTCATAAAAGGAGGCGGTCATATCGATATCCGCCATTTAAAATACTTTATTGAAGTTTCCCGGTTCCAAAGCTTCACAAAAGCTGCAGAATATTTATTTATTACCCAGCCAACGATCAGCAAAATGATTAAAAACCTGGAGGCAGACCTTGGCGCAGAGCTGTTTGACCGCTCACACAAACAGCTTGTGCTGACCGATGCCGGCCGGCTGATCCTGGGACAGGCTGAAACGATTACCCGTGCCTTCGACAGCCTGAAGACGGAGTTGAACGATTTGATGGGTCTGCAGAAGGGGCATATCCGTATCGGACTGCCGCCTATTATGGATGCAGACCGGTTTATTAAGATTCTCGGGGAGTTTCACCAGCTCTATCCCAACATCACGTTCCAGCTGCAGGAAAACGGCACGAAAAAAATTGAAGAAGACATCCGGGAAGATCTGCTCGATGTCGGAATTACCGTACTGCCGACTAAATCAGAGGAATTTCACTCGTTTTCGTTTATGAGAGAGGACCTCAAAGTGGTTGTGCCGCCCGCGCATCCGTTTGCATCCCGCAAACAGGTGCGGGTCGAAGAGCTCAAGCAGGAACCGCTCATTTTGTTTAATAAAGATTTTGCCTTAAATGACCGGATAACCGACGCCTGCCGGGACGCGGGATTTACGCCTAAAGTGGTGTCCGAGAGCACACAGTGGGACTTTATCGGCAAAATGATTGCGTCACACCTCGGGATTTCCATCCTGCCCCACAGCGTCTCGCGGCTGCTGCAGGAAGATCTGTGCACCATTAAAGTAGTCAAGCCGATGCTCGAGTGGGACCTGGCGATTATCTGGCGGAAACACAGCTATGTATCCTTTGCGACAACCGAATGGCTCCGTTTCACCCAGGAGCGCTTAATGATGGAGACGCCCTCTACGTAGAAGGCGTCTTTTTTATGCCGCTGTTCGGTCCCGTAACGTCTTCCCCGGCAGGAATGAAAACCGTCTCATAGACGATGTCTATGCTGTACATAAGATATATCCATTTTTCTTTTAGCGACAAGCCCCTTACACTGAAAACAGACGCAGCAAAAAGAAGGGAAGAACGAGCATGTTACACACGAAACATCCAAAAGAAAGCCTGATTGTTAATACCGACCAGGTGATGATTAACGATTTAAACAACTACAATACCCTGTTTGGCGGTGTGTTGATGAAAAAACTTGATAACAACGCCACACTGTCAGCGAGGCGCCATGCCCGGGTTAAGGAGTGTGTGACCGCCTCAACCGATTCAATTGATTTTCTGTACCCTATTACGCAGTCGGATTCAGTGTGTGTGGAATCGTTTGTGTCGTACACCGGAAACAAATCGATGGAGATTTTCTGCAAGGTGATTGCCGAAGACATGATGACCGGAGAGCGGCGTATGGCGGCGACTGCATTTTTAACCTTTGTGGCGCTCGATGAACACAAAAAGCCGCTCCCGGTTCCCGGTATTCTGCCGGAAACCAAAGAGGAAACATTTTTATACGAGTCCGGTAAAGAACGGGCCGAACAACGCCACGTCCGCCGCACGCAGAGCAAACAGCTCAACAATATTATCACCCTGGAGAAACCATGGGAAAAAGGAGCCGTCACATTATGATCCAAACAATGCCCGGACTGCACGATATTCAGCGGGCCAAAGAAGACTTAACCGAGCTCAAACAGAACCATCCATCCTTGTATGAACAGTTTCATCACGTGGTCAGCCTGACCCGCCAGCTCCAGGTCCGCTACAGCTATCTCGGAGGGCTGCTGGCCGGCGAAGCGGCGGAAGAAGACAAACCGGCTTTTATGAAAGAATCGGTGCTCGCTCTATATATGGAAGAAGTACAGCAGCTGAAAACACGGACTGACTGTTCAGCGCTTTCCGCGCTTTTGACCGCTCATAAACACGTGGGCTGCTCGAAAATTTCCTTGATGGTACTCGGTGCCCGTCCGGAAATGATACAGGGCTCCAGCTTTATTAAATAACAAAAACCGCCGCTGATACGGCGGTTTCTTTCGTATTAATCGGCCAGACGATACCAGGAACGGGCATTGCCTGATAAAACGCAGGCCGCCTGGGCTTCGCCCAAGGTGTCTGTAATGCATTGAATGTCGGCCGGACTGAATCGTTCCGGAGCCCTGGTAGAAGGCAGATCCGTTCCAAACATAAGCGCCGCAGGGTGTTCGGCAGAAAGACGGGTTAAAGCCTTCTCGACATCGATCTCTGTGCGGCTGAATCCCGTGGCTTTTACACGAACGCCTTTGGACACAAGACGAAGCAGGTCATCGAATCCGGCGGCGGTCAGGCCCAGATGATCCACCGAGACCGCGGGAAGCGCCTCCAGCAGGCCGGTATATTCATGGAGCCGGCTGGACGGAACATAGAACTCCGCGTGCCATCCACATGCATCATATACGCGCCGGGCAAGCTTTTCCATGACGGCCGGGGACGCGGGGGTGCCCCGGTGCAGGTTAAAGCGGATACCCCGCACGCCTATTTTATCAAGTTCTTCAATCTCGGCGACATTGACCTCCGGCCGCAGCTGGGTGACCCCGACATACCGGGTACCAAGACGGCGCAGAGCCGCTTTCAGGTAAGACTGGTCGTTCCCTTGAAAGGAAGCAGACACGAGCGCCCCGCCGCGGATCATCAGGCCGTTTGTTTCATTTTGGTAGTCTGTGATCGTATATGGGGCGGGCAGATAGCCCTGATTAGCCGTGAGCGGATACTGCGGGTCCACTAGATGGAAATGCGCGTCAAACAGCTCGATCATACGGGACTAAGCTCAATGGCGGACTGCAGGGCAGCCTGCAGGCTTCTCGGATCGGCGATATTTTTGCCGGCAATATCAAAGGCAGTGCCGTGATCCACGGACGTGCGGATGACGCCGTGATTTAACCCAACGGTAATGTTGACCCCGGCTTCGAGGCCGAGCACTTTCACCGGGGCATGGCCTTGATCGTGATAGCAGGCGACGACAATATCAAAATCACCGCGGACGGCCCGGTAAAAGAGTGTATCCGCCGGCCAGGGACCGACGACATCCATGCCCTGCTGCTGTGCTTTCTTCACGGCAGGAACAAGCTTTTCTTCTTCTTCGCCCTGCCCGAAAAGACCGTTTTCCCCGGCGTGGGGATTAATGCCGCATACAGCGATCCGGGGATTCGGGATCCCGGCTTTGGTCAGTGTCTCGTGGGCAAGCGTCAATACTTTAAAGGTCCGCTCCGGTGTAATCGCATCGATGGCATCCCGCAGGCCCAGATGGGTTGTCAGATGGATAACTTTCAAGTTAGGGGCAGAGAGCATCATCGAATAGTCTTTTGTGCCGGTAAGGCCCGCAAGAATTTCCGTATGCCCGGGGTACTTGTAGCCTGCCCCCTGCATGGCTTCTTTATTTAACGGAGCTGTGCAGATGCTGTCTATTTCCTGATTCATTGCAAGCGCTACGGCTTTTTCCACATACAGGTACGCGTGTTTTCCCGCTTCAAACGACAATTTTCCAAACGCCAGATTCTTTGGAAGTGCTCCTACCTGCAGGCAGTCGATCACGTCCGGAGAAAAAGCGGCCTCCGCGACTGAAGAAATAGAAGCGGCTTTGATAGACAGGCCGCATAAGGCAGCCGCCTCGTTTAAACGTGCCGTGTCTCCGATAACGAAAGGACGGCAGCGGGTGTAGATCGTTTCATCCTGCAGGGCCTTGACGATAATCTCCGGGCCGACGCCGGCAGCGTCGCCCATCGTAATAGCAATAATTGGTTTGTTCATTACGGTGTGCCTCCTTGAAAAAAATGTAGAGCCTGGACAAGGGATGTTTCGTCGCCAAACCCTCCTGCTTTTGTCATCACGAGAGGACGCCGGGCTCCTTTTAACCGGCCGAGAGGAATGCCGGGTGCCCATTCCCCGTAAAGCTCGAGTGAATCGCTGCCAAGGGACGTGCAGACAGCTGCAGCGATATCGCCCCCGGTAAGAAACAGCCCGTCATACGGTACGCTGTCATAAATACGGCGCACGATGCCGCCGGTCTGCTCCGCCATATACAGCGACGCTTCCTGCAGACTCAGGCCGGCTGCGGCTGCGTGCTTTTCGACTGCCTGCACTGCCGCCCGGCCGGACTCTATATACAATAGAAGGTAGGCAGGCTGCTGATGGATGATTTGTTCGATTAGTCTCTTCATTTCCTTGTCCCGGCTTGTCTGGTCAAAAAACAGAGCAGGGGACAGGGATACAGGAACAACCGCCGGTTCGGTCATTAGTGTCTGGCGCTGCCTGCGGCTTATTTCCGAACGGCTGCCCACTACAAACAGCGCTGAGCGCGGTACCGGTTCTTTCAGCAGCGTCTCGTAGACCGGATTGTGCTGCGTGTTGGACGGGGAAGGGAAAAGGTACGCCGCCGCTCCCGCCGATCCGGCAAAAATGATCGAATAGCCTGAACGCTGCAGACGCTCCATTCCTGCCTGCAGGTCGGTCTCTGTCCGGCTGTCAAACGAAAGAAAAGCGGTACCTTCCTGCTTCAGGCCGGCGAGTACAGATTCCAGCTCCGCTCCGTGAAGCGTATCGGCGGCCAGATGAACCGCCCGCCGGGTGCTCGTGGCTTCGATAAGCTCCACCACGCTGGACGTAACAGCGGTTTGGCCTGCAAAGGTTGTGTAGCCTGCATCCTGTAACGGTACCTCGTTCACATACAGCCATCCTTCTTTAATGACCCGGTGTTTGGCCGGGTAGGACGGGTTAACAACAATAAAATCCGGCCGGAATGCATCGTACACGGCATCGAGTTCTGCTCCTACCGCCCCGCGGAGGGTGGAATCAAGTTTTTTATAAACGATGTCCGGCTTGCCGGCAGCAAGAGTGTCTGCTGTGCGGCGTACTCTATTATACGCCTGTTGGGCGCCAAGCGGCCGGGAATCGGTATTTACAATTAATACCTGCTCCTCAAGCAGGGAGGCAGAAAGAGTGTCTGTTAAAGCGACAGCGGGCGTGTAACCGTTTCCGGCACACTGGGCGCCCGCATCATTCGCTCCAGTCAAGTCATCGGCAATAATACATAAATCCACTGTTAAACACCTCGCTGCTATTTGGTTTCGTCACTGCCGCCTGTTTCAAAATCCTCTTTTGTTCCGATAATGCCGCGTCTGCGCTGGTACCGGTCAATAAGGATAACGGCTATCGGACAAAGAATCGCGGTCACGATAACCGAAATCGAAATCTGGGCCGTGGCGAGGCTGGCCAGGTTCTGGTAGGCATCGGCATCGGCCTGGCTCATCGCACCGCTGGCAGCAGAGGTAGCGGCAGCTGCTGCAATCGCCGCCGGGGTCCCGACCGCATTTCCGGCTGTCGAGGCTTCGGCCACTGGGGCAATATAGCTTCTTTCTTTAAACAGCTTGAACACTAAAATCCCGCCCAGGCCGGTAAGGATGGTTGTCATCAGGCCGAGGGCTATACCTGCTCCGACGACTTCCGGGTTAAAGAAGAGCGCGAAGTTCATGCCGGCGCCAAGGGCAAAGGCGAAAAACGGTACGGGAAGAATCTCTCCCGGGCGTAGAAAATCCCGGATATCTTCATCAAGGTTTCCTAAAATCATACCGATCGCAATCGGCAGCAGCACAGCAAGGAACGTGGCAAATGGGAACGTGGCACCAAGCAGGCCGAGAGACATCATCGTAAAGAAAGGACCGTCGTTGATGGACAGAACAGCGACGCCGCCTACGTCAGAGCGGTTACCGTACTGACTCGTAAGAGCTGCGTACATGCCGCCGTTGCCGTTAGTCATGGCAGCGATAATCGCAACCGTGGACAGGCCAAGGATGCCGCTCATCGGATCAAAAAAGAAACCGAAAGCAAGACCAATTAACAGGCCGACTAAGTATTTACTGGATGTGAGCAGAACGCCTTTTTTTAATGCCTTGCCGCCAATTTTTAAGTTCATCTGGGAACCGGCACAAAAGAGAAACAACGCAATCAGGACGAGCGCTCCGTCTTTAAAGAGCTCCTGGGAAAAGCCACCAATGCGGAGAAACTCGTATGTGCCTTCCTCCGTTTCGGGGGCGCCGATAAACTGAAGGAATTGAACGACAAATCCTAACTGCAGTTGATCAATCGTATTTAAAAAAGCACCGAGCATCAGGGGTACAACCATTAAACCCCCCGGGACTTTCTCAATCGTCTTCTTAATTCGCATACATGCTCCTCCTTTTTGGTAAACGCTTTCAATTGTGCGGGTAAAATCGACAAGAAAGACAGAATAATCGTTTCTTGTCGATCGTTACTTTAGGAAAAAAAGAGCCGGCACGAATTGACAAACGCTTTCATAAACTTATAATGATTGTTACAGCAAGCATTTAAAAATGCAACATCCAGACAATTATTGTTTAAATATGAAACACTTTTTTAAAAGGAGATGGAAATGACAGTAAAAATTGGTGTATTGGCCCCATACAGAGGATTGGAACATGTCGTGCTCGAGCAGGCGGCTTTGATCCCCGGCATTGACATAGACCTGAGTGTGACGAGAGAAGTGGATGCGCTCCGGCAGGCGGCGCTGCTCGAAGAGCGTGGCGTGGATGTAATTGTCAGCCGGGGACTGACCGCAGCAACGATTAAAGGACATACAGAAGTGCCGCTTGTGGAAATAGATGTGTCCGGATTTGATATTCTGCGGACGCTGCTGCTTGTGAAAGGCACAAAAGAACAGGCGCGGGTGATCGGTTTCCCAAGCGTCTGCAACGGGGTCAGTGAAGTCTCCAAGCTGCTGGCGTTTTCGATCCCGTACACAAAAATAAACACACCGGCTGAAACAGAGCGCGCCGTGTATGAGGCATGGGAGGAGGGGACGACGTTAATTATTGGTGATGCGGTGACGATGAGCTTTGCGGAGAAATTCGGTCTGAAAGGCATAATGATCACTTCCGGCAAGGAATCGGTCGCCCAGGCACTTCTTCAGGCCAAACAGATCGGCCGTGTGCTCTTAAAAAACAAGCAGGAAACGGCTTCCTACCAGTCCATGATGCATACGTTATCCGACGGGATTATTTTGTTTGAACATACGGGGAAAATCCGTTACATGAATCCGGCGTTTGCCCATATGTTTCAACAGCAGGACTATATACAAGATATCGAGTCGCCGGTGGACCGCCTGCTGCTGCGCTGTATTGGAAAACCGTACATCCAGGAAAAAGCAGAAGTGCATGAACGGCGGGTCATTATTGAAGGCACGAGCCTCGATGTCCAGGGAAAACCCCACTATCTGGTGAAATGTATCGAGGAGAGCCGCTACGCGCTCGACCGCGTCGGCCTGTCGGTGCATCCGTTCCGGACAGGAATGATTTCGTTTACCCAGCTGAGCGAAACCGATCCGACGTTAAAAGAAATAATTGAGTACTGCAGGCGTGCAGCAGACGCGTCGGCCTTTTTACTGAGCGGGGCACCAGGAACCGGCAAAAAATCATTGGCGTATGCGATGCACCAGCACAGACACAGCTACTCCCACGACATTTGGCAGGTAACGGTGGAAGACCGGATACCCGCTGATACGTTTATGGAGCTGGAAAGACTGCTCGGCGCTTCCAAAGGCACGTACTACATGAAAGGCTGGGAGACCCTTGCGGCCGAGCAGAAACACCGTCTCTGGGATGCGGCTGCACATACGAGTGCGCTCGTTTTCTTTGTGACAGAACAACGGCCGGTCGAAAAGGTGCCTGCTTTTGTAAAAAACGTTACGCTTCCTCCGCTGCGGGAGCGGATCGATCACCTGGAAGATTATGCCCGCCTGTTTATTTCCTTGTCGAACGTGAAATACGGCAGGCAGGTCGTTGGAATCGGCAGCAAGCTGCTCACCTACTGGAAGAAACAGCCGTGGGAGCATAATCTCTCGGAGCTTTCCGACGCGATTGAGCGGGCCGTAGCCAACTCCACAGCCGTATATTTGGAAAAAGAAGATACGGTGGCTGTGCAGCCATCCGGTATAAAAGAAACAGTGGATTTATCCAGATCGTTGAAAGAAATTGAACTTGATATTATTATGCGGGTCGTAAAACAGGAAAACTACAACCAAAGCACCGCTGCCAAACGGCTTGGCATTAACCGTTCCACGCTGTGGCGCCGATTGAAGGAAGCGGAAGCCAACTAACGAAGACCCCCCCGGTTAAGGATAGAGGCACGGGATTGTTTTCCTGAAAACCAATTAGGGTAGGAGAGGAAGAAGAGGGATAATAATCCATCACCCTTCTACGGAATAAACTGTCTGAATATTCTATTATCAGGAGGACGAAAACAATGGGGAAAAATGTAACGCAAAAGCTGCTCGGGGACCATTTGATCTCCGGAGACATGAAGCCGGGCGAAGAAATCGGCTTAAAAATAGACCAGACGCTGACGCAGGACGCGACCGGCACGCTTGTGATGCTCGAGCTTGAAGCGATGGGGATTGACCGCGTCAAAACAGAAGTATCCGCGCAGTACGTAGACCACAACCTGATTCAGGAGGATTATAAAAATCCGGATGACCATTTGTTTCTGCAGAGCGCGGCGCAGCGGTTCGGTATTTACTACAGCAAGCCCGGCAACGGAGTAAGCCACCCGGTTCATATGCAGCGTCTCGGAAAGCCGGGCAAAACGCTGCTCGGCTCGGACAGCCATACATGTGCCGCCGGGTCCCTCGGCATGTTTGCGATGGGAGCGGGCGGTATTGAAGTCGCGATGGCCGCGGCCGGCGAACCGGTGTATGTGAAAATGCCAAAAGTATGGGGCGTGAAGCTCACGGGGCAGCTGCCGGAATGGGTAAGTGCGAAAGATATTATTCTGGAACTGCTGCGCCGTCACGGGGTGAAAGGCGGCGTGGGCAGCGTCATTGAATACTACGGGCCCGCGCTTGACGGATTAACCGCTATGGACCGGCACGTGATTGCAAACATGGGAGCGGAGCTGGGAGCGACGACGTCTGTGTTTCCGTCCGACGAGCAGGTCCGCCACTTCCTGGAGATGGAAGAGCGGGGAGGCGATTGGATCGAGCTGTTGGCCGACGAGGATGCGGTTTATGACAAACACGAGGAAATCAATCTGTCCGAGCTGGAGCCGATGATTGCCAGACCGTCGAGCCCCGGCAACGTTGTGCCTGTCCGCGAAGCGGCCGGTGAGCCTATTTATCAGTCTTACATCGGGTCTTCTGCCAATCCGGGCTACCGTGACTTTGCGATAGTGGCCCAAATGATGAAAGGACGCTCGATCGCAGCCGGCGTATCGCTTGATATTAACCCGTCGTCCCGGGAGACACTCTCTGACTTGATCAACACGGGCAACCTGTCTCATTTAATCGATGCAGGGGCACGGCTTCATCAGGCTGGCTGCAACGGCTGTATCGGTATGGGCCAGGCGCCCGCTTCCGGAAAGAACAGCCTCCGCACCGTGCCGCGGAATTTCCCGGGCCGTTCGGGCACGCTCGACGACCGCGTGTTTTTATGCAGTCCGGAAACAGCGGCCGCCTCGGCACTTACCGGAAAAATTACCGATCCGCGGGAGCTTGATATGGACTACCCGCAGATAGACATTCCAAAGCCCGCGATCAACAATGAGCTGTTGATGCATCCCTATCCCTATGAAGAAGCAAAAGAGATCCGTTTATCCAAAGGGCCGAATATCGAAGCGATTCCGGAATTCGACAGCCTCCCGGATGAACTGGAAGTGACCGTTGGCTTCAAAACGGGAGATGACGTATCAACCGATGAAATACTGGCAGGCGGCGGCCGGGTGCTGCCATTTCGAAGCAACCTGCCGGAAATCAGCAAATTCACTTTTGAGAAACTCGACAAAACCTATTATGAACGAGCCATGTCATCGAGGGACCAGGGCGGTCACGCCATTATCGGCGGCAGCAACTACGGCCAGGGATCAAGCCGGGAGCATGCAGCGCTCGCACCAAGGTATCTCGGCCTCCGCGCCGTTATCGTAAAGGACTTTGCCCGGATTCACTGGCAGAACCTTGTGAACTTCGGCGTGGTACCGCTCACCTTTGTGAAGGAATCTGATTATGACCAGCTGGAGCAGGACGACGTCATTGTTTTTAAAAACCTGCGCCGCTCGCTGCAGGACTCAGCAGTTCTTACCGCCGAGATCAAGGGCAAATCCCTTATAGAAGTGGAACATGCTATGTCCGGCAGGCAAATTGAAATTATGCTTGAAGGCGGCATGATCAACTGGATTAAAAAAGGAGAAACGCAGCAGTAATCCATTACCACACCAGTCCGGGCTGACAACTGCGGGCTGGTGTTATTTTTTAACAAAAAGGAGAGGCTTTCATGACACATCAACGATACATACAAAGAGCCGCAGAGCTTGCAGAAGAAAGCATACAGGAAGGAGGAGGCCCCTTTGGCGCCGTCGTCGTGAAACAGGGGATTGAGGTAGGAACAGGAAAAAACATGGTAACAAAAAACAGGAATCCGACCGCGCATGCCGAAATAGTAGCTATACAGGAAGCCTGCCGGCAGCTGGGTGATTTTAAGCTTGAAGGCTGCATCCTGTACAGCAGCTGTGAACCTTGCCCGATGTGTTTTGGCGCCGTTTACTGGGCCGGACTGGAGGCGGTGTACTACGCGATGACCCGGAGCGATGCCGCAGAAGCCGGATTTGATGATGCCCATATTTACGAGGAACTAAACCGGAAGGCGGCCGGTCGATCCATTCCTTTTATCCGCCTCACACAAGAAAGCGGGGCTCCTTTTCAAACATGGCAGCAAAAACTGCACAAGACGAGGTACTAGCGACGGAGAAACAGCCGCAAATCCATTTTTGAAAGCGCTTTATTTAAATTCGTATACACAGGAGGCCAGCAATGAAACAAGTCAAAGCAGAAATGTCAGGAAGCATCTGGAAAATCACCACAGCGGTCGGAGAAGACATCGCCAAGGGGCAGGAAATTGCGGTATTGGAGTCCATGAAGATGGAAATACCGATGGAATCGACAGAAAACGGCAAGGTGCATTCGATTCATAAAAAAGAAGGCGACTTTGTGGAGGAAGGCGATATTATTATCGAGCTTGAATAAGGAGGAAGGCAGAGTGCCGGAACTAGTGAACTGGACCATCAATCAAAGCGGAGCGGCAACGATAACGCTCCAGCGCCCGGAAGCGGCCAATGCCTTATCGATCGAGCTTCTGCATGCGCTTGCCCGGGGGATAGACGAACTTTCCACTGATCCGGGCGTGCGGTGTATCGTACTGACCGGAGCAGGTACCAAAGCATTCTGCGCCGGAGCGGATCTGAAGGAACGGGCCCGAATGACTCCGGCGGAAACAAAAGACGTGGTGGCGCTTATCGAAGCGGTCGTCGCCCGGCTGGCGGGTATGCCGCAGCCGACGCTTGCAGCACTGAATGGAAGTGCCTTTGGCGGCGGCCTGGAGCTTGCTTTAGCCTGTGACATCCGGATTGCGGCCGATCACATCAAAACCGGTCTCACAGAAACCGCTCTTGGTATTATCCCGGGGGCGGGAGGCACACAGCGACTGCCGCGCCTCATCGGCACAGCCAAAGCGAAAGAACTTATCTTTACTGCCCGGAGAATAGGCGCAGACGATGCGCTGGCGCTCGGGCTGGTTGAATATGTGGTCCCTTTTGCCGGGCTGGCGGAAAAAGCAGCGGAACTTACAGACATGATCTGCCGAAACGCACCGATTGCGGTCCGGCAGGCAAAAGCCGCTGTGACGAGGGG
Organism: Sinobaca sp. TMA16-18; assembly: GCF_059510535.1. Classification (NCBI taxonomy): domain Bacteria; kingdom Bacillati; phylum Bacillota; class Bacilli; order Caryophanales; family Sporolactobacillaceae; genus Sinobaca; species Sinobaca sp. TMA16-18. The sequence continues at coordinate 79,932 of NZ_JCAKFM010000007.1, read as the reverse complement.
GATGGATACCGGGATAGAGGCCGGTTTAAAGATCGAACAGCAGGCGTATGAAGCAACCCTTTTAACCGAGGACCGCCTGGAAGGGCTGAACGCGTTCCGGGAAAAGCGACCTCCTGTTTACAAAGGCAGGTAGCCCGATACCGAATCACGCGCTTTTTAGAAAGGAGGGATCCTGATGAACTTTGAGCTGACGGAAGAGCAGAAGATGGTGGCAGCTCTTGCCCGTGATTTTGCGAAGGAAGTGATTGCCCCCCGGGCGGAGGAAGTAGACGAGCAGGCCGTATTTCCGCTTGAAACGTTTCAGGAAATGGGAAAGCTCGGCCTGATGGGTATCCCGTTTCCGGAACAATACGGCGGCTCGGGAGGAGATACGATTTCCTATACGCTGGCTGTTGAAGAAATAGGCAGGGCCTGCGGCAGCACGGGACTTAGCTATGCAGCGGCCGTGTCACTCGGCGCCGCACCGATTTATTACTACGGCACTGAACAGCAGAAACAGGACTACCTGGTTCCGCTTGCCAAAGGAGAAACGCTCGGGGCATTCGGGCTGACCGAACCCAATGCCGGCTCCGATGCGGGAGGCACGAGAACAACGGCCGTACTCGAAGACGGAGAGTACCGGATTACCGGGGAAAAGTGCTGGATTACCAACGCCCAGTATGCCCGGTCGATTATAGTTACAGCCGTCACAGGCAAAGACGAACGCGGACGAAACATTATTTCTGCTATTATCGTGCCGCCGGATGCGAAAGGATTTACAATTACGAGTCCCTACAACAAGATGGGGGTCCGCGGATCCAATACGTGTGAGCTGATACTGGAGGATGTCAGGGTTCCTGCAGGGAACCTGCTGGGAGATCCGGCGAAAGGGTTTAAACAGTTTCTGCATACGCTCGACGGCGGACGGATTTCGATTGCGGCCCTTGCAGTCGGGATCGCCCGGGGTGCTTTTGACAAGGCCCTGCAGTACTCCCACGAACGCAGACAGTTTGGGGCGAAAATCTCGTCGTTTCAAGCCATTCAGTTTAAATTAGCGGATATGGCGATGGAAATTGAACTGGCGCAGAATATGGTTCGAAAAGCCGCCTGGCTGAAAGATCATAACCGGCCGTTTACGAAAGAAGCCGCCTATGCCAAGCTGTTTGCCTCAGAAATGGCGTCCAGAACGTGCAACCAGGCGCTGCAGATTCACGGCGGGTACGGCTATATGAGGGAATACGGTATTGAACGAATGCTCCGGGACACCAAACTAATGGAAATTGGCGAAGGCACATCAGAAATCCAGCGGCTTGTTATTGCCCGGCAGCTGGGATGCTGATCACCGTTAAAAGGAGGCAGTCATGAAAAGCGAGCACCAGCAAAAAGAGCAGAAAATCGAGCAGGGTGGAGCCGAGAAGTACCATACGAGCAACACCGGGAAAGGCAAGCTGTTTGTCCGGGAGCGGCTGGCGCTCCTGTTTGACGAAGGGGTGCAGATAGAAGACGGGAAATTTGCCAACTACGAAGCAGAGACCCTCCCGGCAGACGGGGTTATAACGGGTATTGGCAGAATGAACGGACGCGACGTTTGTTTTATGGCCAACGATTCCACGATCAAAGCAGGCTCATGGGGCGCCCGAACGGTGGAAAAGATTATTCGTATCCAGGAAACGTCGGATCGCCTGCGTCTACCGATGCTGTACTTAGTAGACTCGGCCGGCGCACGGATCACCGACCAGATTGAAATGTTTCCAGGCAGGAGGGGGGCCGGCCGTATTTTTTACAATCAGGTGAAGTTATCCGGCAAAGTGCCTCAGGTCTGCCTCCTGTTCGGGCCGTCTGCTGCGGGCGGGGCGTATATCCCGGCTTTCTGTGATCTCGTGATTATGGTAAAAGGAAACGCGTCGATGTATCTCGGTTCGCCGCGGATGGCGGAAATGGTCATCGGAGAAAAAGTGAGCCTGGAAGAAATGGGCGGAGCCGAGATGCACTGTTCGGTCTCCGGATGCGGAGACGTGCTTGCCGCCGATGAAAAAGAAGCAATCGTACAGGCCAAGGCTTATTTGGACTATTTCCCCTCTCATTACGGCACTCTGTCACGCGATCACCCTGCCGGGGTGCAGCCGGCGCTAACAGCATCCATTGATGAGTTGATCCCGGCCAACCAGAACGCGCCTTTTAATATGTATGACCTGCTGGAGCGGTTAGTCGACAAAGACTCGATGTTTGACGTGAAAAAAATGTTTGCTCCGGAGCTGATTACCGTGCTCGCCCGTATCGATGGAAAAGCAGTAGGAATTGTGGCCAACCAGCCGAAAGTAAAAGGTGGAGTACTGTTTCAGGATTCGGCCGATAAGGCAGCCAAGTTTATGGCGCTCTGTGATGCTTTTGGGATTCCGCTTTTGTTTCTGGCGGATATTCCGGGCTTTATGATCGGCAGCAAAGTCGAACGGGCAGGTATTATCCGGCACGGGGCCAAGATGATTGCCGCGATGGCAGAAGCGACGGTCCCTAAAATATCGGTGATTGTACGTAAAGCCTATGGCGCAGGCCTGTATGCGATGGCAGGTCCTGCCTTTGAACCGGACTGCTGTCTGGCATTCCCGCAGGCGCAGATTGCTGTCATGGGGCCGGAAGCGGCTGTTAATGCTGTATATGCCAACAAGATACAGGAACTTCCCGAAGAAGACCGGCCGGCGTTTTTAAAGGAAAAAAGGGACGAATTCAAAGAAAATATTGATATTTACCGGCTGGCATCCGACCTGGTAGTCGATGCCGTGATCGAGCCGGACACCCTTCGAAACGAACTCATATCCAGGTTCAGTGTATACCAGGCCAAGCAGGTGACGTTTACAGACCGCAAACACGGCGTATATCCCGTTTAACGGGACGCTTGTCAGGCCTGTTTTAACTAAATCAAGGTGGTGAGCTGTATGGAAGTGATCTATTTTTCAGCCAGAAGAACGATGATGGAAGTAAAAAAAGCAGGTCAGGAATGGACATTAAAGGAAAAGATTACCCCTAATACGTTTTTATGTCTGGCCGCAGACCCGCATCGTCCCGGCCAGCTGTATGGAGGAACATTTAACGACGGGCTCTGGGTCAGCAGCGACAGTGGAGATACGTGGCATCCGGTCGGTTCCGGTATTACACATCAGCGGATCATGAGTGTGGCCGTCAGCCCTACAGAAGTCAACAATGGATTCGGTGTCGTATGGGCAGGCACGGAGCCAAGCGGCTTGTTCCGGTCCGAAGATGGCGGGAATACGTGGACGGACTGTCCGTCTTTGCTGGACCTGCCGTCACGGCCGACCTGGAGTTTTCCGCCTCGTCCGCATACGCATCACGTACGCTGGATTCAGCCGGATCTCCACGATGAACATCGTATTTTTGTTGGAATTGAGCTGGGAGGCGTAATGAAAAGTGAGGATAAAGGGAGGCACTGGGAAGATAGGAAGCCAAATTCCCAGCACGACTGCCACTCGTTAGCCATGCATCCCCATGTCCCCGGGCGTATATATGAAGCGGCCGGCGGGGGGTATGCCGAGAGCTTTGATGCCGGAACGACGTGGCAGACGGTTAATGACGGGCTGCGGCCGTACAGCTATCTGGTAAATGTGGCAGCAGATACCGCAAATGCCGATACGGTGATTGCATCTGCATCCAAAAGCCCTTATGAAGCATACAGCCCTGAGAAAGCAAATACCATTGTCGTACGGCGGGAAAATGGAGGTTCATGGATACCTGTAAACGAAGGCCTGCCGGACGCGGAAGGTTCAACGGTATTTGCGCTGGCTGCCCATATGTCAAAGCCGGGTGTGTTTTACGCAGTAAACAATCTCGGCATGTATACTTCAAATGATGCCGGACGAACATGGAACCAAGTTCCGTTGGCATGGCCGGACCATTTAAAAGCAAGAAGACTTCCCGGGTTTACGATTATTTCGATTTCGGATGAGACAGACGAATAGCTGTTGATGGATCAAGCCCGGATGTGCGGCATTAATTCCAATGGATTTTGTAACATACAGGATGGAATACGCACGCTGAAAAAACGATCGGAGAGTGGTGTAAGAAACGATCATTTTATCTACAAATATAAATTGCCTTTATTATAGTTTACATAATATATATTATCGGAAGTTAAAAAAAAGCCTTCTTTCTAGTCTCATTAGTTAAGTAAACTACTATTAATGAGACGGGACGTAAAAATATTGAGGTATTTACATCATATATTATACATAACTTTGCCGTGCTGTTTGTCATTTTTAATCATAATTTCTTCGTTTTCAGCGCGTTCTGTTCAACTAAATCCGTCTGACGGCCTGTTTCTTTTTATTCGTTTGCTCTCGCGCCGGACCTTCATGCAGCATTTCCACTAGGTTTTGTTTGCAGTTTACCCAGACGGTTCTATTCATGGAATGAACGTTTTCCCTAGTAAATGTTTTAACCTTTTCCTATCTAGATCCATTTATTACAATTTGGATATAACATTTTATAAGTTTTATATGCTGCCTTTGTAAATGCTGCTCTATTTATTATGCATACCAGCTGGAATCGCTGCTATTATGCTTTCACACGCCGTTTCTCCATAAAAACACGCGTTGTACATCGCTCTCACGTCAACTAACGGCGCCCAACGGTCCACCAATCTCCTGTCGTTTGCTCTCACAGCGCCTCAAGTCATTTTAACCTGCTGGGTTTTTCTGTAAATGCAAAACGAAAAATAACTGTCAAACAAAATATGCCTTGAAAAAGCCGGACTTCCTACTCTAAATATGTTCGGAAGTTCGGCTTTTTCATTTTTCAAATTGTTAAATACATGGTATATCAAATAAAGATGTTAAGAACATTCGATCCTGAGCATATTACAAAAGGCCGCACTTTCTTCCCCTTCGAAAACATAGACAGCAGGCTATTGTTCACTTATGCGGGGAAGCACTTTGTTCAGGGCGTCGTTAATGGTGACAACCCCCAGGAATTCGGAGCCATCCATGACCACCGCCAGCTGCTCACTGGACCGCCGCATGTTTGTAAGAGCTTCATGCAGGAGTGTCTCGGACTGCAGAACGAACGCCGGGCGAGCAAGCTCCCTGGCCGGACGGTCTGCCGGCTCAAGCAGCGTATCGCGCACATGAACGACCCCAGGAGTCGTCTCTTCTTCGGCCATGATGAGGATGCGTTTATGACCGGACTGTTCTGTAGCCCTTTGGACATCATAGGCGGTAGCATCAGATGCTACCGTTGTGGGAGAACTTTGTTTTGGAATCAAATCAGCGACCTGCATGGTTTCCAGATCAAGCGCGCCTGAAATCGGCGTGCGCATGGAGGCATCGAGTGCACCGACGTTAGCCGAGTGTTCTACGAGATAGCGGATCGTCGCCGCATCCTGTCCCCCAATCGCGGCCGTATCGACTGGTTCGACGCCTGAAGCTTTCACGAGCCGATTGGCAATGCCGTTGACCCATATCAACAAGGGGCGGAATAGCCAGATAAAGAGGCGTGCAGGTAAACCGATCAGAATAGCCGAGGCCTCAGGATTAGCGATAGCCCATGATTTCGGTGCCATTTCGCCAATAACGAGATGCAGGAACGTTACAATCAGCAGGGATAAGACGAAAGAAGTTCCGTCCGCCAGCCAGTATGGAATTCCTGTCTCCGTAAAGACAGGGGAAAACCAGGCATCGACAGCCGGTTTGGTCACCGCACCAAGAGCGAACGTACACACCGTGATTCCCAGCTGGGCCCCGGCAAGCATGATGGTAAGTTCATTCACCGACCGCAGGGCAGCGCGGGCCCCGCGGCTGGTTACCGCGGCCTCTTCAAGCCGGTGCCGCCGGGCTCCAAGAAGGGCAAATTCAATAATGACGAAGAACGCGCTTAGTGTAATGATAACTGTCGTCACGATTAGAATAATCCAGGGGTTAGTCATTGTTCCCCCTCCTGAGTGTAGCCGACGTTGATACTGATTCTGTATGGACTTCCGATTCATCCAGTGTCAGGTAGATTAAAGTAGGAACCCGTCTGTCTACTTCAATTATTTTCGCTTGTAAGTAGCGGCGAACCGGTTCATCATGTACAAGATCAGCTGGATCTTCTGGTAACTTAACCCTGATCGTTTCATCAATGGCGGGGAGGGTACCACCATAAGCAATAAGCATTCCAGCTATTGTTTCATAGTCGCCGCGCGGCAGTTGATAACCGATTTCGCGTTCGGCCTCATCGACATGAATATCTCCGCCCATCTGCCAGGCTCCCTCCTTATCAGACTCAACGACCATTGGTAGTTCATCGTCGTGTTCATCGGAGATTTCACCGACTACCTCTTCAGCCAAATCTTCTAAGGTTAGAATGCCGGTAAATCCGCCATACTCATCAATGACACAAGCGAGGGCATTCTGCGAATGGAGCATTTGTGCTCGTGCCTCCGGCAGAGACATCACGGTAGGAAGGACCAGCGGTTGTTTCATAATCGCAGAAACCGGGGCCTCGTCAGCCAAAGGCGAGGCTAACACATCGACGAGATGCACCACCCCGACTGGTTCGTCCTCGGTATTAATAACCGGGTAGCGGGTGTGTGCCTTAGCCATCAAGGACCGTACCTCAGCGATCGTGATTTCCGGTCCAACGGTGTCCGCGCGCGAGTGCGGTATCATCGCATGTTCAACATCGCGCTGCGGAAAGTCAAGAATGCGATCAAGTATGATAGACAGCTCTTTTGGCAAATCCCCGCTTTCGCGGGAATCGGCCACAATGTGCTCCAGGTCGCGTGCGGTTGCACTGCTATCAAGGTCATGAACCGGCTCGATTCGTAACAACCGCAGGAACGCATTGGCTGACTTGTCAAAAATCGTAATCAACCACCCGAAAACAATAAGATAAATATTCGTTGAACGAGCAAGTTTCCGGGCTAACGGTTCAGGGTTAGCAATCGCGAGGTTCTTGGGGTACAACTCCCCAAAGATCATCTGAACAACCGTCGATACAGCCAAAGCCAGTATGGTACCAACCGAAATGCCAACTGCGGCAGGCACCCCAACCCCACCGAGCAGGATGCCCAAACTTCTTCCAACAAGGGGCTCAGCCACGTACCCGACAAGCAGACCCGTAACCGTAATACCCAGTTGAGCGCCGGAAAGCATAAACGATGTCCGCCGTGTAACCTCTAATGCACGTTTGGCTGCACTATCACCACCATCAGCTAATGCACCCAGCCGTGAACGATCGACAGACATATAGGCAAACTCCTGCGCAACGAAATACCCATTGGCGGCGATGATAGCAAGAATTACGATAATGCCGAGAAGTAAAGTGAGCGTAGCGATTAACATAAGCCATCAACCCCGTGATCATTGCAATTATACTGTTCGCAATGTTCTGAATTCTTAGAAGGTGAAGTGCCCCTGCATGAGAGTGGATCATCACTTTCGTAATTCATTGTTTGCTTTTCCGGTTGTATTGACGTACATGCCATACTCATTATTTTCCTCCATTGTGTATAGAACACACTTTTTTTAATAATACATAAAACTGGATATAAAAACAAGATACAAACTATGTACTGGTTTCATTCCCATGTCGTGCAGAATTCTTTTTTAAAGACCACCACCTCTTCCTTATTCGTATGCCCTCCCACCTTAATGAACGTTATAATCCACTTTCAGCCAACTAATGCCGGCCCACCAATCTCCTGTCGTTTGCTCTCACAGCGCCTCAACTCATTTTAATCTATAGACAATAAACAACCCCCGGCAGCCATAGATATGGTTACCGGGGGTTGCTCTGCTATCCAATGATCTGCCATATGCCGCTTACAAAAAAGAAACTTAACAGCATAAAGATTAGAAATTCTCCTGGTTTAGACCCCGTCAGTTTCCCGAATGGAAACCGCACGTTGTACCGCACCGGGAAAAACAAATGAACGCCTTTGGGTGTCAGCATATCAAGTAAAATGTGACTGATCACGCCGGCTGTAATGCCTACCTGCATGACCGTTCCTGTTAATCCCGGAATCAGCCCCGTTAGAATAAACACTATTGCTGTTCCAACAAGGCTGTGCGTTAACGTGCGGTGGCCAACCAGCTTAAATACAATATAGGACGTTGCTTTCAAACGCCGCCCCATCCAGGAATTCGGCTGGCAGATGTCCGGCAGCAGTCCGCCGAACATCAAGGACCCGATGAAAACGGCCGCCTGCACCATGTCCTGTTCGACTGCCTGGGGTGCCCCGTTAAAATAGATTGCTGCAGATCCTGCAGCGAGGGCGCCTGCGGTGTGTGTTGCTGCTCTCATGATGTCCGCCCCACTCTTGTTTACATAATAATGTTATGGTTTACTAGCTAATTTATGCTCTATAGGAGTCCATACATATTTTACTTTTCCCTGCTTTTTCTCATCAATGACAAAGGATCCGCTGCTGTACCGATCGCTTTTCCGGAATCGTTTCAAATTCTCAGTATGGGTGACGCCTTTATCGGTCCGAAGCACAATGTCCTGATCGCCGGACGCCGTCTTGTAAAGACCGATAATCCGATGGGGGTTCGATTTGAGCTCACGAATCATTACAAGGCCTCTTGTGGCCCGTTTTGCCGGTTCAAAGTCCCCGGCGCTCATTTTCTTAACGGCCCCACGCTGGGTGACAAGAACAAGTGCCGTGTTATCTGTTACAGGGAGCGCGTTGACCACTTCATCCCCCTCTTTTAGATTGATGCCTTTCACCCCGGCGGCCTGTTTGCCGACAACGGGAATATCTTCGATTGGAAAGCGTAAGCCGTAGCCGAAGGAACTGGCTAAAAATAGATCGGTTTCTTTTTCCAGCTCCAGTACTGCTGTTACCTGATCGCCGTCTTTAAGCTTCACTGCAGTCAGTGCTTTAGAGTAACGCTGGGCTTTGTACACATTCAGCGGCGTTTTTTTGACAAGTCCCTGCTTGGTAATAAACAGCAGTTCGTTTGTCGTATCAAACGTACGGATCGGCAGGGCTTTAATCAGTTCGTCGCCCGCCTCCAGCTGCACCAGGTTACCGATGTGCTGGCCGTTGTCTTTCCAGCGGATCTCGGAAAGCTGGTGAACCGGCATATAGATATACTGACCGCGCTTTGTAAACAGCAGCAGCGTGTCTGTTGTGTTCATTTCCTTGAAATACAGCAGCTCATCGGTTTCTTTCATGCCGGGCTTATCTTCTTTAGAAGCCGAATAGGATCGAATGCTCGTCCGTTTGACATACCCTTCCTGCGTGGCTGTAATAATAACGTCTTCGGAAGGAATCATTCCTTCCATATCCACTACCAGCTCTTGGATATGTTCTTCAATTTTAGTAAGCCGCTCATCGTTATACAGCTTACGAATCCGCGTTAGTTCTTTTTTAATCACATCCATCAGCTTTTTGTCGCTCTTTAGTATGCCTTCAAGACGGGTGATCTCTTTGCGGAGTGCTTCTGCTTCTTTTTCAAGCGTTACAATGTCGGTATTGGTTAAACGGTACAGCTGCAGGCTCACGATTGCTTCAGCCTGCTCGGGTGTAAAGGAATATTTTTCTTCCAGATTCCGTTTAGCATCTGCCTTGTCGTTGGACTCCCGTATGGCTGCGATGACTTCATCGAGAATCGAAATGGCTTTAATCAGGCCTTCAACGATATGCTGGCGCTTGACCGCTTTATCGAGCTCATGGCGGGACCGGTTTGTAACCACTTCGCGCTGATGGCCGATATAGGCGGATAGAAGCGGTTTAAGTCCCATAAGCTGCGGCGTCTGGTTGTAGATGGCTACCATATTGAAATGATAGGCAATCTGCAGATCGGTCGCCTTGTATAAAAAAGTCAGCACGTTTTCGGGATCGGCTTCTTTTTTTAGTTCTACTACAATCCGCAGACCGGTCCGATCGGTGTCGTCCCGTACTTCGGCAATACCGTCAATCTTTTTATCAAAGCGGATTTCATCCATTTTTTTAACCAGGTTTGATTTGACCACATCATAAGGAATTTCGGTAATCACGATCTGCTTGCGTCCTCCGCGGAGCTCTTGAATGTCCGCATTGGCACGCAGCATTACTTTGCCTTTACCGGTTTCATATGCACTGCGGATGCCTTCAAGCCCCTGAATTGTGCCTCCGGTCGGGAAATCCGGCCCTTTCAGCACGGTCATCAGCTCGTCAACACCGGCTTCCGGTTTATCAATCATCATTAAGGCCGCGTCAATCACTTCGCCGAGCTGATGCGGAGGAATGTCGGTGGCATACCCTGCGCTGATCCCGGTGGAGCCGTTCACAAGCAGGTTCGGGTACATTGCCGGCAGCACAACCGGCTCTTCCTGGGAATCATCAAAGTTCGGAATATATTCAACCGTGCTTTTTTCAATATCGCGCAGCAGTTCTGCTGAAAGCGCGGACAGGCGTGCCTCGGTATAACGCATCGCGGCAGGCGGGTCTCCGTCCACCGAACCGTTGTTACCGTGCATCTGCACGAGCGCATTGCGGACTTTCCAATCCTGGCTCATCCGTACCATCGCTTCGTACACAGAGCTGTCTCCATGCGGGTGGTAGTTACCGATTACGTTACCTACCGTTTTGGCGGCTTTACGAAACGGTTTTTCAAACGTATTGCCTTCGTGGTACATCGCATACAAAATCCGGCGCTGCACCGGCTTTAAGCCGTCGCGGGCATCAGGCAGGGCCCGCTCCTGGATAATATATTTGCTGTAGCGGCCGAAACGGTCGCCGATAACATCTTCAAGCGGTAAGTCTAAAAACTTCTCTGTATGCGTCATTCGTATTCATCCTCCAGGTGAAGGTTTTCGTTTTCCAGAATGTTGCTGTCTTCCTCCAGCCCAAAGGCTACATTCGATTCAATCCACTTCCGGCGGGGTTCTACTTTATCGCCCATCAGTACGCTGACGCGTTTATCGGCACGGGCGAGGTCTTCAATCGTCACCCGGATCAACGTGCGTGATTCCGGGTTCATTGTCGTTTCCCACAGCTGGGTGGCATCCATTTCCCCGAGACCCTTGTAGCGCTGAATGATATAGCCTTTGCCGATTTTTTTCATCGCTTCCTGCATGCCTTCTTCATCCCAGGCATATTCTGTTTTTTCTTTTTTGCCGGAGCCTTTGCTTACCTTGTACAGCGGCGGCAGGGCGATGTACACCTTCCCGGAGGAAATCAGCTCCCGCATGTACCGGTAAAAGAACGTCAGCAGCAGCACCTGAATGTGGGCCCCGTCCGTATCGGCATCGGTCATAATGACAACTTTATCGTAGTTGCGCTCTTCGAGAACAAAATCAGCACCGACTCCCGCCCCGAGAGCATAAATAATCGTGCGGATTTCTTCGTTTTTCATAATATCGTCTATGCGGGCTTTTTCCGTATTGATGACTTTGCCGCGCAGAGGCAGCACCGCCTGGAATTTCCGGTCCCGTCCCTGCTTGGCCGAACCACCGGCAGAATCACCCTCGACAAGGTACAGCTCATTGCGGTCTGGATTTTTAGACTGGGCCGGGGTCAGCTTGCCGCTGAGAAGCACGTCTTTTTTCCGGTTTTTCTTGCCGTTTCTGGCTTCTTCTCTGGCCCGGCGCGCCGCTTCTCTTGCCTGGGACGCCTTGACGGCCTTTTTAATCAGCATCTGGCTGACAGTTGGGTTTTCTTCAAAAAAGTAGGTCAGTTTCTCCGCCAGTACCTGCTCTACGGCAGAACGGGCGTCAGGTGTACCGAGCTTGCTTTTTGTCTGGCCTTCAAACTGGAGCTTTTCCTCCGGCACCCGGATCGAAATCACCGATGTAAAGCCTTCACGGATATCCGAGCCGTCGAGGTTTTTGTCTTTTTCTTTTAACAGGCCGGTCTTTCTTGCGTATTCATTCACAATCCGGGTCAGCGCCGATCTTGCTCCGGACTCATGGGTCCCCCCGTCTCTTGTGCGGACATTGTTTACAAAAGAAAGCGTTGTTTCAGTGTAGGCGTCGTTGAATTGAAACGCGGTCTCCACTTCAATATCCTGGTTCACGCCTTCAAAAAAGACGACCGGATGAAGCGTTTCCTTGTCTTCGTTCAAATATTCCACAAAAGCTTTAATGCCTGTATCAAACGAAAACGTATCGGTCACAACTTCCTTCTGGCGTTCATCGCGGATACCGATCGTTACTCCGCCCAAAAGAAACGCCGCTTCTCTTAAGCGTTCAGCTAACGTGTCATACTGAAACACCGTATGGTTAAAAATCGATGGATCCGGCTTAAACCGGATCGTCGTGCCTGTTTTTTTTGTGGGTCCTTTTTTTACAAGGCCGGTCACCGGCTTGCCGCCGTCCCGGAACGACTGCTGAAAGCTCTCGCCGTTGCGGTCAATCATCACGTCGAGTGATTCAGACAAAGCATTCACAACAGAAGCCCCTACGCCATGGAGCCCTCCGCTCGTCGCATAGCCGCCCTGGCCGAACTTACCGCCGGCATGAAGCACGGTAAGGATGACTTCCGGCGTTGGCTTGCCGGTTTGATGCATTCCGGTCGGCATGCCTCTTCCGGCGTCAGACACGCTGACGCTGTTATCTTTATGCAGAACGACCTGAATGTCTTTGCCGAATCCGGCCAGTGCTTCGTCGACTGCGTTATCTACGATTTCAAAAACAAGATGATGAAGTCCCCGGCTATCGGTACTTCCGATATACATGCCGGGGCGTTTGCGAACCGCTTCAAGGCCTTCGAGGACCTGAATCGACTCGTCGTTATATTGGTATGTTTCCTTTGCTGCCAAAAAATCCGACTCCCTTCTCATGCAAAAACAAATATCTTTGTATAATATCTTATCATACCATACGCCTTTATACGAACGTATGTTTTATATGACACTTCCTCCATCAAAATATCACAAAAAAACAAAAAGAACCAGTTCAACTTTGAACTGGTTCCCGGAATTGTTTTAGCGTGTCATCTGGTATTCGACCTTTATGCACGAATTCATAATGACATTGGTATTTGTTTCCTTTAAAATATCCGTCACCTCTGGATGGGATACGCCGAGCTGGGCCCAGAAGGTGCCGGCGTTAATCTCGAGCGCGTCGCGGGCAACATGGGGAAGAAACTCACTGCGGCGGAATACGTTCACAATGTCTACCGGTCCGTCAATATCCTGCAGGCGCTTCACGGCTTTGACGCCAAGCACCTCATCGACAGTCGGGTTCACCGGGATAATCTCATATCCGGCCTGCTGCATCTGGCTGCTCACCTGATAGGATGTGCGCGAGGGGTTGTCAGACAGCCCCACCACTGCAATGCGTTTGCTCGTATCCAGTATCTGTTTTATTTTCTGCTGGTTCGGGTTCTTGTGTGCCATTGTATCTCTCCTTTAACATCAGGGTTAGAGTAAATCCACCGACTGCAGAAACTCTTCTGCTACGTCGTAAGGGTCTTCGTCTTCGTATTCCACTTTGTAGTTCATCTCCTGCATTTCCTCATCGGTAATCATCCCGCTGAGACGATTCAGGGGCTCTTCGAGTTCCGGATACTCTTCAAGCGTTTCCTGTTTCATGAGAGGTGCTCCCTGGTAAGGCGGGAACAGATTCTCGTCATCTTCCATCAGGGCCAGGTCGTACTCGATAATATCTGCCCCTGTCGAAAAGGCATCAATAAAATCAACCTGTTCGGTCGTTAATGCCCGGGTACGCAGACCTGAATCCATCGTCTCTACATTTTCAAAAGAAAAGCCGTAGATGTCCTGTAACCCTATATACCCGTCTTCGCGGTCGGCAAACTCAAACGTAAAGCCGGCGGTAAGCTGATCCCGGTATGGCTCCATGTCCGAGATCGTCTCAATGCCGAGCTCTTCAGCGGTTTCTGCCCGTACCGCAAGCGCATAGGTATTGTTAAAGGCCATTGGCTCCAGATAGGCCAGGTCGTATTCTTCCATCAGGCCTATTTTCGTACGTTCATACACTTCTTCTTCGGTCGTTCCCGGCTCCGGCGTTTCATCGAGCAGTGTCGTCAGTGCCGTGCCGGTGAATTCCAGGTAAATATCGACATCGTCGGACTGAAGCGCGTTAAACGCAATATCAGTGCTTCCCATCCCGGTGCGGATATCCACCAGTAAATCCGTTTCCTCCTCAATGAGGTGCTTGTACATATTCGCAATAATTTCCGGCTCAGCGGTAATCTTGCCGCCGATCGTAATCTGCGGCTGCTGGGCAAAGGAAAACAGCGGCGCCAGAGCGATCGCAATCGACAGCCCGAGCACAACAAAAATAGGGGCGAGCGTTTTCCCCTGGGAGCGCTTTTCCGTCATGCGCAGTATAAAGTCAAAAAACAGGGCCAAAAGAGCTGCGGGAAGAGCCCCCAGGAGGATATACGCATTGTTTGCTCTGTCGATCCCGGTCATAATAAAGTCGCCGAGGCCGCCGGCGCTGATCAGCGCTGCGAGCGTAGCCGTGCCGACAATTAAAACCATCGACGTGCGAATGCCCGCCATAATGATCGGCATCGCCATCGGAAGCTCGATTTTACGAAGCTTTCGAAACGAAGACATCCCCATGCCGACAGCTGCTTCCTGAATCGACGGATCGACTCCCTGTATGCCCGTGTATGTATTCCGCAGAATGGGAAGAAGCGCATAGGCGGTAAGAGCGACTACGGCCGGCAGGGTGCCAATTTGATTCAAAAGCAGGATCATAAACCCGAGCAGCGCCAGACTCGGAATCGTCTGCAGCACGGCAGCGACTCCAATAATCGGCTCCGCAAATTTCTGCTTCCGGGTAAGAATAATGCCAAGCGGGACGGCAATCAGAACGGCAAACAACAGCGCCACGACGGACATATGCACGTGCTGCCACATCACCTGCCAGAATTCGCCCTGGCGGGTGGAAAACAGCTCCCATAGTTCCTGTAAGGTCGCCATCAGGCCAGCTCCCCTTCCGGTTTCAGCTGGGCTTTTTTCATAAACTGGACAATATCCCGGTAGCTGAGGACCCCATCAATGCGGGTGCCGGTCAGCACGGGAAGCGCATCGAGCTCCGTGTTGTCAAAGGATTTCAAAGCATGTTTGAGCGTGTCGTCCGGATGCACGGCCGGATCATTGGATACGATGCCTTCGGCTGCCCGCCGTCCGACGTACGTGCGGTCGTCTCTAAAAATATAAAGGGGCGCCGGGTACAGGGGATACCCGCTGACTTCCTGATGCCGTGCGAGCAGGTGGCTGTCCGGATTCATCACTTCTTTTACCCGGGTGTCCCACGGGTCGCGGCGGTCGCCGATAAAGCTTTTCACAAAATCGTCGACCGGCTCATTTACAAGCTCTTCGCGGCTGCCCACCTGAACGATATGGCCGTCTTTCATCAGACAGATGCGGTCGCCAAGGGCGAGCGCTTCGTCAATATCGTGCGTCACAAACACAATCGTTTTCTGGATATCGGCCTGAAGCCGGCGGATATCTTTTTGCAGCTGTTCACGGCTGATCGGATCGAGCGCACTGAACGGTTCATCCATTAAAATAATGTCCGGGTTGCCGGCCAGGGCACGGATAACACCGATCCGCTGCTGCTGTCCGCCGGAGAGTTCGGAGGGCCGGCGGTTCCGATAAGTATCCGGATCGAGGCCGACCATGCGGAGGAGCTCATCCACCCGCTCATGGATTTCTGTTTTTTTCCACTTGCGCATTTCCGGTACGACTGCGATGTTTTCGGCAATCGTCATCGTCGGGAACAGGGCAATCTGCTGGAGCACATAGCCGATGTTCCAGCGCAGCTCCTGGCGGTTCCAGTCGGTGATATCTTTATCCTCGATGGTAATGCGGCCGGAAGTCGGTTCAATAAGGCGGTTGATCATTTTCAGCGTGGTCGTTTTTCCACAGCCGCTTGGGCCGATCAGAACAAAAAACTCGCCTTTGTTGATTGTCAGGTTAAATTGTTCTACGGCGGTGGACTGGTCTGCAAATTGCTTTGTAATGTCGTGAAAAGATATCATGTCGTCAAGCCCTTTCTTGGTATAATCGCCTGTTGCCTCGCATACAGGGGGAGGAAAGCTGACCTAATCATATTTCATCTTCCAATCCTTTACAAACAAAAAGGGACGACAAAAAACCGGAGGGGACGTGGTGTCTCCTCCGGTCTGTTGATTTATTGGTTAAATTACCGCACCGCCGTCTACATTCAGGACGGTGCCTGTAATAAAGGACGCTTCGTCTGAAGCGAGAAATGCGTAGGCGTTGGCAATGTCTTCGGGGGTGCCGAGCGTACCGAGCACCGCTTTTTCTTTCATCATTGCCAAGGCTTTTTCCGGCATTTTCTCTGTCATCGGGGACAGAATAAAGCCCGGTGCCACCGAGTTCACCCTGATTTTCCAGCGCCCGAGCTCTTTCGCCCACGTTTTCGTCATGCCATTGATGCCGAACTTGGAGGCTGCGTAGTTGGTCTGGCCGAAATTGCCATAGATACCTACGACTGAGGAGGCGTTTAAAATCACACCGGACTCCTGCTCTTTCATGAGCGCCGCCGCTTTCTGGGTCATGAGGAATACGCCTTTTAAATTAACGTTTATGACCTTGTCCCAGTCCTCTTCTTCCATTTTTAACAGCTGGGCGTCTGCTGTAATCCCGGCATTGTTGATTAAAATATCCACCTTCGAAAACGTTTGAACGCTTTTTTCGAGGACATGGTCAATATCGGTTTTGTTTGTAATGTCGGCTTTAAGCCCGAGTATGTGACTTTCGTACTCTGTTGATTCGTTAACAACGTGGTCGAGGTCTTCCTGATTCACATCCACGATCACGACGTTCGCGCCTTCTGTGAGAAACTTTTTGGCAGTAGCCGCGCCAATGCCGCGGCCGCCTCCTGTAATAACCGCTGTTTTTCCTTCTAATCGTTTCATGATTTATCCTGATCCTTTCTGTTCGGTGTATTACACAAGACCCATGCTTGCTAGAACGATGGCAACAACAGTAGCGAAAATTGGAATCGCTACGGCAACGACGAAGATGTCTTTATAGGAATCTTTATGCGTCATACCGGTTACGGCAAGGAGCGTCAGGACAGCACCGTTATGAGGAAGGGCATCGAGGCCGCCGGATGACAATGAGGCTACCCGGTGGAATGCTTCCGGACTGATGCCCGTCTCGAGTGCGAGCTGATAATACTGCTCGCCCAGCGCTTCAAGCGCGATACCCATACCGCCTGACGCAGAACCGGTTGCCCCTGCCAGGATGTTAACGGCAATCGCTTCGGAAATCAGCGGACTGCCGCGGACGCCGAGAAGCAGTTCTGTTAACCGGTCAAATCCGGGTACGTTCTGTACTACCGTACCAAACCCAACGGCGGCACTTGTATTAATAATAGCGAGTACAGAACCGGACGCCCCGGCGTTCATCGCCTTTACGTACCCTCTCCACTTGTCGATATTGAGCAGCAGGATAAGCACGATACCGGAAATCAAGGCAACGACGATATCCCAGCCGAGTATGTTTAATGTGACCAGTACAACGATAAGCGGCAGAATCGACAGCAGAAACAACGGAGTTTTTCCATCATCTTCCACAATTTTTTTGTCTTTTGGTTCGGTGAAAATCTCACCCTTCGCACTCATTTTCTTTTCTCTCCACCGCAGGTACAAGTAACCGCCGACGCCCATCACAGCAGCGGCCGCAAGACCCATCACAGGGGCAGCCGTGGCTGTCGTTTCAAAGGAGGCAATTGGGATCAGGTTCTGAATCTGCGGCGTTCCCGGCAGGGCCGTCATCGTAAACGTGAGGGCGCCAAGTGCAATGGTAGGCGGGATCAGCTTTCTTGTAATGTTTGCCTCTCTGAACAATGTAAGAGACAGCGGATACACGGCAAACACAACGACAAAGAGGCTGACTCCCCCGTAAGTAAGAATAGCAGCGGACACGACAACGCTTAAGATGGCCCGCTTTGTTCCGATAAAACGGCTCAGTGCCATTGCAACAGACCGGGCCATGCCCGTATCTTCCATTAACTTACCAAAAATAGCTCCGAGCAGAAAAACCGGGAACCACTGCTGGGCGAATCCGACAAACCCGCTCATGTACGTGTCTGTGTAAGCATCAAGCAGATTCAATCCTCCAAATATTGCTACAACCCCGGCAGCGATAGGCGCCACCCAGATAATGGACCAGCCCATGTAGGCGAGCACCATGAGAACGATAAGACCTAGTATTATTCCTAACATGTGTTATTCCTCCTTTTATTGAACGACGGGCTCATCCTGCGGCCCTGCTATTCCCATCACCGCTTCGGAAAACAAACGAACGTCCATCGTCCGAAGCGGCTCCGCCATCAGCGGAGTAAAATCCATATGGGCCAAAATATCTTTTTCCAAATCAATGCCGGGGGCAATTTCTGTTAACAAAAGCCCCTCGGGACGCAGTTCAAACACGGCCCGCTCGGTAATGTAAAACACGTCCTGCTTTACTTCCGTGGCGTAGTCGCCGCTGAAAGTCACATGCTCTACCTGTTTCACAAACTTAGGAAACCTGCCTTCCTGTTCAATCGTCAGCTTTCCATCCCCTACATGGGTCTTCAAGCCGCCTGCGGTGAATGTACCGCAGAAAACGACTTTTTTGGCGTTTTGGGAGATATTAATAAATCCGCCGGCCCCGGCTATTTTCGGGCCGAACTTACTGACATTGACATTCCCGGACTGATCGAGCTGAGCAAGCCCCAGAAACGCTACATCAAGGCCGCCGCCGTCATAAAAATCAAATTGATACGGCTGGTCGATAATCACGTCAGGGTTGGTGGATGCCCCAAAGCTTTTTCCTCCTGCCGGAATCCCGCCGATCGGACCGGATTCCAGTGTAAGGCGGAGATCCCGGCCGACACCTTCTTCATTGGCTACCATGGCGACTCCCTCCGGCATGCCAATCCCCAGGTTCGTAACCGCATGCGGCACAAGCTCCATCACCGAACGGCGTGCGATGACTTTCCGCTCCGTCAGCGGCAGACGGGCCAGGGAATGCACGGAAGTGCGGATTTCTCCGCTGTAGGCCGGATTATACTGCTCGCCGTTTGTCTGCATGTGATCTTCCGGAGGCGCTTCGACGATGGCATCGACATAAATGCCGGGGATTTTCGTCAGCCGCGGCTGCAGGGTCCGCGCCTCCACCACTTTTTCCACCTGCAGGATAACGATGCCGCCTGAATTTTTGGCCGCCTGGGCGATCGAGAGCACTTCGAGCGTCGCCGCTTCTTTTTCCATGGAGGCATTCCCATGTTCATCGGCGTACGTTGCCCGAATCAATGCCACATGAATAGGAAACGTTTTGTAAAATAAGTAGTCGGTTCCGTTAATAGGAAACAGTTCCACGTGGTCTTCTGTGCTTTTTGTATTCAGCTTACCGCCATCAAGCCTTGGATCCACAAATGTTTTCAGGCCGACGTGGGTCAGCAGGCCCGGCTTTTTCGCCGCAATATCCCGGAACAGGTGGGTAATCACCCCCTGGGGGAGGTTGTAAGCTTCTATTTTATTTTCAATCGCCAGTTTTGCAAGCTTCGGGGCCAGTCCCCAGTGGCCGCCGATCACCTTTTTGATCAGTTTTTCATGGCCTACGTTATTTAACCCCTTTTCTGCCCCATCCCCCTGCCCGGCTGCATAAACCAGCGTTAAATCAACCGGCTGCTGTTCTTGTTCAAATCGCCGGCCGAGTGCTTTCGTCAGCGCTTCCGGATGGCCGTTTCCAACAAATCCACCGGTGGCGACAGTCGCCCCGTTTGGTATCATTCCTACAGCCTGTTCTACACTCATTACTTTAGACATAAGAAAAATCCTCCCTCTTCCTTGTATACGCTTACATAATATATCTGCAAGTTGTGTGCCAACTTCTCTCGTATTCATAATAAAATACAAAAAAAAGACAATCCCGCAGGACTATCTTTTTTTAACTGCCTTGAAACCGCGTACATTCGGTCTGTGCTCTTTTTTTAAAGGAAAAAACAGCCGTATTTATTTTTATTGGGGGAAGGGAAAGAAACGGCTGTCTGTTTTTTTAAAAGTCGTAATGTGTAGGAAACACAAGAAAAGTGTTCGAATTTATATACACTTTGAAAGCGTTACGACTAGATATGTTCGGTAATCCGCACATATAGCTATTTCTCTACAATAGATGTGCGGGATTCTGAACACTCAGCGTCTTCGAGCCGTTTCCATTTTTCATAAAACGCGGTCCGGCTGATGCCGAGCAGTTTGGCGGCATAGCTTTTGTTGCCGCCGGCGTAACGCAGCGCCCCGGCCAGCGCCTCTTTTTCTGCGCGCTGCACCGTTTCCTGAAGAGAGCGGATAGGAGCGGCCGCCCTGCCCTGCAGCAATTTATCCGGCAGATGCACCGCTTTGATCGGTTCGTTTGCTGCTGCCATGTTTACGGCCCGTTCAAGAACGTTTTCAAGCTCCCGGACGTTTCCGGGCCAATCGTAGTTGAGAAAGTACCGGCCCGCCTCTTCCGAAAGCCCCTGGACGGGTTTGCCCATCTGTTCGGTAATCCGCTTGAGCGCCGCTTCCACTAAAACCGGAATGTCGGACTTCCGCTCCCGCAGCGGCGGGATCGTTATCGGCATCACGTTCAAGCGGTAGTATAGATCGAGCCGGAACTCTTTTCGCTCCACCATCGTTTCCAGGTCGCGGTTTGTTGCTGCAATGACACGGATATCGACAGGCGTCGATCGGATATCCCCGACCTTTTCCACTTCCTTTTCCTGCAGCACCCGCAGAAATTTCACCTGCATATGAAGCGGAAGCTCCCCGATCTCGTCCAGAAAGATTGTGCCGTGCTGGGCGGCTTCAAATTTCCCCTTCTTGCCGCCTTTGCGTGCTCCTGTAAAAGAGCCGTCCACGTAGCCGAACAGCTCCGACTCCAGCAGATCGGGAGGAATCGCCGCACAGTTTACTTTGACAAAAGGTCCGGCGGCGCGTGTGCTGGCCCCGTGCACCGCATGGGCAAACAATTCTTTGCCGGTGCCGCTTTCCCCGAGAAGCAGTACATTGGAATCCCCCTGCGCGGCCTGATGCGCCATCTGCTTTGTTTTGCTCATCGCTTCATGGGTGCCTATAATGTCATCCAGCTGATAGCGCGACGTATTTTGTTCCTGCCATTCCCCTTTGTAATGTTTCCAGTCTTTCTCCATCTGCTGGATGCGCGTCTGCAGTCCTTTAACACCGGTTATGTTTTTAAAAAGGACCTTGCCAAGCGCTCCGGTGATTTCCCCGTTCTTAATAATGGGCACCCGGGTAGCAACCATGTAGCCGGTTTTTAACTTTTGAAAGTCGGCAATCTCCGGCTTGCCCGTTTTGGCCACAATATGCATTCTTGTGTTTTCAATTACTTCCGTACAGTGGCGCCCGATCATCTCTTTTGGGTTTACGCCCAGAAATTCTCCGTATTCTTTGCTCAGCATCGTTATAAAGCCATCTTTATCGACCGTTATAATGCCGTCGTATAAATACTCGTAGATCATTTCCAAAAGCTCCGCGCGCTCTTCTCCGCCGGTATTGGCTGAGCCCGGTCTTAGTGCATAGTAAAAGATAAGCCCGTCTTCTTCGGCGGACTGCTGTTTTTCGATCGTATACGTGTCATCCACCGCTGACACATACAGGGACAGCTTAGTGGACGAAGACGCCTGAACACTCTCCCACTCTTCTTTTGTGAACAGAGGCGGCTCGCCGTCATTTGTAAACAGCACCGTTCCTTTTGTGTCAGTAATCCATACCTGCATTGGCGCCATTGCTAGCATGGTCTGCAGCCGTTTGTTTTCTTTTACCAGCGGAGCCAGAGGGACCAGACCCGCAAAGGTGGATCGTTCGTAATAGGCAACCCGCCCCCCGCCTTCGTAGGACGGGGCATAAAGGCCGGATGCGGCGGGTTCCACCCAGCGGCGGATCGGCTCCTCCGGAGAAATGCCGTTAATCACGGTCTCAAACAGTATATTTTGGTGAAGCAGGCCGATAAACTGCTGCTGTTCGTTAAGCACGGGAAGCTCAGGTGCCCCGTACTCTTTTAATATTAACGCCGCTTCTTTTATTGTCGTTGTACCCTGCAGCGTACAGGCGAATGTCTGCAGATCAATCGGTCGATTCATTAGTCTCCCCCCTGTAGATACGAATCAAAAAACCTGTCTGGTATCTTTACAGTATACCAAACAGGTTGGGGAAATCGTTATCTTTCGACAATAATCGCGGTGCCCTGGCCGCCGCCGATACATAGGGTTGCCAGGCCTCTTTTTACGTCACGTCGCTTCATCTCGTACAGCAGTGACGTCAGTACCCGGGCTCCGGACGCTCCTATCGGATGTCCGAGCGCGATGGCTCCTCCGTTCACATTAATCTTTTCTGGATCGATCTGCAGGTCCTGGGCAACTGCCAGTGACTGGGAAGCGAATGCTTCGTTGGCTTCCACCAGATCAATGTCGTCCATCGTCAGGCCGGCGCGCTCAAGCGCCTGGCGGGAAGCAGGAACCGGACCGTATCCCATAATAGCAGGGTCAAGCGCTGCGTTGCCGTAGGAGACAATTGTTGCTAATGGGGTGAGGCCAAGTGCTTCTGCTTTGTCCTTCGACATGACGACAAGAGCGGCCGCACCGTCATTTAAGCCCGAAGCATTTCCTGCAGTCACGGTACCGTCTTTTTTAAACGCCGGACGCAGTCGTTCGAGTTTTTCCATCGTCATGTCTTTTTTAGGATGTTCATCCACTGACACGGTAATCGGATCTTTCTTTCGCTGCGGCACATCCACCGGAACAATTTCTTCATCAAAATAGCCGTTCTCAATCGCGGCGGCGGCCCGCTGCTGGCTGCGCAGAGCAAATTCATCCTGCTCTTTTCTGCTGAACGACCAGCGCTCCGCAATATTTTCAGCGGTAATACCCATGTGAATCGGTTCAAACGAGTCCATCAGTCCGTCCTGAAGCATCGTATCCACGAGCTCCGTGCTGCCCATCCGTGTGCCCCATCGGGCCAATGGCATGACATAAGGGGCGTTGCTCATCGATTCGGCGCCGCCGGCAAGAACCACGTCAGTGTCGCCTGCTTTGATAAACTGGGCAGCCATGCTCACACTTCTTAGACCCGATCCGCACACTTTATTAATCGTCATTGCCGGTACCGTATGCGGAAGACCGGCATGTACGGCAATCTGGCGGGCCACGTTCTGGCCGAGCCCGGCTGACAGCACATTCCCTAATACGGTTTCTTCAATATCGTCCGGAGATAAACCGGCCCGTTTGACTGCTTCTTTTACAGCGACTTTTCCCAGGTCTACAGCAGATACATGTTGAAATGCCCCTCCAAAACTACCAATCGGTGTTCTGGCTACGCTTACAATAACGGC
Source organism: Sinobaca sp. TMA16-18 (assembly GCF_059510535.1). NCBI lineage: Bacteria > Bacillati > Bacillota > Bacilli > Caryophanales > Sporolactobacillaceae > Sinobaca > Sinobaca sp. TMA16-18. The sequence continues at coordinate 56,656 of NZ_JCAKFM010000007.1, read as the reverse complement.
TTCTTTCATTCTTATCGACTCCTTTTAGAATATAGAAAAAGAGAAGCTGTCTTCTCTTCTCTTTTCCTTTGTAGTATGCAATTTATATGCCAACTCAGCTAAACTGATAGAGGTCTTTGTACTTGTCCGATAAATAGCGCAGTAAATAATCGGGATTAATTTCTTCGCCGGTGGCGTCTTTGATTAGTTCAATCGGCGTTTTGCTGCGCCCATATTGATGAATGTTTGCCGTCATCCACTCGCGGATCGGCTCCAGGTCCCCCTGCTCCACCAGTTCATCAAATGCCGGCAGGTCCTTGTCCATTGCGGCTTTTAACTGGGCGGCATAAATATAGCCGAGCGCATAGGACGGAAAGTAGCCGAAAGCGCCAAACGCCCAGTGTACATCCTGAAGGACGCCTTTGTCGTTCGACGGTGGCGTGACGCCCAGATACTCCTGCATTTTTTCATTCCATACGCGGGGAAGGTCTTTTACTTTCAGGCTGCCTTCGATCAGCTGCTTTTCCATTTCATAACGGAGAATGATATGCAGGCAGTATGTGAGCTCGTCCGCTTCAATCCGGATCAGGGAAGGCTTTGCTTCATTGATTGCCCGGTAAAATTCCTGCAGGGACACTCCTGTAAATTGGTCCGGTGCATAAGACTGCAGCAGCTCGTAGTTTTTCTCCCAGAATTTCGGGTGCCGGCCGACAAAATTCTCCCAGAACAGCGACTGGGATTCATGAATGCCCATCGAGGCGCCATCGCTTAAAATCGTTCCGGTCAGTTCGTCGGCAATATTCTGCTCGTACAGCGCATGCCCGCCCTCATGGATTGTACCGAAGACCGCTGTACGAAAGTCCGCTTCATCATACTTCGTTGTGACCCGGACATCGTTTGGATTTAACCCGATTGCAAAAGGATGCACCGTCTCATCCAGGCGGCCCGCTTCAAAGTCATACGTCATCTGCTTTAATACATCCAGGCTGAAAGCCCGCTGCTTGTCTTTCGGAAACGTGGAAAACAGAAAATCCGTCTTTGGCTTTTGGTCGGAGGAGGTGACCCCTTCGACGAGTGGAATTAACCCTTCCCGCACTTTCGCGAAAATTGCATCCAGTTTATCGACTGTCATGCCCGGCTCATAGTCTTCAAGCAGCGCATTATACGGGTGGGAGTCATAGCCCCAGTGGTCGGCGAACCGGCGGCTGAAATCTACAATTTTCTCCAGGTACGGTTCAAACATCGCAAAGTCATCGGCCTCTTTCGCCTCTTCCCATACGCTTTCCGACTTGGCAGTCAGAATGCTGTATTCTTGAAACTCTGCTTCGGGTATTTTTGTCATGCGGTCGTATTCTTTTTTCAATTCCGCAGCGGCTTTTTTGGATGTATCCGATACATCGGTCCCCTGGTGGCCGAGCACCGCATGTAAATATTTTGCTGTTTCATCAGACGTTTTAATTTTAAACAGCTCGGTAGCCATCATCCCTGCCACATCCGCCCGTTCATCGATTCCTTTTTTCGGTGCCCCCGTGCGGGAGTCCCAGTTTAACAGACCAATTGCCTGTTCATAGGCGCTGATCTTCTTTAAATGGCTCCGGAATGCCTGTTCCAGGTCTTGATTAAGTGTCGTCATCGTTACGTCCTCCATTATAGATATTTCGTTACTGGAAATACTTTCTCTTTAAGTATAAACAATCCTGCAGGAATTTTGAAAGAATTTTCTATTCATGATATAAAGAAGAAGGAAAGGCGGGATACTATGAATTTATCCATCAGCGAAGCCGCGGCTCTGCATTATCAAAAGGAAATGGGCATGCAGGCAGGCGACCACCTGAGATTGTTTGTCCGTGTCGGCGGCGTCGGCTCCGGCGGATTTTCCATCGGTGTGAGCAGGGAAAATCCGGAAAATACTGCCTATATCCTTGAGAAAAGCGGCATTCAGTTTTTTGTAAACCCTCAGGATCAATGGTATATCGACGGCATGGATATTACCTATGACGAAACGATCGATTACCTGAACTTTTCAAATCCCCGCATGGAAGATACCGCCCATCCGGAATAAATAAGAAAGCCGGCCATGGCGGCCGGCTTTTTTTATCCTTCAATGGAGGAAAAAGAATGGGTAATATCGCGCGCCGTGTTTTCGACAACCACAGTCGTCCCTTTCAATGTCCAATCATGAATCGTTAATTCTTCGATGCCTTCCGGGCGGTCCGGACGGCTCAGGCGCTGGCGGTCGAGGCGGATTCTGCCTGTTTCCCCGGCCAGTGCAGCCGCGTCTTCCTCCCGCAGCTGGATGACCTCGTTTTGTTCATCAGATACGTTCGCTTCATGGACGTTTCCAACGCTGTGCCACTGTCCGTCTTTTTCAATCGATAGGTTCCAAAGCTTCGGCTGTTCCATCTTCTGCCCCTCCTTTGCTGTCTAGTAACAGATATTCCCTATCGCTGCCGGCGCGAAACAAAACGTCCTTTTTTTCCGGGAACGGAGAAAAAGGACGTTTGGGTATTAACTGCGGCGCGGCGGACGCTCTCCCCAGTACTGGTAATAATCGGTGCGGATGTTGCCATTGTAAAGCTTGCGCTTTTTAGTGGCTTTCGCGCCGTACGTATTTTCAAACTTTTCATCAGACGTAATAATATAAACCGACCATGTGGAGAGCGGCTTCCAGATCTTGCCGAGGTTCCGGTACAGCTCTTTAACTTCTTCTTTTTCCCCGACGCGTTCGCCGTAAGGGGGGTTTGTAATAATCGAGCCGTACTCTTTGTTTGTCGTAAAGTCGACCGCCTGCATCTGCTTGTAGGTAATCGCGTCCTGCAGTCCGGCTTCTTCGGTGTTTTCTATAGCAAGCTCCACCATCCGGTGGTCAATGTCACTGCCGGTAATATCAAGCGGCAGATCGTAGTTCGCTTTATCGTCCGCTTCCTCGCGGGCCTGGTCCCACCATTCTTTTTTTAGAATGCCCCAGTCTTCCGAGTCAAAAAAGCGGTTGATACCAGGGGCAATATTCCGGCCGATGAGGGCGGCTTCAATCGGAATCGTGCCGGATCCGCAGAAAGGGTCAACGAGCGGGTAATCCGGGTTCCAGTGGCTGAGCTTAATCATCGCAGCGGCAAGCGTTTCTTTTAACGGAGCGGCGCTGTGCAGCGACCGGTATCCGCGCTTATGAAGGCCGACGCCTGTAGTATCGAGCGTAAGCGAGACTTCGTCTTTTAAGATAGCCACTTCCACTTTGAATAAAAAGCCGTCTTCAAAAAACCACTCTTTTTTATACGTCTGCTTCAACCGCTCCACGATCGCCTTTTTTACAATCGCCTGGCAGTCGGGGACGCTGTACAACGTTGATTTAACCGAGCGTCCGGTCACAGGAAAAGCCGCATTTTCCGGAAGAATGTCTTCCCAGGGCAGGGCTTTCGTTTTTTCGAACAAATCATCAAACGTGCGCGCCTGAAACGAGCCGAGCTGCAGTTTAATCCGGTCGGAGGTACGCAGCCACATGTTCAGGCGGGGAACGGCCGAAAGCGGAGCCTCGATAATGACCTTGCCGTTTTCAATTTGGGTATTCGTGTAGCCGAGATCCTTTACTTCTTTAGCCACGATTGCTTCAAGCCCCATCGTGGATGTTGCAATAATCGTTACGTTCTGTTCCATATTATCTCTCCTGTAGCCTGCACGGCTGCTTTTTCAAACCAGATGTTCTGTATAGTATCTATTATATACATAGAAAAAACCCCTGAAAACAGGGGTTTTTATATGCTGAAAGCATTCATGTAAGCCATGTTCTGTTCCTTCGTGCTAAAACGGCTCTTAACCTCGCACTCCGGCGGCAATCATCTATCTGCAGACGAATCTGCCCTTTCTTTCCGTTTGGTTCCTTCCGAAAGGCGCCCCTACCTTATTTTGGGTTTCTCGCTCGAGGGGTTTACCCCGTTCCACTTTTTCCGTTTCCGGAAAAACTACGTCACTGTGGCACATTAAGGATACCGTAACCATATCTTGCGACGTAGGTTACTTCTCCGCCGTCATCCCTTAAAAAGAGATGCCCTGACTTATGCATTCGTCAGGCACGAACACTACAGCCATCCCAGGCTGTGCGAGCATGGACTTTCCTCTGCACTCATCGAAGAGTACAGCGATTGCCTAGAATGCTTTCAGCATGATCTAAGACCATGTGCAATTATATCCGTTCTTGTGCATTTACGCAACTATGCATCGTGCTTTCTTTTCTCTTTCTGCACGGCCTGTTTGGATAGCTGGTCTGCTGCTTTATTTTTCGAGGACGGAATCCACTTAATAAAATACAAAGGGTGCTCTTCCAAAATGAGCAGGCTTTCCTGCAGGTGGAAAGCAAACACCGGATTTTTTACGTAGCGTTTAGCCACGGCATCATCCACTACCTTCGAATCGGTGCAGATGACCGCAGACTCCCAGCCGTGCTCTACACAATAAAGAAGAGCCAGCCGCAGCGCCATAAATTCCGCTTCGTGGTTGGTCCGCACGCCAAGCGGCACAGCCCGGCTCTCCGCACCGCCGCCGTCCGGCTTAATATGAATGCCGGCACCCGAATACCCCGGGCTGCCGGCACTTGCTCCATCAATATAAATAGTATTCATCCGTTCCGATTAACGGGAATTTTCGTCGTAGAGCTTTTTGCCGAATACTTCTTTTTCCAGGTTGGACAGGCGGCGGAGAATATCGTAATTGGTGCTGCCGGCAGCCGTGCTTTCATTGTCGTCGGTGTGATCGCGTCTGGATTCTCTTGATGATGTAATCGGCGCGGTGGAAGCACTGGAGCCGTTGCTGGACTGTTCCAGGTCACGGATGCGGTTTTCAAACGTTTCATAATCCTGAATCACAAGATCCAGAAACTGATCCACTTCGTCTTTATTGTATCCTTTTACACTGCTTTTAAAGTCTTTGTCTAAAATCTCTTTTGCGCTTAGTCTGGTATTTTCCATTCAAGCTCACCTCATGTCGTAATATTCTGTATCAAAATGATTGTATCATATCATACCTATGCCTATACCCCTGATCTTAATTTTTCATGCGCCGGTTTAGAGCCACTGCTCTTCTTCCACCACATCCTGAATGTCCTGCGGGGTAACCCAGATGATTTCATAGCCGTCGTGTTCCTGCCTCGTTTCGGCGGGTCCCAGGTAAAATTTCGGCGTTCCCGTCATGTCCTCATCATACAGCAGCAGCAGCCCTTCCGTGTGGCCGATAATAAAATCATTTTTAGCACGGAGCTGGCTTGGGTTTGTATATTTAGCATTTGAAATGGGCTTCACAAAGTCCGCCTGTTTCAACAGTTCCGCGTAAGCAAGCTGGGCCGGTTCCGGCCAGATTTTCTCCTGTTCCAGAAAAGGCGGCAGCACAGCAAGCTTCAAGTCCTCCCATTCTTCTTTCATCTGGACCACTACTTCGCCCGCCCACAGCTCGACCCCGGGCTGGCCGGAAATAATAACCCATTCCAGGCCGTTGTCGAGCAGCGCGAGAATGCGGCGCTCCAGTGCTTTTTTTATAAATTTGATTTCTTTGGCATCTGGTTTAAAAATGCCGAGTTCGTGCGGTTTGTATCCCGTTACGGCAACGGTTTTCATGTTATGGCCCTCCTTGGCTGAGCTTGTGTTCCAGCCGGCCGGCCCGTTTGGCCAGATCTGATTTCTGTTTATCGGACAGCTGGTCCGCCGGCAGCGCGGCAGCCTGCTGCACGAGCTCGAGCGCCTGCCGGCGGTTTTTCACCTGATGCTCGTAGTATTTGGCAAGCTCCACCGCCGCTGCGGGGGCGAGGCGCTGCTGAGCGCTCCAGACGAGCAGCCATTTTTCTTCGGCCTCTTCCAGCCGCTTTTCTTTTCTGAGCAGATCGGCATGCGCCAGCAGGCATTTTTCCTGCCACTCTTCACCCATCAGCTCCTCTGCCCCGCTTTTGCGGTAGCACCAGAGCGCTTTTTTCGTTTCACCCTGCTGTTCGAACCAGCGTCCGATTTCGTACGACTCCCGGCCCGAGGGTGCTTCTTCGAGCACGCGCTGCGACAGTTCAATATAGAGCGTAATAAGTGACAGCACGTCCCATTCGTTGTGCTGAAGGATGCCTTCTATAAACCCGGGGTTCGGGTCGTTTAGAAAGTCAAAATAAAGCATCGGAGCCATGTACCCCGGCGTATCGTCCACCCGTTCAAATTGAAGCACGTCGTGTTCCACAATCGAGAGCCTGCATGACTCCAGCGAGTATTTAAACAACCGCCTGGAGGCATGAAGCAGGTCAAAATGACCGAACTGCGGCAGGTTTGGCACTTCCCGGCGCAAAAGCGTATGGCGTGTGCGGAGCTGCGGCCAGTCAAATGATTTTCCGTTATAGGTGACCAGGTGCTTCATGGAAGGCACGTCGGTGAGAAAATGATGGTAAAACGCGACTTCCGCTTCCGGTCCCGGCAGAAAATACTGCGTTACGGTCACGTGATTCTCTTTAAAGCGGGCGTCGCCCAAAAGAAAAATCATGTTGCCGGTGCCGCCGCTCAGTCCGGTTGTTTCGGTATCAAAAAAAAGCAGGTCTTCCGGGCGCCGTCCTTCCGGATGAAGCGGGTGCACTTCTTCGGTCGCGGCCCATCGTGCAAAAACGGAAAAGATATCCTCGAGGCGGTGTTTGCCGTGCTGGTAGTCAAGCGGATAAACAATTTCCCGTTTCATAATATGGCGGTCTTCAAAATACAGCGGAAACCCCTGGACTGCTTCCCACTCTTTTTGGTAAGGAACTCCGGCAACCGGCCGGTCCGGCTGAGGATTTTCCGCTTTTTTCTGCTTGTCCGGCAGCGACAGGTGATTTTTCATGCGCTGCAGCTTATGTTTCATCGGCCGGCACCTCCTGCTTTTCGGCTTTTTCCAGCTCCGCTATAAAGCGCAGCGTCAGCCATTTGGTCTCTTCCATGCCGGTATCGAGTCCGACACAGGAAGGGCAGCCTGATGTGCACGGGCACCCCTGGATGAGCTGGCGGCACTCTTTAATGAGGCGGGGAAGCTGTTTGTACAAGCTGGAAGCAAGCCCCGTCCCGCCCGGATACCGGTCGTAAATAAAAATCGTTGGCTTTTCTGAGTGGGTGGCTTTCATCTGTGGCACGACGTGAAGATCGCTCTGGTCACACATCACATGGACCGGCGCAACGTGGCGGATAATCTGGGCCAGTCCCGTCAGTGCCTGCTCGAGAGGGTCTTTTCCAAACTGTTCCAGTACGTGATTCGGAAAGCTCAGCCAGCAGGCGTTTGTATGCAGCTCTTCTTCCGGAAGGTAAATCGGACCTGAACCGATGTTTTCAAAGCTGCCGAGCTTAATTTTTTTGAAGATCGTGGCTTTGGCGTGGACCATCACATCGCCGTAGGCCGCTTCATAAAAATCAAAAACAGCTGATTCGTCTTCTTCGAGTACTTTCAGTTCCACTGCAAGGTTGGCGTCCGTGTAATAGTCCACGCGCACTTCTTCGACAAACGCCTTCTTCTCCTCCCAGTCGAGCTTCTCGACCTGGTACTGAATGCCCTGATGGAGGTAGACTGCCTCGTCATGCAGCAGCGTCATTGCGCTGAAACGGTCCATTTCCCCGATCACTTTGGACTGGGAAGGAATCGTCTGGTCGATGATAACGACATTTTCCTGGGACGCCGAACGGAGGCTGATGCCGTGGGCCGGAAACGAATCGCTCATCCAGTACCATTTGTTCACGCGGTGGTGCAGCACCTGTTCTTCCGCCAGGTATTCCAGCACATCGGTAATATCGAGGCCGTCAAATGTGTCCCCTTCTTTAAATGGAAGCTCAAAGGCGGCACATTTTAAATGATCGACTAAAATAATTAAATTTTCCGGATGAATCCGTGCGGTTTCCGGATTCTGTTCAAATAAGTATTCCGGATGCTGCATCATGTATTGATCGAGCGGCGCGGAGCTTGCGACAAGCAGTATCAACGATTCTTCCTGCCTGCGTCCCGCCCGTCCCGCCTGCTGCCAGGCGCTGGCAATACTGCCGGGATAGCCTGTCATAATGCACACCTGGAGCTGGCCGATATCGATGCCAAGCTCCAGCGCGTTTGTACTGACAACGCCCATCACGTCCCCGGTACGGAGGCCCCGCTCAATCGCCCGGCGTTCATTGGGGAGGTAGCCGCCGCGGTACCCCTGAATGCTTTTCATGCCCAGCTCTTTACGGACGAGTGTCTGCAGCTGACTGAGAATAACCTCTACCCGCGTCCGGCTCCTTGCAAAAATAATCGTCTGGATGTTTTCCTTTAAAAAACGGGACGCCCAGCGGTTTACTTCAGACGTCGCCCCTTTGCGGATATTCATCGATTCATTGACAATCGGCGGATTGTAAAATACAAAATGTTTTCTGCCGGTCGGTGCGCCGTTGTTATTGATCAGCGCCGTTTCTTTGCCCGTGAGGGTTTCGGCCAATTCCTTCGGGTTGGCGATCGTCGCGGACGTGCTGATAAACACGGGGTCACTGCCATAGTAGGCAGCAATCCGTTTCAGGCGGCGCAGGACATTGGCCACATGGCTGCCAAACACCCCCCGGTACGTATGAAGCTCGTCGACAACGATATATTTAAGGTTTTCAAACAATGCCACCCATTTCGTATGATGAGGCAGAATGGCCGAATGCAGCATATCGGGATTGGTCATTACGACGTGGCCGGCTTTGCGGATCGCCTGCCGAATCGTCGGAGACGTGTCCCCATCGTACGTAAAGCTTTTGATCGGCTCCCCCAGCTCATCAATAAAGGCATTGATTTCATGCATCTGATCCTGGGCCAGCGCTTTGGTGGGAAACAAATACAGCGCGCGGCTTTCTTTGTCATCTAAAATAGACTGCAGCACGGGAAGGTTATAGCAGAGCGTTTTTCCGGAAGCCGTTGGGGTCACGGCCACAAAGCTCTGCTTCTGGGCGTAGGCTTTTTCAAAGGCGGAAGCCTGATGCGTGTATAGAGATTCGACCCCCCTCCTGGTCAGCGTTTCCCGGATACGGGTATCAAGGCTCACCGGAAAAGCGGCTGTCTTAGCCGCCGTTTCTTCCACCGTATGCCAATGTTCTATTTGATCGCTTCCTTCTTCTTTAATAAGAGAAATCAGCTCGGATAATGTTTGTTTTTTCATATCTCGTTCACCTCTGTATTCCTATTGTAGCGAATATACGTTTGTTTTTCCATTCTGCGCAGCCGGTCGGTTTTGAACTGTCATAATACAGCACAAAAAAAGCCGGAGTTCCTGGGAACTCCGGCTTTTTGTATTTATTTATTTGATTAGCGGCGGCCGTGGTACTCGTTAATCATTTGAAGCACGGACTGTTCCTCATTCGTTGGGATAAAACGGTTTTCGCCTTCTTTTTTCGTTTCGTTTTTCATGTGGAAAGCCTCCTTGTTTTTGTTATATTATAGTACTGAGTATATATTGTTGTTATAATACAGTCAAGTGTTTTCACTTATTTATTTTAAAAAATGCAATTTTTTCTTAAAATACCGGTGTGAATAGAAAAAACCTTCCTTTATACAAAAGGAAGGTTTTTTGATGCTGCTGTTTCTGCCTCAGCAGAAGGTATCTTTTGGTTTGGGGACTGACAATCCGAACAACGGCCGGAGAAACAGCGCTAAAAACGTGCCGGCCAGCGCCATCACGCCCCAGATATAACCGTGGGCGCTGAAAGACGCTATCCCGCCGAAATACGCGCCGATGTTGCAGCCAAAAGCGAGGCGGGCGCCATATCCCATCAGCAGGCCGCCGATAACAGAGGCGGCAGCGTTGCCGGCTTTTATTTTCGTGAAGGAAAACAGGCCGCCGGCCGCGGAAGCAAGAAACGCTCCCAGAATAACGCCAAAGTTCAAAATGGTTGTGGAATCGGCGAAAATAGAACCGTGAAGAGCCGTCAGGTCACCGGCCCAGTAACTCCAGCTCTCTACATCAAATCCCATTGCATACGCGGCTTTCGATCCCCAGAGGGTGAAAGCAGACGTTACGCCCCATGGCTGATCCCGTGTCGCGAGCGTTACTGCATTAAGCACGGCTAAAATAATCGCCGCGGCGAACAGCGGCCACGAGCCGCGGAAGATCCGGCGCCATCCTTTTTCGGACGGCACTGCTGCCATTTTCGGCGGGCGGCGCTTTTTCTCAATAATGAGGGTAACCGCGGCGATAACAGCAAATATCCCTAATGAGACGAGCCAGGCTCCACTGTAACCGAGTCCCGTGGACGTAGCCAGCGAGAATGGTTCCGCCGCAGGCATGTCTTCCATCCAGAAATCAAAATGAGCGGCACCGATCGTCGAACCGATGATAAAAAACAGCAGCGTGATGAACATCACGGAACGTCCGCCCCCGACCGCATAAAGCGTGCCGGATGCACATCCCCCTCCAAGCTGCATGCCGATACCGAAGATAAAAGCGCCAACGATAAGGCTGACACCGACCGGTGATACGTACCCGGCTGGTGTTCCTCCAAAAAAGGAAAAGCTTGTTGCCAGAATCGGTGCAAACAGCGTAACCGCTACCGCGAGCATCAGCATGTGGGCCCGAAGTGACTGGCCGTTTCCAACACTCGCCAGCCTCCGAAAAGCCGAAGTGAACCCAAATCTGGCATGAAACAGCGTATAGCCGAGCAGCAGCCCGATGACGAGCAGCAGCGGCTGTACGATATCCTGTGTCAGAAGCAGAAACACCAAAAGGACGGCCGAAACAAGCAGGCCTCCTATAATCAAGCCGTTTTGCGGCTTATTTAATGTAGAAGATTTCTTTTCAGCCGATTTTTGTTCCGATACCGGCTGTACAATAGTAGACATTCACTTCACCCCTTAATCCTATCTTATAAGTCAGAATTACTTGTATATCTTAGGGCGAATGACGAACAATGTCAAGAATCAGGATTTCATTCAGGAGATTTATTTTTAACTCATTAACAATACGAATGGTTGTAGGGGATAAAAAGGATTCATAAGCCCCCTCCTTTGTATTCCTCTCATTTAATCAGGCGATTTTTTGTTAAGAATCCAGGCGAACAGAAAATAGATTACAGCAATAGTACACCCAATCAAGACGAACGTTTGATTTGAATTTAGAGAATTGCCTTGAAAAAAATGAAAAAGCACATTTATGTAGGATAATGCTCCAAGAATAACAAGTATTATCATGATCGCGTTTAAAACAGGATTTTTAAACAACAAAGTAAACCCTCCAATTAATAGGCACTGATAAAAAGCCTCTCACCATTAAAAGTGGAGTGAATCAATGGGCAGCTTTTACTTAAGGTTTTGCTGACATACTGCATTTCTTACAATAAGAAAACCTCTTTTGTTATTGAGGTTCTGGAGTTAAATTGTAATGCAGTGGAACAAGACTATCAAAGAAATGCCTGTTACATGACTAGAAAGGCTGCTGTTTGTTTTAAACGATTGTTTTGAGTAAACGTTCATAAACAGAGGCATCTGTCTTGCTGAATAATACAAAGCGAATATGCTTCACATGCAGAAGAGAGGGAATCATCTCCAGTACAGCATGCAAAGCTGCAGGGGCTGCTTCCTCCAAAGGGTACCCGAACGCTCCTGTTGATAAGGACGGGAAAGCCACACTTGTAATCGTATTCTCTTCCGCCCTTTTTAAAGCCTCTGTGTAACAGCCGGTCAACATTTCCTCTTCGGGCTTATCTTTTCCATAGACAGGTCCCAGGCAGTGAATAACATAGTGGTTGGGAAGATTGAAGGCGTCTGTAATCACCGCTTCTCCGGGCCTGATAGGGGCGTATTTTTTCCCGGCTGCGGCCAGCTTAGGCCCCGCTGCCCTGTGAAGAGCTCCGGCTACTCCACCACCCATTTGAAGTTCGGCATTAGCTGCATTGACGACGGCTTCCATATCTGTCTGAGACGCAATATCTGCTTGGACGACTTCGAGAAGAACCCCGTTCCTCTGCTTTTGCATGCGATCCCTGCTTTCTTTCGTGTTTTTATAAAACATTTCCCGTTCTAGTGATTTTTAATCAGCGTACAGCCCCTTTTTTACAAAAGAAGACTGATCCCTTTTTTTATTTTTCTGTTATAAAACAAAAAAAAACCTGCCCGGTGATGGACAAGTTATGGATATATAAAGTATCAGCGGCGGCCATGGTAATCGTTAATCATCTGCATAATGGACTGTTCCTCCTGATTCGGTGTGTACCTGCTTTCGTTGTCTTTTCCCATTTCTTTTCTCATAAGAGAAACCTCCTCGTTTTGTTTGTTATAGGTTAATTAGAAGTATAGGTTATTGTTATAATACAGTCAAGCGTTTTTGAAAATAAATTTTAAGTATTCTGAAAAATAACCAAAAAAAAGAAACCCATCTGGGCTTCTTAGTTGTTATGCGTATTCAAATGGAAACTGGGATTGGTATAAGCGTGTGTAGAGTCCATTTTCCGCCATTAAGTCGGCATGGGAACCCCGCTCGACAATGCCCTTTTTGGTCATAACAAAAATAGCGTCCGCCTGCTTAATAGTCGCCAGTCGGTGTGCAATAATAATAGTCGTTCGTCCCTCGGAAAGCTCTTCGAGGGCGGTTTGAATCAGTGCCTCTGTTTCGGTATCCAATGCAGAAGTGGCTTCATCTAGGATAAGGATAGCCGGATTTTTCAAAAACATGCGTGCAATTGACAGACGCTGTTTCTGCCCGCCGGATAGTTTTACCCCGCGCTCGCCTATTTTTGTATCCAGGCCGTCCGGGAGAGCCGCGACTACGTCTCTGAGCTGCGCTTTTTCCACGGCTTCCAGGATTTCTGTTTCCGATGCGTGCAGCTTTCCGTATGCAATATTGTCGCGGATGGTGCCGTCAAACAAAAATACATCCTGCTGAACAATACCGATGTGGCTGCGCAGCGACACCATATTTATATCTTTAATATCGATGCCGTCTATTGTAATACGTCCCCCGGTTAGTTCATAAAAGCGGGGCAGCAGGTTGCTTATCGTTGTTTTCCCCGAACCGGATGGACCGATAAACGCTGCCGTGGTTCCGGCAGGAATAGACGCATTAATGTTACGAAGCACCGGCGTTTGGCTGTCATAGGAAAATGAGACATTTTCATAGCGGATGTCGCCGTTTACCTGGACCGGCGTTTGCCCTTCGGAAGCTTCGGCATTTGTTTCGGTCGCATCCATTAAATCCAGGTAGCGTCTGAAACCGGCGATTCCTTTCGGGTACATTTCCATGACGGCATTTAGCTGCTGGATCGGTTTAATCATCACGTTGGTCAGGAGGACAAAAGCAACAAATTCTCCATTCGTAATCCGGTTGTTCATAATCGACCAGGTACCGGCCATCAACACAAACAACAGCAGGAACTTCATCATAATCTGGCTTGATGTGACGTGAAGGGCCATGATTTTGTAAGACTCCAGCTTGGAAGCACGAAAACGCCCGTTGTCTTCCGCAAAACGATCGATTTCAAATTTTTCATTGGCAAAGGCTTTGACGACGCGGATACCGGTAATGTTGTTTTCCACTCTTGCGTTGAAATTTCCAATGTTTTTAAACATAGACGACATGGCGTATGCCATCTGTTTGCCCAACACGTAGGTTAATGCAATAAACACCGGTACGAGAATAAACGTCATGACCGCCAGCCGCCAGTCGATCGTAAGCATAATCGTAAACGCGCCGATAAGCGTCATAAACGCAACAATAAATTCTTCCGGTCCGTGGTGGGCAACCTCGCCGATATCCATCAAATCGTTGGTCAGGCGTGAAATCAGGTGCCCTGTTTTTGTTTCATCGTAGTAGGACAGAGGCTGCTGCTGCAGACGCTCAAACAGCTCGCGTCTCATATCTGTTTCAATATTAATGCCCAGCATGTGGCCCCAGTAGGCAATCACATAATGAAAGCCGCCGTTCAGCACGTACATGACGAATAATGCGGCGCTTCCCCAGATAATCCAGTTCCAGTTTTCGTTTGGAAGCAGGTCATCAATAATACGGTTGACGGCAAGCGGAAAAGCAAGTTCCAATAAAGCCGCCAGCACGCCGCAGACGAGGGTAAAGAAAAATAATTTTTTGTAAGGCTTATAGTATTGGGCAAAGCGACGAATCATTTAATAAACCTCCTGTTTATTCCATTGGGGCACCGGTCATTTTCTCTACAGTCAGGTAATCCTCGTATGTATCCAGATAATAAGACGTGGTTCCGACCGAAATTTATGATAATGATAATCGTTTTCAATTAATTATATATAGTATGCATGAAAACAACAAGTTCTTTTTCATCAAACCGGGAGATCGACATATGGCTGCGCAAAAAAGCTGCCCGCCGAAGCGGACAGCTTATGGTAACCTTATTGAAATGATTTGACGCCGAGGTAATAATTCTGCCAGTAGCTGTCATTCACATTGACTGTTTCCACGTCGGAGCTTCCAGAATGAATCATTTGACCATCGCCGATGTAGACGCTGCTGTGAGAAGCGCCTGCTGTGGCATACGTGCCTTCAAAGAAAATCACATCGCCGACAGACGGGCTGCTTTTAAACGTGCCGTCATTTTCCCACATCTGAGCGTGGGTACGCGATATATCGATGCCGTTTTGATTAAATACGTAGTTGTCTGCGCCGGTTCCGCTGTTTCAGCCGCAGCCTCGTTTTGTACTGCTGTGGCATTGGTTGTACCCGGATCTGCAAAAGCAGAAGCTTTTTCACTTACTGTCGGGCTGAATGCCAAAGCAGTAAGGATGGCAGATGATACTAAGTATTTACTTGATTTACGTTGAAAAACTGTCATGATGTATCTTCCTTATGATCGATGGCCATTTGTGAAGCCATAGCAATCATAACTGAGAATGACAGTGGGTATATTTCATTTTATTTACAATATCGGAACAATATGAAAATTCACCATAATTCATTAAATTAATTCGTAGTAATTGAACTATTTTAATTGATTATTCGTAATATTGTTATTTTATGTATATAACATAAATTAAAAACCCCCTGGTTTAGGGGTTTCCTGCCAATATGCCATGCAGCAGCATATCTACAAAATAATCGGCTGCTTCCCGGTCGCTCAGTTCACCGGCCGGATCAAACCACTGGTAACTCCAGTTGGTAATGCCGAGGAGTGCCAAAGCGGTCAGCGCAGGATGAAGCTCCTGCCGGAATTCATTGTTTTTGATCCCTTCTGCAATCACCTGCTCGATCTGCTGGCGGAATTGATTTCGTTTACCGGCGATCAGCGAATACCCGGTTTCCTGCAGGTGCCTCATTTCCCGGTAAAATATGCGGGCGCTCGCCCCGTCCTCTTTAATTTTTGTGAGCAGCAGAATGACAGTGGCTGTTAGTTTCTCACGGGCGGACTGGGGTGTTTTTTCATACAGCGCCTGCTGTTCGGCCAGAAGGTTTTCAATATAGTCCAGATGAATTTCCATTAACAGCGATTCTTTGCTCGTAAAATAATAATAAAAGGTTCCTTTCGTCACGTGTAACGATTCGACGATATCGGAAATCGACGTATCGGAAAATCCTTTTTTCTGAAACAAAGCAATGGCCTGCTGTTTGATTTTTTTTCTCATGAGTTGTCCCCGCATTCGTAAAGGTATGTGTATAAGATACCACGAAGAATCCGGGGAAGAGAATCCTTCGTGCGTGTGCAGCGAAATATACCTTATTTTTCACCTTTCAACCGCGCTACTCTTCTTTGATACTATCAATGCTTTTTCTGCTTCCCAGAAGCACGATATACAAAATAACTCCTGCACCAATTCCCCAGGCCGGTCCCTGCAGGGCTGTTAAAACGCCGATAAACAGGGTGATCCCGCGTTCCGTGTTGGTCTGAATGAGCGACATCGCCAAATAGGCACAGGCAAATCCCGTCAATAAAAGTGTAAGCGACAGGGCAACTTCTAATAAAGGAAGAATTAAACTGATCACAGGCATTAAAAATCCAACGGGCAGGGCAAGCAGGTAAAAGTTAATATTGCCGGTAAAAATGGAGTCCATGACATCCCGGCCCTGTTTGTAGCGTTCAATCACATACACCTGGACGCCGGTCCAAATCGGGCCGTGTAACGGGATAAACGCTCCAGCTGTAAATAAATAGCCGATATTCCGGAAAACCAGCGCATAGTGGGTACGCGTGTAATTCACCCGGATTTTCTCATCTTTTCTGGAGGAAGCGGCTGATTTAATTAATCCATCTGCTACTAATAAATCTCCAAATACCAGAATATAGATACTTAAAGCAATGGGCACAGCGCTAAGCAGCATGCCCCAGCTTGGAAGCCCGACACCGTAAGGAGTTAACAGGGCAAACATATCTCCAAACTGCGGAACAAAAAATCCCCATTCCATCACAAATTGAATCTCTCCAGCCAGGCTTCCAACGATGCCTGCTGTAATAAAGCCAACCAGCAGCACATTGGCCGCCAGCAGTCCTTTTATACGCTTGTACTTAATTTTCTGAAATGGAATCGAATATAAAATAAGCAGAACGACTATCCAGGCGCTGATTAACGTGAAAGGCAGCGACTGCACCCGTTCAAATTCCGACATAAAGGCAGCAATGGCCGCCCCCATAATAACCCCTGCTTTTAAGGTGTTGGGGACTAAACGATTAAATTTATCCCCGAGGCCGGTTACGCCGAAAAATAAAAACAAAAAGGAGAGGACGATCATAACCGCCATCATGGCCAGAACGGCCTCCTGGCCGGGTGTAAATCCCCCTAAAAAGATAATGACCAGCGGCAGGGCGGGCGTAATCCATCCCGGCGCATGGGGTTCGCCAAATAACATCGTATGGCTCCATACCCAGAATAATTGAATGGACATCGTTGTCCAGGCTACTTCAAAGCTGACGTCAAAAAACTGCATCATCAGCGGGGCAAGCGAGCCGCCGGTAGCGGTGGCAATAATGGCTCCCTGAATGAGAATAGGAAGGGAAATTCCTACATGTACACCTGGGATTCTCGTAGTAAAAGGACCCCAGTTCAAGCCGGGCTGTTCGTATCCGTATTTTCTTTTTTTGGGCATTCTCTCATCCTCTCTTACAATTCAGATGGAAGGTTCGAATGTGTATGAATCCTCTGGTTGATTTCCCGGTTGGTCCGCCGGCCGGCTGGCAGCCATACGCTTTATGTTCTCAGTATAATTTTTCCGGTAGTCTGCCGGTCCTGCATAAGAGATTGGGCCCGCGCGGCCTGGTCAAGTGGAAACACTTCCCCTATCGGCAGTTTCAAGTCTCCTTCCTGCAGAAAAGTGAACAGTTCCTCCAGGCTGCGCTGCATCAAATCCCGCCGTTTCATAATCTGTGGAAGAAAGAATCCAATCACCGACTGATTGGCTCCCATTAATCGGCCGGCCTGAAGGCGGCTCGGTTCCCCGCTTGCGGAACCAAAAACCACGAGGCGTCCAAATGGCGCGAGACAGTCCAGCGTCCGGCTGAATATGTCGCCTCCGGCCATTTCCATCGCCACGTCCACGCCTCTGCCGTCTGTCGCTTCCAGCACTTGTTGTTCCCAGCCGTCTTCCGTGTAATTGATCAGCACGTCTGCCCCGAGCTCTTTAGCATAGGCCAGTTTCTGCGGCGTACTGGCGGTGGCAATGATCTTTCCGGCACCAAATCGTTTAGCCAGTTGTACAGCAATACCGCCGACGCCTCCTGCAGCGGCATGCACAAGAACGCTTTCTCCCTGCTCGAGCCGGCCCATCGTTTTGAGTACATGATACGCGCTTAGTCCCTGCAGGGGAAAAGCCGCTGCTTGATCAAAGTCAAGCGAATCCGGAAGCGGGATAATCGCCTGTTCATTAACGGCGGCAAATTCGGCATAGCCGCCGTCCGTAATCAGGGCCGCGACCCGGTCTCCCGGTTGGAAGCGGGAGACTTCTTCTCCTATGGCTTCGATCGTGCCGGCAATTTCCGATCCCGGATAAAAAGGAAGCGGCGTCGGTACGACATATGCTCCCTGGCGGCGGGCAATATCAGCATAGTTCATGCCAATGGAGTGGACCCGCACGAGCACTTCTTTCGATGCCGGAACCGGCTGTTCTTTTTCTACCTCTTCAACTACTTCCGGTCCCCCGTAAGCTTTATACTGTATAGCTTTCATATGAGCGCCTCCTGTTTTTTTATTTAATCATCCAGCCGCCGTCCACGAGCACGTCTGAGCCTGTCATGTATGATGCTTCATCAGACGCAATAAACGCGGCGACATTGGCGATTTCTGCAGCGCTGCCTGGTCTTTTCAGCACCGTGTTGTACTGAATCGCCTTTTGGAATTTTTCATTTTTTAAATTTTCTTCAATTAACGGGGTATCGATAAAGCCGGGTGAAATCGAATTGGCGCGGATTCCGTAAGGGCCCAGCTCCAGGGCCAGCGCTTTCGTAAAATGCATGGCGCCGGCTTTGGCTGCACTGTAATGCGGAATGTACGCGCCGGCTTTGTGGCCGGATAAGGACGCAATCGTTACGACCGCCCGGCCGGTTTTTTCCGCTTCCCGTTCGGCTTCCGCTGACATAATGGCACCAAGTGCCTTTGAGACGAGAAATACGCTTTTTAGGTTCACATCCTGAACCGCGTTCCACTCCTCCTCGGTCGTATCCATAATTCTGGAATGTTTGGAAGCCCCCGCTCCATTGACCAGAATATGGAGACCGCCTCCTTCTTCTTCAATAAACGCCGCCAGTTTCTGTACTTCGCCGGCATTCGTTACATCCGCTGCGAATACACTGGCGCCGGGAATCTCTTTCGCCGCCGCTTCCAGCTTGGCCAGGCTCCGGCCGACGAGAATAACGGACGCTCCTTCTGCTGCCATCTTTCTGGCTGTTTCTTTTCCTATGCCGCTGCCGCCGCCGGTAATAACGGCGGTTTTGCCTTCAAAACGCATACCGATCTCCTCCTTATCCCTGATAACGCCCGGCTGTATACTGCTCATCTGCGATAAACCGCAAATTATCCCGTATCGGCCGGGCCCTTTGATACGATGCACAGACTTTATAAATCGCATCTGTCAGCTCTGTTTTTTCCTGTTCTTCCCCGATTTCCAGGATAAGCGCGCGTGCTGTACGTTCGGCCTGTTCGAGGCTTGTGTACAGGCAGACAGACGTCAGTGCCTGCTTTCGTTGATGTGGGGCTTCCCCGTCTTTTTTAAGTGCGGTTATCGTCCGCAGCAGCGCCGACTCCGCGGCATACAGCTGAATGGAAAGCTCTGCCAGGCTTATCAGCGTTTCCTGTTCGTTTTTTATTTGTTTTCCATACGTACGCAGTGAGATCCCCGCGCAGACAAGAAGCATCTCTCTGATTGCTTCCACCGCCCGCTGTTCGTATGCGAGCGCGCCGGTTTCTGCAGGCTTCGGTTTCTGGAGGTTTGTAGCGGCATCGTGTGCGAGGGCACCGAGGTCGATCTCTCCTTTGGCAGCCAGGCGGAAAAGAGGCGTCGGCACGAGCAGCCGGTTGATTTCATTGGTTCCTTCAAAAATGCGGTTGATACGGGAATCGCGGTAGGCCCGTTCGATTCCGTACTCTTCAATGAAACCTGCTCCTCCATGCAGCTGCAGCGCTTCATCCACGACCAGATCCAGTGTTTCCGATCCATACACTTTGCAGATAGCACACTCGACGGCATATTCTCTCAGCTTCTGGTTAATGGCTTTATGCTCCGTTTCCGTATAAAGGTCTCCAAGCGCCTCTTCGAGAAGACCGGCTGTCCGGTACTGCATGCTCTCCGCCGCGTACAGCCTGGCTGCCAGTCGGCCTGTTTTTTCTTTTGTAGCGGTAAAATCTGCAATCCGGCTTCCAAACTGCCGGCGCTCCAAAATAAAACCCATCGTCTTTTTAAAGGCCGCTTTGGCTCCTCCGACGCAGGCAGATCCGAGATTAAACCGCCCCAGGTTGAGAACATTTAAGGCAATCAGATGGCCCTGTCCCACGTCTCCCAACAGGTTTTCGCGGGGAACGATACAATCTTCGAGAATGACGCTTCTCGTCGACGATCCTTTGATGCCCATCTTTTTTTCTTCAGGACCAAGCGTTAACCCGGCAAAAGTTTTTTCGACTATAAATGACGTAAAGTGCTCTCCATCTACTTTGGCGTACACGATGAACGTGTCGGCAAAAGCGGCATTGGTAATATACAGTTTGGTTCCGTTTAACAGGTAGCTTTGTTTGGCTTCCGACCAGACGGCGGTTGTCTGCGAAGCGAGCGCATCCGATCCGGCATTAGGCTCGGTCAGGCAGTAGGCGCCCAAATACTCGCCTGAAGCCAGTTTCGGCAGGTAGCGCTGCTTTTGGTCTTCGGTGCCGTAGTAGGTAATCGGCAGTGTCGCGATACACGTATGATTGGAATGCGCGACCCCGTAGCTCGATGTGCCTCCCACCGCCTCTCCAACAATAGCTTTACTTATTTTGTCCATCCCAAGACCACCGTGGGATTCGGGGACGCTGTGGCCAAGCAGGCCAAGGTCTCCTGCTTTTTTTAACAACGTGGTTGTTGTCGTAAAATCCTGCTTTTCAATCCGGTCTATTTCCGGGCGTACGTCGTTTTCTACAAACCGCTCGGCCGTTTTGGCAATCATCAGATGTTCTTCGGTCATTTGTTCCGGAGCAAACGCGTTTTCCGGGGCATTCCCGCCTATCATAAACGAGCCGCCCGGATGTTTGATTGTTGAGTGCTGCATATGTTTCCTCCTTATAAAAAAGATTGGTTGGTGATGCTGTCGTTTGTATACCGGCAGATAGCTGAACTGCTGTTAGTGTTTGCAGCATAGTCCAGGTCTTCGTTCATGTTATAGTCAAGCAGCTTTTTTCCTACGTGGGATGACTGCAGCACGCTCCGGGCGCTCGGCCCATTCTGGTAAACGCTCAGCGCCGTGCGGGCGGCATCCGTCATCGTGCACGCTTTACCGACAAGCACTGCTTCAATCAGGCAGCCGGCCCCGTACATGTCCTCGAGGCTGATTTCTCCTGCATTGCCTGCCGCGGTGATCAGCAAGGTGGACGGCTTCGATTTAGCGGCCAGTACCAAAGCAAGCGCGTGGGCATTTAAGAGCGACCCTGCGTATACTTCTTCTGCATTCTGGAGCCTGCGCAGTGCCGCCGTGCCGTTCGTCGTAACCAGAATAACGGTTTTTCCTTTGGCCTGCGCAGACAGATGAACCGGCCCCGGATAAACAAATCCTTGTATCGGAAGCGCCTGCTCTTCCCCGGCCAGAATATACGAGTCCGGCGGAAGAGAAGATGCGTGCTCGAGAGCCTCTCTCTGCGTGGCGGCCGGGATCACCCGGATGGCTCCATTTTCGAGGCAGGCGGCAATCGTCGTGGTCGCCAGCAGGACATCGACCGCGACCGCTATCTTGGAACCGCGGACGAGCTGAGCTTCCTCTATCTCTTCTTTACGCGTCAGCACATGAATATTCACGAACGGCCGCCTTTGTCGGCTAGCTTTTGTACAGCTTCGTTCATGAGGGTCTGCACCGTTTGGCCGAAGGAAGCAAACCGCGGATCCGACGTTTGCCCATTTTGATAGCGGTAATAAATCTGCTGGGCAATGACCGCCAGCTTAAAGTAGGCAAAAACAAAATAATAATCAATGCCTTCCGGATCTCTGCCGCTTTGTAAGCTGTACTGGTGCAGAAATTCATCCCTGGTATAAAAGCCGGGATGCACGGTAACCGGCGTACCTCCAAGCGCCCGCTTCATCGTTTCCGGATCCGACGCCTCAATCCAGTAACTCAGCGCTACGCCAAGATCAGCCAGGGGATCGCCCACCGTTGCCATTTCCCAGTCAAACAATCCTTTCATTTCCTCTAGGTCTTCCGTAAACATGGCGTTGTTTAATTTGTAGTCGTAATGAATCACGGTCGTTTCTTTTGAGGCCGGGAGGTGGTCCTGCAGCCACTGCATCAGCTGCTCTGCCGCTGGAATATCTTCGGTGGCGGCCCGCTGGTATCGAGAGATCCACCCTTCCACCTGTCGTTTTAAAAAGCCGTCGGGGCGGGTGATATCGATGAGCCCGGTTTGTTTATAGTCAATCCGGTGAAGCTCGGCAAGCCGTTCCACCATCTGCGCGGAAATAGTCCGGCATAAGGCCGGCTCCGGCTCGATATGGTCGGGAAAGCGGGTATCAAGCACTACCCCGTGCTTTCGTTCCATAATAAAAAACGGCGCCCCGACAATAGAGGTGTCCCCGCTGTAAGTGATGGGGACCGGTGCGGCTTCATAATAGGGAGTGATTTCTTTTAAAAACGTGAATTCGCGCTCCATGTTATGAGCTTTCGGCGCAACGGGACCGAGCGGCGGCCGGCGCAGCACCGCTTCCCAGCTTCCGACAGACAACGCATAGGTTAAGTTGGAATGCCCTTCAGCAAACTGGGTCACCTGCATGGTGCCATCCGGCAGATCCGGAATCCGGGAGCGCAGAAAAGCCTCCAGGCGGTCCTGATGCAGTTCTTCTCCTGATCGAACGGGAATTGTCGTCATATCGTGCCTCCTAAGAAGTGTAGGTGTACCAGCCCTGCCCGGTTTTTCGTCCCAGATTCCCTTGTTTTACTTTCTCTTCCACGCAGGCGGCCGGTTTATCTTCGGGATCTTTGGTTTCCTGATAGCGCTGCTGCTGGACGAAATACCCCACATCGATTCCAGACAAATCCATCAGCTCAAACGGCCCGATTGGATGGCGCAGCGCTTTTTTGACAATCGTATCAATCTCTGTGTAATCGGCGATGCCTTCTTCATAGAGGTGCACCGCTTCTTTTTGGAGGGCACCGAGAATACGGTTGGCCACAAAGCCGGAAATTTCCTTTCGAAGCAGGACCGCGGTCCGGTTCATCCGATGGCTCACGGCCATGGCCGCCTGCGCGGTTTCTTCGGAGGTCTCATCACTCATGACGACTTCCACGCAGTCCATAACGAGCGGCGGATAGAAAAAGTGCATGTTCACGACACGGTCCGGCCGATTGGTGGAAAGCAGGCTGTTGACAATAGTTGAGCTGTTCGTCGCCAGCACCGTATGAATGGGTGACCATTCATCTAATTGGCTGAAAACCTGCTGCTTGATGTCGAGCTTTTCCACAACCGCTTCAATAATAAAATCCGCTTGACCTGCGGCCTGCTGCAGGTCTTCGGTGAACGACAGCCGTCCAAACGCTTCCTCTTTTTCCTGTTCGGTAATCTTTTGTTTCTGTACCCAGCCGGTCATCAGCTTTTCCAGCGTTTGTCCGGCTTTGTTCAGATTGTCTTTGTCGATGTCGCAGAGAATGGTTTCGTAGCCTCCGAGCGCCCCGAGCATGGCAATCTGATGGCCCATCTGCCCTGCTCCAACAACAGTAATCGTTTTAATGTCATTCATGCGTATCCATCCTTTCTTGTTAACGTACGTGCGACCCGCCGTCGACGATGACGACGTCGCCGGTGACATAATCAGAAGCTTTCGATGCAAGAAACAAAACGACTCCTTTTAATTCATCCGCTCTGCCAAAACGGCCGAGCGGGGTACCGCCAAGAATTGCTTCGCCCCCGTGCTCCATGATGACTTTGGACATTTTGGTTGGGAAAAATCCGGGGGCCACGGCATTCACATGTACGTTGTGCTGCCCCCATTTGGAAGCCAAATCTTTCGTAAACGTAATAATGGCGCCTTTACTTGTGTTATAGCCGATCGTATCCATCACGTCGGGGGCGGAGCTTTTCAGGCCGGCCACAGACGCGATATTAATAATTTTACCGGCCTGCTGCTCGATCATGACACGCCCGGCGGCCTGGCTCATTAAAAAGGTACCCGTTACATTGACATTCATCACTTTCTGCCAGGCTTCCAGCGGCATATCTGCCACCGGTGCCCCCCAGGTGGCCCCGCTGTTATTAACGAGAATATCTATCGAGCCGAATTGGCTTTTTGTTTCGCTGATCACATGATCCACCTGCTCCTGGTTCGTTACATCACAGGCAAAGGCTGCTGTCTGCACGCCCTTTTTTGCAAGCAGGGCTGCCGTTTCTTCACAGGCTTCAAGCTTGCGCGAACAAAGCACAATATTCGCGCCGGCCTCCGCCAGCCCTTCGGCGATCTGCAAACCAAGCCCTCTTCCTCCGCCGGTCACAACCGCGGTTTTTCCCTGCAGCGAAAATAAATCCAGTACATTCATTTGGTTTCCTCCTTCAGCCGGTGTTTTTTCAATTCGAGGCGGGCAATCTGGGCCCGGTGCACCTCATCGGGTCCGTCAGCGAGGCGCAGCGTTCTGGCATTCGCCCACTGGGCGGCCAATGGAAAGTCGTCGGAGACGCCCGCTCCTCCAAATGCCTGGATGGCACGGTCGATCACACGCAGTGCCATGGACGGTGCGACGACTTTAATCATTGCAATGTCAGCCTTGGCTTCTTTATTGCCGACTGTATCCATCATGTAGGCCGCACGCATGGTCAGCAGGCGCGCCTGTTCAATGTCTATGCGGGAATCAGCTATCCATTCCGCTACTACGCCCTGCTCGGACAATTTTTTCCCGAACGCTTCGCGCTCCTGCACGCGGCGGCACATGTATTCCAACGCCCGCTCCGCTGCCCCGATCAATCTCATACAGTGATGAATGCGCCCCGGCCCGAGCCTTCCCTGGGCGATGGCAAATCCTTTCCCTTCGCCCCAGATCATATTGGCTTCCGGCACATAAACATTCTCAAATGTAATTTCCGCATGCCCGTGCGGTGCATGATCGTATCCAAACACGGACAGGGTGCGTTCGATGGTGATTCCGGGAGTGTCAAGCGGAACGAGGATCATTGACTGTTGTTCATAGCGCGGAGCTTCCGGATCCGTTTTTCCCATGAAAATAGCTATTTCACAACGGGGATCGCCGGCACCGGAGGACCACCATTTTGTGCCGTTCAGTACATAGCCCCCGTCCGTTTTTGTAATGCGTGCCTGAATATTAACGGCGTCTGAAGAGGCCGTGTCCGGTTCGGTCATCGTAAAACAGGAACGGATGTCACCATTTAGCAGTGGGACGAGCCATTGCTGCTTCTGTTCCTCGGTTCCGTATTTAGAGAGCACTTCCATGTTGCCGGTATCCGGGGCACCGCAGTTAAAGACTTCAGGTGCCAGCAGAGAACGTCCCATGATTTCACAGAGCGGGGCGTACTCCTCATTCGTGAGACCGGCGCCATGCTCACGGTCCGGCAGAAATAGATTCCAGAGACCGGCCTGCTTGGCCTTTGTTTTTAATTCTTCCATCACGGGAGGAATCCCGCTCCAGCGGGTTTCCATTTCATTTAACTGCTGTTCGTAGACCGCTTCATTAGGATACACATGTTCCTCCATAAATGCAGTCAGCTGCGCATGGAGCTGTTGTACTTTCGTCGAATAAGAAAAGTCCATCTGCTTCCTCCTTCATTATACTAACCGGTCGGTATGTTGATAGTATAGCAAACTATGTAAGCGGATACAAAAACTATTTTATATAATGGATGTGCTTGACAATATACTCTATGGGGTATATTATTACGAATAGTAACTCATTTGAAGGAGGTATACAGAATGTTTCATTATACCGTTAAATCGTCTAAAACCGTTCAGGAAGCTGTTGCCTCGCTGGAACAGCACCTGCAGAAAGCAGGGTTTGGCGTCTTGTGGGATTTTGACCTGCAGGCTAAGCTGACCGAAAAAGGAATAGAATTTCCAGAACCCTACCGTATTCTTGAAGTTTGCAATCCTAAAGAAGCAGAAAAAGTCCTGCACCGCCATAAAGCAGCCGGTAATTTTCTTCCGTGCAAAATTACCGTGTATGAAGAGAATGGGGTTACCCATATTGGCATGCCTCGGCCTACCATACTCATTGGATTTATAGAAGATGAAGAATTAAAAGAAATAGCCGCCGATGTCGAACAGCGCATGACCCAAAGTATCGATTATTCCAAATAAGAAAGGCAGAGAAAATAATGACAGAAAATATGACGATCAAACAGATGACCCCAAATGAAGTAGAGGCTTCCGCCGATTCTTTCATCATCGATGTCAGAGAACCGAATGAAACAGCTTCCGGGTATATCCCGGGTGCCCGCCTGATTCCCCTTGGTGAACTGTTGACCCGGCTGGACGAATTAGAGGCTGACACCGAGTATACGATGGTATGCCGGTCCGGAAACCGCAGCGGTCTCGCCGCCGGATGGCTGCAGGAACGCGGCTACCGCGTGAAAAATATGCAGGGCGGCATGCTCGAATGGAACGGTCCTATCGAATAAAAGACAAAAAAAGGAACAGCTTATTAAACATAGCTGTTCCTTTTTGTGCTATTTTTTCTCTTTTTTCGGTACGGCCTTCTCAACAAAATGATCAGCTAAATCAT
This sequence comes from Sinobaca sp. TMA16-18, assembly GCF_059510535.1. NCBI lineage: Bacteria > Bacillati > Bacillota > Bacilli > Caryophanales > Sporolactobacillaceae > Sinobaca > Sinobaca sp. TMA16-18. Next base: position 30,374 of record NZ_JCAKFM010000007.1, on the reverse strand, counting down.
GAAGCCGGCGGCGCAGGTCTTCGCCTTCCATCATCCGGCCGTGTCCAGTCAGGGCTTTTTCCGGCTCAAGCCCGGCCAGCTTTTTCACAGAGGCTTCTGCGTCGCTCCAGTTTTCCGTTAAATATTTAGGCGGACCGTTTAGCTCGGGTTCCTGGGCCATCACCTTGTGTAAGGACTCCTGCTTGACGGTAACAAACGCATCCCCGGCCAGGAGAATCCGGTCTTTTTCCCTGAACAGGGAAATATGGCCTTTTGTATGACCCGGGGTGTGATACCAGGTCCATTCCGGGAAAAACGGAATGGAGCCATCTTCTGGAAGCGCATGAACATGCTCACTAATATCTACGGCTTCCCGGGAGAAAGCAGGTGACATCTTCGCGATGAGTCCTCTGGCCGCCCCGGGATCTGCTTTTGGATAATCTTCCTGTCCCGTTAAATGAGGCAGTTCCAACGTATGGGCATATACAGGAACATCTTCCTCCCAGCCTTTGATTAACTGATGCAGGTTTCCTACATGATCAAAGTGAGCGTGCGTTAAAATGATGGCTTTCGGTCCGATATTGGAACCAAAGCGCTGGTTCATCGCATGCTTGACGCGCTCAAGCGTCCCCGGCATGCCGGTATCTACAATAATCCAATCGCTGTGCTTGGAAGGATTACCAAGCATATACAGATTGGCAATCTGTGTGGTGTACATATAAACATCCGGTGCCACAGCAAGACCTGTATTGGATATTTCTGAGGTAATTGGAATATAATTGTTCTTCATCGGATAAGCAGCCTCCTTGTAAAGTATAGTTACTTATCTTATTTACCTCTTAGGCTGACTTTAAACATCTTCTTCCCATCAGTCTGCTATAGCAGCTTCCGGCAGGTTTCTTTTTGAAGGTAAAGGGTTACTTCATCCGGAGCAAGGGCCGGGCTGAACCAGAAACCCTGAATAGTAGAGGGATAGGTTTTAGACAAGTAGTGTACCTGTTCTTCTGTTTCAGCGCCTTCTGCCACCAGTTCAATGCCCAGCTTCGTGCATAGCTTATGCACGGAAGCAAATAATGCAGCATCAAAAGGAGCAAAGGGCAGGTTTTTAACAAACGCACGGTCCAGCTTAAGGGTATTGATAGGGATTTCTTTTAAGTAAAGAAGGTTGGATGTGCCTGTTCCAAAATCGTCCAGGGCCAGTTTAATGTCCCGCCTGCAGAGCTCGTTGGAAAAATCCATCGTCGTTTTTAAATGGTCACTAAGCATTTCTTCTGTAATTTCGAGCTGAAGCGGCGTGCGTTGAAGGTCGACGGTTTCTAAAATGGCATCCAGCCGTGAAAAGAACACCCTATTTTTCATCTGAGTTTTAGCTACATTGACAGACAAAAGAATGGGAATGTCCCGATCACTGTTCCATACAGCCATCTGCTTCAAGCCGGTTTCGAGCACCAACATGCCCAGTTCATCCATTAAGCGGAGCTCCTCAATCATAGGAAGGAATTTACACGGGGCCAGCAGTCCCCGTTCCGGATGCTCCCACCGCACTAAAGCTTCCATGCCCTTAATCGTGTGGTCGGCTCCATTTATAATAGGTTGATAATGAACGACAAATTCTTCGTTTATAAAGGCGCGGCGGATATCATTTTCGTGAAGCACGTATTCTTTGTAATACGCTTTATTTTCTACTTCTTTATAATACCGGTAGCTGTTTTTCCCCTGTTTTTTCGCTTCGTACATAGCAATATCTGCCGACTGCAGCAGCTGCTCGTAAGAGGCGCCGTCTTCCGGGTATTCACTGATGCCGATACTGCCGGAAATAAAAACACGGTGTTCTCCAATTAAAAAAGGTTTTTCCAGTTCTTCAAGCAGCAGTTCATACGGGAATACAGCAGAGGAAGGCACGATAATAACAAATTCATCCCCGCCCATACGGATAACGGCTGCGCCTTCCGGGGTATGATTTTTCATGCGCCGGCTTGTTTCTATTAATACCTCATCGCCTGCTTTATGGCCGAATGTATCGTTTACTTTTTTAAAATGATCCAGGTCAATGAATAAAAGCGAAAATTTTTCATTTTGGTTCATTTGTTTATCCAGTTCTTTTAATAAATAAGAGCGGTTGTACAGATGGGTCACCGGGTCACGGTAAGCCAATTCATGCATATGACGGTGAGAAAGTCGAAGCGAATCAATCAGGCTGTTGGCCGAGTTTTGCAGGGTCGTGATTTCATCCCTGCCGTTTACAGCGACACTGTCTTCAAACATGCCTTTCTGTTCAATGGCATTTAAATTGCCGGACAGTGCCGTTATTCTTTTTAAAATAGAGCCGTTGAGCAGAACAATCAGCAGCATCGTTAGAATTACCATGCCGCCGGTATACGAAAACAGCAGCGTATTGATCGTTTGAGCGCCCTGGTTGTAAATCGTTCGAGGCTGTTCAAACGTAAAAGCTGCGGCACTGGATGCGTTGGCATAGGGCAGACGGTATTCGCTGGACAGCAGGCCTTCCTCCGACACCGAAACATTCCGGTAAGGTTCTGTGGCCGCACTGCTTGAAATGGATTGAAACTGCAGCGGAGCCTGAATCGCCGCAGCCATTGAGTCAATATAGCGGCTGTTTACTTCCCGTCCCATAATCAGCGTTCCATTGGAACCGGAGTTGGTGCTGGTAGCTTGAATAGGGAGAGCGGAGATCATGTATGTTTCTGTATCATATTGGTAAAGCTTTGCTTCTCCCATCATGAGCCGGCTGAATGTTTCCATTACATTGGCCTCGTTAATGGCAAGTGCTTCGAGTCCTTCTTCCGGGGCACCCGGCTCCTGTTGACTCTGGCTGAATAAGACGTCTTTTTTTTCATCGATTATCATTATAAAAGATAACTTGCCATTATCAAGTGATTCTCCGCCCAGGTTACTCGTTATATACCCCTCATCCCGGCCTCCGCTCTCCACAAAAGCATATGTATCATCCCAGGACGCCCAGTCGCGGTTAAAATTTAACAGCTGTTCCTGTTCGTTTGCAAGCAGCTCGGCCAGACGGTCAATGTTTTCCTCCGCTCCCTGTTCTTCAATCGAACGGAACTGCTGCAGCAGCATCGGATAAAAGATGCCTACCAGCAGGGAGAATAATAAAAACCCGCTGCCGGCGACAATCCATATTAATTTTTTCTTTATGCTCATCTCTCTCGCCACCCTCCCCTGAAACAAAGGAGCACTCTTTATTTAAAATAAAAGGTTGTCCATTTTTTGAATCAGCGTCTGGATTTCCGGCTTACTTACCTGTTCATCTGCACCTACTTTTACGCCTTTATGGTAAAGATCCTCTGTAATGAGGGAAGAAAAGAGAATGACTGGTATATTTTTGGTTTTTTCCAGTTCTTTGATTTTTTTGGTTAAGTGATGGCCGTCCATTTTAGGCATTTCAATATCAGATATCACAATATCCGGCACTTTTTCTCCTTCAGCCAGCTGTCTCCAGGCATCTTCCCCGTTCGTGCTTTTGGCGATCTGTTCGTAGCCGGCGCGCTCGAGCGTGTCCAAGATAAGCTGCTGCAGAATCGGCGAATCTTCCGCCACCAGTACACGTTTGGCGGCTCGTTCGGGACGAAGGCCTCTGACGATCGTATCCGGCTGAATGCCCGCCTTCGGGTTAATGTCACTGATCATCTTTTCATAATCAAGCAGCAGCGTCATGCCTTCTTCTCTTTTAATAACGCCGATCGTATGGGAATGGGTCCCCTGAATCAGCTGCTCCGGTTCTTCAATTTGCTGCCAGGAAATCCTATGGATACGGGAAACCGACTCCACGTGAAAGGCGACCTTCATTTGGTTAAGCTCACAGATAATATACTTATCGGTTCCCGCTCTTTCATGCGTATAGCCAAGTACTTTGGCGGTATCAACGACCGGCATGATTTCATTTCTCAAGCGGATAATGCCTTCTACGTGCGGATGGGCGTTTGGTGTTTTTGTGACCGGCAGCGGCTGGATAATTTCCCTTACTTTTAATACATTAATACCATATGTTTCTTCACCAATAGAAAACATGACGATTTCTAGTTCATTTGTTCCACTTTCCAGTAGAATTTCATCTTTTTCACGGGTTGTCATCCGAATTCCTCCTCGATATTCTAAAAAAATAGGACTTTTGTTTTATTTTATCCTATTTCTACAATAGTACAAGAGAAATTTTTCTGTAAAAAAACAAACTGTCCGCTGCGGACAGTTTGTTTGGAATTTGTATCGGTTTTAGAGGTGGATCGTAACATCCGCGTCGTCGCGAAGTTCTGTTACGAGCTCCTGGACACGTTCGTTTTCTTTTTCCGCCCGTACCTGTTCTTCTACCTGCTCTCGTTCAGGTGCAGGTGTTTCAGGAGCATCTTCACCAGCCTGCTCGGCCATGGCGGCCTGCTGTTCTTCCATGGCTACCATTTGTTCATCTATTTCGTCTTCGCTCACTTCAATACCCTCGGATTCCTCTTCAATAAGCTGTTCCACCCGGAGGGATTCTTCAATCTGTGCGCGGAAGTCGTCTTCTGTGAAGCCCTGTTCTTCCAAAGCAGCTTCATAGTCTTCATCGTTTTCAAACTGCTCTTTCTGCTGGTCTAAAATTTCATCTACTTCTTCGGTGTCCGCTTCGTAGTCACGGTTTTCTGACTCCTGCACAAGCAGGCGCTGTCCGACAAGCTGTTCTGCCGTGGAAGCTTTCAGCTCCTCTTCCATTTCCCCGTCTTCGTCTTGTTCCTCAAGGTTCATTCCCTGCATGGAAAACATGGATAATGTCGTTGTATACGCTGTTTCAAACTCATCTTTTGTAATTTCTTCGCCGTTCACTTCAGCGACTACGTCGGGAACATCGTCAAGGTTTACTTCCGGCTCCTGCGGCTGTTCCGCTTCCTGGCCTTCCGATTCTGCACTTTCCTGCTGTTCTTGTTCTTCATCCGATCCTGCTTCTTCTTCGGATTCTCCCCCGCATGCTGCAATCACGGAAAGAGAAATTGCCATACTGGCCGTTAATAACCATTTTTTACTCAAAGAAAAGCTCCTTTCATATCTATACTGTTCCGTATTGTAACATACTTCCAGGGTGGAAAGATAACGGAACGCCTGCTCTCACCTGCGTGTTCAAGGATTTACTGCACCGGTTTTCCAGTTTTGATTCGAAGCCAGGGCCGCTCTTCTTCCCATGTAACAGATGCCTGAACATCAAAAGCGTCCGAGATGAGCGCATTGGACAGTACGTCTGTTTTGGAACCGTGACAGAGCAGTTTTCCGTCTTTTAAAAGCGCCATGTTGATGACCGCCGGCGGCAGTTCTTCAATATGATGGGTCACGTATAAAAGCGTCGGGGCATTCGGTTCACTCAGCGCCCGCTGCAGCAGCTCGAGCAGTTCTTCTCTTCCTTTTACGTCAAGGCCGGTGCACGGCTCATCGAGGATCAAAAGCCTTGGCTGAATCACCCAGGCGCGTGCCAGCATCACACGGCGTTTTTCTCCCTGGGACAACCGGCTGTATGGTGTATCGGCATAACTGCCGACTTGAAAAAGATCGAGGCATGTCTGGGCATAAACGACTACCTCTTCTTTAGGATCGTCGTACAGGCCGATCGACGCGAAATAGCCGCTGATCACCACTTCAATTGCCGTATCGCTGCTTCTTGCCCGGTAGCGGTCATCCAGCGCATCGCTCACCCAGCCGATTTCCCGGCGCAGCTGCTGCATCGGGACCTGGCCGTGTTTGCCCATCCAGCTGTGAACGGTTCCTTCCGTGGGCCAGATATAGCCGGTTAACAGCTGAAGAATCGTTGTTTTTCCGGATCCGTTTAAACCGAGCAGTCCGGTATGTATACCCGCTTCCAAAGAGAATGTAATATTTTCAAGCCTGGTCTGTCCGCCGGTTCGTACACTGACCTTATGCAAATGAAATAATTCCTCTGGCATCGTTATCTCCGCCCTTTTTCTTTTCAGTATACCAAAAATGATCCGGCCCCCGCCGGATCATTTGATTATTCGTTTGACGTTTTGTAGATTCTCCAGCCGAGCCGGTCAAAATACTCATCAATCACATCATCATTTGGTTTTGCATTCGGTTTGTTAACCGCCCGGGCCACGCTGTAATGATATTCCGAGACCGTATCCAGCGTATCTGCTTCCGGCATCAGGATGTTTCCATTATCGAGCTCATAAAAACGGAGCTGTTCAATAAAAGACGCTCCAAGGCGGACGTCAAAAAACACTTCACGTCCTTTGCTGCTTCCCGTTTTTGTGAACCAGTCTTTGCTTACCTCTTCTGTGCCGCGTTCTTTACAGAAGTGAATCGAGACACTTAGGTTTTCTTTCAGCGTGTACACTTGATGGTATTCATCATACAACCAGTTCTCGCTGTTGCCATTATGCACAATCAATGTTTTGAAATCTTCATAATTCAAAAAATGACCCCCTTTGTCTTTTATATGCAGATGCATACCGCATTCCCCTGCCTGCTTCTCTTTAAACGAAGAGAGCATCCCGGTATTTAAAAAGCCGGGCTTCTCAAGACGGGTGTCTTCGTCTATAATAGACTCTTATGTATAAATATATATTTTTTTATCTCTCGTATAATTGCGGAAATATGGTCCGCGCGTTTCTACCAGGCTGCCGTAAACGGCCTGACTACGAGTGCAGCGACGGTATTTTTTTGTATGCGGTCCGCCTGTCACTCGATCCGTCGGGAGGCAGGCTTTTTTTGTTTATAAACGAGCAGATAACTTAAAAAAAGGAGCAGAATAATGGAACAATTAAAACAGGCAATTATCGAACGCGGCAGTGTGCTGTCCAACCATGTTCTCAAAGTGGATACGTTTTTGAATCATCAAATCGATACTGTATTAATGGCTGAGGTAGGAGAAGAGTTCGCCCGGCTTTTTCAGGAAGACGGCATTACTAAAGTATTAACCATCGAGTCCTCCGGTATTGCGCCAAGCTTTATGGCAGCCACTAAGCTCGGGGTTCCGCTCGTGTTTGCGAGGAAACGAAAGTCTTTAACGATGGATGAACATGTATTTGCCAGCAGCGTGTACTCGTTTACCAAACAGCAGGAATCCGAAATTGCCGTATCCAAAGATTTTCTCGAGCCGGGAGATCAGGTACTGATTTTGGATGACTTCCTTGCCAACGGCCAGGCGGCCAAAGGCTTAATCGATATCGTCGAAAAAGCGGAAGCGGTCGTTGCCGGTGTCGGCATTGTTATTGAAAAGTCTTTTCAGCCGGGACGCGAACAGCTTGTAAACAGCGGCTACCGGGTTGAATCCCTGGCACGGGTGGAATCGCTTGAAAACGGGCGCGTAACCTTTGTGGAATCACATGCCCCCATTAAATAAGAAAAGAGAAGGTGAAGCAGCACATGAACGACCAGACGGTTCATTATCCGTGGTTTAAGCGGCAGGATCTTGATGCCTTTTTTGCTTTGTTTCAAAACAACCTCGCCAACTTTGTCGTGATTACCGTAACAATGCTTGGTATGGGGTTTCCCGCTTCGATCGTGTTTGGCAAAGTAATTCCCGGGACGGCAGTTGCCGTGATGGCGGGGAATTTATATTACGCCTATATGGCTTCCCGACTTGCTAAAAAAGAAAACAGAAGCGATGTGACGGCCCTGTCCTACGGCGTGAGCACGCCGGTGATGTTTGTCTTTTTATTCGGCGTGCTTGCTCCGGCTCTGGCGATTACCAATGATCCGGATCTAGCCTGGAAAATTGCCGTAGCTGCCGCTTTTATAAGCGGCCTCATTGAAGCTCTCGTCAGCTTAACCGGCAACTGGATCCGCGATCACCTTCCCCGCCCGGCACTTCTCGGAGCTCTGGCTGGTGTGGCTTTTTCATTTATTGCCGGTGAAATGTTGTTTCATACGTTTGCTATTCCTGTTGTTGGGCTCGTTGCCCTGGCGATTATCCTTGTCGGCTTTGTTGGAAAAGTCGTGTTTCCTTTCCGGATGCCGGCTTCTCTTCTGGCTGTGGTCGTTGGTACTATTCTGGCCTTTGCGCTCGGACATCAAAGCCCGGGGGAAGTAGCCGAAGGGTTTTCCAATATGGGCTTTTATCCGATTCTGCCCAGCCTGGCCGCGTTTGATGGAATGACGTTACTATTTGGAGCAGCAGTTGGACTGCTTGGTGTACTGCTGCCTATTACGATCTACAACGCTATTGAAACGATGAATAACGTAGAGGCGATGGCCGCAGTTGGAGATTCGTACGATGTCCGGGAATGCCAGGCTGTTGATGGCACCGGTACCATGCTCGGCGCCGTGTTTGGCGGATTGTTTCCTACGACCGTTTACATAGCAACGATAGGCTCTAAAGAAATGGGAGCCGGGCGCGGCTACAGCCTTCTAAACGCTGTGGTGATACTGGCGGCCGCTGTGACCGGCATGATTGCAGCGCTGTCTGCCCTGATTCCGCTTGCTGCTATCGCCCCGGTGCTTGTCTTTGTCGGTATGTCGATGGTAGCCGCCGCTTTTTCAACCACCTCCAGCCGATACTTTCCGGCGGTTGCGCTTGCTATGCTGCCGTATCTGGCCAACTATACGATGACCCGCTTTAACAATCCGGCCGGGGAAGTAGTAGCTGATATTTCAGAAGGGATCGTTCCTCTCGGACAGGGTGCCCTATTTACCGCGATCCTGATCGGTGCAGTAACGGTTTCGATAATTGACCGGGAATGGCGGCGCGCCGTCCTGTTCACTTTAACAGCGGCAGTGTTTTCGTTTGCCGGGTTTATGCATGCGCCGGCACTCGCCTGGAATGCAGCCCCTGATTTCACCGCAGGCTATCTTGTTGTCGCTGCTTTCTTCGGTCTCTGCGCCTGGCAGCAGCGGCACCAGACGAAAACAGACCAATTGAATAACCAAGAACATCGAGTGTCATAAAAAAACCGGGTTCCTTTTAAAAAAGGACCCGGTTTTTGCTGACTTCTGTTTGAGTCTGCAGCAGCAGGGGTACTGCTTATTATATTCACCCAATAACAAGGAGGCAGAAATAAATGGAATTTAAAGATAAACAACAGGACGGCCAGCCCGTTCAGCAGCAGCATAAACAGCCCGGTGAAGTGGAAAAGATGGATCCGAAGCCGATACATGATAACCCGGAATATAAGGGTGCCGATAAACTAAAAGACAAGATAGCGCTCATTACCGGCGGGGACAGCGGCATTGGAAAAGCAGCTGCTATTGCCTACGCCAAAGAAGGGGCGGATCTTGCAATCGTCTACCTTGATGAGCATGAGGATGCAGAACAGACGAAAAAAGAAATAGAAAACTACGGACGTCGTTGTCTGTTACTGCCGGGCGATGGCGGGGATGATGCGTTTGCCAAACAAGCGGTGGAAGCTACGATTAAAGAATTCGGCCGTCTGGATGTATTAATAAACAATGCCGCCGAACAGCACCCACAGGAAAAAATTGAAGACATTACAAAAGAACAACTGGAAAAAACGTTTCGCACCAATGTCTTTTCGATGTTTTATTTCATTCAGGCAGCGATGCCTCATTTAAAAGAAGGGGCGGCCATTATTAATACGACATCCGTTACAGCATATGACGGCTCCGCCGGATTAATTGACTACTCTGCCACAAATGGTGCGGTGACCACGCTGATTCGTTCGCTGTCCACCTCGCTTGCATCCAAAGGCATCCGCGTGAACGGTGTAGCTCCAGGACCTATCTGGACGCCGCTGATTCCTTCCACATTCGGAGAAGATAAAGTCGAGAGCTTCGGCACGAACACACCGATTGGACGGCCGGGACAGCCGGCGGAACTGGCACCAGCGTTCGTAATGCTTGGCTCCCAGGACTCCAGCTACATGACCGGCCAGGTCATTCATGTTAATGGCGGGCGGTTTGTAACCACTTAAACAAAAAGAGATACCCTGTCTGTTTATATAACAGCGGGGTATCTCTTTTTTATTGGTTGAATGGCCAGAATGCAGCGTTTCCGAAACGACCGGACCGCTTTTTTAGTATGGCAGTAAGCCACGATGCGTTCTGTTTCATTTTTGTATATTGTTATTGTCCGCTGCGTAATGCCGCTTTTGCTCTCATAAACGAGCTGAAGCGGCATCTGCTCCTCTATTGCTCTTTCAATCATTCCCTCCATCATCCCCGCTCCTTTCTTATATAACTAAATTATATAAGAACAAACGTTCGATGTAAAGCGAACAGCTTTGACATGCTGCCTATGTCTGCGATAAAAGATTGGTTATTTCATAAACAACGAGTTTTTGATAATCAAAATCTTCTCCGTACCGTGCCTGCACTCCTTCGTAAGCCTTTTTTCGTTCGGCCGGGAAGGCTGCATCTGATTCTGTTAACTGCATCGCCTTAAAGGCAGCCATCGGCTCCTGAATAAAAGCAGGTCTTGGCCCCCATGTGAAATGAACGTCTCCGGACATGTTGGAGAGAATAACTTTAGGAACCGATGCGCCTCCGTGCGTACGGAATGCATCTATAAAGGCAGGATGGTCTTCCTGGATAAACACTTCAGTGGGAATGGCCGCCTGCTTCATTACTTCGGTTATGACCGGAAAATTCCGGTGCACGTCACCGCACCAATCCGAGGCAATAATCGAACAGTGCAGGTCTGACCTGGTGCGTATGAAGCTTAATACTTCCTGAGAATGATCCACCCAGGTAAATCCGTCCTGCCACTCCTTCATTTTTTCCTGATATTCCGGTTTCATCTGTGATACAAAAGCATCAACAGTGATTCCTTTCCCAATCATATCTGCAACGTTCTGCTTTGTAGGCATGTTATATCCCCCTAGTTATATTAAACCGATAAATGCTGTAAATACTGCATACTCTCTTTTACGCTCTGGATAGGCTGCTGCCGTGATTCATCCTGTTCCACAATCTGCCAGTCCGCCCCGTTTTGTTCCGCTTTCTTCACAATGGCTTCTATATCCATGCGCCCGGTTCCAAGCTCTGCAAAAAATGCCTCATCGTCCCGGGTCATGTCTTTTAGATGCACGAGCGGCATCCGCTCCCTGCAGCGCTCCATCCATTCAAGCGGATCTTCATTGGCTTTTTGTACCCAATATGTATCCAGTTCGATCATAACGAGGGACGGATCCGTATGCTCGAGAATTACCGCAAGCGGCTGCTCTCCTTCCAGCTTCTGCAGTTCAAAGTCATGGTTGTGGTAGGAAAACGTAATGTTTTCTTCCCGGCAGGCTTCACCGATGCGGTTGAATGTAGCTGCTAATTCTTTGTACTGCTGAATGCTCCGGCGTCGTTCCGGCTCCAGATAGGGGCAGACGATGTGCCGGCAGCCAAGTGCATGGGCAAATTCAATATGGTAGGAAATATTATTCTCCAGTTCTTCGAGTGGTAAATGCAGAGAAGCTGTCTTCAGCTGGATTTGTTTTAAAAACACATGAAGCACCTCTGCAGACATTCCACCTGTATCCCCTGCCAGTTCAATTCCCTCATATCCCATTCGGGAAACTTGATGCAGCGTGCCTTCGAAGTCTTCTTTGCATTCATTTCGCAGCGTATACAGCTGCAGTGCTGTTTTTGTCACTATAATCCCTCTTTCATTAGTAGTGTGATGGATATAGTTTACCATTTTTGAGTATTTAATCGATTGTTTATATTTTATATAATGATTTGGTACGTGAAATTATTTAAGTTGTCATTGCTTCAGGCTTTACATAAAGCAGGCTTTTATGCTTTTAAAATTTCTCCCATCTTTCCCAACTCCTCTTCTTCTTCCAAAATATGCTACACTTATTGGTATACATAACGTTCCTGCCAGAAGGGAGAAGATTCAGCATGAGTTACCCGGTGCTTCATCTGCAGAAAGTAAAAGGGTCCGAGTTAAAAGAGATCCAGGCTCATATTCAACGCGAAAAAGAGGAACTTCCCGGTGATGGTATTGACCGCCGCCGCACGGTACTTAATTACGATTTGATCAACGACCAGCCTTTTGATTACAAAAAAGTTATTAACAAAATTATCGACCAGCGCTACACCGGCCAAAAGGTGATTCGAAAAGAAGCTGTTAAACTGTGTCATCTGACGGTTATCAATGATGCCTCTTTTTTTGAAAACCTGTCTCCTGAAGAAGAAGCCCGCTTTTTTGATACCAGTTTACTATTTTTTAAAGAACGGCATGGCCTGGAAAACATCATGTATGCGGCCGTACATAAAGATGAAAGTGCCCCTCACCTGCATATTGGCTTTATTCCGTTCCTGGAGAACGGGCAGCTTTCCGCCAAAGACTTTTTTGGGCAGAATAAAGATTTATACATGCTGCAATCCGAATTTCATACATTTTTAAAGCAGCATAATTTTGAGTTGGATCGGCCGGATCCAAAGATTGAAGAGCTCCACCTGGAAGCGTACGAACGCGATCTATTGATTCTCCGTGAAGAAGTAAACCGGCTGGAACACCGGTTGAATGAAGGCGAAGATTTTCTTGGCGAGTTTGAAAAATTGACGGGAGCAGTAAAAGAAAAAAGTGCCATCCAGCTCTCCGAGAGATTTAAAACAAAGTCCGTCATCGAATTACCTAAGGATGACTACAAACATCTTTATACACTCGCTCTTCATTCCTACACCCGACGCCGGGATGCAGGCACCTATAAGCAGAAATACGAGCAGACGCTGTCTGAATTAAATGAAGCGCGTATCCGTCTGCGCGAAATCAAACAAACGAAAGACCAGGCGCTTGCCTACGGAAAAGTGTTAACCAGTGAATCCGACCTGCTCCGTGACACGCTGCTGCATTTTAAGGAGATGTTCTCGGACTCCTACGAGCACCTGGACTGGGCGATTGGTCATGCGAAAGCCTCCGCCCACTTATCTAGTAAAACGAAAGAAGTGCCTATTGATTTTTACAACAGCGAAGATGCTGAAGAGCTTGAAGGAGCCAGAGACTTTTTCGAGCAGGGCAAACAGTCCCTGACCCGCCAGGAAAAACTCCATTTCCAGCGTTTATTTCCGGAAGACGTTCCGCTTGATGACCAGAACTATCCAAAATCATAAAAAAGAAGGAAGGCTCTCCGTATAGGAAGCCTTCCTTCTTTATATTTACAACTGCCCGCCGTTTGTTTCAATCACTTTTTTGTACCAGTCGAATGACTCTTTTTTCGAACGCTTCATCGATCCGTTGCCTTGGTTATCACGGTCTACGTGAATCATGCCGTAGCGTTTTTTCATTTCCCCGGTTGTAAAGGACACAATATCAATGATCCCCCATGGGGTATATCCCAACAGCTCGACGCCGTCGTATTCAACAGCTTTCTCGAGCGCTTCAATATGCGACTTTAAATATTCAATCCGCTGCGTGTCATGTATCGTGCCATCTTCTTGTACAGTATCGACCGCACCGAAGCCGTTTTCGACGATGAACAATGGGATCTGGTATCTGTCATACAGCCTGTTAAGCGTGTAGCGCAGACCGGTTGGGTCAATCGCCCAGCCCCAGTCGCTCGACTTGATATACGGGTTTTCCACTCCGTTTGCCAGGCCGCCGTTTACGATATTGCCCGTTGTACTGTTCTGTGCCCCGCTTTTAACGGTAGTCGACATATAATAGCTGAAGCCTAAATAGTCGACGGTCCCATTTTTTAAAATCTCTTCGTCTCCATCTTCGAAAGGAATGGCATACCCTTCTCTCTCAAATTCTTTTAATGCGTACCTCGGATAGCTGCCGCGGATATGCACATCCGGAAAGAAATAACGCTGTCTCATCGACTCCTCTGCCAGCATCACGTCTTCCGGATTGGAGGAATATGGGTAAATCGGTACATGGGAGACCATGGCTCCAATTTCAAAAGCTGGATTTATTTCTTTACCTTTTGTTACAGCAAGAGCGCTTGCTATCAGCTCATGATGTCCCGTCTGATACATAATTTCTTTAGCGTTTTCGTCTTCTTTTACAATAACGCCGGAGTTCGTCCATAAAAATAACGGGTTATCCACGTCCATTTTGTTATTGATTTCATTAAATGTCATCCAATATTTCACTTTATCTTTGTAACGGTTGAAGCATACTTCCGCAAACCGGACAAAGAAATCGACCACTTTTCTGCTGCGGAATCCGCCGTATTCCCGGGCCAGGTGGAGCGGCATTTCAAAATGGGACAGTGTAATCACCGGCTCGATGCCGTGTTTGATTAATTCATCCAGTACATTGTCGTAAAACTGCAGGCCTTCTTCGTTCGGTGCCTCTTCGTCCCCGTTTGGAAAAATCCGGCTCCAGCCAATTGAGGTGCGGAGGCATTTCAGTCCCATTTCTCCAAATAATGCAATGTCTTCTTTATAGTTGCTGTAAAAATCAATTGCTTCATGATTGGGATAAAATTTATCCGCTTCCACTGTTGCTGTGATTTCCCGCGCCACCCCGTGGGCTCCCGCTGTCATTACGTCGACGACGCTCGGACCTTTACCGCTCTGGTCCCAGCCTCCTTCAAATTGATGGGCGGCAAGCGCGCCGCCCCATAGAAAATCTTTTGGCATTGTTGACATATAAATGTCCTCCTTATTTTATAACCGTGAATAATTCCTGATCGAGCGTGCTGTCTGATGCGTCTTTGAAAATAATCTCTTCATAATCGCCGGAATTGGTAATAATGATAGGTGTTATCGTATCCAGACCTTCCGATTCAATCGACTGTTTGTCAAATTCAAGCAGCACGTCTCCCTTTTTAAAGGTACTGCCGTCTTCAATCTTCAGCGTAAATGGCCTGCCCTGCAGATTCACTGTCTCCAGTCCTACGTGGATGAGGAGCTCCACGCCTGCTTGAGAGCGCAGGCCGATAGCATGTTTTGTAGGAGCGGCCATTACGATGGTGCCGTCAAAAGGAGCATATACTTTATTCCCGGACGGCCGGATAGCAAGTCCACTTCCCATTGCCCCGGAGCTGAATACTTCATCGGGTACCTGAGAAAGCGGAATCACGTTTCCTGCGAATGGCGCACGAACGATTTCTTCATTACTGACGGTATCTTCAGCCGCAGCTACCTGTGCACTGCTGCCCTGCTCGTTGATCAGCGTATTGTTTCCTGCCTGCTTAGCCGTATCTTCGCCGAAACCAAGCAGCTGAATCAAAATAATCGGAAGAATTACGGCAATACCGACTCCCAGCAGAATACCCCAAATTGACATCGGATATTCCGGATCGATCCCGTTTACAATCGTAAGCGGTCCGGGAAGCCCCGCATAAGCGAAGTAATAGGGATTAAAGAAGCTTGCTGCGATTGCTCCGACAGCGCCGGAGATGCAGCCATAAATAAATGGCTTTTTAAATCGCAGGGTGATGCCGTAAATCGCCGGCTCGGTAATACCGAATATACCGGTTATACCGGCAGACGTTCCTACTTTTTTAATTTCCTGTGATCTTGTTTTAATAATAACACCGAGGACTGCGCCGACCTGTGCCATCACGGCAATGGTCTGGTAAGCCTGGAACGAATCCCGTCCATACAGCTCGTAGTTGGCCAGTACCATCGGTGTAATACCCCAGTGAACCCCGAAGATAACAAGTACCTGCCAGAAGGCGCCGATAATTGCGCCGGCCAGTGCCGGTGCATACTCTGCAAGGAAGTTGTAGCCGTTGGCAATCCCGTTGGCACCCAGTGTTGTAATTGGCCCGATTAATACGATCGTCAACGGTACCATAACGATCAGGCATAACAATGGAACAAACAGTGGACGAATTACTTCGTTCATCCGCTTATTTAAAAACCGTTCCAGATAAGACAATATCCACACCAGAAATAATGGCGGAAGTACAGATGATGTATACACGGTTTCCGAAAGCGGCAGTCCGACAAACGTAGTCTGTGCTCCTTCTGATATTTCAGCGGCCATAGCTGCCCAGTCCGGACTGACCAACGCCGCGCAGGCGGCCACCGCTATATACATATTTGTTTTAAAATGCTTGGAGGCTGTAATGGCAATGAATATAGGCAGAAACGTAAAAGGTGCCCACGATATAAAGCTGAATACTTGATAGGTGCCGGTATTGGCAAATGAGTCCGAGAATAAATTAATGAGTATCAGCATGCCCTGCAGAATACCTGCCGCTGCCAGAATGTAGATAAATGGTGCAAATACAGCTGACATCGTAGCAATAACCCGGTTGACGACCGTTCCTTTGCTCGCCTGGGGTTCATCTGATTCGTCGACCTTTACAAGAGAGGTAAATTCATCATGTACTTCTCCAACGTGCTGGCCGATCACGACCTGAAACTGGCCGCTGTTCTCCACCACCGTAATAACGCCGGGCATCGAAGATACCAGCTGCTTGGCGTCCGGTTTGGACCGCTTCAGTACAATTCGCAGCCTTGTCGCACATCTTGCCACACTGAGAACGTTTTCTTCCCCTCCTACTGCTTCCAATATATCTTTCGCCAGCTTTGGATAATCTCTTACTTTTTCCGCCACATTCCATCCTCCTTCAATTGTTATGCGTTTACATTTTATATTGTACCGTAACAATTAAATAAATACCATATAAATTTTTAATGTATTAACAATTAAATTAAACAGTTTTCAGCATAATTATGGTAGAATTGGAACACAGATAAACGCTAAATTAGACGATAATGAGGAATGTCCATGTTAAAATACCAGCAGATCGCAGAAGAAATTGAAAAAGAAATAGAGGAGAAAGATTTACAGCAGGGAGATAAACTGCCCGTACTTGATGCGTTTATGGCTCAGTTTGAAGTGAGCAAAAGTACGATAACAAAGGCACTGGATCTTCTCGAGAAAAAGGGAATTGTCTATCAGGTACGCGGAAGCGGCATTTTTGTACGGAGGCATAAGCGCAGAGGTTATATCGGCCTTCTTTCCAATCAGGGGTTTAAAAAAGAGCTGGATGGTTTTCAAATCACATCGGAAGTGCTTGCTCTTGATATCCGACAGCCGACAGCCGAGGCCGCCCGTAATCTGGCAGTCGATCCCGCCGAGAGCGTGTATTATGTAAAGCGGGTCCGCTACATTAACGGGCAGACGCTCTGCATCGAGGAGTCCTACTATAATAAATCTGTTGTGTCCTATTTAAACAATGAGATTGTTTCTGAATCAATTTTCAACTATATAAGTGAAGCGCTCGGATTAAACATCGGTTTTTCTGATTTGTATTTTAATGTCGGTAAAATCAGCGAAGAAGAAGCAGAACTGCTTCTTCTTCCCGCCGCTTCTCCCGGACTGTTCGTGGAACAGATTTTTCATTTGACGAACGGGCAGCCGTTTGACTTCTCAAAAATCACCTACAATTACGAGCAGTCCCAGTTTTTTATCCAGGCAAATAACTACTTTCTATAAAAAGACAAAACAAACCCCTGCACTGAGCGGATCTCATGCAGGGGCTTGTTTTCTATTCTGCTGTTTCAGATGGCTCGGACTCCTGTCCGAATATGTCTACTGTGGTGACGTAATACCGGCTTCCTGCCAGGTCAGGTGAACTGAAGCTTTTTCTTTCATGAACCGCGATGCTTTCTATATGCCGGTTCTCTCCCTCTCCATTCTTTTCATACACCCGGTAGCCGGCCACGTTCTCATCGCGCACGGCATGAAACGACAGCTGACTGCCGGAAAGGACAACATTGTCCGGTGCTTCGGGAGAATCGCCATTTTCTATTTTCTGGACGTCTTCCTCCTGAAGCTCCGTATATACAACCAGGCGTTCATCGTGCGTTCCCTCGGCCTGGTCAAACGTGCCGGTACACGTAATCAGGTTCAAACTGCGGGTAGTGGACGGCCCGAAGATTTTTTCAATCGGCGCCTCGGTTCTGTCATAGCTGACAGAGCGCGTCACTTCAAACATCAGCACTTCTCCCTCTTCATCTGTCACTTCAATCTCATCGCCTGCTTCCAGCTTCTCCAGGTCATAAAAAACGGCAGGTCCGGTTCTGCTGTCGACATGTCCGGCCATTACCGCATTGCCTTTTTCACCGGGTTTTGCTCCCGGTTCGAACCAGGCCACACCATCTTCGGTAGACGGCACGCCCATCTGCCCGTTATCAAGGACGCCCTGCGGCTCCAGCTCGGCCTCCACATCAATGGAAGGAATCGACAGACCCGCCGGGCTGGATTGTTCTGCTTCTTCTTTCAAAGCCATCTCGGCTTCTGCTTCATTCAGCAGAACAAATTCTTCCTCTACTGCTTCCAGGGATTCCCCCATATCTTCTCCGGCAGGTTCTGGACTCTGCGGCGTATCTGCAGGGACGGCTTCTTCATTTGCTGAGCCGGACGCAAACACCTGAAATCCTGAATACCCGGCAGTTCCTGCAAATAGCAGCATCGCCAGCAGAATCAGAATACTGCTTTTTTTTCGTGCTTTCTTGTTTTGTTCCATGCGTGTCATAAGCTGACCCCCACCTTATTTTATCCATTTACAGCATGTGCTTTGTTTGTTACTAAGCTAACGGAAAAAAAAAGCCCATGGATCACTTTATATGTAAATTTCATTAAAAAAACCAGCCTCTTCGTGAGGCCGGTTGACATGCTACTCTTTGTTTACCTGCTTTCGGACTTCCTGTTCAACAAACTGGACGCTTGTTCCGACAATCACCTGAATATTGTGCTTGCCTACAATATTCGTTCCCGGTACGCCGGTTTGTTTAATTCGTGCCTCATCGACTTTGTCCATATCATTTACTTCCAGGCGGAGCCTCGTTGCGCAGCTGTCGATGGCTGCTATGTTAGCCGCACCTCCCAGGCCTTCAATAATTCCTGCGGCCTGAACAGCGGTGGCATCGTCCTGGTCGATACGTGAATCAGTCATACCGCCGGCAGGTGCCACGGCCGGGTCTTCTTCCCGTCCCGGCGTTAAGAGATCCAATTTCACAATCAGATAGCGGAACAAAGTGTAATACACAATGGCGAAAAAGAGTCCCTGTACGAGCAGCATATACGGCTGGCTCGCAAGCGGCATGGCAAAGGCAAGCATGTAATCGACCAGGCCGGCGCTGAAGCCAAAGCCTGCGATCCACTCAAAGTTGGCTGCTATAAATAAGGAAAGCCCGGTTAACGCAGCATGCACTACATATAACAGCGGCGCTAAAAACATGAATGAAAATTCAAGCGGCTCGGTTACCCCTGTGAAAAAAGAGGCAAAACCTGTCGCTAAAAGCAGGGAGGCGGCTGTTTTGCGCTGTGTCGTTTTAGCTGTATGGTACATGGCAAGGGCGGCTGCCGGCAGTCCAAACATCATAATCGGATAAAAGCCGGCCATGTAGCGTCCGGTAATACCCGGCTCACCTTCACTGCTCCAATAGTTACCAAAGTCATTAATGCCGGCAAGATCAAACCAAAAAACCTGATTAAGCGCATGGTGAAGCCCGGTGGGAATCAAAAGACGGTTAAAAAATCCATACAGCCCCGCACCAACGGAGCCCATATCACTTAAGGTCGTACCAAAAACAACAAGTCCGTTGTACACGACCGGCCAAATGAAGAAAAAGATAGCTGCCAGTACTACTGATGCCGCCGCTGTCACAATCGGCACCAATCGCTTGCCGCTGAAAAAGGCGAGCGCATCAGGAAGCTTTACTTGACTGTAGCGGTTGTACAAAGCCGCCGCTACCAACCCGGTAATAATCCCAATAAATACATTTTCCGTTGCTTCATAGGCCAGCGGCACTTCTTCTACAGGCACACCCGTGAGTCCTGCTACTGAATCGACATTCAAAAGCTGTGTGACGACAAGAAAGCCGACTAGGCCGCTCAGGGCCGCTGCCCCGTCTTTGTCACGTGACATGCCGATAGCGACACCAATGGCAAACAAGATCGCAATATGATCAATAATTGAAAGACCCGCGTTTAATAAAAATAAGCCTGCCACATTGCCTTCGTCAAAACCAATGATCCAGTTGCCGACGCCAGAGAGCACAGCCGCTGCCGGAAGTACAGCAACGGGCAGCATCAACGACCGCCCGATATTTTGTACATATTTCATCATACATACTACCCCCTATTATTTATTTAATAGTGTACTGCCTTATTCCGGCTTTTCTGTATTAAACGTAAGGCCATGGCCGGCTGGATACAGCACCGTACCGTCTGCCGCCGGTATGCTTACCGGAAGCGTTCCCTGCGGCGCCACTTCCCCGAACAGCACCCGGCCCGTCGCAGCAAAGCTCGCATCCTGGAAGCCGTACTGGGCCACGTAGGCATCTGCTTTCTCATAGGCGGATAGATCATATGGGTTACGGACGCCCACTCCAACCACCGGGATGTCATACGTGCTGATGATCTGATTAAACAGCATCATGTTAGGGTTATCGTCTGCCCTGTCTTCTGAAGTGGCAGTCATTGAACCGATAATCAGCACGTCAGATTGCTCGATTTTTGCTGCATCCCCGCTGCTTAGCGTGTCCTGATCCGGCTCCAGTGCTATATGGTGGGTTGTTCCTGCACGGCTGTTGATTTCATCTGCAAGCGGCGAGCCTGTCTGTGTTTTAGCAACTACTTCTTCGTTTACAGCGCCGTCGTAAGAAGAATCAATAACCGTTATCACCTGTTCGTTGTCTGCATCAAGCGGAAGCACATCCCTATCGTTTTTCACTACAGTGATTGACTGGTTTGCTATGTTCTTCTCTATAAGCTGATGATCCTCTGACCCTACGGTCTCATTTGCCTGCTTCTTCAGCACGCTGCGATCTGCAGGAGATTCCTGGGCAAAAACGCCGCGGTTCATTTTGAGAAGCAGTATTCTTTTGACCGCTTCATCGATTCGTTCCTGTTTAATGGCACCTGTTTCCACGGCTTCGATAACGCCGTCATATACGTCCGGAAGACCGACCGGCATCAGCACGATATCTGTTCCCGCATTAATAGTGCGGACGGCAGCATCCACCGGTTCAAAATGGGTATCGATTGCTTCCATGTTCATCGCGTCCGTCATTACTACCCCTTCAAATCCCATGTCCTCACGCATCAGCCCGGTCAGTACTTTTTCAGACAACGTGGCCGGCAGGGCAATATCCGAGCCATCCTCCCGGGAGGAGACGAGCGTATCATCTATATTAGGAAACGTGACGTGGGCCGTCATGATCGCATCCATTCCCTCTTCCTGAGCCGCCAGGAAAGGGACAAGCTCCACATCAAACAGCCGGTCCCGGTCATGCGGCACTTCCGGGAGGCCGATGTGAGAGTCTACATTCGTATCGCCATGGCCCGGAAAGTGCTTTGCAATCGCTGCAGTTCCATGCTCCTGCAGACCCTCCGTGTAGGCATTACCGAGCTCTCCTACACGAACCGGATCTTCCCCGAACGAGCGGACACCGATCACCGGATTGTCCGGGTTATTATTCACATCCATCACAGGCGCCAGATTCATATTAATGCCAAGTGCCTCCAGCTCTGCGCCAATGACGCTTCCCGCCTGTCTGGCCAGCTCGTCTGAATCAGAAGCACCTATCGCCATATTGCCGGGCAGGTCGGTTCCTTCCTGAAGACGGGTGACGATGCCCCCTTCCTGATCAATCGTTACGAGCATGCCGAACTTATCGGCTGTTTCCTTATAATCCTGCACCAGGTCCACCGTCTGTTCAGTTGTTTCCACATTTTCAAAAAATAAAATCGTGCCTCCCAGGTGATGGTCCTGTACTTCTTTTTTAATTTCGTCATTTATTGCCGTCACATTTTCTCCGTCCCATGTCCGGTAGTCCGGCATCATCATCTGGCCTATCTTTTCTTCAAGCGTCATTTCCTCCAGCGCTCTGTCGATCATTGCGTAGCCATTTCCTTCAGCGGGTTCCAAAGACGCTCCCTCTTTGTCTACATGTAAAGTAATAGAATCTGTATTTGTTCCGTCTGAGACAGTAAGATCCGTTTTTCCGGATTTTTTCAGTGCAAGGCTGCCCTGTTTATCCACTTTTGCTACGGAAGGATTGGAAGAGCGCCACTTGATGCCGTCTGTTACTTCTGCATAGCCGCCTCCCGAAGTATATCGAAGTACCGTTAAAGCATGGTCTTCCTCGATACCTTGTAAGGAGTCTTGTTCTAAGTACGGAACATTTTCCAGAAGAAATAAGTCTCCCTCCTTCTGGGTCGGTTTTTCCGCCTGCACGGATGCCGGCATCCATAAATGACCTATTAATAATACAGCCAGTCCCATTTGCACAGAATATTTCATAGGCAGTCCTCCTCCATTTCAGTCTCTCGTATTTTATCAAAATAAATGTCAGTTCATGCTTATATAGTAGTCTATACCAATTTAATTGTAAAGGTTTTTTTGTATACCTCCGGCTTCTTTTTACAGGATTCCTCCTTTGTTTTTCCAGTTTTATCCGGTAAAATAGAGATCGCTTACATAATGCTGTAATGAAAAGAAAGGACGTTACGATGGCTTCTCTTCCCAGACTGCTTTCAGCTCACCTGCCGATATTAATTGTTCTTACTGCTGTCCTGACCTACTTTTCTCCTTACTACATTATTACTTATTCCTGGGTACCCGGGCTTTTGCTGGGGATTGTTATTTACTTCACCGGCTTATCGATGGACAGCAGCAGCTTCCGGGCCATGCGGTTCAAAAAGCGGGAAATAATAATTGCGGCTTTATTAAAATGGTCGCTTACCGCGGGCATTTCCATGATTCTTGCCTATGCTTTTTTCTCCAGCGAACCGCAGATCGCCGCCGGCATTATCCTCTCAGGCACTGTTCCGAGTGCCACGGCGGCCGCTCTATATACGTTTTTAGCCGGAGGCAGCACTTCTTTAGTCGTTATCTCTTCTCTTCTGGATACCGCTATTAGTCCGCTGGCCGTTATCATTGCTATGGTCGGCATTGAAGGAAGCCAGGTATCGATTTCTTTTTGGAGTCTGCTCCAATCTTTCCTGTTTATCGTCGTGATCCCGCTTCTGCTTGGCCTGCTTACCCAGCGGATATTTTCCGAGGCGGCCGCTTATTCTAAACCATTAACCCGGATCGGGTCCTCTTTGTCCCTTCTGCTGATTGTTCATCTGCTTACAGGTGAAGGATCAGAAGCGGTACGGAGCTACCTGCCTGTTATGCCGCTTCTCACCATCATTGTTTTTATTCAGGTTACAGCCCCAATGGCCCTCGCCTACATCGCCGCCAAAAAACTCCGCTTGTCTGAAGCAGACGCCAGAGCGGTGCTCTTTCATGTCGGGCTCTGTAACACAGCGCTGGCCGCTATTCTTGCGTTTGAATTTATCGGTGATATAGGAGCCATCCCACCTATTATTAATATGATTTTTAATTTATCGATCGGCTCTGCTGTTTCCAGCCGGTTTAAACATATTTCCTGAGATTTTGTTATTCTGCCATTATTTTACTTAAAATAATGTTTTATTTCTTTTTAATCAGGGGATTATAAAGTACAGTCGTTTTTTTAAACAAAGCTGAACCGCAAAAATTAAATAACCGACAGCAATGGTTTAGACTATAGAGCTAAACATAAGTCGAAAAGTGAAGAGCCCCGCTCTTTCTTTTCGGCTTTTTTTATTTTTATATTAATAAAGGAGAGATGAAAATGACTAATTTACTACCCAGAACGAAAAAAGAGAGCCAAAAAGAAGGGGTATCCTCTACGGATATACCGAGCGTATTCCGCGCCCAGCCTTTCAGGGAAAATCTGGAGGATGACTGGACGGCAAGCTACGGCCTTCCACAGATAGATATTTGGGAAGCCAGCCAGGTGTATGTGCTGGAAGCAGAGCTGCCGGGTTTTCATAAAGACCATATCAGCATTGAGTATGAAAATGGCTATATTACCATGCGGGGCGAAAAGACGATGCCGACGTTAAAAGAGGGAAACCGAAAGTATATCCGAAAAGAACGCTCGTTTGACACATTTCTGCGGAGTTTTTATATTGGCCAGGTAGAAGAAGAAAAAATCAATGTACGGTTTCAAAAAAACATTCTATCTATACAGGTTCCTAAATTAAACAGCAAAAGCCAATTTACTTTTAAACGGATTAAAGTGGAATAAATAACACATCAGAGCAGCTGCTGATTGAAAATAGGAATAAAACCGAAGTTCAGACGTTTACTATTAAAGAATTAAGGTAAAACAAATAGTAAGACTATTTTATTGAACCCTATACGTCAGCACTCACCGGACAGCAGAGCCGGTGCAAAAGCCAGAACAAAGACTTTGTCTTATTCTGGCTTTTTTTATGGTATACCAATTTTGGAGAGGGGTCCTGCATTGAAAAAAAATAAGAGCATTCCCAGAGAAAAAGGATTGGACAATACTCGCGACCTGATTAAAGAAGGATTTCATTACTTACCTTCCCGCAGAAAGAAGCTTAATTCCGACCTGTTTGAAACACGTCTTATGGGACAGAAAGTGGTTTGTATGGCAGGCGAGGAAGCAGCCAGAATTTTTTATGATAACGACAAATTTAAACGTAAAGGCGCTATGCCAAAGCCGTTAAAGGTGTCCTTATTAGGAGAAAACGGCGTACACGAACAGGACGGCGAAATGCATAAACAACGAAAAAGAATGTTTCTATCGATGATGACACCGGACCGGGTCGAGGAAATGAAAAACATTGCGCTTCGTACTCTCGATGACCAGGCGGGTATGTGGGAACACAAAACCAGAGTTACCTTATTTTCAGAAGTGCAGGAGATATTAACAAAGGCCGGCTGTGAATGGGCCGGCGTTCCTCTTTATGAACAAGAAGTTCGGCAGCGGACAGAAGAGCTGGTGGAAATGATAGATTCATTCGATGGGTCAGTCAAACGAGCGGCTAAAGGAAAAAAGGCCCGGGATCGTAATGAAGAATGGCTCATGGCTATTATACGAAACATTCGTTCCGGGAAATACTCCCCGGCGCCCAATACACCGGCTTACATTATTGCCCATCACCGCGAGCCTGACGGAAAACATTTGAAAACCCACACCGCGGCAGTCGAACTAAACAATTGTTTCCGTCCGCTTGTCGCCACCGCTAACTTTATTGTGTTTGGACTGCTTGCCCTTCATGAACATCCGGAGGTACAGCAGAAAGTAAAAGAAAACAAGAACAATTACAATCATATGTTTTCCCAGGAGGTCCGCCGGTATTATCCATTCGCTCCTGCTATGGGTGCAAAAGTGAAGCAAAACTTTATTTGGAACGACTACCGTTTCAAAAAGAACATGCTCGTTATTCTGGATATATATGGGACAAACCGCCATCCCGACTTATGGGAACATCCGGACGACTTTCTACCGGAACGGTTTGAAAATTGGAAAGGCAGTCCTTTTGCTTTTATTCCGCAGGGAGGCGGCGATCATCATACAGGTCATCGCTGTGCCGGGGAGTGGCTGACCGTTATCGTAATGCAGGCGTTCTTTGATTATTTCTCCAACCAGCTTACGTATGATGTACCTGATCAGGATTTATCATACGATATGACCCGCATGCCGCCCTTTCCTCAAAGCGGCTTTGTCGCAGCCGGTGTAAAGAAACAACCTAAAACGAAAGCCGCCGCGTTTTCCGCTTCCCTTACCCACTAATTTCATTGTGTAACACTGTGACGTAATTGGCTGGATATAAGGCCTGCCATAAGTCGAAACCATTAGACAAGATGTCTTTTCGTTTCGGCTTTTTCTTTTTTAATAAAAAAATGGAGGCGATACAATGGAACATGTAAAAGCATTAGCCTTAAAAGGAGCCGCTACGCTGTTTGTCCTGTTTTTAGTGTTAACGATTATTTACAGCATGTCTTTTTTCTATGTGATTGGTTTTGCTATTATTCTAGGCGCCGTGTCCTACCCTCTTGGCGATCTGTTTGTTCTCCCTAAAAAGGGGAATATGACCGCCCTGCTGCTTGATGGGGTGCTCACTTTTGCTGTTGTGTTTTTTGGCTTATTAATTTTTTCCGGTTCTGTTTCTACCATAGCAATGGCTGCCCTGTTCGTTACCGTTGGAATGTCGGTCGTTGAATATTTTTTTCATCTATATCTTGCTACTCATGTTCTACCTGCCAATAACGCAGTAACCATTGACCGTAAATAAAGTAAAAAAAAGAAACCCGGGGTGTCCGGGTTTCTTTATCAGCTTGTCGAGAAACTGTTCCGTTTTATATATCCATACATTATCTCGAATACTTTAAAAGTCTTTTGTGAAAAAAAGAAGAAAAATAAACAGGGGTGACTCCTGCAGAACAGCCATAGGAGAAGATAAAGAGGCGTTTTCCCCTCTTTAGCTGAGGCATGGCCTGCGGAAAGCACCCCTGTAAAGGTTTTGTATAAAAACACCTATATTTTGTCTTTTTCAACAGCCTGAAAAAGAAACCCGGGCTGTCCGGGTTTCTTTATGGCTTCAATACTACTTTTATGCAGTTCTCTTTCTTTTCATCAAATATGTTATAGGCATGTTCCGCTTCATCCAACGGCAGCGTATGCGTAATAATATCTGTAGGATCAAATACGTTATCCTTTACCATTTGATACAGCTCCGGCATATAATGAATTACCGGCGCCTGGCCGGCTTTCACCGTGACATTTCTGGTGAATATAGAATGCAGGGGATAAGCATTGGCCGGAGAGCCATAAACACCGGTAAGGTGAATGGTACCGAATTTTTTTACACAATCCGACGCCATAATAATAGGATCGATCGTACCCACCTGGCCTCCTAATGTTTTTACCCGGTCTTTAATCGTCATATCCCCATCCATTCCTACGCAGTCAATAACAACTTCTGCGCCGCCTTTTGTTATTTCATACAGATGGCCGCTCATGTCTTTATATTCTTTAAAATTGAATACTTCTACGTTGTTCGTTTTTTTAGCGTGTTCCAGACGATAGCCCACATGGTCGACGGCGATCACACGGGAAGCTCCTTTATACCAGGCAAACTTCTGCACCATCAGTCCTATCGGTCCGCAGCCAAGTACAATAACCGTGTCTCCTACTTTTACGTTGCTGTTTTCCACGCTCCAGTAAGCGGTAGGAACAACGTCGGATAAAAATAATACACTTTCATCTTCTAATTCACTGTCTTCCGGTACAACAAAAGAGGAAAAGTCTGCATAAGGTACTCGCAGAAATTCAGCCTGCCCGCCTGGATAGTCGCCGAACATCTTTGAAAAGCCTAAATATCCGCCGGTATTTTTGTCGAGGTTATGAGGATTGGAATTATCACACTGGCTTTCCATTTGATGACTGCAGAAAAAGCATTCTCCACAGCTTACATTGAAAGGCACAACGACTCTGTCGCCTTTTTTCACTTTTTTAACCTCTGCTCCCACCTCTTCGACAATCCCCATTGGTTCGTGGCCGATAATATAATCGTTCTGCAAAGGAATGGTGCCATGATACATATGAAGATCCGACCCACAGATGGCTGTTGACGTGATTCGCACGATCATGTCTGTATTTTTTTCGATGGAAGGAGCCTCTACTTCTTTTACCAATACTTTCCCTTTTCCTTGATTCGTTAATGCTTTCATCTTATTCCCCTCTCTTCCCTTTCGTATTTTATTCATTTATCCTCTTGTGCTCTTTTTTCGCCGTACATAGACTGTTCAGCTGCGCCATAATTGTTAAGTAAAAAAATATCCAAACAACGCTGTCAATAACAAAACCGTTCTCAAAGGGTCTCCTGCGTCCTATAAACTTTTATAGTAAAAAAGCCGAAAAAAGATATTTTATCTTTTTTCGGCTTTCCATCAGCTCCATCGGTCTGCAGATTCCTGTCTGTATATAGAAATGTAGTATTTAAATACCCGATCTCCCCTGTCTGCAAAACATATTTCGGATTATAATTTTATTAATTGTTTAAGCGGGTCTTTATTTGACGGATAGCTCCGTTTGTTTCAGCGGCATGTTTTGTAGGCAGCTGATGCTTGCCTCCTTTAATACAGATAACAGACAGTAGAGGAACCCTTTCCCGGAAATCTTTTACATACTTGCGGGTCAGCACATCTCCACTTCCATAGAGAACAAACACGGGACAGGTGAGGCTTTTCAGCTGCTCTCTGGCATCATACGTTCTTCCGTTTTGATACATTTGTTTTAATATCGCAGCATCGCTGTTTTTTATGTTGGCTGAAATTCTTTTCTGCTGGGATTTCTTTTTTGTGTGGGAAAAAGACAATCCTTTCCCTAGTACACTGAGCAGGCCGCCCCCGGCCCCCCAGATGCCCAGCTTGAATTTCACAGCCAGAAGCAGTGTGTTTACGACGGGAAACGTATTAACAAGCAGAAGAGCCTTTACTTTTTCAGGATACTGCACCGCTGTAATCTGGGCGGGTGTGCCTCCAAGTGAATAACCGCACAAAATAACCTTTTCATCCAGATGATCGATCAGCGCTGCTGTGTCCTCCGCCCAGTCTTCCATTGTATATGTTGTGCGTCCGCCGCTTTCGCTTTTTCCATTTCCTCTCGGGTCAAAGGTGACAACACTGAAATCCGTTTCCAGTTCTGCCTGCTGTTCAAATACTACCGCGCCCAGGCCGGGTGGTGGTAGAAACAGCAGAATTGGACCGGCTCCCTTTTTTTCATAATACAGCTTCGCATCTTTGGTTTTGAAATAAGGCATATCATCATCCTTTGCTTATTGATTGGATAATACTTCATTAAAATATGTCGAGAGTTCCATGATAGCGTCATACGACTGGGGATAAACCCCAAGCTTTCTAACAAACGCGTGATCCATTCCCTTGTATTCTATATGGCGGACCGGTACGCCCCGTTCTATCATCTGCGACGCAAACTGCTCGCCCTGCAGCCGGAGAAAATCAAATTCAGATGTTGTGATCAGTACAGGAGGCAGCTCTTCTTTATTTTCTTTAAGCAGCGGAGAAACCAAAGGCAGGTACACGTCCTTTAAGTCTTCCAGATACAGCGTCTGAATAAAATACAATGACTCTTTCATAGCTGTTAATTCGCTGCGGATAAGCGCTTCATCTTCAGTTATATTGTAGTATTCAATATTCCAGGAATCCCTGGAAATATCAGATAAATCCACCATGGGACAAAATAGACCAATACATCGGATATTCCAGTCCTCTTCTCTGCTTAATTGATGAACGCCCAGGGCAATATTACCGCCTACACTGTCTCCAACAAGTCCAACCTGCTGGGGGTTTATGTGGAAAATCTCCGGAGATTCATATACGTGCCGAAGTGTTTCCAGACAATCGTTCAGGCCCTGCTGATAAGGATGCTCAGGTGCCAGCCGGTATTCTACGGATATCACGACGGTCCGGGAAGTTTCCGCCAACGTCTTACAGATATTGTTGATTACTTCTTCATCCCGGTCAAAAAAGCCGCCGCCATGGTAATATATCAAAGCAGGCTTTATCGTTTCTGTCCGGTTGTATATTTTTAATTTTAACGTGCGGCCGTCTAAATAAAGATACTCTGTCTCTGTTTTAACGTTTTCGCTCAAATCTTTATTGCTTATTATTTTTCGGCTGCGGATCTCCTCCAGGTCTTTGATCTCCATCGGCCGGCGTTCGGCAGGGCTTGTCTGTTCCAGAAATTCCTTTACCCGTGGATCAAGTCCCTGCGTGTGTTCCTCGAAAGGAATACCTTTTTGCAATGTATTTATCCTGCCTTTTTTTATATACGTCCCGTTACTGGATAGTCTTCCCACCATTTGATCATGCGTAAATGCGGCGCGTTCCTTTCCTCTCATTCGTTCCGTTCCTTCTTTCTGTTTATTTTTCTGCCGGCTGTTGTATCGGCCCTATGTAACGTCAACATAGTTATATAGTACTTTCTTTTTATTCTTCTATTATTGCATAAGGAATTGTACTTCTGTTACTATCTTTCCCTTCTCTCTTTTTTTCGTAACGTAAAGATTACCATTATTTTTCTAACCGATTTTGTATACATTTTTACTTTTTCTTGTATTTATGTTTATTTTGGTGTAAAAGCAGGTATCCATATAAGAGCAGGTGTATATATAACGTACACGTGTCCTAATGAATGATTATCCACCCACCCTTCCGACATACTTATAACCGCCGGCAGCAGTGAGTCAAATATAAAGTTGACCATAAGCCGAAAAGAAGCCCTGCTTCTTTTCGGCCTTTTTTCGTACACAGAGGAGGCGCAGTTCATATGCTCTGCTTAAACTGCTTTTATACACGAGGCAACACCCCGGCCGGTTCGTATGATCTTAGGCCTGCAATGTGAAACAGGTTTTGTGGCATCGCGAAAATTCATTTTTATAGGAAAAAACATTTTGAAGGAGTGCATCAAACCATGACAACAGATAGATACCCATCCCGCCACCAGCCCGAGGCGTCCATTACGGAGCGCAAGGACCCTGTGGCGTATAGAAACCCCGACTTTTCCGACGGCCCGCTCACGAAAGCCGACGAAGCGTTTTACGATGAAAACGGCTACCTGCTGTTTGAAAACCTGTTTGAGCCCGATGAAATCAAAACGATGATCCGTGAACTCAAGCAGACGATGGAACGCAACCAGGAGCG
>NZ_JCAKFM010000006.1:0-223617 GCF_059510535.1 Sinobaca sp. TMA16-18 | reverse complement strand
ATCGCGTCGATGGTTTTTGGCTTTGCCAAGCATCTTAGGATCGCCCCTTTTCTTTTCAGTATACGACCATTCCAGCCCTTTGCCCACAAAAAAACTGCCGAGAAAAAAACTTTCTCGACAGCCTGGAAAAGACCGATCTATTTAGATCGGTCTTTTTCAGATTGTCGAGAAACTATTTCACCTTGTATACCTATACATGATCTCGAATTCTATGAATGCTTTGGTGAGAAGGAGAGAAGAAAAAGAAACAGGGGCGACTCCTGCAGAACAGCCATCGGTGAAGATAAAGAGGTCGTTCTTTTCCTCTTTAGCTTAAGGCTCGGCCTGCGGAAAGCACCCCTGTACAGCTTTTTGTATAAAAATACGTATTTTTTCTCTTTTGTTGTTTTAAAAACAATTTCTATTTATGCATCTCTTTGGTGTAAGTATGCCTGTTATCCTTTCGGCTTCCAGTATTTTTCGCTGCCGACGTAAGCTTCTGCGGTGTGTAAGGAATCATAGGGTGCAGCTTCTTTTTTGGTCCAGAATCTGTAAAGCGCCATAAGAAATTTCACGATACATCCCCCTTTTTGATAAGCTGTAAGTCATAGTCTTTACCTTATGGGATTAGAAGAAAGCCTGCAATTGGTTTGTCAGATAATGTGCTGCGAATAATATGTATATGAAATACACATTAAAAAAACGACCATTCAACGGCGTACCACAGCTGATATTTTTAAAAAAAGAAAGGGGGATAAGCATGATTTATGTCGCTCTTCTAAGAGGGATTAACGTAGGTGGGAAAAACAAAGTGGACATGAAGCTTTTGAAGCAGGCGTTCGAAACAGCCGGGATGAAGGAGGTGGTGACCTATATTAATACAGGAAACGTCATTTTTTCACATCGCAGCCTGTCCCAACCAGAGTTGTCCCGCGTGCTGGAAGAAGCAATGTACAAAGATTTCGGATTACCCATTAAAGTAGTCATCCGCAGCATCGAGGAGATCAGGCAGATCATGGACGCCGTTCCGGACACATGGAAAAACGACAAAAACATGAAAAGCGATGTGATGTTTTTATGGGATGAAGTGGATGATGCATCTATACTTGACCATTTGGTTATTAAGCCGGCTGTCGATACAGTGAAATATGTCCCGGGAGCCATTCTTTGGTCTGTAGACAAAAAAGATGTAACCAAAAGTGGATTAACGAGGATAGTTGGCACA
Source organism: Sinobaca sp. TMA16-18 (assembly GCF_059510535.1). Classification (NCBI taxonomy): domain Bacteria; kingdom Bacillati; phylum Bacillota; class Bacilli; order Caryophanales; family Sporolactobacillaceae; genus Sinobaca; species Sinobaca sp. TMA16-18. The sequence continues at coordinate 222,413 of NZ_JCAKFM010000006.1, read as the reverse complement.
AAATGGTACAAGCAGATGACGGTGCGAAACGTGAACACGGGCCGTAAGATATATGAAATCATGCAGGACCGGGTGGAATAACCTGCTTACAAAACGGGCAGAGAGGAGTTCCTCTCTGCTCGTTTTGTATTAATTACTGTATAGTTAAATTATCATGTTGTATTCCGGGATAATGCCTGCATAATAAAGAGAGGTCTATTTTATTTTACTAAGGACGTATATATAAACACAGGACACGTTTGATATGTAAGGCAAAGCGGACTGTTGGGGAGGGGGGCAAAGCTTATGGGTGAAGGAATTGAATCGTATCAATTAGGAACGGTTGGCATATCCATTCTGGTAGCTGTATTAGCTTCTTACGCTGCACTGCATGTATCCGCACAAATGGTCGATTCCAAAGGAGGGCGCCGGAAACTGTGGCTGTTTGGCGGGTCCCTCGTAATGGCGATGGGCATTTGGTCGATGCATCTCATTGGAATGATGGCTGTACATATAGGAATACCTTCTGCATATAATACCTGGCTGCTGATTATTTCGTTTGGTGCGGCCTGGCTGGGCTCTTTAATAGCTTTTTGGGTCGTTTCTGTCTCCTCCTCTATGAAAGGCGTTCGTCTGCTGATTGCCGGTTTATGCATGGGGAGCTCGATTGCGGCGATGCACTATATTGGAATGGAAGCGATGGATTATGTCGCTATTACATACGATTTTCCGCTTCTGCTGCTTTCCATTATTGTATCTGTAGGCGCATCGATTGTGGCACTCCGGTGTTTTTATGTGTTTCCTGCCTGGCCGCCGTCCCGCAGAAAAAACGCAGTAATAGCGGTAAGTTCGATTCTGCTCGGAACAGCAATAAGCGGCACGCATTATATTGGAATGAGTGCTGCCAGCTTTCAAATGGAAACGGATTCAGCGGCTGTTAATGAAATCAACAGTACAACGATGGCTGTCATTATCGGCCTGTTGGCATTTGCGATTCAAGGGTTTTTCCTTCTTGTGGCATTTTACGACCGGCGTTTTGTCTCACAGGAAGTAAAGCTGACGGACAATGAGCAGCGCTACCAATCATTGCTTACACACAGCGTGGATGCTATTTTTACAATGGATTTGGATGGGACGTTTCGAAAAATGAATAACACGGGAGTGGAATGGTCCGGGATTTCTCACGAACAGTGGCCGGTGACGACGTGGAAGGAGCTGTTCCAGGAAGACATGGCGGCCGCTACAGTTCAGTCATTCCGGCAGGTTGTCACGGGAAAACGGGCGCTGAATTTTGATACGGCGATTATAGCAAAAGGCATGCCGCTCTACCTCAACGTAACGCTGATCCCTTTATACTTAAATGAAGAACTCGATGGCGTTCATGGGATTGCCCGTAATATTACCGAGCAGGTCGTGGGGGAGCAGCAGCTCTATCAAGTTGCCTATCATGATTTATTAACAGGCCTTCCGAACCGCCGTTCGTTTGTAAAGCATCTGGAGGAAATGTTTCGGCAGACCGATCAGGACTATGCTTTGTTTTTTCTCGATTTGAATCGGTTTAAAGTAATTAATGACTCCCTGGGCCATTCGATAGGAGATAAACTGCTGCAGGCTGTGGCCAAACGCCTGAAAAATAAAATAGGAGAATCTGGATTTCTCGCCCGGCTCGGGGGAGATGAATTTACTGTCTTTTTCAGCGGGTATACGTCAAAGGCAGACCTGAAGCAGGAGGCGGAAACCCTTCTCGATGCGTTTCGAACACCCTTTTTCATAGACGGCTATTCGCTCTCTACTTCATCAAGTGTCGGCATTGCGCTGGCGCCGCAGGATGGCTGGGACCCGGATACGTTAATGAAACATGCGGATCTGGCCATGTACGCCTCCAAAAAGAAAAGGCCGAACACCGTGACGTTTTTTCATCTGCAGCTGGCGGAAGCCTCCCGGGACCTGCTTCAGGAAGAACTGGATTTGCAGCGGGGCATCGATCGGGAAGAGTTTTTTCTTGTCTACCAGCCGCGTATCGGCTGTCAGCACCGGCAGATTGTAGGAGTAGAGGCGCTGGTCAGATGGCGGAGAAGCGACGGTTCGATTGATTTCCCGGATGAATTTATTCCTCTGTCCGAGGAAACCGGCCAGATTATTCCTTTAGGAGCCTTTGTTCTCGATCAGGCCTGCAGGCAGGCAAAGCACTGGCAGGACAATGGAACAGCGATTCTCGTTTCTGTTAATTTATCCGCCAGGCAGTTTCAGTCGGTGGAGCTCGTCTCCTATATAGAAACGCTTTTAGAAAAATATGAGCTGCCGCCGCATTTGCTGGAGCTTGAAGTAACGGAAAGCATGACGATGGATCATGTGGAGCATTCCATTCAAATGCTCCATCAGCTGCGCGCATTAGGGGTGTCACTGGCGATAGACGATTTTGGAATGGGCTACAGTTCCCTTTCGTATTTGAAGGATTTCCCTATTCAGCGTCTGAAGCTGGACCGCACCTTCGTGCAGGGCGTAGAGACGGATCACAAAACAGAAAAAATCACCCAGGCCATTATAGCCATGAGTCACTATTTGGAACTGGAAGTCACAGGGGAAGGGGCAGAAACGAAAGAGCAGGTCGAGTACCTGGAGGCCCACCTCTGTTCAGATATTCAAGGATTTTACTTTAGTAAGCCGTTACTCGTCGAGGAGCTGGAAGAGCGCTATTTGGATTTTCTTCCTACCATCAACGTGTAAACGTAATAAAACGCCTGTTTCTCTATTCGTACATGGAGAAGCAGGCGTTTCTTTTTGTTTTCTGTAAAAGAACTTCTTGCCAAATGGAAACGATTTCAGCTAAACTTGTCATACAACATGACAAGATGATTGATTTTCTCATTATATAAAAGAAAGGAATCGATCCGATGGACCCAGTGATTGAACGAAAAAAAGTATCCAGCCAGGTGCTGGAGCGGATTAAAGAAAAAATCAAAAGCGGGAATTTTCCGGCGGGGGAAAAGCTGCCGTCCGAAATGGAGCTTGCCCGCCAGTTCGGCGTGAGCCGGGCACCGATCCGTGAAGCGCTCAGCATTTTATCGGCAAGCGGTATTGTGGAATCGAGGCAGGGCGGCGGCAGCCGCGTGAATGCCGTCCCACTCGTCGACATGCTTGAGCAGATTCCATATGACGTTGTAAAAGTGGAAGAAGTCCACGACCTTCTCGAAATGCGGAGCGTAATTGAAGTGGAGGCGGCCGCACTCGCAGCCGTCCGCCATACGTCCGCAGAAGAAGACGAGCTCAAGCAGGCGCTTGAAGAGTTTTCCAAAACCGTAGCCGATCAGCAGGAAGTAGGCGCGCAGGCCGACTTTTCCTTTCACCGCGTAATACTGAAAGCCGCCCGCAATCCCTTTTTGGAACAGACGATGAACAACGTCAGCGGCCTGCTCCAGAAGGCACTCGATTATTCGTTGTCGCAGAACGTCGGCAGGCAGGAAAAGCGCGAGGAAGTGTACGAAGAGCATCAGGTTATTTACGAAGCGTTCTGCAGGCGCGATCCGGAAGCCGCACGCACCGCGATGCGGACCCATCTGGAGAACGCGCGGCGTAAGCTTGGAGATACAAGAGTTGACCACTAAAGGAGGAAGCAGCATGGCAGATTATATTATTATCGGCGGAGGCATTGTTGGACTATCGACGGCCTACGCGTTAACGCAGCAGAAACCGGGAGCCCATATTGTGATTTTGGAAAAGGAACAGCAGGTCGCCTCGCACCAGACCGGAAACAACAGCGGTGTCATTCACTCCGGCATTTATTACAAGCCCGGCAGTTTAAAAGCAAGACTCGCCAAATCGGGCAATGAATCGATGCGGCTGTTTGCCGAAGAGCACGGCATTGATGTCGACATCTGCGGCAAGGTAATTGTCGCCTCCGAAGAAAAGGAACTGCCTTTTCTGGAAGATTTGTACCAGCGCGGCCTCGAAAACGGCCTGAATATTAGAAAGCTCAACCAGGAAGAGCTTCACGAAAAAGAACCGCACGTCAACGGCATCGCAGCGATTCACGTGCCGACGGCCGGGATTATTAACTACAAGCAGGTATCCAATAAGCTCGCAGAACTCGTTCAGGCCAAAGGCGCCGAAGTGAAAAGCGGCACGGCTGTGACGGGGATCGTTGAACACGAAGGCGGTGTAACCGTCGATACCGATAAAGGCCGGATCGAAGGAAAGTACTTAATCAACTGCGCCGGCCTGCAGAGCGACCGGATTGCAGCAATGGCGGGCTACCACCTGGACGTGAAAATTGTCCCGTTCCGCGGGGAGTACTACAAGTTTGTGGAAACGAGCCGCCACCTCGTGCGCAACTTAATCTACCCGGTGCCGAATCCGGACTTTCCGTTTTTGGGGGCGCATTTTACCCGCATGATTGACGGCAACGTGGATGCCGGGCCGAACGCCGTGCTCGGATTTAAGCGCGAAGGCTACAAGAAAAGCGACATTAACTGGAAGGATCTGTCCGAAGTACTGCTTTACAAAGGCTTCTGGAAGCTGGCCCGTCCGTATTTAAAAGAAGGAACCGGCGAAATGATCCGCTCCGTAAACAAAAAGAAGTTCGTAAAGAATCTGCAGAAGCTTCTGCCCGAGGTACGGGCCGAGGATTTAGTTCCGGGACCGCGCGGCGTTCGGGCGCAGGCGCTGAGTGTAGACGGGAAAATGGTTGACGACTTTTATATCGTGCCGGGGCGCAACAGCCTGCACGTCTGCAACGCACCATCTCCGGCCGCCACCGCGAGCCTCGAAATCGGCAAGGAGATCGTGAAGCGCCTGGATGAAGGACGAAGGAGGACGAATCATGGAAGCTCAATGGATCAAAGCGCTGCAGCAGCGGATTGATAAAAACAGTGTCCAGACCGGCACGGCGGACCGGCACAGCTACAGCTACGACGGCTCCTTCGGGGAGTTTCTGCCGGAAGCGGTCGTGCAGGTCCGCAGCACCACAGAAGTAGTCGCGGTCATGGAAACAGCGAACGCGTACCGTGTCCCGGTCACCCCGCGCGGGCAGGGAACGTGTTTGAGCGGCGGCCCGCTTCCCGTTAAAGGGGGCATCGTGCTTGATATGAGCCAGTGGCCGTCTTCGGTTGAGATTACGCCCGGCGACTTAACGGCCCGGGTGTCTCCGGGAACGCTTACCGCAGCCATTCATGCGGCAGCGGAGGAGCACGGCCTGATGTACCCGCCGGATCCAAGCAGTGCGCACGTGTCCACAATCGGCGGCAACCTGGCGGAAAATTCCGGGGGTCCGCGCGGCTTGAAGTACGGGGTAACGAAGGATTATGTTATTGGACTCGAAGTCGTGACCCCGGAAGGGAAAGTCATGCAGACCGGCGGCAGTACGATCAAAAATGTCACCGGTTTTGACCTTACGAAGCTTATTGTCGGCTCGGAAGGGGTACTTGGCGTGATTACGGCAGCAACATTAAAGCTGATTCCGAAGCCGCCTGCCGTGCAGACGATTATGGCGTCGTTTGCCTCGATGGAAACCGCCGGTGAAGCAATTTCGAAAACGCTCACCTCCGGCATTCTTCCTGCCAAAATGGAATTTATCGACCAGGCCTGTGCGCTTGCGGTGGAAGCCTATCAGCCGTCCGGCCTGCCGACGGACGCTGCCGCCATCGTCATGATTGAACTCGACGGCAACGAGCCTTCCATTGAAGTGGAAGCCGTGCAGGTCAGCGGTATTATGAAAAAGCTCGGTGCTCTGGAAGTGATCGAGCCGAAAACGCCGCAGGCGGCTGCAGCGATCTGGAAAGCGAGAAAAATGGTATCGCCGGCGATTGCAAAAATAAAACCGACAAAAGTGTCGGAGGATGCCACCGTGCCGCGGAGCCGGATCCCGGAAATGACGGCGCGCCTCGCTGAGATACGGGAGAAGTACGGCGTTTCGCTCGTCGTATTCGGCCATGCCGGCGACGGCAACCTGCATCCGAACATTCTCTGTGACAAACGCGACCAGGAAGAAATGAAGCGGGTCGAGCAGGCGGTCGGCGAAATTTTCGAAGCAGCGATCGCACTCGGCGGCACCCTCTCCGGCGAGCACGGCATCGGCACGATGAAGTCCTCGTTTATGGAACAGGAGCTCGGCGTCACCGGCGTTGATATGATGCGGCGCATTAAAGACGCCTGGGATCCGAACGGCATTATGAATCCAGGCAAAATATTTGCCGAACCCGGGCAGAGGCTGGTGCTGACCGATGAGTAATCCCGGTACGCTGAAAGAAAGAATGAACTACGAGAAGTCCTTTGACTGCGTGCAGTGCGGCTACTGCCTGCCCGCCTGCCCAACCTACGAAACGATGGAAACCGAAAAGCATTCACCGCGCGGCCGGATTCAGCTCATGAAGCTGGCGGCGGAAGGAAAGATCGGCCTCGAGGAACTGGAAGAACCGGTCGGCAAATGCCTCGGCTGTATGGCGTGCATGCCCGTCTGTCCGACCAACGTGCAGTATGACCAGATGCTCGAAGGTGCAAAGCGGGTGATTGAAGAAAACAAACAAAAGCCGGTGCTGCAGCGGACACTGGAGCATTCCCTGCTCGATACGCTGATTCCTTCCGCAGGCGGGATGAATACGGTCGGCAACCTCACCTGGCTGTACCAGAAAACCGGCCTTCAGAAAGCGGCACAGATGCTGCGCCTTTCCACGCTGGCGCCGCTTGCGATGGGGGAGTTTGAAAAGGTGCTGCCCGCCCAGCCGTCTCCGAAAGAACGCAGCGCGCGTCCGGTATTCCGGGCCGCGGGGCAGACCGAGAAAGCGCGTGTCGCGTTTTTTACCGGCTGTGTGATGGACAGTATGTTTTTCACCATTAACGAACAGTCGATGGAGCTGCTGGCTGCGGCCGGAGCGAGCGTCGTCGTCCCTGATGAGCAGACGTGCTGTGGTGCGCTGCACGCCCATTCGGGGCGTCACGATAAAGCGGTGGAACTGGCCAAACAGAATATTCTTATGCTGGAATCGGTGGATGTGGATTATGTGGTGAACAATGCCGGCGGCTGCGGCGCGCAGATGGTTCAGTACGGTCATCTCTTTGAAGAGGGCAGTGCCTGGCACGAGCGCGCCCTTGCCTTCACAAAGAAAGTAAAAGACATCACCCAGGTACTCGTGGAATTGGACAGCCTGCGCTTTACCAAACCGGTGGAGGAATGCATTACCTATCAGCCGTCATGTCACATGACGAATGTGCAGCGCGTGACAGAAGCACCGCGGATACTCATGGAGGCGATTCCCGGCATCGAGCTCGAGGAGATGACCGATCCGAATTTCTGCTGCGGATCGGCCGGAGTGTATAACCTCGTCCAGCATGAATCGTCCATGAAAATTCTGGACGTGAAAATGAGTGATGCCGGGCGCACCAGGGCGTCTACGATCGTCACGACCAACCCGGGCTGCCTGCTGCAGATGAAAGTCGGAGCCGAACGGGCGGACACCGGGCAGCGGGCCGTACATCTCGTCGAACTTTTAATGGAAGCCGGACCGGTGCCGAAGTACCAGTAGACAGCGGATTGGATCCAATGTTCAATTTATAAATGAATGAATATTTAAAATCGTATTGACATATTAAGCTGTATTGACTATCATTGTAACTATTAAAGACGATTATGGATTGTTAAGTTCCGACTCGTTTCTTTTGCCGGAAATGAATCTCGGATCCAAACGCCAGTCCGCTCAGTCTTCTTGCATGATGTATTCTGCATGGAAGAATTAGGCGAAGACTGGCGTTTTCTTTTACTTATAATATGTAAGCGCTTTAACAATACAATTACGGGGAGCGATTTGATGAATTTTAACTACTCAGACGAACAGGTAATGGTAAAGAACATGCTTCGGGACTTCGTTGATAAAGAGATTATCCCCAACATTCAGCAGTGGGATGAAAAAGGAGAGTTTCAGCCGGCTATTCTGGAAAAGCTTTCCGGTCTCGGCATGATGGGTATCTGCATTCCGGAAAAATACGGCGGCAGCGGGATGGACTACAATACGCTGGCAATTGCCTGTGAAGAGCTGGAACGCGGAGACACCGCCTACCGGACCGCCGTATCGGTGCATACCGGGTTAAACAGCATGACCCTTCTTCAGTGGGGGACAGAAGAACAGAAAGAAAGAATACTTACGCCGCAGGCTAAAGGCGAAAAAATTGCCGCTTTCGGCTTAACCGAACCAAATGCGGGATCGGACGTGGCGGCGATGAACTCCACTGCCGTTAAAGACGGGGACTCCTACATTTTAAACGGATCCAAAACGTGGATTTCCCTCTGCGATTATGCAGATAACTTTCTCGTATTTGCCTACACCGACAAAAGTGCCGGCCACAGAGGATTATCGGCCTTCATCATTGACCGGAACATGGAAGGTTTTTCGTCCAAAGCAATTAAAGGAAAACTCGGTATCCGTGCCGGAAACACCGGTGAAATCTTCTTTGAAGACATTAAAGTACCAAAAGAAAACCTGATCGGTGAAGAAGGCGAAGGGTTCAAGATTGCGATGAGTGCTCTCGACAACGGGCGTTTCACCGTAGCAGCCGGCGCATGCGGCCTTCTTATGGCATCGCTTGAAGCAAGCGTGAACTACTGCCATGACCGGAAAACATTCGGCAAAGAAATCGGCAAGCATCAGCTCGTGCAGCAGATGATTGCGAACATGGAAGCCGGCCTGCAGATGGGACGCGCGCTCGTATTTAAAGCAGGTAGCCTGAAAAACGAAGGCAAACGCAACACCCGCGAAACATCGATGGCCAAATGGCAGGCCTGTAATTTTGCCAACGAAGCCGCCAACGACGCGGTGCAGATATTCGGAGCATACGGCTATTCCAACGAATATCCGGTAGAGAGATACCTGCGAAACTCCAAAGCACCGGTGATTTATGAAGGCACACGGGAAATTCATACAGTGATGCAGGCACGCTACGCATTAGGCTACAACGAAGACAAGCCGCTGCGTAAAACACTGCCGGCATGGCCGTTCGAATAAAATAAAAAAATCATAATCGAAAGGGGGACATGAATATGAGTGATACAAGCACAGCGACGCCGGAAGAAGAGCAGCAGGAGCAGAAGCGAATACTCGACGAAGAAGGAAAAATGAGAAGCTATACCGGCTTTATGAAGTGGGTTATTACAGCTATCTGTATTGTCTGGGCCTTCATGCTGATATATTATAACAGCTTCGGGGCCATGGAGGCGCTTATTCTCCGGGCGTATACCCTTGGATTTCTTTTCCTGATGGCTTTTCTATTGTTTCCTGCTTCAAAGAAAAGCGGAGGCACGAGAAGACTGCCCACGATCTGGGACTTCATTTGTATTATCGGTTCTGTAAGCGCCATCATCTATTTCGTCTCTATTTATGAAACGTTTGCCAGAGAATGGGGAGGCTTCCACCGCACGGACTGGAACTTTATTATGGGGGCCGTCGGAACGCTGTTTCTGTTCGAAGCGAGCAGACGGGTTGTTGGTAACACACTTTCGATTATCGCAGCGGTTTTCCTCTCTTATATTTTCTTAGGACCATACATGCCGGGCACATTCAGCCACGGCGGCTTCACGATAACGAGAACGATCGACACCATGTTCTGGGGTGCCCAGGGAATCTTCGGTATTGCACTCGGCGTGTTTACCACATTCGTTTTTATGTTCGTACTGTTTGGAGCCTTTCTGAAAAACAGTGGATTTACTGATTTTGTTAACAACCTGGCCCTTACCGTAGCGGGAAGCACCGCCGGCGGACCGGCCAAAGTAGCTGTACTCGGAAGCGGTTTGATGGGCATGGTAAACGGAAGTGCGATCGGAAACGTCGTAACGACCGGTACCGTGACCATTCCGTTAATGAAAAAAACAGGCTATAAGAAGCATTTCGCCGGAGCAGTTGAAGCGGTTGCTTCTACCGGGGGATTGTTCGCACCGCCTGTTATGGGGGCTGCCGGTTTTATTATGGCAGAGTTTATCGGCGTACCTTATACCACGATCATGCTTGCCGCCGTTATCCCGGCGCTGCTGTATTTCGTAACGGTATTTATGGTTGTTCACTTTGAAGCGAAAAATCTCGGGTTGTCCGGGATCAATAAAGAAAACATCCCTTCTGCGATTGGCGTATTAAAAAGCAAAGGGCATCTGATAGTTCCGCTGGCAGTATTAGTGTACCTGCTCGTTATCGGGACGACGCCAACGTATGCTGCGGTATTTGCCCTATTTGCGACCATTCTGGTAAGTGCATTAAGAAAATCGACCAGAATGAGCTTGAAATTGATTATCCAATCGATTGAAGACGGCTGTAAGGCAGCTGTCGCAGTAGGTATTGCCACTGCAATCGTCGGTATCATTGTAGGAACGGTTACTCTTACAAGCCTCGGCCTGGTTGTAGGAAATAACATACTAAACCTTGCAGGGGACAGCCTGTTGATCGCCGGTCTATTCACGATGGTTATCAGCATCATCATGGGAATGGGCGTACCGGCAACAGCCGCGTACATTATCGTAGCAACCGTTTCAGCTCCGCTTCTTGTGGAACTGGGTGCGTCGGTACTAGTAGCGCATATGTTTGCCTTCTTCTTCGCCGCTCTATCGAATATCACACCACCTGTGGCGCTTGCATCCTATGCCGCAGCCGGCATAGCCAACGCGTCACCGAACAAAGTATCGCTGACGGCGGTGAGGATCGGAATCACAGGCTTTATCATTCCGTTCTTCTTCCTCTTTAATCCGGTGCTGTTGTTTGACGGCGCCAGCTACTCGGCAAGTATTCTCGCCGCGATCACAGCAACTATTGGTGTTATCGCTCTGGCAGCCGGCCTGCAGGGCTGGTTATTGACCAGAGCTAGTATAGTACAACGTCTCATTCTTTTTGTCAGCGCCTTCCTTCTGGTGGAGCCGACATTTATGTGGGACCTGGTAGGTATTGCCCTGCTTATCGGCATTATGGTTTGGCAGAAAGTAAAGCCGGCCCAGGCAAAGCAGCCGAAGGAGCAGCAGGAAACAGCAGATCAAATAGCAGGCAATGGCAGAGTTAAGCTGTAGGAACCAACGCACATAAAAAACAAAAAAGGGGAGTTTTATGATGAAAAAGATGTCCACGAAGAGAGTATTTCCAGCAGTAACTATGGCGGTAGGACTGGCATTACTGGCAGGCTGCGGAGGCGGCGGGGAGGAAGAGCCTGAAAACGGAGGCGGCGAAGAAGAAGCAGGTGGAAACGACGCTTCCGGCGAAGGCGGCCTTGATGGCGGAAACGGCGAAGCAAACAATGAAGGCGAAGAAGGAGATACACATATTAACCTGGCGACAGCCAGTGAGACCGGCCTGTACTATCCACTTGGCGCCACGCTTGCCAACTTCTGGTCCAATGAAGTGGACGGCGTGTCTTCTTCCTCGCAGTCTTCCAACGGAAGCGTGCAGAACATGATTTACATGGCCCAGGGCGAGTCGGATGCCGGTTTTGTTATGGGTAACATCCTTCAGGATGCCTACGAAGGTGAAAACGGGTTCGAAGGCGAGCAGTACGAAGATGTTCGAATTCTTGCCGGGATTTATCCGAACTATAATCACGTCGTCATGCGCGACGGAGCCGGCATTGAATCAATCGGCGACATTGAAGGCGAAAGCTTTGCACCGGGAGCAACGGGAAGCGGAACGGAAATTGCGTCCCAGCATATTCTCGGGGCCTACGACCTGACGTTTGATGATATTAACGCCAACTTTGGTGCCTTCCCGGAAGCGACCGATTTAATGAGAAACAATCAGGTAGTCGGAGCCAACATTAACGGCGGCCTGCCGACTTCGGCTGTAAGTGAAATGCTCAGCACGGCCAATGGCGTTCTGACGAGCATCGATGACGAACAGCGCCAGGAAATGCTTGATGAGTATGATTTCTATATTGATGAAACGATTCCGGCCGGCACATACGAAGGGCAGGAAGAGGACGTTCATACAACGGCTATGCAGAACTTCCTCGTTGTGGATGCCAGCATGTCTGACGAAGTAGCCTACGATATTACGAAAGCCATGTGGGATAACATTGAAGATCTGCATTCCAGCCACGAGACATTCCAGCAGTTCGAAGTAGAAAACTTTGATGAAGGGTCCGGAGACATTCCATTCCACCCGGGCGCAGAGCAGTACTATGAAGAAGAAGGTCTTCTTGACTAATACAGGACATTTGTTCCAGCAAAGTGAAGGCTGTTTTTCTAAACAGCCTTTTCCTTTTTTATCCGGCAGAAAGGATGATGCCCGCCATGTACTGGGAAGATTTTCTGAACGTACCTTCAACAATGGTTGAAAATAAAGTATCCCGCAAACGTGTAGAACAATTTAACGAGGCCCTCGGCTTTTACGACATCGCAGCGGGTCACGTGCCGCCGACATTCGTGCGTACGTTTTCGTTTGGAGAAATTGACGGCCTCACCTGGCCGGACGCGGGCATGATTCACGCCGAGCAGGAATACGAATACCACCGGCCGCTCGCAGTCGATGAAACCGTGCAGTGCTCGCAGCAGATTGAACAGATCGTCCGAAAAAACGGCAGAAACGGGGAAATGGCTTTTATTTACCTGACGCAGACGGGAAAAGACGGCGCGGCCAACACCGTGTTTGTCTCCAGGCGGGTGCTCGTCTGGAAAACCGCCCGCCGCATGGAAGGGGTGCCGGAATGAATACGACGACCATTCATGAGTACTGTATTAAAGTGCCGGGCTTCAGTAAAAAGCAGGTACAGGACTATGCCCGGGCTTCCGGCGATTTAAATGGGATACATATAGACGAGGCGCAGGCTAGAGCAAACGGCCTGCCCGGCGTAATCGTGCATGGCCTGCTGACGATGGCGTATACGTATGTTCCCTTTATTCCGCTGCTGGAGGACGGCTGGTATGTTTCATATTTTCAAACGCGGTTTACCGGTAAAGTGTTTCTCGACGAAGCATTGTATATAGAATGGGCACCGGCAGAAACGGCAGCCGGCAAAGCATTTACACTGAAAGCATTAAAGGAAGACGGCACGCAGGTAACCGAAGGAATCATCGAGCTGTCACGCAGCAAGTCAATGTAACAGAGAGGATGCAGGCTTATGGCAAAGGATAGAAAAAAAACAGCATCATACGGAGATGAAGGGTTCAGCGTCTTTCTAAGACAGGCGTTCGCCCGTCACATGGGGCACACGAAAAAGGACTGGGAAAAGCCGACAATCGGTATTTGCAACACGCAGAGCGAGGTGAATCGATGCCATACCCATTTTGGTCCCATTGTCGAAGCCGTCAAGCGCGGGGTGCTGATGGGCGGCGGGATTCCGCTGGAGTTCCCCACCATCTCCCTTGGCGAGAGTTTCACGAGCCCGACAACGATGATGTTCCGGAACCTGGCTGCGATGGACACAGAGGAAATGATCAGCGCCCAGCCGTTGGACGGTGTGATATTAATCGGCGGCTGCGACAAAATGACGCCTGCCCAGCTGATGGGGGCGGCAAGCGCTGATATCCCTTCCATTATGATTACCGGCGGCGGCATGGACAACGGAGAATACGAAGGAAAAACGCTCGGTGCCTGTTCGGACTGCCGTTTCTTCTGGCAGGAATACCGCAGCGGAAGCGTCTCGGAAGAAGAGCTCGATAACATCAATCAGGCGCTGGCTCCTTCCGCCGGCCACTGCATGGTGATGGGAAGTGCAAGCACGATGGCAGTTGTATCAGAAGCACTCGGCATGATGATGCCGGGCGGCGCGGCTACGCTGGCCACCGATAACAGAAAGCTGGCCGAAGCCCAGGAAGCCGGCAGGCAGATCGTGAAACTTGTCGAAAAAGACATTGTGCCGTCGGATATTATGACGGAAAAAGCTTTCGACAACGCGATCCGGATGATTATGGCCGTCGGCGGGTCCACAAACGCGGTCATTCATTTAACCGCGATTGCCGGCCGGCTCGGCATTAAACTGCCTCTCTCCCGCTTCGATACGCTTGGAAAAGACACACCATTTATCGCCAATCTCCGCCCGGCAGGTGAATACCAGATGAAAGAATTCAGCCATGCCGGCGGGGCGCGGGCAGTGATGAAAGAAATAGAATCGTATCTTCACACGGATGTGCTGACGGTGACCGGACAGACGCTGAAGGAAAATCTGGCGGATGTGACCGTGTCTCCGAACTACCGCCACGTGATCCGCCCGCTCACGGAGCCGCTTCATGAAGGCGACGGGATCGCTGTACTAACGGGAAATATTGCACCAAACGGTGCGTTGATTAAACCGAAAGCCGCCTCGGCGTCACTTTTAAAACATGAAGGCCGGGCGATCGTATTTGAATCCACCGCTGACATGGAACAGAAAGTAAATGATCCGGATCTGGACGTGGAAGCAGACGATATTCTCGTACTGAAAAACACCGGACCGCGCGGAGCACCGGGCATGCCGGAAGCGGGTATGCTTCCGATTCCGAAAAAGCTGCTTGAGCAGGGGGTGCGCGATATGGTGCGCATCTCGGACTGCCGCATGAGCGGAACGGCCTTTGGAACGATCGTGCTGCACGTGTCGCCTGAGTCAGCCGTCGGCGGCCCGTTTGCGCTCGTGGAAACCGGCGATTCGATCCGGCTCGACGTCGAAGCGCGCGAGCTCGAACTGCTTGTGGACAAAGCCGAGCTCAGCCGGAGACGCGAACAGTTTGTCCGTCCGGAAGGCGGCGCGGAGCGGGGCTATAAGAAACTGTTTCAGGATCATGTGCTGCAGGCCGATCAAGGCTGCGACTTTGACTTTTTAATGCCTCCGGCTCTTCGATCAACAGATAAGACCGAAGACGGCAGAATCCCGCAGGAGGAGAAAACGAGGGGAGGCTGATGAGTACCGTAAACAAATGGCCGGCGCGGATATCCGTTTCCAGAGGATACCTGCTGCTGACGCTGACCGTTCTCTTTATCATTTTCAGCTTTACCGGCTGGCCGGGAGAAATGGTGCTGATGGTTTTGACAGGAGGGCTGATTCTGTATTCCCTGCCCTTTATGGCATTTTTTCCTAAAATCATGACGGGCATTCTGCTCATCACCGGCCATATCGTATTTTTCGCCCAGGACCTCGGGTTTTCGTACTGGCGGGAATCGCTGATTGAGAACCTGCCGCTGGTGGCGCTGTTTGTATCGGTGCCGTTATTTGCCTACCCGCTGAAAAACGGCGGCTATGTGGAATATATTTCCCTCATCGTTCACCGGTTTTTAAAAACACCGGTCAAAATTTTTTCGAACATTGTGATTTTGACAAGCGTCTTGTCCTCATTTATGAATTTAGGTTCCGTGCGTATATCATTCGAATTGTTTCAAAGCGAAATTGAAAAGGATCCGAAATTTTATACGAAAGCGGTCTCGCAGGGATTTACGCTCGCGATGTGCTGGTCCCCGTATTTTGCCGGGGTGGCAATCGTGCTGAGCATGCTCGGCCTGCCGATTTTTCCGTTTATTTTCTGGGGGCTGCTGCTTGTGTTCATCGGCACCGCCGTTTCGATTTTAATGATTCTCAAACAGCCCCCGGAACCGGAAGAAACCGCGGCTGCGGTGGAAAAGGAAATTCAGGCCGCTGCCGTGCCGGTGACTGCGGGCAAAGGGGTGGAGCTTTTCGTCGTGTTTGCCGGTATGTTTGCCGGGATTTTCATTCTCGAGCGTGTGCTTGATATTAACCTGGTTGTCTTAATCAGCGTCATTGCGATTGCGTATCCGATTATGTGGTCGATCTGTATCAACCGGGTTAAAGCATTCGGGCGCTCGCTCCAGCATTATAAAAATACGATCCTTCCGAATATTCATAATGAAGCGGTGCTTTTTATCGCGGCCGCTTTTTTCGCCAAAATGGTGGAAACGACGCCGGTGTCCCCGTTTATCGCTTCGTTTTTTGCGTCGCTTAACCAGCTGTCTCCGCTGCTCGTCATTGTTGTGACGATTGGAGTTATTGTGCTGCTTGGTGCCGGCGGCATTCACCAGATTCTCACCGTTTCTTTAATCGGTGCGAGTGTATCGACGGCGGATCTGACGATAAGTGTCGAAGCCTTCGCGCTTGCCCTCATGGCGGGATGGTCGTTATCGACCGTTGTATCCCCGGTGGCGGCGCTGAATTTAACGCTCGGTACACTGCTTCACCGCTCTCCGTTCAAAGTCGGGATGTGGAACGCGCCTTACGTGCTTGTCACAGGTGCGCTCGTATCCGTTGTTATTTATGGCATCAGCTATTTAACGATGTAACAGAAAGGAGGCTGCTGCATGAAAGTGGTATGCGTGCATGCGCTGAAATCTTCGCTCCAGCCTATTGAAGATGCGTTTCAGGCGGTGTCCGATGAGATCGAACTGGAGCATCTCATGGATACGACGCTGTTATCGCTTTTAAAAAAACAGCAGACGCTCTCTTCTGCCATTTTGTTCCGGTTTGTGGAATTCTGCCGCCGGGCCGAAGAGGAAGAAGCAGATGTGATCCTGCTGACGTGCTCGGCCTTTAACGAAGCGCGCGATCTGATTCAGCCGCTCACAGCGGTGCCGGTGCTGCGCTCCGATGAAGGTGTTATGCATCAGGCGGCCGCGTACCGACGGGTCGGGCTGATTGCGACGGTAACAGAAACCCCGCCGCCGCTCGAGCGCTACTTAACAAGCCTCGCGCCGGACGTAGAGATCCATACGAAAGTAGACACCGGGGCGATGGACTGCCTCGCCCGCGGGGATAAAACGGGGCATGACGAACGCATCAACCAAATGGTGCAGGACGTACGGGGGGAGGTCGATGTGATCGTTCTTTCCCAGTACAGTATGGCGCACACCGCCCGTCATGTGCCGGCCGGGAACATACCGGTGTTAACCGCACCCGAAGCGGGCGTTCAGCATATTCTCAGGTTACAAGCTCAAAGGGAGGCCGCAGGCTATGGAACTAATTGAAATCACGCAGCAGTTCCCGGAGCAGCGTCTGGAAGACATTGAAGCCGCTGTAAAAGAACAAGTCGGCATCCATCTGCAGGAGCAGCAGTTCCCGGCAGGCAGCCGGATTGCAATTACAGCCGGCAGCCGGGGCATTTACCGGATTGACCATATGCTCGCCTGTGCCGTCGCCGCGGTTAAACAGTTCGACTGCGTGCCGTTTCTCGTTCCCGCAATGGGAAGCCACGGCGGCGCGACCGCGGAAGGACAGCGGAGCGTGCTCGAGCATTTGGGCATCACCGAAGCCACGTCCGGTGCGGAAATCTTGTCGTCGATGGACGTAGAGCGGATTGCCTATACCGACAACGGCATCCCCGCCTACATGGACAAGCATGCGTACGAGGCAGACGGCATCATCGTGATGAACCGGATCAAAGCCCATACGGCCTTCCGCGGCAGTGTCGAGAGCGGGCTCAGTAAAATGGCTGCGATCGGCCTCGGGAAAATCAAAGGCGCCGCTTTTATCCACAGCCACGGCTCGCTGCAGATGGAAAAAAACATCAAAGATATCTGCCATACGTGCCTGAGCCAGGGCCCGCCGATGATGGGCATCGGCATCGTCGAAAACGCGTTTGATCAAACCGCGGTAGTAAAAGCCGTCCGCAGGGAAAACTGGTTTGAAGCAGAAGCCGAGCTGTTGGAGCTGTCCAAGCAGCTCATGCCATCGCTTCCGGTCGAAGAGATCGACGTGCTGGTCGTGGAGGAAATGGGCAAAAACTACAGCGGCACCGGTATGGACCCGAATATTATCGGGCGCTGGCGGATCGAAGGGGTGCCGGAACCGACATCTCCTGTTATCAGACGGATCGCCGCACTCGAACTGTCGGAGGAATCGTTCGGCAACGCCCAGGGCGTGGGGCTGGTTGATTTTATTACCCAGACGCTGTTTAACACGATCGACCGGCACACCACCTACACGAACGCGCTGACGAGCACCTTTCTGCGCCGGGCGATGATTCCGTTTATTTATGAGACGGAACAGCAGACCGTGGAAACGGCTCTGAACAGCCTGAGCGCAGAAGATACCGATGGACTAAAATACATTCAAATCCCGAATACGCTGCATCTGCACCGGCTGTATGTAAGCCCGGCTGTCGTGCAGGAAATGATAGACAACAAGATACATTTTGAAACAGGAGAGCGCTTTACGCTTGATTTTAACGGCGAAGGCCGGCTTTCCCGCCGCCTGCTGCGGCAGTAAATAAGAAAGGACGTGACCGCTGCAATGAGAACTGCTTCGATCCGCGAAAATGGCACCGACAAAGGCGTTATCATATTACCCNTTTTAACGGCGAAGGCCGGCTTTCCCGCCGCCTGCTGCGGCAGTAAATAAGAAAGGACGTGACCGCTGCAATGAGAACTGCTTCGATCCGCGAAAATGGCACCGACAAAGGCGTTATCATATTACCCGAAGGAAAACAGGTCAAAATAGAGACCATCAACGACACGCACCAGACGTTCTTTCCGACCGATGTGGAAGAGCTCGTCGTTTCAGAAAAGCTAACCGAACTCCGCGACTGGGCCCAGTCGCACCCGGAGGAACTGGAAACGCTGGCGAAACCTGCGTCCGGCCCCTACAGCCCGCTGCTTCGCACACCGGGGAAAATCTGGGGCATCGGTTTGAACTACCAGGACCACGCCGCCGATTTAAAGGAAAAAGCCCCGAGCACGGAGCCTGCGAGCTTTATGAAGCCGATCACTTCGATTATCGGACCGGGCGATACGATTGAAATTCCGCCTCAGTCCGACCGGACGACCGCGGAAGCCGAGCTTGGCATTGTGATCGGACGGACGTGCAAAAACGTGTCCGAAGCCGAGGCCATGGATTATGTAGCCGGATATACGACAATCATTGATATGACCGCCGAAGACATTCTCGAGAAGAACCCGCGCTATTTAACGCGCTCGAAAAGCTTTGATACCTTTTTCAGCGTAGGGCCGGAGCTTGTGACGGTGGAAGAAGTCGATAACGTTGACGACCTTAAAGTTGCGACCGTCATTAACGGCCGTATCCACCGCGAGAACGTCGTCTCCAACATGACGTTTACACCGTGGAATCTGGTATCGTTTCACTCCAAAGTGATGACGCTCAAACCGGGTGACATTATTTCGACCGGCACCCCCGGCGCCATCCATATTCAGGACGGCGATGAAGTAGAGTGCCGGATCGAAGGATTTACGTCCCTGACCAATACCGTGAAAGATTTAAAAAAACAGTAATCATCATACTAGAGGAGAGATGTTTCTATGGATCTGCATTTACAAAACAAATCAGTCGTTGTAACGGCTGCAAGCAAAGGGCTCGGCAAAGCATCAGCACTGGAATTCGCACGCGAAGGCGCAAACGTTTTGATTTCCAGCCGGAATGAAGAACAGCTGCAGCAGGCGGTCGCCGAGATCAAAAAAGAAACGAACAACGAAAACGTTCATTACCAGGTGTGCGACATTACCGATGCGGAGTCGATTAAAGCGCTCGTTGAAAAAGCAGTTGAGCTGCACGGCACAGTGGACGTACTTGTCAATAACGCGGGCGGCCCGCCGGCCGGCACGTTTGAAGCATTTGAAGATGAAGCGTGGGAGGCGGCGTTCCACTTGAATCTGTTGAGCTTTGTGCGCCTGATCCGTGAAGTACTGCCGCACATGCGCCGGCAGAAAAACGGACGGATTATTAATTTTGCCTCGTCCTCGATTAAGCAGACGCTCGACAATCTCGTGCTCTCCAACACGTTCCGCGCCGGCATTGTCGGTCTTGCGAAAAGCCTCTCCCAGGAAGTGGCGGACGATAATATTCTCATTAATACGATCGGACCGGGACGGATTGACACCGAGCGCGTTGCTCAGCTCGACAACATCCGTGCAGACAAGCAGGGCAAAACCTACGATCAGGTGCGCGAAGCTACCGAAAAGTCGATTCCAATCGGACGCTACGGGCAGCCGGAAGAATTCGCCAAGCAGGTCGTGTTCCTCTGCTCCGGCGCGAATACGTACGTTACCGGGCAGACGTTTGTGGTCGATGGCGGACTGGTAAAGGCACTATAGTCTATTTTAGTGGAGTGATGCGATAATGAATAAGCCATTGCAAGGTATTAAAGTTCTCGATTTATCCCGGGTGCTGGCAGGTCCCCTCGGCTCGATGCAGCTGGCGGACCTTGGCGCCGAAGTCATTCGGGTGGAAGCGCCGAACGGATCGGACGACATCCGGCACTGGTGGCCGTTTATCGAAGAGGAAAGCACGTATTACCTGGCGGCCAACCGTAACAAGAAATCGATAACGATTGATTTAAAAAATACAGAAGGCGTGGCGCTCTTTAAGCAGCTCGTCAAAGAATCAGATGTTGTGATCGAGAATTTCAAAACGGGGACGCTTGAACGCCTCGGGCTGGACTATAACACGCTGAAACAGGTGAAAGAAGATATTATTCTCTGCTCGGTCACGGGTTACGGCCAGACGGGTCCGTACAAGGATCTGCCCGGCTATGACCCGGTCATTCAGGCCGTCGGCGGCTTAATGGATATTACCGGCCACCCCGGCGCAGAGGCTACAAGAGTCGGGACGCCGGTTGTGGATATTATGACGTCGCACTACGTGGCGATCGGCGTGCTCGCCGCGCTCCGTCACCGCGATAACGAAGGCGAAGGCGAGCATATTGACCTGTCGCTGCTCGATGTGCAGGTGAGCTCGCTCGGCAATATTGCGAGCAGCTACCTGTTAAACGACCATGTGTCTGAGCGGGTCGGCAATGCGCACGGCAACATTACCCCGTACGAAACATTTCCGTGTAAAGACAAGCCGATTATGGTAGCGGCGGGCAACGACCGCCTGTTTCACCGGATGGCTGACGCGATGGACCGCCCGGAATGGAAAGACAACGCCAAGTTTGCGACCAACGGCGACCGGGTCGCGAACCGTGCCGAGCTGCGCAGTCTCCTCGAAGACGTGTTTACCGAAAAGGGAGCGGATGAATGGGAGGAGCTCTTGTCTTCGCACGCTATTCCGTGCGGGCCGGTAAATAATGTTGAACAGGTCTTTGACCATCCGCAGGTAAAGGCCCGGGAAATGACGCAGGAAGCAGAGCACCCTGTCGTCGGCCGGATGAAAGTCGTCCGCAATCCAATTAAATACAAGAATATCAGCGTGGACATGCAGAGCGCGCCGCCGCAGCTGGGCGAACACACAACAGAAGTGCTGCACGGCTACGGGTTATCAGAAGAACAGATAACGGCGCTGCGCGACTGTGGAGCCATTTAACAAAACCGACAGTAAAGAGGGATACGATGACGAACATTACAAACATTTACTGCGTGGGACGCAACTACACCGAGCACGTGTCCGAGCTGAACAATGCGATGCCGGACGCGCCGATGCTTTTCCTGAAGCCGACGCACGCCTGGGTCGAAGCAGACGGCCGCGAGATTCAGCTGCCGGGAGACAAGGGAGCCGTTCATTTTGAAGCGGAGATCGTCATCCGCATCGGCAGGGCATATGAAGAAGGCATGAGTGCCGACGAGCTGATTGACGGACTCGGCCTTGGCCTCGACTTTACGCTGCGCGACATCCAGTCCACGTTAAAGGAAAAAGGCCATCCGTGGCTGCGGGCCAAAGGATTTCCCGCATCCGCCCCGGTGACGCCGTTTATTGATTTTCCCGGTGTGGAAGCGTTAAAAGACATGGAATTTACGCTCATTAAAAATGGAACAGAAGTCCAGCGCGGCAGCAGCCGGCAGATGATCTTTGACCTGCAGCATATTATCGACTACACGGCGGCCTCCTTTGGTCTGGGAGAAGGGGATTTGATTTTCACCGGCACGCCAAAAGGCGTCGGCCCTGTCACAGACGGGGATACGTTTTCCCTTCGTCTCGGGGACCAGGTGCTCGGCGGCTGCCGTACCGTGCTGAAATAAAACAGGACAAACGGAGGAGGAGTAAAGATGGCGGATGTTACACTTCAGGGGGTTATTCCTCCGGTCATTACACCGTTTAAAGAAAACGGGGACGTGGATCTGGAAAGCTACCGGGCCAACATTCAAAAATGGAACGAAGCGGACCTGTCCGGGTACCTGGCACTCGGCTCCAACAGTGAAACGATTTATCTAACCGAAGAGGAAAAGCTGGATCTGATTAAAGAAACCGTGCAGCACGCCAAAAAGGACAGGACCATTCTGGCCGGCACCGGCATGGAGTCCACGCGGGAGACGATTGCGCTCACGAACAAAGCTGCAAAGATCGGGGCCCATGCAGCGTTGATTCTGACGCCGTTTTACTACGGAAAAGCGATGTCGGAGGAGGCGTTGGCGGCCTATTTTACCGACGTGGCGGATCACAGTGACATTCCGATTCTCGTATACAACGTCCCGAAGTTTACGCATATTAACGTCAGTGTGTCGCTGCTGAAACGATTAAGCCGGCACCCGAACATTATCGGCATGAAAGACAGCAGCGGCAACGTCCCGCAGCTTGCGACGTTCAAGCGCGAACTGCCGGCGGATTTCACGATCATGGTCGGCACCGCCTCTGCGTTATTTCCAGCGCTTGCGCTCGGCATTGATACGGCGATCATGGCGCTTGCGAACAGCCACCCAAACGAATGCACCCGGATTATAACTTTATTTAAAGAGGGCCGGGTGGACGAAGCGCGGGAGCTGTACCAGGCCGTGTTTCCGATCAACACCGCCGTCACAGACACTTACGGCATAGCAGGGTTGAAGCATACTGCCACGCTGCAGGGCTATAACGGCGGCTGGGTCCGTAAGCCGCTTCTTGAGAGCACGAAGCAGCAGAAGCAGGAAATAGAGGCTCTCCTCCAGCAGCAGAGCCTGCCGGTCCATTAGCACAGACAGAAGCCGCCCGCATTCTCCAGAACGGAGAATGCGGGCGGCTGTTGTTTTGTCTAATATTATACGCTGCTGGAAATAGCATGTTCGATCGTTTCTTCTTCCACCAGATACTCCTGAATGGCTTCTTCGTTCCACTCGATACCAAGGCCGTCGCCTTCGGGCGGCACGAGGGTGCCGTGGGGCGTTACTTCTCGAGGATTGTGAATCACGAGGTCGAAGTTTTTGACGTTGGTGCCGATAAATTTCTCCAGAATTGTCACTTCTCTTGTCGCGCAGGCGAGATGAATGTGAATATCCCAGTGGTAATGCGGGGCAATCGATACGCCCTGCGCACCGGCAAGGGCTGCGATTTTCAGCCATTCCGACACGCCTCCGCACTGGGTGGCGTCCGGCTGCACGTAATCAAGCGTACCGCGGCGCATGAATTCCTGGAACTCCCAGCGGGTGGCACCGACTTCACCCGAGGCGAGCGGAATCGACGTCTGTCGTTTCAGACGGGCAAACCCTTCCATCATATCAATCGGCAGCGGCTCCTCAAAGAAGGCAATGTCATACTGCTCGACCTTACGGCAGAAGCTCAGGCACTCATTCACATCGAGAAACGACTGGTTGGCATCAATCATCAGCTTCACGTCCGGGCCGATGATGTTGCGGACGACTTTAACCCGTTCGGCTTCCTCGGCTGCGGACAGGCGGCCGACTTTCATTTTGATCGCTTTAAAGCCCTGTTCCATGTAGCCGCGTACTTCTGCTTCCAGCTTGGAGAACACTTCGAGTCCGTCGTAATAGTAGCCGCCCGATGCGTAGCACGGTACTTCCTCACGGTAGGCACCCAAGAGCTTATAGAGCGGCATGCCGGCAAGTTTGGCCTGATGGTCCCAAAGCGCAATGTCAACGGCGGAGAGCGCGTGCATCAGGCTGCCTCTGCGTCCGGCACGTACCGTCTGCCAGTAAAGTCTTTCCCATATTTTAGCGATATCGCGCGGATCTTCGCCGATGATCATTGGGGCCAGCAGCTCATCAACCGCCGCTTTGGCGGCTTTTCCGCTTACGTCCTGCAGGCAGAAGCCGATCCCTTCCACGCCGGCATCGGAATGGATGCGCACAAGCAGATGGTCGCGGTGCGTTAACGTTTTAATCGAAAAGCCGACCGGTCGTTCCAGTGGAATCTGTACCCATTGTGTAACTACTTTTGTAATTTTCATTTGTTCTCTCCTTTTCATGATAGCGCTGTCATTTTTAAGTAAAAAAATAAGGGTTCGGATCGGGTGCTGCTTTCGGTTCACCTCCCGGATTTAATGAAGCGGCTCGACACCTAGTTCCGCTGCCAGTTCTTTCAGTTCGGCTGCAAGGGCGGGGGGAAGCTCGACGCCTTCTGCTTTATGCTTCTGCAGCTTGTCATATTCCAGTTCACCGGGCAGTAGGATCCGTTCGATGCCTTCCCGGGTGGAGACGCTCTGGACTTCGGAGGCAAGCTGATCGATACGGCTGTGAAACACGTCCATATCCTCAAACAGGTCGGGACGAAACGCCAGAAAGAAGTGGCCGTTGTTCTGCTTGACCTTAAAGTCATTGTACAAGTCGCCCATATGCGGGCCGGTGGCGGCACCGCTTAGTGCTGTAGAGAGCATTTCCACGAGAAATGCAATCCCGTAGCCTTTCGGGCCGCCGACAGGAAGCAGCAGGCCGTCAAGCGCTTCGGACGGATCGGTTGTCGGCTCGCCGTCTTTTGTGATCGCCCAGCCGAGCGGGATCGATTCACCGTTGTTTTTTGCCGCAATAATTTTGCCTTTGGCAACAGCACTGGTGGCCATGTCAAAGACGATGTTCGCACGGTCCCGGCGGGGAACGGCGTAGGAAAACGGATTCGTGCCGAAGTATTTTTCCAGGCCGCCCCACGGAGCGACAGCGGAAGGGGAGTTGGTAAAAGCGAGGGAGATGCAGCCCTGATCAGCCGCGTAGTTCGTATAATCGGCAAGCATCCCGCAGTGGTTGGAGTTGGTCACCGCCACCATGCCGATGCCGGAGAGTTTGGCTTTCTGGACGGCAAGCTTGATGCTTTCGGACGCGATCGGAATACCGAGACCGTTGCCGCCGTCTATTGCGGCACTGACGGGCGTTTCCCGTTTGATCGTAATATCCGCTTTTGTTTCTACGATGCCTTCGAGTAAGCGCTTAATATAAATGCCGGTGCGAATCACACCGTGGGACGTTACGCCCCGCATCTGCGCGGTTACCAGATGCTGTGAGACGAGCGAAGCGGGGCCTTCTTCGACGCCGGCCGCAGTAAAGAGACGCTGCAGAAAAGGCTGAAGCTGCTGTTCGGTGTAGCGGAGCTGAACGGTTTCCATAGCACTGGTCTCCTTTCCATCTTTACAAATTAATGTTGTCGATCAGATCGTTTTTGTTTCGTTCAATATGGTACTCCACTACTTTTTTCAAAAGCGAAACTTTGCCGGAACGGGCCGCGGCCAGAATCTGGCGGTGCTCCATCTTGGCTTTGTCGGTGTAGCGGGTCAAAATCATCGGGCTTTTGATCGCCAGGTAGTGATTGCGGAGAATCTCCGTGTTGTGCAGCACCCGTTTCCACGGGCATTTTTCCATCAGCTTCTTATGAAACAGCTGATTCAGGGAAGAATAATGGTCAAAGGATGCCTCGGTTAACTCCATCGTTTCCATCTCCGTCAGGATCGCGTCCATTTCTTCGAAATCCGCTTCCTCCAAATAAGGAAGCGCCTTTTCCACCGCCAGGCTTTCATTCATGGAGCGCAGGGTGTAAATCTCTTCGATGTCATTAATGGAAATAGGATACACAATCGCGCCGCGCCGGGGTTCGTTTTTAACAAGGCCTTCGAACTCCAGGCGCTTTAGTGCTTCGCGGATCGGCATCCGGCTTACCTGCAGGCGTTTGGCCCAGTCTTCCTGAACGATCCGGTCCCCGCGCTGAAACTCCCCGTCCAGAATCGCTGCCCGCAGCGTTTCCGTTACCAGGTCTTCGCTCGTCGGATTCGGATTTTTCGTGTTGGTATGTTCCATAGCTTCCTCTTCTTTCTATAAAAATCTGTGTAAATGGGATCCAATCTATGATTGTATAATATCATAAAAATATCCATTTAGTAAGTATATTCTTGATAAATAAAGTATTTTTTCTGTTTTCTCTGATAAGCCTTTGGTATAATTACTTTATATTGGATCCAAAAATCAATAACGGCACGATCTGATGAAAAAAATACGTTGCCCTGCCGCCGGAATACCCATACGATAAAATAGAACCACCCCGGGCTGGTGCCGCCAGCCTGAATAACAGCCGGGAGGACAAGACAGATGAATGGAAAAAATATTATTTTTATTGCAGGACACTCCAGGCTTCCGGAAGGAATGGCCGCACAAAGTTTGTTTCAGACGCTGACGGTCACTGCGGAAATTGACAGGCAGTATGGGGTTATTCTCCAGTGCTCCTGCACGCTTGCCACCGAACACGGCAGAGAATTTATTAACCAGCTGTTCCGGGGCTACAGCTTGAAAAATGGAATAGAAGAGCCGATTAAAGCGATTCAGTACAGCTATTCCGGCAAAGCCAAAAACGCTATTATAGCGGCGTTAAAAGACTTGTATACCCAGTTTAATGAGCTGCAGAAAAGAGAAACCAGGTAAGCCGGCACGGGGCCTGGTTGACAGAAGTCGGAATATCCTATATATTATTGGTAACGCTTACCTTGATTCGGAGCAATCCTTACCAAATCGTAAGTGCACGATAAAAACCAATAATGCTGTTTAATAAGGCGTGGACTCCTCCGTTAAGGGAAGAGCCGGTCCGCCTGTTAGAGCCAGCCGTTCACATGAGCTTCTTTGCGTGTGCACCGGCTGGCTTTTTGTGTGTGCTCGGAACGATCAGGCTTTGTATTACCCAATCCAAAGGAGGAATTTTATTATGAGTATTACAGAACAGAACGTCGTGGATTTTTCGCAGGAAACGAAGCATTTGTCCATACAGAAGCATCCCCAGAACGACCGGATGTACCATATTGATATTAAAGAAGAAGCGCTCGATGCGTTCTTCGATAAAGTGAAACACGTGGAAGTGCAGGAGCTGGAATACGTGCCGTACATGCGTTTTATCGCAGCCAATGCGCTTCAGGAAGTGCTCGGCGAAGCATTCACGAAAACGGTGCAGTCGATTCTGATGGACCGCCGCACGGGCGGATTCACGATCGGACTGAACGAAGAGCGCAAGAACACCGATGAGTTTGTGCTGTTTTCCACCGCGCTCACGCATTTAGTAGGCGAGTGCAACTTCGATGCGATGTCAGGAAAATACTATGCCCGCTTTACCGTGAAGCATACGGATGCAAGTGACTCGTATCTGCGCCAGGCCTACCGCCTGTTTACGATGCATACGGACGGAACCTTCGTCGGCGACCAGACCGACTGGCTCTTAATGATGAAAATGCACGAAGAAAATGCCGTCGGCGGTGAATCGCGCCTGCTTCACCTTGACGACTGGGCAGAGCTGGATCATTATGCCAATCACCCATTTGCGCAGAAGGAAATACTCTACAAGTCACCGGCAAGCAAGAACGTGAGCGAAGAAATCAACCGCAAGACGTTCTTCCTGCATAACGGCGAACCGTGCATCTGCTTTATTGACCAGTTTGCGAACCCGGCTTCCATTGCAGAAGCCAAATACCTGCGCGACATGTCCGCCTCCCTTGAAGCGGATAAGAGCGTGACCGAGCTGAACCTGCCGGTCGGACACCTGGTAATGGTGAACAACCTGTTCTGGCTGCACGGACGCGCAGCGTTTGAAGAAAACAAAAGCCTCGATCGCGAGCTTCTCCGCCAGAGAGGAAGATTCCAGGAATAATATAACAACGCCTTTTCAGACGGACGCTTTCCGCAGGCCGAGCCTTAAGCTAAAGAGGAAAAAACAACCTCTTTAGCTTCACCTGTGGCTGGTCTGCCGGAGTCGCCGCCTGTTTTTGGAAAATAAGATGGCACACAAAAAGCCGTCCTTCGGGGCGGCTTTTTGTCGTTTATACACCTGCGGCAGTTGGGACTTCCCCAGGCACCTGGTAATGGCGGACGGTTTCTTTCAAGGCGCCGGCTGCGAGAGGGCGGGCGAAATAATAGCCCTGGTAAAACAGGCAGTTCAACTCTTTTAATATGTGCACCTGTTCGATCGTTTCCACTCCCTCTGCAATCACGTCGAGTCCGGTCTGTTCGGCCAGATACACAACGGTATGAACGACGTTTAACGCGGAGGGACTCACGGCAATGTCATCAATAAAGGATTTATCGATCTTCAGGCGGTCGAGCGGCAGGGAATGAAGCCGGCTTAAGGAAGAATAGCCGGTGCCGAAATCATCGAGGGCAAGCGTGACGCCGATCTGCTGCAGTTTCTCGAGCACGCGGCGGAGCCGGCTGCTCTCCCGCATGACCGATTCGGTGAGCTCAATTTCCAGACACGAGGCCTCTACCTGGTGAAAACGAAGAAGCGCCTCCAGCTGATCTGTGAATGCCGGCTGTTCGAGCTGCACGAGCGACACGTTCACGGCAATCTGCTGCACCGGTGTGCCGGCTTTCTGCAGGGTTTTAAACTGGCGCAGCGTTTCATCGATCACCCACCAGCCGATCGGAATAATCGTTTCCGTTTCTTCAGCGATCGGGATAAATTCCAGCGGGGAGATCGGACCCAGACCGGGATGGTTCCAGCGCAGAAGCGCCTCCGCGCTGACGATGCTGCGGTCGGCGAGGCTGACCTGCGGCTGATAGTATACCTCGAGCTCGTTCTTATCTAGTGCGAGCGGCAGATCGGCTTCCAGTTTGAAGAGCCGTTCAATATGACTCATCATCGAGGCGTCAAAGTAGGACACGGATGTTTCCTTGATCCGCTGGGCCTGCCTTTTAGCAACATACGCATGCTGCAGCAGCGTGCCGGGATTCGTCCCGTCCTGCGGATAAAAGCACACCCCGATCGACAGCGGGGTAAACAGCTGGAGGCCGTTCACCGAAAAGGGCTGCTTCAACTGCTGGCGCAGCTGTTCCCACAGGCCGGCGAGAGACACATCTTCTTCAGGCAGAAGCAGAACGAAATCGCAGTCGCTCCAGCGGGCGAGAAAAGCACCGTTTGGCAGGACCGCCTGCAGGCGGTTTGTCATATCAAGCAGCAGCGTCTCGGACGGCTGTTGGCCGAGTGCTTCCGCCAGGCGTGGAAACGAATCAATCGATAGAAGTGATACAGAGAAAGGGGAAGCGTTGTCCGTTGTCTGCTCTTCAAGATACAGAAGCAGGGCAGCCCGGTTAGGAAGTCCGTTAAGGGGATCCGTATCTATCTGCTGTACAGCTCCTCTGGAAACCGATGCTGGAATATCCTGCCGAAGAATCACGGTATAGAAATGCTCCCGCGGCTGAAGAGAAATCAGTATATCTATGAGGCTGCCGTCCTTGTGTTGTGCCTGCAGCGGGATCAGTCTTTCTTCCGTACAGTCTGCCAGAGTCTTTGGAATACGGCGGCGATCCCCGGATGCAAGAAACGTAGCTTTGTTGTGGAGCATGTCTTCTTTAGGATAGCCAAGCAGCTCTTCGGCAGCCCGGTTCCACATTAAAATTGTGCCGTTCCGATTAAGTACAGCCGCCGCATCCGAGGTCCAGTCTATCGACTGCTCATACATATCGTGAAACGCAAACAGCCATTTTCTGTGACGCTCCTGAAACCACTCCCGGCTGAGCAGCATGGTCAAGCTGATCAATACAGCGATCAGCGCCAGGACACATACGAGAAACAGCCACGGCCGTTCGGTCAGCTGCTCGAACAATGCAGAATAAATCCATTCACCTGTCATACACTTCGCCCCATACTCTCTACGTCCATTAACGTCTTTTTCGTTATATCGGCAGAAACATAAGCGACTTTCACCAGTATTGACATATTGTTTCCTTTTGTTATAAAAAAGGAAAATGCCGCACGTTCCGGTACTAGTTTCTTCCATTATATAGCGTTCTATTTTAGAAAGCGCTCTCTTGATCAAGGCACTTCTCATCCGGTATAGTACAGGAAGAATAGGGGAGGGAGTCCATGAAACGAACGATAGAACGCACGCTTATTATTATAGCAATGATCCTGCACGGACTCGCGGTATTTTCCGCCGGCTTTCAGTGGATGCTGACAGAAGTGGAGGCGGACATTCCGGGGAGTATGGCATTTGGCCCGCAGATGGGGTGACCCTTGCCGCCAACATCGCAGCCCTTCTGCTCGCGGTAATGGTGCTCCCTATGATCGGCGCCAATGCGAAAAAAACCGGGTATTGGCTGATCGGCATGGGAATCGGACTGCTTCTCGTGACGTTAGGCGCGTCCATTCTGCCATCCGTACTTTATCTTGCAGCCGGAGGAATGTGTCTTAAACGCCGTCCCCACGCTTAACGCCTGCATCATTCGGGTACTAGTACAAAAACAGGAAAAAGGGGATTACACTTTATGCAGACAATGGAAACGACCGATGTACAGAAGATTCTCGATACCCAGCAGGCCTACTTTCATACAGGCGAAACGAAAAGCACGGCCTTCCGGTTGCGCCAGCTGAACATTTTGGAACAAGCGATTAAAGCATACGAAGACCAGATTATTGAAGCGATGAAAGCGGATCTCGGCAAGCCTGCCTTTGAAGCGTACCTTACCGAAATCGGTGTGCTGCGGATGAGTCTAAAAGATATGAAGAAAAAAATGCCCAAATGGGCGGAGCCGAAAAAAGTGAAGGGAACGATCGTGCAGACCGGTTCGAAAAGCATGATCTACCCGGAGCCGTATGGCACCGTTCTTGTGATCGGCCCGTTTAACTACCCGTTTCAGCTGCTGATCGAGCCTCTTCTCGGAGTAATGGCGTCCGGCAACACTGCCGTACTGAAGCCATCCGAGTTTACGCCGCATGTTGCCGTAGTCGTTCGGAAAATGATTGCTGAATACTTTGATCCGGCCTACATTACCGTTGTAGAAGGAGAAAAAGAAACGACCTCGGCGCTGATTCACGCACCGTTTGACTATATGTTTTTTACCGGCAGCACCCCGGTCGGCAAAATTGTGATGCAGGCGGCTGCGAAGAACCTGACGCCGGTTACGCTCGAGCTCGGCGGCAAGAGCCCGGCGATTATCGATGAAGATGCCGATCTTGATAAAGCAGCAGAAAAGATTATCTGGGGCAAATGCATGAACAACGGCCAGACGTGTATCGCACCGGACTATATTCTTGTCGCCGAAGACCTGCAGACCGCACTCGTCGCCCGATTGAAAGCGAAGATCCGTGACTTCTACGGCGAGAACCCGCAGGCAAGCCCGGACATTGGCCGTGTGGTAAACGACAAGCACTGGGAGCGTCTAAAGAAGCTGCTTGATCCGGAAAAGGTCGTATACGGCGGACGCAGCGACCGGGAAGACTTGTATATCGAGCCGACGCTTATGACCGGCGTTACGATGGAAGACGCGGTGATGCAGGAGGAAGTGTTCGGACCGATTCTGCCGATTCTCACCTACAGCAACCTGCACGAAGTAGTTAACATTGTCCGTTCCTTCGACAAGCCGCTTGCGCTGTATCTGTTTACGAACAATCCAACCGTGGAGGAGCATATTCTTACTACGCTTTCCTTCGGCGGTGGCAGCGTAAACGACACGATTCTGCATCTGACCAACCCGAACCTGCCGTTCGGCGGCGTTGGCAATTCCGGCATCGGCTCCTACCACGGCAAGGCAAGCTTTGACACGTTCACCCACTACAAGAGCATTTTGAAAAACAAAAGCCCGTTTTCCCCATCGGTCATGTATCCACCTTTTAAAGAAAGCCGGCTGAACGCCGTACGAAAATGGTTTTCTAAATAACAATCCGGCCGCCTTTTCTGAAAGGCGGTTTTTCTTATGCGGAAATCCTATACCTGCAGGGTATTTAGGGTTGTGTTGCTGAGTGCTTTATTAAATTTTGTGAAAAAAGAGGAGGTACTAAGTATTGGTTCACTCGAAATGAAAAGCATGTACTAGTACAAGAGGCACTTTAAAATAGGTAAAAAGTATACTATAGTGAATATCAGGCATTTTTGATACGTATTAAAAAAACACATAGATATAAAGCAAAAACGCACGCGATTATCATGACATAGTACATCTCCACCAATTTAGAGGGGGGTCATACACATGATTGATATTCACACGCACGTATTGGCCGGGCTGGATAACGGACCGGAAACGATCGAAGAAAGTGTTGCGCTGATTCAGCAGGCGGAAGCATCGGGCATTCATACGATAGTAGCGACCCCTCATCACAATGATGGAAGAAGCTATCACACCGGGGCTGCCATTCAGCAGCAGGTTAAAGAGTTGAATGTACGCCTGAATCAGGAGAATATCCGCGTAGACGTCAGGGCCGGCCATGAGATCCGTCTGAACGGAGACATTATGGCGGAACTGACGGAAAGCCGCGCTATTCCTTTATGCGATAGCCGCTATGTGCTTTTGGAATTCCCGGAGCATGCCGTGCCGCTTCTGAGTAAAAATGTCTTCTATGATCTACAGGTAAAAGGATACCGGCCGATTATTGCCAATCCCGATAAAGTAATGGAATTTATTAAAGAGCCGGACCAGCTGTATACGCTCGCCACCAACGGCGCGTTAATTCAGCTGAACGCAGGCGCTGTAATCGGCGAGTACGGCAGAGACCTGCAGCAGTTCTGCTTTAGCTTATTGGAATCGAACCTGGCGCATTTTATCGCGACGAGCGCGAGCGACGTGGAAAGCAATCCATTTGTACTCAAAGAAGCATATGAGCTGATAGAAGAAGAATTCGGCCGCAGCGCTGTCGACACATTCAAAAACAATGCCATCGCCGTTATTGAAAATGAAACGGTGCTGGTCGATAAGCCCGAACATATCAGCCGCAGGAAGCGCAAAAGACGCTTCGGCCTGATTTAATACACCAGGCAGCCTGGACAGGAGAACAGTTGGTTCTGTACCTGTCCGGGTTGTCTCTGCGTGAAAAAAACAACGCCCATTTTTAGATATGTCCTTGAATAAAGAGAACGAAAGTGGGACAATAGCTTGGTGTTTAGATACAATTACAGGAAAATGCTGGAAGAATATCAAGAAATTAAACAATAAGCATACATACATTCATCAAGGAGTGGAATATCCCGATGTACGTTAAAATAAAAAGGCTGATCGATGTCAGCCTCTCTTTTTGTGCGCTGGTCGTACTATGGCCGTATATAGTGCTACTTGCCGTAATGATCAAGAAAGATTCAAAAGGACCTGTGTTTTTTAAACAAAAGCGGGTTGGCCTTCATAAAGAGCACTTCTACATACTGAAATTCAGAACGATGCGTTCAGATACCCCTAAAGACATGCCAACCCATATGCTACAGGACCCGGAAGCATTTATTACGAAGAGCGGAAAGTTTCTCCGGAAAACAAGCCTGGACGAACTTCCACAGATTATTAACATTTTAAAAGGCGACATGAGTATTATCGGCCCGCGCCCTGCGCTCTGGAATCAGTATGATCTGATTGAAGAACGCGATAAATACGGAGCCAACGACGTGCCGCCCGGTCTTACCGGATGGGCACAGATTAACGGACGCGATGAGCTGCCGATTGATATGAAAGCCGGACTGGACGGCGAATACGTAAAGAAAATGGGTCCGTTAATGGATATCCGCTGTTTCCTGGGCACGATCAACAGCGTATTAAAAAGCGACGGCGTTGTCGAAGGCAAGGCTAAAGATGACGCAGGCAAGGAGAGCACACCGAAATGAAGAACATTCTTATCACAGGCTCAAACAGTTATATAGGAAACAGCCTGACCGAGTGGCTGAGTAACTATCCTGATGAATACAACATAGAAACGCTAAGTGTACGAGACGACCAGTGGAAAGAAAAAGACTTTTCCAAGTACGATGTAGTGTTCCACGTCGCCGGCATTGCGCACGTATCAACAGATCCTAATATGGAAGAAAAATATTATAAAGTAAACCGCGATTTAACAATAAATGTAGCCCAAAAAGCAAAAAACGATGGAGTAAAGCAGTTTATTTTTATGAGTAGTATTATCGTATACGGCGACAGCACGGCTGAGAAAAGAGTCATTGATCGCAGTACAGTGCCAACGCCAAGTAATTTCTATGGCCGCAGCAAGCTTCAGGCAGAGGAAGGCATCATTCCATTAGGAGATGACCAGTTTAATGTAGTAGTTATCAGACCACCAATGATTTATGGAAGAAACTCAAAAGGAAATTACCCTAAGCTCGCTAAAGCAGCCAAGCTGCTGCCAGTGTTTCCCAACATAAACAACCAGCGCAGCATGCTGCACATTGATCATTTAAGCGAATTTATCCGATTAATGATAGTAAATGAAGAATCCGGCATATTCTTTCCGCAAAATAAAGAGTATGTGAATACAAGTGAAATGGTGAAAACAATTAGTGAGATGCACGAGAAAAAAATTTGGCTAACCAAGGCGTGTAATCCTATTATTAATAAGATGATAGGCAATGTCCCAACAGTGAATAAACTGTTCGGCAATTTAGTGTATGATAGCGGCATGAGCTTTTATAAAGAAAATTATCAAATTAGAAGTTTCAATGAAACATTAGTCGCAACAGAGCGATAAAAAATGAGCATAATGTGGAGGTAAGTTAGATTTGAAGATTTCAGTAATAACGGTAGCTTTTAATAGTACAAATACTATTGAAGATACATTCACATCAGTGTTTTCTCAGTCACACGATAATATAGAATACATAATTGTAGATGGTGTTTCTAAAGATGGAACAGTTGACTTGATTAAGAAGTACGAAGAAAAAGCAAAAGAATATCCTAATATACAGCTACGCTGGATTTCGGAAAAAGATAAAGGTATTTACGATGCTATAAATAAAGGTATTATGATGGCCACTGGAGAGGTAGTAGGAATTCTTAATTCAGATGACTACTATAATGATGATAATGTTTTACAAGCTATGGCGGAAGAGTTTAAGAATGAAAATATAGATTGCATATATGGAAATTTAAAATATGTTGATTTTCAAAATACCGATAAAGTAACTAGAAAATGGACCTCGCGCTCTTTTGAAAAAGGGTTGTTTGAAAAAAGTTGGACACCCGCTCATCCTACATTCTATTGTAAAAATGAGTTATATAAAAAGCACGGTTTATATCGAACAGATTTTAAAATCGCAGCTGATGTAGAATTGATGTACCGTTTATTGGAAAATCATAATGTGCAGAGTAAGTATTTAAACAGAAGCCTGGTAATAATGAGACAAGGTGGCGTAAGCAGTTCAGGTATAAAGAGTACCATAACAATTACAAAAGAAATGAAACAGGCTATTAATGAGAACGGCGGAAAATTCAGCCTACTAAAATATATGGGTTATAAAGGCTTAAAAGTTAAAGAATTCATTTCTAAAAAATGAAGGGGTGGGCAGTATGAATAAAGATTCAAAAATATATGTAGCCGGTCATAGAGGGCTTGTTGGTTCAGCGATTTTAAAGAAATTAAAAATAGAAGGGTATCAAAACTTAGTTTACAAAACGAGCAGTGAACTTGATCTAAGAGATAAAAACCAAGTTGATTCCTTCTTTGCAGAAGAAAAAGTTGATTATGTTTTTTTAGCAGCAGCCAAAGTAGGCGGTATTGTAGCTAACAATGAATACCCTGCGGACTTTATTCGCGATAATCTAATGATCCAAACAAATGTTATTGACGCAGCTTATCAAAACAATGTTGA
Source organism: Sinobaca sp. TMA16-18 (assembly GCF_059510535.1). Lineage (NCBI taxonomy): Bacteria > Bacillati > Bacillota > Bacilli > Caryophanales > Sporolactobacillaceae > Sinobaca > Sinobaca sp. TMA16-18. The sequence continues at coordinate 186,904 of NZ_JCAKFM010000006.1, read as the reverse complement.
GAAATTATTGTTTTTGGGAAGCACTTGTATTTATCCAAAGCTGTCACCCCAGCCTATGAAGGAAGAATACCTTCTGACTGGAGAATTGGAACCTACTAATGAACCGTACGCTATTGCTAAGATTGCAGGCATAAAGATGTGTCAGTCCTATAATAGACAATATGGAACTAAATATATTTCAGCTATGCCTACAAATTTATATGGGGAGAACGACAACTTTGATTTAGAGACTTCTCACGTTTTACCTGCTTTAATTCGAAAGTTTCATGAAGCTAAGTTAAATAAATCTTCTTCAGTAGAGATTTGGGGAACAGGTTCTCCTAAAAGAGAATTCTTATATTCAGATGATTTGGCTGACGCCTGCGTGTACCTTATGAATAACTATGATAACGATGAGATTGTAAACATTGGTGTTGGTGAAGATATTTCTATTAAAGAAATTGCAAAAAAAATTAAAAGTATTGTAGGATTTGAAGGAGAGTTGACCTTTAATACTTCAAAGCCCGATGGCACACCGCGAAAGTTAGTTGACGTAACAAGAATTAATTCACTTGGATGGAAAGCAGATACTTCATTAAATGAAGGGCTGGAAAAAGCGTATCAGTGGTTCGTAGAAAATGAAGCAGCGTCTATAAATAATTAATTTATTCGGAGGGTGTCATGAGAAAAGCATTGATTACAGGTGTTACTGGTCAAGATGGGTCATATTTAGCAGAATTTCTTTTAGAAAAAGGGTATGAAGTCCACGGGATAATTCGCAGGAGCTCTTCTTATAACCAAGATCGGTTGGAAAATATAGTAGGGCACGAACATTTTCACCTTCATTATGGCGATGTAACAGATGCGACAAATATAATCCGTGTTATTGGTGAAATTAAACCGGAAGAAATATATAATCTGGCAGCCCAATCTCATGTACAAGTTTCTTTTGAAATGCCTGAGTATACACAAAATGTGGATGCTGCAGGTACATTAAACATATTAGAAGCAGTTCGTATACTTGGTTTAACTGAAAGTACTAGAGTGTATCAGGCTTCTACTTCAGAACTTTACGGAAAAGTACAGGAAGTACCACAAAAAGAAACAACGCCTTTTTATCCGAGATCTCCATATGGTGTAGCAAAAATTTATGGTTTCTGGATTACCAAAAATTACCGGGAATCTTATAATATGTTTGCGGTAAATGGTATTTTATTCAATCATGAATCGGAACGCAGAGGCGAGACATTTGTAACTAGAAAAATTACGCTTGCTGCTGCAAGAATAGCACAAGGGAAACAGAAGAAATTATCTTTAGGAAACTTAAACTCTAAGCGCGATTGGGGTTATGCAAAAGACTATGTTGAATGCATGTGGCTCATATTGCAGCATGGTAAACCGGAAGATTTTGTGATTGCTACGGGAGAAATGCACACCGTAAGAGAGTTCGTAGAGATAGCGTTTTCTAAAGTTGGAATAGAAATAGAATGGTCAGGTAAAGATGCACAGGAGTATGGTACAAATAAAGCTACAGGAGAAATTGTAGTAGATGTGGATCCAAGATTCTTTAGGCCATCAGAGGTAGATCAATTGTTGGGAGATCCAACAAAAGCAAAATCACTGTTAGGTTGGAATCCTACGAACACATCATTTGAAGAGTTGGTAGAAATTATGGTTACAGAAGATATGAAAAAAGTGGAGAATAATGTCACTGCCAACATTATGTTTGATTAAATATTGAAAAATCAAGAAAGGGGGAGCGTTTATGAAGCTTGTATTACTTTCCGGTGGTTCCGGAAAAAGGCTGTGGCCTCTTTCTAACGATACCCGGTCTAAACAATTCTTGAAAGTATTAGAGGATGAGAACGGAAATAAACAATCAATGGTACAAAGAGTCTGGAGCCAACTGGAAAGACTTAATTTAACAAAGGATACCGTCATAGCAACATCTAAAATGCAAAGAGATATGATACACAATCAAATTGGAGTACATGTTCCTTTAATTATTGAGCCGGAACGTCGGGATACATTTCCTGCAATCGCACTAGCGGCCACATATCTATACTCCATTAGTAAATCAACTAATGAAGAAACGATAGTTGTGCTGCCAGTAGACGCTTATGTAGATGATGAATTCTTTATAAAAATGAGTGAAATAGAAAGTGTACTAAACCAATCAAACGCTGACCTTGCATTAATGGGAGTCAAGCCTACTTATCCTTCAAGCAAATACGGTTATATAGTTCCTAAAGGCAATAACCCCGATAATAACTATTTTACAGTAAGTGAATTCAAAGAGAAGCCTACAGAAGAAGCAGCAGAATTACTCATTCACCATGGGGCTTTATGGAATACTGGAATTTTTGCATTTAAATTAGGATATCTAATGAATATATTAAAAGATAAAAATATATCACGTAATTATAGTGATTTAACAGAATCCTATAACAGCTTAAAGAAAATAAGTTTTGATTATGAAATAGTTGAAAATGCTAAACATACAATAGCTGTAACCTACGATGGATCTTGGAAAGACTTAGGGACATGGAATACTTTAACAGAGGAAATGGCTACAGAACAAATAGGAAGAGGAATTGTCAGCAATTCAGTCAATACACACTTAATAAATGAATTAGACATATCAGTAACAGTTATGGGGTTAAATAATGTAGTAGTAGCAGCCAGCCCTGAGGGGATCTTAGTAACTGACAAAGCTTCCAGCCCTAAAGTAAAAGAAGTAATGAGTGACCATTATCAAAGACCGATGTATGAAGAAAGAGCATGGGGATGGTCCAGAGTTTTGGATTATGCTAAATATGACAGTGGTGAAGAAATGGTTACTAAAAGAATTTGCATACTACAGGGTAAAAATTCGAGTTATCATTATCACAATTTTAGAGACGAAGTATGGACGATAGTTAAGGGAGAAGGAGAACTTATCGTAGACGGAAAAGTAACTAAAGTAACAGCAGGCGAAATAATACAGTTGTCTTTAGGAGAAAAACACGCAATCAAAGGCATAACTGATTTAGAATTTATTGAAGTTCAGACAGGTTCAAGCATTAGTGATAAAGATTTTGAGAGAATATTATTTGATTGGAAAATAATAAGTGACCTAAAAGTAATGAAGTGAATTCTAATAAATTGTAAAGGAGACTTTTTTTGAAAATACTTCAAATCAATACAGTTTGCGGAACAGGAAGTACTGGGAGAATAGCTACTGATATAGAAGTTTTACTTAAAGAATATAACCACGATAGTTATATTGCTTTTGGAAGAGGTCTTGCAGTAAAAGCAGAAAAAACTATTAAAATAGGCAGTAAATATGATAATTATAAACATGTAGCAAAAACTAGAGTTTTTGATAGACATGGCTTTGGATCAAGACAAGCAACAATGCAATTTTTAAAAAAAGTGGAAGAACTTAACCCGGATGTTATTCATTTACATAACTTACATGGTTATTATTTAAATATAGAGCTATTGTTTGATTTTATTAAAGAAATTGATAAACCTGTTATTTGGACATTGCATGATTGTTGGTCATTTACAGGTCATTGTGCTTATTTTGATTATATTAAATGTAATAAATGGGAAGTGAATTGCGAAAAATGTCCTCAAAAAAAGTCTTATCCTACAAGTAGAGTTATAGATAATTCGAAAAGAAATTTTTCTGATAAGAAAGATATTTTTTCAAACGTAAATAATTTAACTATAGTAACTCCTTCTGAATGGTTAGCTAATTTAGTTAAATACTCTTTTTTAAAGGAATATCCGGTGATGGTAATTAATAATGGAATTGATTTAGAAAGTTTTCGTCCAACAACAAATAATTTTAGAACAAATAACAATCTTGAAAATAAATTCTTAATATTAGGAGTAGCGAGTGTTTGGGAAAAAAGAAAAGGATTACATCATTTTTTAGAGTTATCAAAAAAAATATCTTCAAATGATATTGTAGTGTTGGTAGGTTTAACCAAAAATCAAATGAAAAAGTTACCCGCAAATATTATTGGTATTTCTAAAACTGATAGTATCGAGGAATTGGCAGATATATATGCAAGTGCAGATGTATTTGTTAACCCTACTTTGGAAGAAGTAATGGGACTTACCAATGTTGAGGCTTTAGCATGTGGAACTCCAGTCATAACATTTAATACTGGCGGTAGTATTGAATGTATTGACCAAAAAACTGGAATTATAGTAGAGAAGGGGAATACAAGCAAGCTATTAGAAGAAATAATAAATATAAAAGAAAATAAAAAAACTTTTGAAAAAAAGGAACTTATTAATCGCGCAAGAGAAAGGTATAACAAAAGGGAAACATACAAAGAATACATTAAACTTTATGAAGAAGTAGGGAAATAAAAATGAGGATAGTTCACGTAGAAGATTATTTTGATCCACTAGCAGGATATCAAGTAAATGAATTGTTATATGCTAACAAAGATAGTGAAGACGAAGTATTTCTGATAACTTCTAATGATATGTCACCTTTTCATAAATCCGTAGATGAAAAACAAGATCAACATTTTGAAAAAGTAACGAATGTAAAAGTAATTAGATTAAATTCTAAATTCAAATTATCCACTAGATTAATTTTAAAGAATTTGAATAAAACAATAAATGATATTAAGCCAGACATTTTATTTCTTCATGGAATAGGAGACTTTAAAGATATTAGACTTTGGAGTTTCAAATCATCACAGTATAAAGTAGTTCGTGATTGTCATATGTCATGGGTAGCTTCACAAAATAAATTTAGAAAAGTTTTTTATTTAGTCTATAGTTATTTATTTGCTTCAATTATTAATAGAAGTAATAAATACGATAAGATATACGCCCTTGGTGAAGAAGAATATGAATATTTACAAAAAATAGGAATAAAAGAATCCAAAATAGATTTTCTATTACACGGTTATAATGATGAAGTCATGTACTATGATCATAATGAAAGAATAAATATAAGAAAAAAATATAATTACTCTGATAGTGATACTGTAATAGCTTACATTGGAAAATTTAATGATTTTAAGAAACCAGATCTCATTATTGATATAGTCGAAGAACTCGGTGAGAATTATATATTTTCAAAAAAAATAAAATTACTTTTTATTGGTCCAAAAGATGATAAATATATGAAAAAATTTAATGAAAAAATAAAAAAAGTTAGTAACCATATCGAAATTGTTGTCGATGATGCTAAACCCTTTAATGAACTTAGAAAGTATTACTCGGCAAGTGATATTTGTATTTACCCTAAAGAAACTACATTAAGTTCAATACATGCACAAGTTTGTAGATCACCAGTTATTATGGAAAACCACAAATCAAACATAGAGCGTGTAATTGACAAAAGTAATTTGTACGATGAAAACGACATTAGGAAAGCAGCTGATATTTTAAAAAAAATTGTAGAAACTTCCCCGCTCTCAAAGAATGAAGAAATATCAAATGATTTGTCCAACAGAGAATATAAAAATCAAATAAAAAAATTAAAAAGTGATTTAACATAAAAAATTAAAAGAGGGTTATATATGATCAATATTATTGGTTTGGGTTACATAGGTTTGCCTACAGCGCTTATGTTTTCAACAAAAGGTATCGAAGTAATAGGTACAGATAAAAATGAAAAAGTAATTGATTCCTTAAATAACAACCAAATACTATTTGAAGAAAAAGGGATAAGTGAACTATTTAAAAAAGCAAAAGATAATAATATAAAGTTTCAAAATGAATATGAAGAAACTGATATATATATAGTTGCAGTACCTACTCCATTTTTAAAAAAGAATAAAAAATTAGATCCTCAATATGTTATTTCAGCAGTTAATAATATACTTGATGTATGCCCTAAAGAAGCAATCATAATAATCGAATCAACCATTTCTCCAGGGACTATAGATAGGTATATTAGACCGGAGGTTTTAAAAAGAGGATTTATAATAGGTAAAGATATTCATTTAGCTCATGCTCCTGAAAGAATAACTCCAGGTAAGATGATTTATGAATTAGAGCATAACTCTAGAACTATAGGCGTAGATAACTTAATGATCGGAAAAAAAATTAAGAATTTATATGCTAATTTTTGCAAGTCAGATATCGTTATAACCGATATAAGATCAGCAGAAATGTCCAAGGTCATAGAAAATACTTATAGAGATGTTAATATAGCTTTTGCCAATGAACTAGCAAAAATTTGCAGGGAAGATAATATGGATGTTTACGAAATAATCAATATTGCCAACAAGCATCCGAGAGTGGATATATTACAGCCTGGACCTGGGGTAGGAGGGCATTGTATCTCTGTAGATCCTTGGTTTTTAGTAGGTGATTATCCAGATTTAACGAATTTAATTATGACAGCAAGAAAAATAAATGATTCTATGCCTAACCATGTACTCAGTAGGATAAGAGATATAATGCTGGAAAATGATATTAAAGACGTTACTAAAGTCGGTTTATATGGACTAACTTATAAAGAAAATGTTGATGATGTTAGAGAAAGCCCTACATTACAATTACTACAAAAAATGGACGAACATTTAGCTTTTGGAGTAAAAGTTTATGATCCCTTAATAAAAGAAAAAATTGTTGAAAATCAATATTTAGAATTTGAGCTTTTTATGAATGATATTGAAATTTTAGTGTTGATGGTAAATCACGATCATATAAAAGATAAGCTCGACGTACTGAATAATAAACTAATCCTTGATACAAAAAATGTACATAAAAAAGAAAATAAAAAAGTATATAAACTTTAGAGGGGTGATGGTTTGAAAAAGAAAGTATTAATTACTTTTGGGACTAGACCTGAAGCAATCAAAATGTGTCCAATGGTAAATATATTAAAAAAAAGAAAAGATTTTAATACCTTTGTGTGTGTAACCGGTCAACATAAAGAAATGCTAGATCAAGTACTAAATGCTTTTCAAGTAGTACCTGATTACAACCTATTGATAATGAAAGAAAATCAGTCTTTGTTTGATGTAACAATAAGGATATTAGAGAAAATGAAAGCCGTACTTGAAGAAGTTAAACCAGATATTGTTTTAGTGCATGGCGATACTTCTACAACATTTGTAACTGCATTGGCTTGTTTCTATTTAAATATTCCTATAGGCCATGTTGAGGCAGGTTTAAGAACTCATGATATTAATTCTCCTTATCCTGAAGAGTTTAATAGGCAATCAGTTAGCATTTTAGCAAAATACAACTTTGCGCCAACATTGAAGTCAAAAGAAAACTTAATTAATGAGGGTAAAAAGTTAGAATCAATTTTTGTGACAGGAAATACCGCTATTGATGCTTTAAAAACTACAGTAAAAGATGAATACTCTCATCAACATTTAGATTGGGCTAAAGATAGTAAATTAATTATGATTACAGCTCATAGAAGAGAAAACCTTGGACAACCCATGGAAAATATGTTCAGAGCTATAAAAAGAATTGTCAAAGAACATAAAGATATAAAAGTAATATATCCGATTCATATGAATCCTACTATAAGAAAAATTGCGAAACAAGTGCTCGGAGGAAATACTAGAGTGAAAATTATTGAACCTTTAGAAGTTGTGGATTTTCACAATTTTTTAGCTGAATCGTATTTAATTTTAACAGATAGTGGGGGAATTCAAGAAGAAGCCCCTAGCCTTGGAAAACCAGTGTTAGTTATGCGAGACACTACGGAAAGACCAGAAGGCATTGAGGCTGGAACTTTAAAATTAGTAGGAACAAACGAAGAAAATATTTATAATAACTTTAAATTATTAATTGAAAACAAGTCAACCTATGACGCAATGAGTTACGCTAGTAATCCTTATGGTGATGGAAAAGCTTCTGAGAAGATAGTTGATATATTAGTTGAAAAATTAATTACAGAGGAGAGAGAGGGTTGAATAAAGTAATTCCTATATTTGGAATGATGAGTGCTAATTTATTTTTTGTGTTGTCTTCAATTATTGGATATGAATATCAAGGAATTGAAGAAAGCCAAGTTTACATCGCATATGTAATTATTATAGCGTTATTAAATATATTTTTATTTGTCAAATATGTATTTTTAAAAAATGCTTTATTGAACAAAAGAGAATTGTTAGCTATTTTCTTTCCATTTATTATATTTGCATTGTTTTTATGGGAAGTTTATTTAAATAGTGATTTTAATTCAACAGCCACAACATATTTTCTTTATTTTTTAATTTGGACGGTTCCTTCGATTTATGCAGCAATTTATATTAAAAAGCAAAACTTACTTAAAGATATTATCAAGTGGTTTGAAGTATTGATGTTAGCATTAAGTGTGTCAGTAGTAATTACATCGATACTACCTTTAGTACAAGGTACTTCTTTTACTTCAATGGGAGGAGCTACATATCAATCTGCCTCTTATATGGCTGCACTAGCATTCGGGTTAAACTTATATTTTTTATTTTATGGAAATAATCATGTTAGATTTAAAGTATTTAAAAGTAAGTTGTATTATTTTATTTGTTTGATGTTAATATTTGTTCAATTTTTAGGTATATTTATCTCTGGAGGCAGAGGGGGAATCATTCTTTTCTCCATATATACATTATTCTTAGTGTACTCAGTCTTTAAAAGTCGTAAGGTTGGAAAAATAGGTGGACTATCAATGATAGGTTCGGTTTTTGTAGTTAGCGTTTTAATTGCTTTACCAAACTTATTAGAAAACGAATTATTTTATAACGGATATATGAGAACTATAGAATTTATTTCCCTTGATACTGGTTTAAATTGGGAAGGTTCATCAAATAGAGATATTGTATATATTAGTGCCATTAATTTAATAAGAGATAATCCGCTTTTTGGCTATGGTCTTTATGGTTTTTGGAATGTAAGTGGTTATCCTCATAATATTGTCTTAGAAGTTCTTTTAAACGGCGGTTTAATTTACCTGATTTTTGTTGCAGTATTTTTTATAGCCATAATTAATAAACTATTTCGCATGATTAGGTGGGATGAAGAAAATCGTATTTTAATGATTTTATTTATATATCCATTGACAATGCTAATGTTTAGTGGAACTTATATGATAAATACAGAATTGTGGTTTATATTAACTTTTGTGTTTATTTATAATAAACAAAATAAAAATAGTTAATTTAGAAAGGATTTATCGTATGAACAAACCGTTAAGAGTACTACATGTTGTTAGTAGCATGAATATGGGTGGAGTTCAGTCAATGCTAATGAACTATTATAGACACATTGACAAAAAAAAAGTGCAATTTGATTTTATAGTGGAGGAGAAAGGAACTTATGATAAAGAAATATTTCATGCAGGTGGAAAAATATTTTACATTGGTAATTTAGAAGAAAAAATTAATTACTATAGAAACTTCGATGAAGTTTTAAAAAAAAATCATTACAGCACAATACATATACACTATAACTTTGCTAACATTCATGCCTTACTACTGTCTTTTAAAAACAGGATAACTAATAGAATATCTCATAGTCATAATAATTATCCAGAAAAAAACCTACTGAAAAAAATGATAAAAAAAATTCTTCGTTTTTTTATTAATTTATTATCAACCCACCGGTTTGCTTGTTCATATATTGCCTCAGAGTGGTTATATGGTGAAAGCTCAAAAAAACAAAACGAAATAAAAATAATAAAAAATGCTATCGATGTTAATAAGTTTAACTATAGTGAAGAATTTAAAAATAAAAAATTAAAAGAATTAAATATAATGGATAGTCATATAATAGGACATATTGGTCATTTCTCAGAACAAAAAAACCATCGGTTTTTAATAGACGTATTTAAAAATTTAGTTGATCGCAATGAAAACTACCATTTAATTCTTGTAGGAAAAGGCCCTCTTGAAAATGAAATAAAAACTAAAGTGAAAAAATTAAATTTAGTAAATAATGTAACATTTTTAGGGGAAAGATCAGATGTTAATGAATTAATGCAAGTGTTTGATGTGTTTCTATTTCCATCGTTATATGAGGGTTTAGGAATAGTTTTAATAGAAGCTCAAGCGATGGGAGTAAACTGTGTTATTTCAAAAACTATAACAAAAGAGGTTATTATTTCTAATTTAGTGGACACTATCTCTCTAAACGAGTCTCTAGTAGTATGGGCTAATCATTTGGAAGAAAATATAAATAGAAATATTGAAGAAAATATTTCAAAATTGATTATTGATAATGGTTTTGAAATAAAATCTGCAGCGAGTAAACTTGAGAATGAATATATAAAGATGAATATATAAAAGTAAGGTGATGTTAACAATTGAAAATCGCTATAATATCTGCAGGTGTTTTGCCAGTACCTCCAGTAAAAGGGGGGGCAACAGAAAACCTAATAGAACATTTTTATGAAGAAAATGAGAAGAAGAATCATTTTTCATTAGTTATTTATAGTATATTCGATAAGAAAGCAGAGTATAAATCTAGATTCTACAAAAAATCAAAATTCAAATTTATTAACACTAGTACTAAAAAGTATAAGGTTAATAGAATTATTAGATATGTCTTAAAAAGATATTTTAAATGTAAAGTAAGCAATCAATTTATAAATACAGTAATTAAAGATTTGAAAGAGGAAAGTTTTGACTTAGTTATAATAGAAAACAAATCGGAATATGCAATACCCTTAAATGAAATTGCAGAAGGAAAAATCGTTCAACATGTTCATAATGATTATTTGCATACATTTAATCGAAGAAATTCGGAAATATTAAATAAATCTAATAAAATAATTGTAGTAAGTGATTATATTAAAGAAACTTTGAATTGGTATAGTGAAAATAATGAGATAGCTACTCTTTATAACGGTATCGATACAAAAAAATTTTTAAACAATAAGAACACCTCAAAATCTAAAAATTTCAAAAAAAAATTAGGTATCAAAAATGAAGATGTCATAATTTTGTATTCCGGAAGAATTAATAAGAACAAAGGAATTAAAGAACTTATTCAGGCTTATAGAGAAATATTAAAAACTTGTAGTCATGTAAAGCTATTAGTAGTAGGTTCTTCATGGTATGGATCCGATTCAGAAGATACCTTTACAGGAAAATTGAAAAGTTCAATAAAAGATATAGAAAAAAGTATTATATTTACAGGTTATGTTGATTATAATGAGATGTCTTTAGTATATTCTATAAGCGATATGTTAGTAATGCCCTCTATAGGACCGGAAGCTGCAGGTTTAGTTATAATAGAGGCAAGAGCAAGTGGTTTACCTCTAATAGTAAGTGATTCTGGTGGAATACCAGAATTTGTCGATGATTCTTTTGCTATTATTTTGAATAGACATGGAGAGTTAGTCAAAGATATTAGTATTGCTTTAAAAAAATTAATTAATAATAAAGAGTTGAGAGAAATAATGGGTAAAAATGCTTCTTTTGGAATAGAGAAATATGATCGTTCAGAATACTATAATAATTTCAGTCAATTATTGTATGATTTTAAAAATAAATAAAATTTTGTTTTTATGTTTTTAAATGTACTTATTCATTTTGGAAGATATCCAAATGTCTGGAGATATAAGCATGTACAAGTTAAAAAAGTTAATGAAGAGAAATTTTGTTAAAAATGTATTAATCGTTGCAACAGGTACAGCTGCCGCCCAAATAATCACATTGGCCTTTGCTCCTATCATTACTAGAATTTATGGGCCAGAAGCTTATGGTATATTAGGGGTTTTTATGGCAGTGGTTAATATTGTCATTCCAGTAGCTGCGCTGACGTATCCTGTGTCAATAGTTCTCCCGAAAAAAGACAAGGATGCTATTTTATTAGGCAAAATTTCTATCATTATTTCTTTGATAATTTCTGTACTACTAATATTAATACTGGTTCTATTTAAGGGAGATTTAGTTAATATTTTACAGATTGATGTCATTGCCCCCTATTTATATTTAATACCTTTAGTAATTGTATTTTCAGCTATGTTCCAAGTAATGAATCAATGGGTTATAAGGAAAAAGTATTTCAATTTGATAGCTAAAATAACTTTTTTACAATCAATTATGATGAACGGAACTAAGGTTGGTGGAGGGTTAATCACTCCTTCAGCAGTCATATTAATTATTATAGCAACTTTCGGAAATGGTATTATGTCTGTAGTGCTTTTATTTCGAGCAATGAAATATGATGAAAATTTCAAAAAAAATATTCTTGCCAATAGGAATCAATTCAAACGTATGCGGCTGTTGGTTAAGAAATATAAAGATTTTCCAAAGTATCGCGCTCCAGAAGTTTTAGTCGATAGTGTCACACAAAGTTTACCAATTATAATGCTAACTACTTTCTTTGGACCTATTGCAGTAGGGTTCTACTCCATAGGGAAAACAGTTCTTGCTTTACCTTCTCAACTGCTAGGTAAAGCTGTAGGAGATGTTTTTTATCCGAGGATTTCAGAAGGAGCCAAAAATAATGAAAGATTAACTATATTGTTAAGTAAAGCTACAATGGGACTTTTAATAATAGGTGTTATCCCTTTTGGAACTGTTATTTTATTTGGTCCTGTATTATTCAGTTTTGTTTTTGGAGAGGATTGGTATAGAGCTGGAGAATATGCGAGATGGATTTCCTTATGGACTTACTTCATGTTTTCAAGTCAACCGAGTTTAAAAACACTTCCAGTTTTATCAGCTCAATCTTTTCTATTGAAATTTACAATTATTACGATGCTTGTTCAATCGTTTGTAATGTTTATAAGCTACTATTATATGAAAAATGATCTAATATCAATCGCATTATTTAGTAGTGCAGGAGCAATATTAAATATAGTACTTATTTTATTAACATTGAAAATATGTAAGTTACATGATGATAAAATAAATTCGAATTAAATCAAAATCTTTTAAGGCACTAAGAAACTGCTAGAAAATAATAATTATCAGATGGAGGAAGTAATGGAAGAAAACATTAATTTTAAAGAGGCTTTTAGAATTTTAAAAAAGAGGTCTAACCTTATAATAAGTGTAACTATAATTATTTTAATTTTAAGTTCAGTATATACATTTTTTATAGCTACACCTCAATATCAAGCCACGACACAAATCCTTATTAATCAAACACAAGATGTTGAACAACCGTTAACTACCACAGAATTACAGTCCAATAGGGAGCTAATTAATACATACAACGTAATTATGACTAGTCCTATTATACTCGATAGTGTTATAGAAGAAACAGATGTTAGCAAAACTGTTAGCGAATTACAAGGACAAATTACAGTCTCTGCAGAGGAAGAGTCGCAAGTAGTAACATTAACTGTCGAAGATCAAAGTCCGGAAGTTGCTACAAACTTAGTGAATACTATTGCAAGTGTATTTGAAAATGAAGTTATTGAAATCATGAATATTGACAATGTAAGTATACTATCTGAATCTCAAGTCTCGGATAATATTTCTCCTACTTCTCCAGTTCCGATATTGAATTTAATAATAAGTTTAATAATAGGTATGATTGTTGGGGTAATTATTTCATTCACATTACATTTTTTAGATCAAACAATAAAAACAGAAAGCGATGTAGAAAAATTATTGGGCTTATCAATATTAGGAAGTATACCTATTATCAATAAGGATCTCTTAGAGAATAATCAAAAAAATGAAAAATAGTGACCACAGTTAGTATAGAGGGTTATGTTAATACTTCTATAGAAAGGAGACGTTTTTTTGAATTATGTAAAACGACTAGTCTTATTAATGACTATTGATACTGTAATAGTTATCTTTTCGATTTTTATAGGAAGCTATCTTTTGTATAATGATGACTATGTAAACTCAAGTATTATTATTGCTAGTTCAATTGCTTTATTAATCAGTCATCATTTTTTTGCATATTTTTTCAAGCTGTATAAAAGAGTTTGGCAGTATGCAAGTGTAAATGAGCTAACTGAAATATTAAAAGCTGTGACTTTTTCTATATTTATTACAGCTTTACTTCAAATTATTGTTTTTGACGTATTATTCAGTAGAACTTTGATAATTACATGGATGCTACATATTTTGTTATTAGGAGCTTCTAGATTTTTTTGGCGTATATTTAGAGATAATTATATTTCTAAATACAAAGAAAAATTATACAAAAAGACATTATTAATAGGAGCAGGTAGTGCAGGTCGTATGGTAGTTCGTCAAATCACTATGAGCGGCTCAGATAGTGAATTAAATCCTGTAGCATTTGTGGATGATGATATAAAAAAAATGAACTTAGAAATTCTAGGAGTACCCGTAGTTGGACGGGTAAAAGATATTGAAGAAATTGTGCAAGAATATGAAATTGAACATATAGTTATAGCCATTCCTTCCTTGCAACGTGGCGATATACAAAAAATCTATCAAGAGTGTCAAAAAACAAAAGTGCATACGCAGATTATGCCGATGATGGAAGACATTTTGAACGGTCGGGTGTCCGTTAGTCAATTCCGTGAAGTTCAAATCGAAGATTTGCTAGGTCGTGAAACAGTAGAGCTCGACACTTCCAGTGTTTCAAGCTATGTGGCTTATAAAACGGTTATGGTCACAGGTGCCGGTGGTTCCATTGGTTCAGAAATTTGCAGACAGGTTGTGAAGTTTCATCCCGATAAGATTATTCTATTAGGACACGGTGAAAACAGTATTTATGATATTGAAATGGATCTAAGACAGCGTGACCTCACATGCGAGATCGTTACCGAAATTTCCGATATCAAAGACAAAGTAAAAATCGATGCCATCATGAAGCGTCATCAGCCAGATGTTATATTTCACGCGGCTGCTCATAAGCACGTACCGTTAATGGAACGTAATCCGGAAGAAGCGGTTAAGAATAACGTGGTCGGCACGAAAAATGTGGCGGAGGTGGCTTCTGACAATCATGTTAAAACGTTTGTGATGATATCCAGCGATAAAGCGGTTAATCCAACAAGCGTGATGGGAGCGACCAAGCGTGTTGCCGAAATGGTGGTGCAGCACATGGATACGATCAGCGAAACAAACTTTGTTTCGGTCCGTTTTGGTAATGTGCTTGGCAGTAGGGGCAGCGTGGTTCCTCTTTTCAAAAAGCAGATTCAGCAGGGCGGTCCAGTTACGGTAACCGATCCAAAAATGACGAGATACTTTATGACCATTCCGGAAGCCTCACGCCTTGTCATTCAGGCCGGTGCTTTGGCTAAAGGCGGTGAAATCTTCGTGCTGGATATGGGTAAACCCGTTAATATAACCGACCTGGCGAAAAACGTGATTGAACTCTCCGGTCATACGGTAGAAGAAATTGGGATTACATACACCGGCATGCGACCGGGTGAGAAGATGTATGAAGAGCTTCTTGGCGATGAAGAAGTTCACAGTGATCAGGTGTATCCGCAAATTTATGTTGGAAAAACCCTGCCTGTCGATGTAAACTTAATTACAGAGTTAATTAATGATGTAAACTCACACGATAAAGAAACATTAAAAGCGCACATTTTTGATACCGCGGATTTGCGGAGACGCACCGTGACGAAAGTGAAGTTTAACCAATAAAAGAAAGGGAAGGGAGCTGCTGCTTTCCTTCTCTTTTTCTTCATTAAACGAAAATAGTGTAAAGGGGTTATTGTATAATGAATATTTCCGTAGTCGGCACTGGTTATGTGGGATTGGTTACAGGTGTTTCTTTATCCGAAGTAGGACACCATGTAACGTGCCTGGATATAGACAAAGAAAAAGTGGCGAAGCTTCTTCGCGGAGAATCTCCTATTTATGAACCAGGTATTGAAGAAATGATGAGGCAGAATATCGAAAGCGGTCATCTTCACTTTACAAGTGATTATAAAGAAGCCTGTGAAAAAGCAGAAGCCTTGTATATTGCGGTCGGTACACCGGAAAAAGAAGACGGGACGGCGGATCTTCGTTTCGTGGAAGCTGTTGTTCAGTCCGTTGCTTCCAATATTAAAGCGCCGCTTACTGTGGTGACAAAAAGCACGGTGCCGGTAGGAACAAACGATAAAATCCAGTCTCTTTTCGATGAATTGGCTGACGTGCCGGTCCATGTAGTATCCAATCCAGAGTTCTTAAGGGAAGGATCGGCTATTCATGATACGTTTTACGGTGACCGTATTGTTATTGGCTCGGATAATGAAGAAGCAGGCGACGTTGTAGCTCTTATTAATAAAGCTTTCGGTATTCCTATTTTTCGGACAGACCGCCGCAGCGCAGAAATGATTAAATACGCATCCAATGCCTTTCTTGCTACGAAGATCAGCTATATTAACGAAATTTCTAACTTATGCGAGTTTACTAACGCCAATGTAGAAGATGTGGCTAAAGGAATGGGCCTGGACAAGCGGATTGGCGCTAATTTCCTTAGTGCTGGTATCGGCTACGGTGGTTCCTGCTTTCCAAAGGATACATCAGCCCTTTTAAAGCAGGCCGAAAATCAAGGGATGGCTTTTCCATTAATGAATTCTATTATCACAACTAATGCCATGCAACAACTCAAACTAATTGAGAAAGCAGAAACGCGTTTTGGCAGCTTAAAAGACAAAAGAATAGCGGTACTGGGATTAGCGTTTAAGCCTAACACTGATGACATGCGTGCAGCCCCGTCTATTCCTGTTACAGAGAAATTAGTGCTGGATGGGGCAGAAGTAAGTGTATACGATCCTATTGCCATGGACGCAGCGAAGAATGTTCTTCCGAAGGCTATCTCGTACGCCGATACGATGAAAGAATGTATCGAAGACGCAGATATCATTTTCATTCTGACAGAGTGGAAAGATATTGTCGCTGACCTTCTTCCTCTTATTAAAGAAAACGGTAAGCGAATTGCTTTATTTGATGGCAGAAACTGTTATGGTTATCAGGAACTAAAGGACATCAATATGGAGTACTATTCCATTGGACGTCCCGGACTTACAGCAAAGTTGGAAATGGTTAATCAATAAACACAATAAATCAGACCTGACGAGACCACTCGTCAGGTCTTTTTTCAGCTGATATGCCTGTTTTTGTGGACAAAGGAGAAGTAGCGTTCGTTGTGGTAAAAGGCTTTACGGTAGTAACGGCCTCGTTCGCTTTCGGTTTTGCTTTTATTCGCCAGTTGGAGGAAATGGTTGCTGGAGTAGTTATGGTATTTGATGTATGCGTTATCTTTTATTTTGGTGAACACGCGGACACCTCTTTCTTAATAAAGGATAAACTGTTCGTTAATAAGAATTACTATTAGTATACACGGATTCTGGTGAAATGAAACCTTTGATAACTAAAATAATAATGCTTTTTATTTTACTCATTTAATGCGTTGATTAACTAAAATAATTTATCCCCTTTTAATAGTATTTTCCTTTTCCTGTTTTTGTGTTTGGTCATTTGGTCATAACAGACGGATTAATTGTAGATGGGACTTTTCTATGGTAAGCTGTTCAACACTAGAGAACAAATTGAATAAAGGGAGATTACTACACATGATTGATTCCGAATTTTCTGATAAAAATCCTGTGTCTTTGACCGAGCGGCAGAAGCGATTAAAAGAAACCTTGTCCCAGCCGTTTTCTGATCAGGCGGTGCATCATTCCGGGGTTGGTTCTATTGTCTATACCATCGCTTATGAAGATCATACCGTGTACATTAACGATACGAGATACGCCTATATAGATATTGCACCTATTCAACGTCTGGCTTCTATTGATTCGCTCCTGTATGATCTGGAGCTTGCCGGGTATTCTCCGGTTATACTATATCCGGAACTCTCAGAGGCATTATTAACGCACGAAACGCCGTTCTACCGCCTAGTCCGGAAAGGGTGCCTCGGTATGGTCAGCGCATCGTCCATTCTTGGCCATAACCCGGGAAAAGCAGAGATGATCGCGCTCAACATGGTGCGGGCCAATCTTGCCCATTTTATCGGCTCTCCGGTTGACGAGTCGAGAGAGGACGATATTGAAGCGGCCTACGCGAAAATTGAAAGCAAAATAGACACGACGTCTGCGGAGACATTGCGTAATAACCGGACGCGCGTGATCGCAGATGATGATGTTGAAGTCGATTCCCCGGTGAAGATGGATTACATGAAAAAGCCGAAGCGGCGTTTTTTTAAATGATAGCTCAAGGTAATAGGAATCAGAAGTCCGGCAGCGCAGCTGCTGGGCTTTTTCTTTTGGAAGAATACTAGTTGGAGCAGTGGGAAGAACGAGAAAAATCATGTAGTATTATAGGCAGAAGAGGAAGCTTGGGGAAAGGATGAAGACGATGGATAC
This sequence comes from Sinobaca sp. TMA16-18, assembly GCF_059510535.1. Lineage (NCBI taxonomy): Bacteria > Bacillati > Bacillota > Bacilli > Caryophanales > Sporolactobacillaceae > Sinobaca > Sinobaca sp. TMA16-18. The sequence continues at coordinate 168,717 of NZ_JCAKFM010000006.1, read as the reverse complement.
GCCGTACATAAAGGTAAAAGAACACATAGTAAAAGACAATATCGCCCGGATGCAGCAGATGACGGATCAAAACGGGGTTCAGCTGCGGCCGCATATCAAAACCCACAAGATTCCGATGATTGCCCACTGGCAGCTGGACGCCGGGGCGGTTGGCATTACCACCGCTAAAATCTCGGAAGCAGAAGTCATGGTAGAGGCAGGAATTACGAATATCTTTATTGCGTATCCGATTGTTACGGAGAAAAAAGTGCAGCGCTTATTGGAGCTGCATCAAAAATGTACGCTTGTTGTAGGGGTGGACAGTCTGGAAGGGACCAGGCTTTTATCCAAAATGGCGGGGGAAGCCAAGCAAATGCTACACGTGCGTCTGGAAGTCGATACCGGCCTGAAGCGCACCGGCATAAGAAAAGAACAGCTCACCGATACAGCAAAGGCAATCGCTGCGCTGCCTTCGCTTGTGATCAAAGGCATGTATACGTTCAAAGGACCGGTCCTGGAGAACAAGCCAACGTTGGATGTAAAAGGCGCAGGGCTGGAAGAAGGAAAGCGGTTGATCGAGTATAAAAACGAGCTGTTCCAGGAAGAGATCGGTCTGGGTGTGATCAGCGCCGGATCTTCTCCAACGGCTGCTGCTGTCGCCGAAGTGGACGGGATCGATGAAATACGCCCGGGAACGTATGTGTTTAATGATGCGATGCAGGTAAAATTAGGATTATGCAAGGAAACGCAGTGTGCGGCAACCGTGGTGGTGACGGTCGTCAGTACGCCGGATGACACCACACTCGTCATTGATGGCGGCAGCAAGACGTTCGCCACAGACGTGCAGCCGAATACAGCGCCGCTGTTTCTGGCCGGATTTGGAAAAGTGGTCGGGTATGAAGACGCTATACTTGAGCGCATGAATGAAGAGCACGGCATCATAGGAATACCGTCCGGCCATGGACTTCGTGTCGGCGATCAGCTGGAAATCGTTCCGAATCATATTTGCAGCACGGTAAATCTGCATAATGAGCTGTATCTGCTGAGAGAAAATCAGGAGATGGAAGCAGTGCCTGTAGCAGCACGCGGCCGTTTACAGTAGGAGAAACAGCACAAAAAAACTCCCTGTTCTATAAAAGAACAGGGAGGTCGTGAAGATCGTGCACGTAAAGTGAAACGTGTATCACGGGGGTGATAGTTCATACTATTACCATTATAGGAAATATTAAAACGTCTTTTTGTGATTGATTATGATACCCCTTCCAATGATGTTTCTGGAATCAGGTTTCTCCCGGGTAACTAGGGGGAATAATAAAGTAATTGTTTTTAAATCACATCGTACGTTTTTTGCTTATTTCCCCACCCAAGTCTAACAAAGAGGATGGATGCATGATGATAGATTCGGAATCTTCTCATACACATGCTGCATTAACGGAAAGGCAGAAACGGTTACAGGAAACGCTCGAAAAGCCGCTGTCCGCAGAAGCGTCGTACCATGCCGGAATTGGAACCCCCGTCTACGAGGTGAAATTTGAGGACTATACGGTGTATGTGAATGAAACGAGATATGCGTATATCGATATGGCATCAATAGAAATGGTCTCGAGTATGGAGAGTGTGCTGTATGACCTGGAGCTGGCCGGGTACTATCCGGTGATTATGTATCCGGAGCTGGCCGGGGCTCTGCTGAACCATGAAAACCCGTTTTACCGTCTTGTCCGCAAAGGCTGCCTTGGCATGGTGAGCGCGGCATCGATTGTCGGCCGGAACCGCAGCCAAACCCAGATGATTGCGATGAATATGATCCGCGGCAATCTGGCTCATTTTATTCACGGCCCGGCTGAACGGCAGGGGGAACTTGAAGAGGCATATGCGAAAGTGGAAAGCCGGATCGGGAAAGAAGCGGCCGAGTCGCTGCGGCAGAACCGCGAGCGGGTGATGGCCGATGACCACGTAGAAGTCGACCTCCCCGACAAGATCGATTATATGAAAAAACGAAAATGGCGTTTTTTTGGGTTAAACAACCAGTGAGACGCAAAAAGCAGCCTGTGAGACGGCTGCTTTTTTAGATAGGGCTTTAGCTTTGTCCCGGCGCACGATAAAATAAAAGAAACGTACATAGACCCAGGAGGAGAAACAGATGAAACGAATTGCAATTGATATGGATGAAGTCATGGCTGACCTTATCCCGAAACATTTAAAGCTCTACAATGAAAACTTCGGAGAAGCGCTGACGCTGGACGACCTGCACGGCCGGAAGCTGCGGGAAGTCCGTCCCCACGCGGTGGAAGAACTGCGCGGCTACCTGAGTGACCCCGGCTTCTTCCGCGACCTTGAGGTGATGGAAGGCGCCCAGGACGTTATCCGGGAGCTGCATGAAGACCACGAGGTGTTTATTACGACCGCGGCGATGGAGTTTCCGACATCGTTTAATGCCAAGTACGAATGGCTCAAAGAACACTTCCCGTTTTTAAACGACCTGAACTTTGTGTTCTGCGGTGATAAGGGCATCATTAACGCCGAGTACCTGATTGACGACAACGCCCGCCACTTCAAACGCTTTGAAGGCACCGGGCTGCTGTTTACCTCCCCGCACAACGTGCATGTTACCGGCTACGAGCGGGTGGACAGCTGGGGAGATGTGAGGGAGTATTTTTTGAAATAGGTGTTTGGTTAGACATAAACAAAAAGCTGACGTGGAAGAAATCCCACGCCAGCTTTTTTATTTGTATAAATGAACCTTAGTATTCATTGAAATATTCCTGTATTTCTTCCTGGTCATCCGTTTCCGTCAAGGCAAGCGTCAGGAGGATTCTGGCTTTAACCGGATTTAATGTATCGGCAGTCAGAAATTCGCTCTCCTCATCAGGCGTTACAATGCCGCTTCCGGTACGCGACGATCTTACTACGTTAATGCCGCTTTCTGCTGCTGTTTCGGCGCCTTCCCGTGCATTGGTGGACAGTCCGCCGTCACCGGCTCCTGCAACAACCAGGCCATCTATACCTGCCTCTACGACAGCATCATACAGGTAAGAGCTGTCACTTTGATGGGTATAGAGAATATCTACTTGAGGAAGCTCTTCCAGCTCCGATACATCAAAGACAGAGTCTGTTGTATGTTTTCTTGTAGTGTCTGTATAAAACCTTGGCTCTCCATCAATAATACTTCCGAGGTTACCCATTTCAGCAGATTCAAACGTGTCGATGTGCATCGTGCTCGTTTTTGTTACATCACGGGCGGAACCGATGCGGTCATTCTGTGAGATCATTACCCCTCTATCTTTTGCTTCTTCATTTCCAGCAAGCAGCACTGCATTATAAAGGTTCAGTTCTCCGTCTGCGCCCATTGCCGTGTCCGGTCTCATCGCACCGACCATGACGACCGGCTTTTCGCTGTCGACGACGAGGTTAAGAAAATATGCCGTTTCTTCGAGCGTATTGGTGCCATGAGTGATTACGACACCATCTGTGTCATCCGAAGCAAGCTGTTCATTTACTTCTTTAGCGAGGCCTAGAAGAATCTCATTATCGATGTCGTTGCTGTTAACGCCTGTAAAATCCTGTCCGGTTACGTTGGCAATGTCATCGAGCTCAGGTACTTTTTCAATTAACTCATTTATTTCTATTTCGCCCGCGGTATAGTCTGCCAGATCCGTTCTTTCGTCTCCAACCGCAGCAATGGTGCCTCCGGTTGCGATGATTTCAATATTCGGTTTGTTTTCTTCAGCAGCGTCCGGTGATTCGTTCGTTTCCTCGACGGCAGCATCGGCTTCAACTGATTCCCCCGGTTCGCTCGCATACACAGCCCATGAGCCAAATCCTAATACAGATGCCAGAGCTAACGGCACCACTGCAGCTTTATGTTTCTTACGCATAACTAATCGCTCCCTTTTATGTAGTTGTTTTAAGTGTAACGTAATAATAGTAAAACTTTACAAGTCATGTGATATTTTATACCAATGAATCTTTACAGCTGGTAAAAATTCCTTAGTAACTAACCTTTTATAATAAATAAAGAAGGGTGAAAATTAAAATTGAAAGCGATTTCCTGTCATGATAGAATAGAGATAGGTTAACCTAGTCATCAGATGACCTGATCTTATATACCGGGTTTTTTCATTACTGGATATACATATAGGCTGCATACGTTTCATGGGCATTCATCCGCTTCCAAAAAATGAAAGCGCATTTTTAACTGTTGAAGGAGATACCGTTATGCTAATGCTGACCGCTTTGAGCGCTGTTATTTTTCCATTTCTTTTTCTTGTCCTATTACGCATGCCTGCGATTAAGGGGATGTCGCTGAGTGCCGTTATTGTTATTGTGCTGTCGGTGCTGTTCTGGGGCATGGAAAGCCGGGTTATTTTCTCTTCGATTCTGCAGGGAGCCCATAAAACACTGACCATTCTGCTGATTTTATTCGGGGCACTCGTGCTGCTGAATACGCTGCGGAAAAACGGAGCCGTGGACCGGATCAACCAGGGATTTCAGAGCATATCCGCCGATATGCGGGTGCAGCTCGTTATCGTTGCCTTTTTGTTCGGCTCGTTGATTGAAGGCGTCGCCGGCTTTGGTACGCCCGCGATGATTACGGCGCCTTTAATGGTAGCACTTGGATTCAAGCCGCTGGCCGCTGTTGCAACGGCTCTGATTGCGGACAGCTCGGCTGTTGCTTTTGGTGCCGTTGGAACCCCGGTGCTTGTCGGCCTGAGCACCCTGGATGAAGCCACTCCTGCCTTTTTTCAGGAGGTGGGGGTGACCGTGACGTTAATTGATTTATTCGGCGGCACCTTTGTGCCTTCCATTCTGGTCATCGTGCTCGTATTGTTTTTCGGAAAAGGAAAAGGAAAAGGGGTCAAGGACGTATGGCCGTTGCTGCCGTGGACGCTGATGATTGGTGCGGTGTATACGAGCTCCGCGCTTCTGTATGCGTTTCTGTTCGGCCCGGAATTTGTAGCCATTCTCGGCTCGCTCACCGGCCTGGCTGTTGCCACCATTACGGCGAAGAAAGGGCTGCTGCTGCCTAAAGAAACGTGGACGGATGCCCTGCAGGATGACTTTACGATCAACACGGAAAAATCAGACATGAGCCTGCTTACGGCCTGGTCGCCGTATGTGATTGTCGTAATATTGCTGCTGCTGACGAGAGTCGTGCCTCCGCTTGAGGAATTTACGACAACCGCGATTAACTTATCGTGGATGAATATTCTAGGCGTGGAAGGGGTCAACTCGGAGTGGGAGCTGCTGTACTCGCCCGGGGCGATCCTGACGGTAACGGCGATTCTTGCCGTACTGATTCACCGCCGCTCGTTCCGCAATTTCACCGCGTCGGCGAAAGATGCGCTGTCTACGATTAAGATCACCGGGATTACGCTGTTTGCGACACTGGCGATGGTGCACGTGTTCAGCAACTCCGGCATGAACGCCAATGACATTATCAGCATGCCCGACTATATTGCAGAAAGCATGGCGGCGGCTTTCGGACCGATGTGGATCTTCGCCGCGCCGTTTCTAGGCATGCTCGGCTCGTTTATTACCGGCAGCGCCACCGTTTCAACGCTTACGTTTTCTCCGATTCAGTACAGCATCGCCACCTCCACCGGGGTGGACGTGAATACAGTATTGGGCGCGCAGCTCGTCGGCTCCGGCGCCGGGAACATGATCTGTATTCATAACGTCGTGGCCGCAAGTGCAGTCGTTGGAATGGAAGGCAAAGAAGGCAGTGTGATCCGAAAAACACTGGCCCCGGCCTTGATTTACGGCGTGCTTGCAGGAATCGGCGGCTTTATCGTAATGAATGTGTTTTAATAATCAATAGAAAACGGCACTTTGACTTCCGAATAATCTCTCGATATAATAAGCAGTACTAGAAAGAAAAGGAGGGTTATTGAAAATGTCTGCAGCTATCAGATTGCGTCACCTGGCTTTGAACAAGTAATTTGATACGTTCAAAGGCTCTGTTTCAAGAAGCAGAGCAAACGGGAGCAGTCTGCACATTTTTAATAATCTTCGCCGGACGCAAAGGTATCCAGGGAAGAAGGGCAGATTTTTCTGCCTTTCTTTCTTTTTTTGTGACTAAAATCAGCAGGGTTTGTTCTTTTGTTTGCTCTGGACTGTATGTATACAAAAAGGAGATGTGGAAAAAATGAATAAACAGGAAGTAAAGCAGCTTGCCGCACAAAACGGGCTGGATGTAACAGAAGACACGATGCAGGGAAATGAGTCAGGACTCGATTTTCAGGTGTTTCACGCAGAGGACGAGTCAGGGGAGAAGTGGATTCTGCGCATTCCCCGCCGAAGCGATTCAATGGCAAAAGCCAGCCGGGAAAAAGCCGTGCTCGATGCGGTAAACCAGCATACGTCGATAGAAGCGCCGGACTGGCAGGTATTCACGGAGGAGCTGATTGCGTACAAGCAGCTCGGCGGCGTGCCCGCGGGAACGATTGATCCTGCCATTCAAAACTACGTGTGGCAGTTTGATATCGAAAACAGCCCGGATGCCTATCATTTCTCCTTAGGACGACTGCTTGCGGAGCTGCATCACATGCCTGCAGCACACGTGAAAGAAGCAGGAATCGTCGTACACAACAGTGACGAAGCGAGACAATCGATGGCTGCGAGAATGGAACAGGTCAAGCAGACCTTCGGCGTTGATCAAAAGCTGTGGGAGCGCTGGCAGGCGTGGCTTGCCAATGACGACTTCTGGCCGGATCATACCGGGTTAACGCACGGCGACGTGCACCCGGGCCATATTATCATCAACCCGCAGATGGAAGCGACCGGTTTGATCGACTGGACTGAAGCGGCGGTAACCGATGTGTCCCGTGATTTTGCGGCGCATTATCTTATTTTTGGGGAGTCCGGCCTGGATAAAGCGATCGATGCCTATGAAAAGGCAGGCGGGATCACCTGGCCGCACATGAAAGAGCACATTATTGAACTACGAGCGGCCGAGGCGGTGGTCGTAGCGGAGTACGCCTTGTCTTCCGGCCTGCAGGATATGGAAAACATGGCGAGAGAGATGCTCGGAGCAGCGGAAAAGCCATAGCCTGAAAGATGGTATCATGAGTGTAGTGGAAAGATAAAAGCAGCCGGATTTGGGCTGTTATTATGTCACATCGTTAAAATACGAGGAGGAGAGCATGGACAACAACAGCCGGACGGTCACAGAACAGGGCCCAGCAGGCAATACAGCCAGTATCGGCCTGGTAGCGAGCCCGGAAATGGCTTCCTCTATAGCACAGGCCATAGAACCGGATTTTTCTTTCTTTTTGGAGTTATACGTAGAAAATAAAGTATCGTGGAAGATAGAAGTGATTACCGATGCGTTTGCCGGCTCCGCGGAAAAGGCCTCGGATATTATGAAAGAAGCGGAAGCTGTAAAAGAAGCCCACGGCTGGGATTATGCCGTTTGTCTTACCGATCTTCCCTTTTTTCGAGAAGGCAATTTTCTTGTCGCAGAAGTAAACGGAGAGCGGAAGATTTCCCAGCTGTCGATTCCTGCACTGGGAGCTGTGCCGATGAAAAAACGGGTGCGGGAAGCCTCGCTTCAATTGCTCAGTGAAATGTACCATGGCAGCTCGAAAGAAGTAAGAGACAGGGAACAGGAAAAAATGGAACGAATCCAACGCCGGAGCGAGCAGCATATTCTTAAAAAGAACGCCCGGGATCTGGTTAGAAAAGGATGGTTTGAGCGGTTGGCTCCTATCGATCGTGTTCAGCCCGAAGAAAGCAGCAGGGAGTCTGATGTTCGTTTTATGGCCCGTGCGAAATGGAACGGATACGTTCGTTTAATTACGGGGATGGTTCAGGCCAATAATCCGTGGACCATTTTTTCCACATTTAAAAGTGTAATCGCGCTGGCGTTTGCCTCAGGGGCCTACGCGATGATATTCCCTACCCTCTGGCAGCTCGGGGATGCCTATGAATGGCAGCGTTCCCTTTTATTAATGATTGCTGCTTTTACTGCCCTGACAAGCTGGATTATTATTTCGCACGGCTTGTGGGAACGCCCGTCAAAGGCAGAATCACCGACGATGGTGAAGCTGCATAATACGACGACTATTCTAACGCTGAGTCTGGGCGTGCTTGGTTACTATGTAGTCCTGTTTTTCCTCTTCTTTTTCGCAGTATTTCTATTTATTCCCGTTACGCTGCTGGAATCGAGTGTCGGGTTGGACAGGGAGGTCGGCCTTGCTTATTTCCTTTCTCTTGCATGGATGGTCACGTCGCTTGCGACATGCATCGGAGCGCTTGGAGCGGGCCTTGAAGATGAAGAAGCGGTGTTAAACGGCACCTACGGCTACCGCCAGCGCCAGCGGAAAAAACTGGCAAAAAAAGAACAGGAACAAAAAGAGTACGAGGGAAAAAGATAGGAAATATGATATAAAGGCAAATGAATAAAAAGAGGGGTATTCGTTATCGAGCGGATTCTCCTCTTTTTATGTTTTAATAGAAGAAGACATATATTGGACGAGTGGATAGAAAGAAGGGAACGCACGTGAACCGCACCTATAAAGAACGTCTTACATATAATAAAAGTCTGCTGAAGCAGGACAGTATCGCAAGCTTGACGCTGCTTGTGATGATTATTCCGCAGGGGATGGCGTATGCGCTGCTTGCCGGCGTGCCGCCGGTAATGGGGCTGTACGCCGCGACCATTCCGATGCTTGTCTATGCGCTGCTCGGCTCGTCCCGGCACTTGTCGGTCGGTCCGGTGGCGATTACCTCATTACTTGTGTTTACCGCCGTGTCCGCCTATGCGCCGGCCAATACCGGTGCATACATTCAGTACGTGATTGTGCTCGCCGCGATGGTCGGGCTGATTCAGCTGGTGCTGGGGCTCAGCAAAGCCGGATTTATTGTAAAATTTATTCCGCACTCGGTGTTCAGTGCCTACACATCCGCCGTCGCGATTATTATCGGATTAAGCCAGCTCAATCACCTGCTTGGGGTAAACTCGGAAGGAAACCTGCGGGCGCATTCGATTCTTCTGGACCTCGGCAGCCAGTGGAACAGTATTAATGGCTATACGGTGCTGCTTGGCAGTCTGAGCCTCGTGCTGATTCTCTGGCTGAAAAACAAATGGCCGCGCCTTCCCGCGCCGCTGCTGGCGATCCTGTTAGCGATAGGCGCCGTCGTGTTTCTTGGCCTCCAGGACGCCGGGGTCGCCATCGTCGGGCAGATACCGGCAGGGCTTCCTGCATTTGCACTGCCGACAGTAACCGGCAGCATGATCGTCAATCTGCTGCCGATGGCGGTCGTTATTGCCTTAATGGGCTTTATGGAGTCCCTTTCCATAGGACGTGCCATCAGCAAAAAGGAACACTATGCGGTGCGGCCGAACCAGGAGCTCAAAGCACTGGGGCTGTCGAATCTCGTAGGCTCCTTTTTCCAGGCGTTTCCGGTGAACGGCAGCTTTTCCCGGACGGCAGTCAACCATGAAGCAGGCGGGCAGACAAAAGCCGCATCTGTGCTGACAGCCGTTGGCGTATTGGTCGTGCTGTTATTTTTTACTTCGTTATTTTACTACCTGCCGAACGCAGTGCTCGCCGCAATCATTATTTCGGCCGTGTATAAACTGGTGGACATCCGCCAGGCTAAGCACCTGTTTGACGTCCGGCCGCTCGAAGGCTGGGTATGGGTGCTGACATTTCTTGCTACGCTGATCGTCGGCATTCAGTGGGGCATTATTATCGGAGCGGTGTTTACGCTGCTGTTTATTATCCGGCAGAGCATGCAGCCCAATATCGCCGAGCTCGGCTATTTAAGCGAGCAGGGCGAATTCCGGGACCGGCGCCGGTTCCCGGAGGCGCTGACGTTTCGAAACGGCATGCTTATGCGGATTGATTCCAACATTCACTTTGCCAACTACTCCTATGTGGAAGAGCACATCCGGGAGCTAGCTCGTAAGCGCCCCGGTGTTTACTGGATGGTCATTGACATGTCCGGCGTGAATGACATAGACAGTTCCTCGGTCGAGCAGCTGGAGGAATTCCTGCTGCAGCTGGAAAAAGAAACCGGACTGTCCTTTCACTTAGCGAATGTGAAAGGCTCCGTGCGGGATACGATCGCCAAAGCGGAATGGAAAAAAGACCTCCAGCAGCGCGTCAGCTACCAGAGCGTCGAGCACATTCTCGAACAGATGAACGTCCGTCTGCCGTCTCCCGGCAACAAGCAGACAGCTAAAGGACCAAATGATTTTATGATATAAGTACACTAAGCAGCCATTCCTGGAAATAGGAGAGGCTGCTTTTTAATAGATAGTAGGAAAAGAATCCTTGTACTAAAAAGTAAATTTTAGTACAGTTTTGCTGTTTATGACCAACAGGCATTTGGAAGAAGAATTGTTGATTACGTATGACCTGCGCTCCTTTGAAACCGCAGAAATCATTGAGCATATCGTCTTGGAGCACGACGATCCAAAAGCGGTCAATACGAAAGACCGGGAAGAAGTCGCTCCTCACAATAAAGGAAATGCCATGTTGGAAGAGACAACGCTGCAGGCCGAACTGCCCCGTATGTCCTGGAGTATGGTGCGCGTGAAGCTGTAAAGAAAAAACCGGCTGCTGAACCCAGCGGCCGGTCTTTATTTATGTGTTGGAATCTATCTTCAGTCCAATGGACAGCAAAGCATCCGGCAGGCTCCGTGTAATGCGGAGAGCCTTTAACGAAATGCCCATTCTTACGATCTGCTGGGACAGCTCGGGGCGCATCCCGGAAAGAATCACCTTAATTCCAAGAAGCTTCAGGGCCTGGTGCAGCTGGAGAATGCTTCGGGACACCACGTTATCCATCTGATGGACACCGGACAAATCGACAATCAGATAAGACAGCTCAAGCTCGCTGCCTTTCTGCAGTGTTTTTTCCATCAGCTGCTGGGCCCTCGAGGCATCAAGCGTGCCGATCAGTGTCAGCACGGCCACATCTTCGGTAAGCGGTACGATCGGTACGGACAGCTCCAGAATTTCCTGGCGCGTCAGCTCTGCCGCTTTTCGGTTGTAATCGACGTAGGCTTTGGAAAACGTATAGACCGCCTCATCAATGGCTGTATTCACCTTTGATTCAATCGCATGGTATTCCGTAAATGTGAGACGGCCGTCTCCAATCTCCCGCTGAATATAGCGGAAGACGGCTTCCCGGTAGTGGGGCAGAAACTGGAGCGCTTCATCGAGGGGAAGTTCCTGCTTCGCGGAAAAGGTCCCGATTTCCCTGCCCCAGCGGCTGATTTCCTCCAATGCTTCTTCCCGTTCATGCCTCGACATCGCCTGCCCGACAAGCCCAAGAAACGTGGAGCGGATTTTTATTAATTCTTCGTTTTCCAGGCCGTGCCTGGACGAACGGAGAATTTCCCCGATTTCTCCGGCAAGTTGTTCTCTATGTTGAAAAATGCCCTCTCCTAAAGAGGCAATCTGTACAGCATTCATTGTCACAGCTCCTTGAAGTTTGTAAATGAAGAAGGAGGAATAACCCTCATTTGTAAAGATAAGTCATATTTCTATTTTAGCAGAAGCTTCAAAAACTGGCGAACGATAACATAGGCTGAAGCAATGATAGTTTTTTAATTATAAAAAAACCGATAGAAATAGGATGTAAAAGGAAATATGCTGAATAAGAGGGATTATTGTTTCATCTATGACAAAACAAAAATTGGCCGGCATGAGTCCGGTACATTACCGAACACATGCCAGCCAATCAGCTGCATAATTCTACACTCTAACTTTAAGGGGTCACTACCAGACCGTTAAACATACGGTTTGCTTTTTTTATAGTGTAAGATACTGCCTCATAGAAAACATACTATCTCATTTCTCAAAAGATATACTTATGTATATCTTTTATAGTATAATAAAAAAAGAAAAGATTATAATGAAGGAGGTTCTTGAGATGGCAACTGTACAAAAATGGGGAAACAGCCTGGGTGTACGTATACCTTCTAATATAGCGAAAAATTTTAAATTTACGGACGGAACCAAAGTGGAAATAAAGCAAGTGGGAGGGGCAATCGTTATAGAACCTCTAAGAAAGAAGCCTACGCTCGACGAACTTCTCTCCCGGGTGACGGAGGAAAACAAACATGAAGCAATAGAAGCACCTCCGGTTGGAAAGGAACTTATTTGATGACGCAGGTGCCGGAGCAGGGAGATTTTATTTATATAAACTTTAATCCGCAGGCAGGACACGAACAGGCGGGAAGACGTCCCGCACTCGTTATGTCTCCTGCTTCTTTTAACGAGAAAACAGGTTTTGTGTTTGTATGTCCCATTACAAATCAAAAAAAGAACTATCCTTTTGAAGTAGATATACCAGAAGGAAGCGGTGTCTCGGGTGTTATCTTAACCGATCAAATGAAATCATTGGATTGGAAAAGCCGGGATTTACGTATTAAAGGAAAAGCCCCAGCTGTTACTCTGGTGGAGTGCTCAGACCTAATAAAAACGATTTTGCAGATGGATGATTAGTAATGCATCCATTCGTGCCATCATAGAAATAAATGTAAAGCTGAAAAATACTATGGGAAAATTGGTATTTACTTTCTTGTAGAGATCTTAAATAAACATATAGATGGAGAATGCTATGACAAATCCTTTGGAAGATTTAAAGAATAAGGTATCGAATCTAACCAGCGCACAACGCAGTATTGCTGACTATATACTTAAGAATTCCTCTGAAGCTGCTTTTTTAACGATTAACCAGCTGGCAAAACGTGTGAATACCAGTACTACTACTATTATGAGATTAACATCCAACTTGGGGTACTCCGGCTACAGTGAGTTTCAAAAGGGTTTGCAGCAGCTGCTTCGCGACCGCACGGCTCCCCCAAATCGACTGGAAGATAATTTAAAAAATGTAGGAAGCGATGATTTATGGGGAAAAACAATCGATCATCACCTCAATCATATTCAACAAGTAAGAAGCCAGTTGTCTAAAAATCAGCTGGATGAAGTAGTAAATCAAATACTTTCTTCCCATCAGATCTTCTGCACGAGTGTGCGAAGCGGTCTCCCGGTAGGACAATATCTAACACACGGGCTGAACAGAACAATGGGAAATTGTAAGTTGGTATTGGCGGACACAGTCGACTGGGTGGACGAAGTTATTTCTATGCAATCCGGTGATTTAATTATTGCAGCCAGCTTCCCTCGTTATGCACGAAGAATTATTGACTTTATAAAAGCAGCCAAACTTCGTGATGTAAAAGTGGTGGCTATTACAGATAGTTATTCTGCTCCTATTGTGGAATATGCTGATATCGTTCTCCTTTGTGATTCCAAAAGTCTTGCCTTCCATAATTCTCCTATTGCAGCCATGGTAGTCGTCGATTATCTGATTAACGCTACGGCTATAAGTCAATCAACGAAAACAAAACAGCGGTTAGACGATGTAAACAATGTATTAACGAGCATGAATTATCATTATAAAGAAACGGATGAAGAATGAAATAGTTTGTTTCTCTATATAAAATAAAGATTCCTAAGAGGCTGACAATCCTTTTAGGAATCTTTATTTATTTTTTTGAAAGGGTTTACATTATAAGATTGTGTTGTTATAGTAATAAATATTACTTATAAATTAAATAAAGTAATAAATATTACTAAGGGTGATGAATATGAAAGAAAACCTGCAAGCGGATGAAAATAAAATAATCAGCAGGATGGAAAAGATCGGATCTTCTATTTTTGCTGATGTAATGGAAATGAATAATGTGATGAATTACGCCATAAAACCTGTTAATTTTACGAAGCCCCTTATTGGGAGGGCAAGAACGGTAGACTTAGCCCCGGGCGATAATTTGTTTTTACATCACGCTATTTACCAGGCAGAACCAGGGGAGATACTTATAGTAGACGGAAAAGGATTCACCAATGCCGCCTATTTAGGTGAATTAATGGCAGGAGCTGCAGAGGCTCTTCATATTCAAGGAATTGTAATAGATGGTTTCGTTCGGGATCACCGGGAGCTTCGTGACAGCACTATTCAAATATATGCAAAAGGGTTTGTTCCTGCCGGGCCAAGCAAAGAGGGTCCAGGTTCACTTGATAATATAATCTCCTGTGCCGGCACGATAGTTTCTCCTGGTGATTATGTGGTGGGAGATGAAGATGGGGTAGTAATCATTCCGCAGCAGAAAGTCGAAGAAATTCTGCAAAAGGCAGAGCAGAAGCTCCAGTATGAAACAAATCGTTTACAAACCATCAAGAACTTTGTGGAAAAAACAGATCAAAAAGATAAAACATCCCTTCAACCAGATTGGCTGGAAGCGAAAATAAAAAAATTCACTTATTAGGAGGATAAAACATGAATATCGGTTTTATTGGATTTGGCGAAGTGGGTTACGAAATGGCAAAAGGGTTTCGTGCTCAAAACAACAGCAGCAAAGTATATGTCTACGACCACCTTCATGATCATCCTAAAACGATAGAAAGAGCTGAATCCATCGAGGCTGTATTGTTCGATGAACCTGAAAAAGTGGCCCGGCAAACGTTGAGTGTATTATTTGCAGCAGTGCCTGCGTCTTTCACCAAAGAAGCCTGGTCTTCGATAGAACCGTATATAAATAAAGAGACTATTTATGTCGATTTATCTACGGCGTCAGCGGAGGTAAAGAAACAAATAAACGATGACATGGCAGATAAAAGTCAGTTTTTTGTAGATGGTGCCATTATGGGGCCTTTAAAAGGAAACCAGCACAAAGTGCCGATAATGGTTAGCGGGAATGGAGCAGAATCATTCATTGAATGGGGCAGAGGAGTAGAAATGGATCTGGAATATGTAAATAAAACCCCAGGAGATGCGACGAACATTAAATTTATTCGAAGTATTTTCACGAAAGGCCTGTCTACTCTTTTGCATGAAGTAATGGAAACAGCCTCTGCGCTTGATTTAGAAGATACTATTCTACAATCTATTACAAATACAATGGACAAAGAGCCGTTTGAAAATATACTTAATCGATTGATCACTGGAAATGTACAACACTCTGAAAGACGGGTAAAAGAAATGGAAAATGTTGCTGACTTTATGCTGGAGAACAATATACAGCCTGTAATGACAAAAGCGACGCGTGATAAATTGAAAGCCATCACAGACAGAAATGTGAAAGAAGCTTTTAATGGTAGAACACCTAATGACTGGAAAGAAGTTATACACCTGATGAATCAAAAATAGAAATGAAGGAGGGAGCTTAATGGGCATCATTGCTCTCGTTATATTTGTAAGCGTTTTAGTATTCTGGAGTATTGTGTTAAAACGTAATTTAGGGGAAGCGGCACTGGTAGGTTTTTTAGCTATCGTTCCTCTGGGAGGATGGGAAGCACCGGCTTTGTTTATTCAAGGTATTACGTTTGCTTCTACTTTCTCTGTACTGTATGCTGCTATCGCTTTTGTGTTTATGGCATATATAATCGATAAGTTTGGTATCGTTGAGCGGCTTTTAGCTATTTTAAATTCTTTAGTAGGAAGACTTCCCGGCGCTCCTGCCATTATGGATGCGGTTGGTTCTTCCGTAATGGGTACCCTATCCGGCGGCGATTCAGGAAATACCGCGGCAACAGGATCGATTACCGGTCCCTGGATGCTTCGGAATAAATGGAATAAAGAAATTGCGGCTTCTGTAATGGTGGGAAATGGAGGTATGGCTTCAGCGCTGCCACCAACAACCTCTATGTTTATTGTTCTAGGGTTTGCACCGGTAGCAGCAGCAATAACAACAGGTGAATTTTTTCTTGCTTTGTTGATAGCCGGGGCCTATCAGTTTCTCCATCGGCTTCTGTTAATCGGTTATTTTGTGAAAACACAAAACATAAAAGCATTTCCGTCCGAATCGTTGGATCCTTTACGTACTTCTTTCAAAAATGGCTGGTCTTCTATTCTTATCTATTTAGGAGCTATTATTCCGTTGATTTTAACCATCGGTCCTCTGGCTGATTGGATAGAAGGGATCCCTTCTCTTGGAGAAGAAGCATTAGGCAGTATTGATATTGTGATATGGATTCCTACATTGATGATAGCTATTTCATTTCTGCTGGCCAGAAAGGAAGCGCCTAAATCAGCAGGAGAGTTGTTTGCGCTTATTCAAAGGTCAATTCCGCGTTTTACTGTAATCGGCTCTCTAATATTTTTTGCTGTAGCTTCAAGTGAAGTGTTAACCACATTAGGATTATCTGATAATATAGCGCAGATCATGGGTGCTATTAATGCACCGGGCTGGATTACCGTTCTTATAATAGGATTTGGTATAACGGCCATTGCTGGTCCTTTAACCTCAACGGGCACTTTAACAGCTGTAGGATTAGTTTCCTATGAGATTTTAGTCTCTACTGGATTCTCTCCATTAATTTCAGCAGTAGTGGTAATGACGTTTGCTTCCACTTCGGCTCAAATGCCCCCAGCCTCTGGGTCCATTTATATTGCTTCAGGGATTGTAGGAGCCCGCCCGGAAAAAACGTTTGCCATCTTAATCGCATATTATGCTTTACCGGTTATTCTTATAGGCTGGCTGATTGCCATGGGCATCCTGCCAATTTAACAAGGAGGTATCAAGATCATGCAAAAATTGTTGGAGCGTCTATTTACTATATGTTTAATATTATCGCTGCTGTTAGCATTGATTATGGTAGCAGCCCAGATGATAGGTCTAATTATTGGAAATGGAAACTTAATGATTCAAAGCAGCGAAATGCTGACACAGCCGACGATCGTATTAGCTGCCTTATTTTCAGGCATTGCTTTTATTTTAGGGTACTTCCCCAATTATAAAGAAACAAAAAAAGAACAATAAGAAAAAAGAGCTGTTCCGCGCGGAACAGCTCTTTTTTCTTATTGTCGATAAACTATTCCACCTTGTATATCCATACATGATATCGAATATTTTTAAAGTCTTTTGTGAAAAGAAAAGAAGAAAAATAAACAGGGGTGACTCCTGCAGAACAGCCATAGGAGAAGATAAAGAGGCGTTTTTCCCTCTTTAGCTGAGGCATGGCCTGCGGAAAGCACCCCTGTTCAGGCTGCCGGTTTTCCTTTTTTCTGCAATTGACAAACAGCCGCAATCAAAATACACTTAGTTTAGTAAAGAAACGAAGTTTTTAAGAAAGTAAATTGTAAGCGAATACATAACATAGCGGGAGGAACCAACATGAAAGTAGTAGTAACGGGAGGGAACGGTCTTGTCGGCCGGACCGTCATTCAGGAAATGCTCGCCTACGGATACGACGTAGTCAACTGTGATCTGCGTCTGCCGGAGAAATCACTTTGTCATACGATCATTGCTGATTTAACAAATCTCGGGGAAGTGTATGGTGTGCTGGAAGGCGCCGATGCGGTCGTCCATCTGGCAGCCATTCCAAGAGCCTATGATTTTCCAAACGAAGTAACGTTTCAAAACAATGTAATGTCAACGTACAATGTTCTGGAAGCGGCGGCCGGTCTTGGCATCAGAAAGGCCGTCCTCGCATCAAGTGAATCGTCCTACGGCATCTGTTTTGCCAAGGAGCCATTAGAGCCGCTCTATGTTCCAATGGATGAAGAGCACCCGCAGCTGCCGGAAGACAGCTACGGCCTGTCCAAAATAGTTAATGAACAAACTGCAGAAGCGATGAACCGGCGGACCGGGATGCAGGTCGTGTCTTTCCGTCTCGGCAATGTGATTTCGCCGGAAATGTACGAAAACTTTCCATCATTCATTCATGACCCTGCCCAGCGGGACCGGATTTTGTGGAGCTATATTGATACGAGGGACATTGCCTCTGCCTGCATCCTGGCGATCGAAAAAGAGGGGCTTGACGCGGTGGCACTTAACCTGGCAGCCGACGACACGAGCATGAATGTGGAAAGCCGCGAGCTGATGAAAAGACGGTATCCGGATGTACCGATCAAAGAACGCGTAACAGGCTATGACACGCTGCTTGACAGCAGCAAAGCCAAAGAACTGCTCGGCTGGAAGCCAAAGCATGAATGGCGCAGCTATGTTGCCTACGAGCAGCAGCCTATTAACGAATAAAGAACATCAGACGAAGACAGCTTTTCTCTAAGAGAAAGGCTGTTTTTCTGTTAAAAAGGAAAAAAAAGTATAAATACCCAATAAACAAAGTGGTATAATAAGTAAGCGCTACCTTTACCATTAAAAGGAAAATGAATCGTTGCTAACCAATAGAAAGGAAGATCATATGTTTAAAGAAACGCCTCTGCCGCATAGTGAAACAGCAGCTCTTAAAGAATTGGAGCTGGTAAACGAAACTGGCGCTGTCCTGCGTGTGCTGAATTATGGAGCCAGAATCACAAGCTGGTATCCTGCCGGCAGTCCCGGACAAAGCATTGTGCTCGGGTATCAGAACGTTACGGATTATCTGAAAGATGAGCATTACTTAGGAGCAGTGGTAGGAAGAACCGCCGGAAGAGTCGAGCGCGGGGAAATGAACATCCAGGACGCTTCCTACACGCTGCATCCGAATGAAGGCGGGCATCAGCTGCACGGCGGGGCCGACGGATTCAGCCAGGTGTTGTGGGACTATTCGTATAAAGAAACACCACAGGCGCTCGAACTGCACCTTACTTACTTATCAGAAGACGGCGAGATGGGATACCCGGGAAATCTGTCTGTCCGGGTCACGTACGCGCTCGATAAACACAGCGATGCGGTGACGTTCTCTATTAGAGCAGTATCGGATAAAGATACGTGGTGCAGCCTGGCGAACCACGCTTATTTTAATCTGGGGACAGGGGAGAACACCCATATTCTGGACCATGAATTAAAGGCGCCGGCTGCGTCCGTGCTGGAGCTGGATGAATCGCTTATCCCCACCGGAGAAATAGTGTCTGTGTCTGGAACGCTGTTTGATATAACCACATACAAACCGCTCCGGGATATAGTCGGAGCGGCGGAGGAACAAATTATTTTAGCGAGCCAGGGAGTGGATCATTTCTTTGTGCTCGATCCGGCGCAGGTGAAGAAAATAGAACTGACAGATCCCGGCACAGAACGGCGCCTGAAAATAGAAACAACAGAGCCCGGTGCAGTAGTGTATACGTCCCAGAAGCTGAACAGCACCTCGCCGCTTCTTGACGGAGAAGCCACACCTTACCGGGGCATCTGCATCGAAACCCAGCGCCTGCCGGCGGCCTTTGCCACTACCGGCCGGACGTGCCACTTGAAAGCAGGAGACATTTACTCCGCGGACACGGTGTATACGCTGGAAAAATGGGAATAACAAAAGCCGGAAGCGTCTGCTCCCGGCTTTTGTGCTGCTGTGATCCTTTGACGGTTCTTGAAGAAATACCTTTTATGACTCTGTAGCTGAAGAAGAAGAAAGCAATCATCACCTCAAGCACCGAATAGATTAATCTGCTGAATGCGTGCCATGAGCCTTTTTATCAGGTGATAAGCTATACAACGGTGACTTTATTTGTAGCAAAAAACTTTTCAATAGAAAAGGCCGCAGATCCGAGCGCGCAGGAATTGGTGCTCCGGTCCGTAAACGTTAAAGCAGCCGAATCCTGGAAATAGGGGAGAAGACGCTGGTTGAATACCCGCTGGATCGGATTGCGCAGCCACGGTTCAAGGCGGGCGAGGCGGTTGCCGATAATAATCTGCTCCGGGTTGAACGTATTCACAATGTTGGTCAGGCCGATGCCGATATATTCCCCGATCTGATCAAACGCATTGATTACGAGGGGGTTGCCTTCCTCCGCCTGTTTAATAAGAAAACTCAGATTCACATTCTTTTCATCAGGGAAAAGCGCTGTCGTTTTTTCGAGCAGCGCATGCTCAGAGCTGTACAGTTCCCAGCAGCCCCTGTTGCCGCACGAACACTTCCGGCCGTTAAACTCGATCGAAAAGTGGCCGACTTCCCCGGAAATACCGCTTGTTCCTTTATAAAGCTTGTCGTCAATAATAATACCGGAACCAATACCGATACCGATGCTTACATAAATAAGGTTGGACGAGGACCGGCCTGCACCGTATATTTTTTCGCCGTGGGCACCGGCTTTAGCTTCGTTCTCTATCGTAATCGGCACGTTGAAGTATTTCTCCATATACTGCTTTAAATGAACGTTGTGCCAGTCCAGGTTCGGTGCAAACAGAATCGCGCCGTCGTTGTTGATCATGCCCGGTACGCCGATGCCGATGCCGACGAGGCCGTATGGGCAGGCGGGTGTTTTATCTATTAAAAGCTGTGCTAAATCCTTCAGCTGGCCGAACACTACGTCTTCATCTGTATCAGTAATAACTATTTCATGTTGTTCAATCACATTGCCTTTTAAATCTGTAAGTACGCCAAACGCATAGTTCACCCCGAGGTCGATGCCAATCGTATAGCCGGCCTTCTGGTTAAAGAAAAGCATCATCGGCTTGCGGCCGCCGCTTGAAAGCCCGGCGCCAATCTCATCGACAAGACGTTCCTCAATGAGTTCGCTTACAAGACTTGAAACGGTTGCTTTATTTAAGCCCGTCACTTTCGAAATCTGTGCTCTTGAAATAGGACTCTGGGTTTGAATATTATTTAATACAATCGATTTATTTATTTTTTTTACTAGCCCCTGATCTCCTGTTTTCATAGCCGTGCCTCCACTCTTAGTTTATACATTAAACATTTAGTTGTATTAGATATTAAATATACCTTCATTATTTCATAATATGAGCGAATAATAAATGAAAATATGTTGACAATAAGTTTTCATATAAATATACTTAGTTTATCAGTAAAACTAAGTTTTCGCTTTTCATCTGCGGAAAATTGTTTTGCCTTTTAAAAGATTTTATATGTAAGCGTAAACATAATATACGACAAAAGGTGGTTAGTTTATGAGTTATTTCCATAATGTAGACAAAATTAAATACGAGGGAAGCGGCAGCCGAAATGAGCTTGCTTTCAAACACTATAACCCGGAAGAAATGTTTAACGGTAAAAGCATGAAAGACTGGATGAAGTTTTCCGTTGCCTACTGGCATACGTTTACGATGGATGGATCGGATCCATTCGGAATGGGGACCATGCAGCGTCCGTGGGATCATTACAGTGGAATGGATCTGGCAAAAGCCAGAGTTGAGGCCAACTTTGAATTTATCGATAAGCTTGGATTTGACTACTTTGCTTTTCATGATGTGGATATTGCACCGGAAGGTGACAACCTGAAAGAATATGGAGCCAATCTGGATGAAATTGTCGGCCGGATTCAGCCTTTAATGAAAGCACAGAACGTGTCAGTATTATGGAATACGTCCAACATGTTCCACCATCCGCGCTTTATGTTCGGTGCCGCGACGTCCAACAAAGCCGACGTGTTCGCCCATGCAGCAGCAAAAGTGAAAAAGCAGCTGGAAATCGCAAAAGAACTGGGCTCGAAAAACTACGTATTCTGGGGCGGAAGAGAAGGATACGATTCCCTCCTTTATACAGACACGAAGCTCGAGCTTGATAATTTAGCACGCTTCTATCATATGGCGGTTGATTATGCGAAAGAAATAGGCTACGAAGGCCAGTTCCTGATTGAGCCGAAGCCAAAAGAGCCGACGAAGCACCAGTATGATTTTGATACGGCAACAACCTATGCTTTCCTGCAGAACTACAACCTGGAAAACCACTTTAAAGTAAATATTGAAGCCAACCACGCTACCCTTGCAGGCCATACATTTGAACATGAGCTCCGCTATGCAAGAGAGCACGGCATTCTTGGCTCGGTTGATGCCAACCAGGGCGACATGCTGCTCGGCTGGGACACAGATGAGTTCCCAACCGACATCTATAACGCCACGCTCGCCATGTACGAAATTATTAAGAACGGCGGCCTTGGAAAAGGTGGATTGAACTTCGATGCGAAATTGCGCCGCCCATCATTTGAGCCAATCGATCTGGTCCACGGTCACATTGTCGGCATGGATACATTTGCGATCGGGTTTAGAGTAGCAAACCGGCTGATCGAAGACCACGTCTTTGAAAATATTTTGGAAAAACGCTACGAAAGCTATCAGTCCGGTATCGGCGAAGCGATTTTAAACAACAAAACGTCGTTCCGTGAGCTGGAAGCCTACGCCATGGAAAACACCATCAAGCATGAGTCCGGCCGCCAGGAAATGATTAAAGGCATGATGAATCAGTATATTCTGGAAGCAGGAGCGTTTGCGAAAGTATAAAAATAAAGAAGAAGCTGTTGCATAAAACAGCTTCTTTTTCTTAAAAGGAGAGAAAATCCATTGGAATACGTTATCGGATTAGACCTTGGCACGAGCAGCATTAAAGGAATACTGGTAGACCGGGAAGGCACGATCGCCGCCGAAGAGTCGGAAAGCTATCCGATCTATCATGAGCAGGACGGGCACAGCGAGCAGGATCCGGAGGACTGGGTCCGGCAGACTAAAAGCGTGTTAAAAAAGCTCATTCAAAACAACAGCCTCGCCGGCAGTGACATTAAAGGCATCAGCTTTTCCGGGCAGATGCACGGTCTTGTGCTGCTGGACGGCGACTACATCCCATTACGGCGCGCGATTCTCTGGAATGACACGAGAACGAGCCGGGAAGTAAAGGAAATAGAAGCGGCGGCCGGGCAGAATTCGCTCTGGGAGATTACGAAAAACAGTCCGCTTGAAGGATTTACGCTTCCGAAAATATTATGGGTGAAAAAGCATGAGCCGGACGTATTTGACCGGGCCGAGCTGTTTCTGCTGCCAAAAGACTACGTACGCTATCGGTTAACAGGAGAGGTCGGCATGGATTTATCCGATGCGGCCGGCACGCTGTTAATGGATTTGAACACAAACGAGTGGAGTGCGTCTCTTTTAGACACATTTGATCTTCCGGCTTCGCTTTGTCCGCCGTTATTTCCGGCCACCGAGCACGTCGGGGGCATGCTCGAAGACGCGGCGCAGGAAACCGGCTGTTCGTCTTCTGTGATGATCTTTGCCGGAGGCGCAGATAACGCCTGCGGCGCGGTAGGAGCAGGGATTCTGGAAAAAGGAAAAACGATGTGCAGCATCGGCACGTCCGGCGTACTGTTATCGTATGCCGGAGAGGAAAAAACATACTTTAACGGCAGACTGCATTTCTTTAATCATGCTCCGGCCGATACATATTATGCGATGGGAGTCACGCTTGCTGCCGGGTACAGCCTGCAGTGGTTTAAAGAAAGCTTCTTAAAGGAAGACGATTTTTCTGAGATGGTCCAGGTAACAGAAGCGGTACCCGCGGGAGCACGCGGGTTGTTGTTTACGCCGTACATTGCGGGCGAAAGAACGCCGCATAATGATGCGTTTGCCCGGGGGTCGTTTGTCGGGATGGACTCGTCCCATACGAAAACGGAATTTGTAAAAGCAATAATGGAAGGAATCACTTTTTCCTTAAAAGAATCGTTGAATATAATCGAACAGAACGGCATGGAGGTGGATACGATCGTGTCTATCGGAGGCGGCGCAAAATCGCGGGCCTGGCTGCAGATGCAGGCCGACATTTTTGGAAAAGAAGTCGTGAGCCTGCGCAACGAGCAGGGCCCTGCTATGGGCGCGGCCATTATTGCCGCCGCCGGATGCGGCTGGTACGCCTCCCTTCAGGAAGCAGCCGCCGTATTTGTACAAAATGATGTATCGGTTACGCCTGATCCGGACAAAACCAAACGCTACGAGCAGATTTTTCCTTTGTACCAAAAGGTATACACTCAGACAAAAGATATTACAAAAGAACTGGCAGCATTTCGTTAAAAGAATACCTAACAGAACCTGCCGGCGGACTTTAATTATAAAGAGCACTAAAAAAAGCAGGCTCCCCGGAGTCTGCTTTTTTCTATATTTATAAAGAGGCTGTATGTATTATCAATAAAGAAATAAGGTCGATTTAAGACATGGATGGTGAATAAATCTCACAATAAAATTCAGAAAATTCATTGATTTTTGATTATTTTGCGATATGATGTTTATAACAATATTTGTCATGACAACATGACGACATAATGAAAAGGGTGAAAAAATTGAAAGAGAGAGTGATTGATAGAAAAAATGCACTGCCTTTATACGTGCAGCTTAAAGAGATTATAAAATCAAAGATAGATCAAAAAGATTGGGAAGAGGGGGATCCGATTCCGACAGAAATGGAATTAATTGATAAGTATCAAGTAAGCCGTACTACGGTTCGCCAAGCATTAAGCGATCTCGTTATGGAAGGCGCACTTTATAAAATGCAGGGAAGAGGGACGTTTGTTGCTGAACCCAAATTGGAAGCTGTCCGACCTAAATTAACAGGGTTTATGGAAGATATGCAGGATGAAGGGCATTCTGTTGATTCTATTATTTTAAGAGAGGGGTGGGAATCGGTTAAAGGAAAAGAATGGAATACTTTTGGTTTAAAAGAAGGAGGACGGCTTTATAAACTAGACAGGCTAAGGCGAGTAAATGAAAAAGTAATTGGCATTCAAGAAACAACGTTAAATATGGGGTTGTATCCTGACCTGGATTTAAGTACTCACGATTTTAGAAGAGAATCCTTATATGAAGTGTTAAAAAGCCACGATATTCCATTAGGAGAAGCAAAGGAAACAGTAGAGGCATCTTACGCCGGACAGGTTTATGGAGATATCATGGATGTGCCACCGGAAACATTGATCCTCAAGCTAAACAGAAGAACAACGTTACAGTCTGGCGAACTATTTGAAATAGGAAACATGATTTTCCTGGCAGATAAATATAAATACAAAACTACATTACGTGGTTACTGAAAAGGGAGAAGATTAAATGAGCGATAAGATTTTTCCAGCCAAACCTAACTATATCGAAAGTATTTTTAAGAAAAATAAAGCGGCTATCGGAATGATACATTTACGACCGCTTCCCGGTGCTCCTCATTATAAAGGTGGAGGTATGGAAGAAGTATTCAGCTGGGCGGTGCGGGATGCTAAGTCATTGGAAGCAGGAGGCATCGACGGGTTTATTATCGAAAATGCATGGGATCTTCCTTTTTCTAAACCGGAAGATATTGGCTATGAAACGGTGGCTGCTATGACAGCTGTAGCAGAAAAGCTGAAACAACATACGAAACTACCTATTGGCATTAATTGTTTGGCTAACGGTTCAGTGCAAGGACTTGCCGTAGCTCAGGCAGCCGACCTTGCTTTTGTAAGAGTGAATCAGTGGGTTAATGCTTATGTAGCAAATGAAGGGTTTATTGAAGGTGGTTCTTCAAAGGCGATGAGATACCGGTCTCATATTAAAGGAGAACAAATTAAAATGTTTACGGATGTGCACGTAAAACATGGAAGCCATTCAATTGTAGCAGACAGGAGTCTGGCGGATCAGACTCACGATGCTGTTTTCTTTGACAGTGATGTGTTGATTGCCACAGGCACCAGAACAGGAAATGAAACAGAAATGGAGGAAATACTTGGAATTAAAAACGAAACGGAACTTCCAGTGATTATTGGAAGCGGGATGAATCAAGAAAATGCTCATCGTATTTTATCCATCGCCGACGGATGTATTGTAGGAAGCGCGATAAAAGAAGACGAAAAATGGTGGAATCCTATTTCTGAGGAAAAAGTGAAAGGTTTCATGAAAGAGGTG
Organism: Sinobaca sp. TMA16-18; assembly: GCF_059510535.1. Lineage (NCBI taxonomy): Bacteria > Bacillati > Bacillota > Bacilli > Caryophanales > Sporolactobacillaceae > Sinobaca > Sinobaca sp. TMA16-18. The sequence goes on along the minus strand of NZ_JCAKFM010000006.1, from coordinate 143,201 downwards.
GAGCGTGCACGAAAGGGGGAGCTTGTAGGTGACCGGTAAAAAATTAGCTGTAGCAGGAACAATTAATATGGACCTATCAGCTCAGTTATCTGAGTTTCCCCAGGTTGGAGAAACCGTACCATCTCTAAGTTATCTGATCAATCCAGGCGGTAAGGCAGCTAATCAGGCAGTGGCAGCCAGTCGAATGGGGGCAGATGTTTCTTTTGTAGGGAAAATAGGAAAAGACGACTTCGGTAAAAACCTGAAAGCCGCCTTGAAACAAGAAGGTATTAATACCTCAAATTTATATATCGATAAAAAGAAAGCGACAGGAAATTCATTCATTGTATTAAATCGTGCTGGAGATAATTTTATTATTACTAATTTAGAAGCAAATACTGAGGTCACAGCCGAAGAAGTAAAGCAGGCTCTTTTGGCAGAAAGAGCACCAGATGCTGTCCTTCTTCAATTGGAAGTGGCCCCTGAAATCACTACTGATATTATAACATTTTTACATGAGGAACATATACCAATTTTCCTTAACCTTGCACCTGTTACGAAGATTCCTAAAGAAACCAGGAATCTTGTAGACGTTTTAATTGTAAACGAAATAGAGGCTTCTGAGCTGGCAGACATGAAAGTAAAGGATCGGCAGACTGCAGAGCAGTCTATTCAAAGAATAAACAAAAATGATAAACAAACGATTATTGTAACACTTGGAGAAAAGGGTGTTGTATTTCGATGGAACGGTTCTTTTTACTATATAAAAGCTCAAAAAGTAAAAGCGGTGGATACGACTGGTGCAGGTGACTGCTTCTGCGGTGTACTCGCAGCGGAATTATTGGAAAATAACGATATGGTGCATGCAGTAAAAACAGCGACTCAAGCAGCTTCTTTAGCCGTAGGCAGGTACGGAGCCCAAAGCTCTATGCCTTACAAAAAGGAAATGATTCAGGAGCAGCAATAAAACCAACAGGGGGAAGAAAAGATGAAAAAACACGGAAAATATCTACTAGGTTTGAGCTCACTTCTATTCGTTACGGCAGCATGTAGTCAGGTGGAAGAATCAGGAGGATCAGAAGAAGAACCAGAAGGTACAGAGGCGGAACCTATGTCCGGTGAAACAGTTGAGGTGGAAGCAGGGGATGACGCTCCAACGATTGGAATGACTGTTATTAACCAGGAAGCCCTGTTTTTTACTGAGATGGTAAAAGGTGCAGAACAGGCTGCAGAAGACGAAGAAGTTAATCTAACAGTATTTAATGCCAATAATAACTCGGTTGATCAATTTAACGGGGCAGAGGATTATCTAAGTTCAGGTGTAGATGCCATAGTAATCAATGCGATTGATGTTAGCAGCATGGAGCCTATCGTAGCAGACGCAGAAGAAGCTGGAATTCCGGTTATTTCTATCGATTCCGTTATAGAACACGAAGGAGTAGACGTGCAGGTCGGAGTGGATAACTACGAATCAAGTGTGGAACTTGGAGAATATTTTAATGAGTACGCAGAAGAAGAGTGGGGCGATGAAGACGTTAAGCTGGGCGCTGTGTCGGCGCTGAACTCCGAAATTCAAATTAATCGCGAAGAAGGCTTTATGGATACCGTCTTGGAAGAGGATAACATGGAGCTTGTGAACACAGTAGATGGAGAAAATGTGCAGGAAACAGCTCTCTCTGCTTCTGAAAATCTATTAACGAGCAATCCGGATCTGAACGCCGCCTTTATGACGGGTGAGCCTGCCTTTATCGGCATGACTTCAGCCGTGCGTTCCCAGCAGGCACAGGATTCGATTAAACTATTTGGATGGGATCTCAGTGAACAGGTTATTCAAGGTATTGATGATGGATACGTAGAAGCGGCCCTGCAGCAGCATCCAGATGAATATGGTGCGGAGGCTATTGAAGCAGCTACTGCACTGCTCAACGGAGAAGAAGTAGACGAGGAGATTGCTGTAGCAGCTACCGTTGTCACCAGTGAAAATGTAGATGATTTCCGTTACTTGTTCGAATAAACCTTCGATAAAAAAGGAGTAAATATCAATGGATAATCAACCATACCAAATGGAAATGAGTAATATACAGAAATCTTTTGGCGCTGTAAAGCCATTGCAGGGTGTTGATCTTAAATTAAAAAAAGGAGAATGTCTGGGACTGTTAGGAGACAACGGAGCCGGCAAATCCACATTGATGAAAATACTAAGCGGAGTGATTATGCCAGATGCTGGTGAATTCACGTTTGAAGGAGAAAAAATTAAAGTAAATAACCCACGTGAAGCAAAAAATCTGCAGATTGAAACAGTTTTCCAGGATCTCTCTTTATGCGATACGTTGAGTGTGGCAAATAATATGTTTTTAGGAAGAGAACCTGTCAAAATGAAGCGATTTATTGATTATAAATCGCTTCACGAAAAAGCGAGAGCAGAACTGGACAAGCTGGGCATCAATATTTCCTCTACAAAACTGCAGGTACAGAATATGTCGGGAGGGCAGCGTCAGGCTGTGGCAATTGCTCGAGCAATGATATTTAAGCCGAAAGTGCTTATTATGGATGAGCCGACAGCTGCTTTAGGTGTAAAAGAAGTTAATATGGTGCTTAACTTAATTAATACTGTGAAGGCACAGGGAGTCAGCGTTATCTTAATTACGCACCGTCTTCAGGATTTGTTTGAAGTGTGCGACCGTCTCATGGTTCTGCATGATGGAAAATGCATTGATGACCGAAGTATTGATCAATATACGCTTGAAACTGTTATTCAATCTATTATGGGGAATCCGCAGGGGGTGAATGCATCGTGAGCGGAAAAAGTGCAGAAGCCGTAGATGTAAAGCGTGTAGATATGAACAATACTTGGAAACAGTGGGCCGGAGAGCATAAGCAGATCTTAAGTATTTTTGGAATATTGCTTCTAATTAGCTTGTTTTTCGCTTTAGCCACCACATCCTTTTTCAGCTTTAGTAATATGATGAATCTGGTGCTTCAGCTTGCACCGAATTTAATTGTCGTTGTAGCGATGACTTTTGTTATTACGACCGGAGGAATTGATCTTTCTGTAGGATCAGTGCTAGCGCTTGCGAGTGCGTTAACCGCTGTGTTATTAAGTGCCGGCCTGGCAGGGCCTTTAGTGCTGCTTCTCGTTCTGTTGGCAGGGTTATCTACAGGTGCAATCAATGGATATGTAAGTGCATACCATGACATTCCTCCATTTATCGTTACACTTGCTTCCATGCTTTATATTAGAGGGCTGGCACTTCTAGTAACGGGTGGTTACTCAGTTGCTATTGCAAGTGATGCAGGTCTGATTAACATGGGTATAGGAGCGTTTTTGGGAGTGCCGGTACCTGCCATATTGGCTGTTGCTATTCTTATAATTGGAATTATTGCGATGAGAAACTCGAGATATGGCATTTATGTTACGGGGATTGGTGCTAATGAAGAAGCAGTGAGAAGATCCGGTGTTAATACAAGATTTGTGAAATTGATTACGTATATGTTCAGTGGTGCTGCCGCGGCTCTCGCTGGGTTAATTATTGCTTCTAGACTGGGGTCAGGTTCTTCCAACGTCGGTCTGATGTTTGAATTAGATATTATTGCCGCTGTTGTACTGGGAGGAACAGCGCTGTTCGGAGGAAGAGGCACCATCATAGGCTCACTTATCGGAGTTATGATGATCGGTATTATTAACAATGGCTTAACGCTGATGCAAGTTTCCCCCTACATTATTCAAATTGTAGAAGGTCTAGTACTGCTGGCTGCGATAATTATTAATATTCGTGTATTTGGACGAAAGAACTAAAAGAAAGAGGCGATGGACTTGCGGCAGGTAGAAACCGTACAAGGACCGATTGATATAGAAAATTTAGGTATTACGCTTATGCATGAGCATCTGCTGTTGGACCGTCGCCATGTTTGGGAAAAGCCGTGGGATACTTCTACGGCTTTTGCTGAAGCAGATGTCTCTATGAGCATATTAACAGAGCTTAAGCATCAGCCTTATGGAAATTACGATAATAATTTTATGCTGGATATCCCTATGGCCTGTGACGAAGTAACAATCTTCAAAAAAGCAGGGGGCACTTCTATTGTGGAGGTCACACCAGAGGGACTGGGTCGGGATCCGGAAGGTTTAAAAGAAATATCAATAAAAACCGACACTCCAGTTATTATGGGCTGCGGCTATTATTTAGAAAAATTGCATCCAAGCTATATGAAAGACTTTTCCAAGGAAAGAATTGCAGATAAGATCTGCAGTGATCTTCTGGAAGGTGTAGGGTATGACAAAATAAAAGCTGGAATTATAGGAGAAATTGGAATAAGCCCTGATATGACAAAAGCAGAGGTGAATGTCTTGAAAGGGGCAGTGCTGGCGCAGAAACAGACGGGGAAAATACTCACTATTCACCTTCCCGGCTGGGAAAGGTATGCCCACGAGGTTCTTAATATTGTTGAAAAAGAAGGCGGTTATCCTGAAATGGTGGTATTAAATCACATGAATCCCAGCATGTATGATCTGGACTATCAATTATCTCTTGCAGACCGTGGAGCGTTTTTGGAGTACGACATGATTGGAATTGATTTGCTGTTTCCGGAAGGGCAGTCTCCCACCGATGATGAAAATGCAAGAGCGGTCGTTCGACTGCTGGAAAAAGATTATCGCTCCTCCCTGCTGCTGTCGCAGGATGTGTTTTTAAAAAATCTAATGAAAACATACGGGGGCGGGGGATACAGCCACATTTTAATGAATTTCCTTCCCCGTCTGAAAGCATACGGTGTGACAGATGAAGACATACACGCAATATTGGAATTGAATCCTAAAGAAGTATTTAGAAGAGCTAAAGGGTAAGCGCATGAAGAATAACTGGCTTTCTATCGTTGAATATGGTCCGCGGCCGGCAGGAAGTTCCAATGAGCGTGAAGTAAGAGAATTTCTTAAGCGTGTGATCTATGATGAGGGCTTTACACCGATAATCGACACGTTTTCTTATACTTCCTGGAAACTGCTTTCTTTTTCAGGACTTGAGATGATTCATCCAGACAGAAGAAAAATCAAAGCATATCCAGCAGTTGGAAGCGGATCGGCGGAGAACGTTAGAGGGTATCTACATTTTACCGGGTACACGAATATTTGGGATATGTATAAATGGCCCCGCTATGCTGTAATAAATAACGCGGGGGAAACAGCAGGTTTTATTACCGCACGACCGGATGGCGAAGCATTGAGCCAGACGCTGCTGGAAAAATGGGACCTTCCCCACTTAATCGTAGGAGCATCTATCCACGATGAATGGAAAAAATCGTTAAAACATAATAACAATATTGAAGTGTCTTTTTCTGTGCGGTCTAAAACAGAACAGCGAACCGATGGTGAGAATATAAAGGTAAGCCTGCCTGGAAAAACTAAAGCGGATAAAGTAGTTATTGGAGCCCATTACGATAGTATGTATAACACTAGAGGCGCTTACGATAATGCGTCTGGTACAGCTGTAGTATTAGAGATTTTGAAAAAGACTAGAACGGCTGCTTTTGATTTCCCTATTGATATTCTTCTTTTCGGGGGAGAAGAACTGCTGCTGGCAGGAAGCAGCAGTTATGTAGAAAAGCTCCACTTAAAAGAAAAGCAGCAGATAAATTTCATGCTTAATATTGACGGAATAGGAAGAGGGGAAACACTGGAGTGGTGGAGCTCCATGAAGGCTTCCCAACTGTATTTAAATGTTAGAGCAATGAAAGATTTGTTTTCAGCTTCCGAGGTGCTCCTTCCGGCTCCTCCCGGTTCGGATCATTCTCCTTTTATGGCAGCGGGGGTAGAAGTCCTCATGTTGACCATTAATGATCAGGATATTATTCATACCGAAAGGGATGAACCAGTAGAAGATATATACATCAATATGGAAAAAATAATAGAAGTAATGTGGAGATTGCTACTACACCTACAAAAAAAGGATGGATGATGGTGAACGTTTTACTTGTTGGTGAATCCTGGACAAAACACACAATTCACGTAAAAGGATTTGATTCTTTTACTACATCTGAATATGAAGAGGGTGCCTCATGGTTTCAAAAGGCTATGGAGGATGGGGATATTGCATTAGACTACATTAGAGCTCATGAAATAGAGGAGAAATTTCCGGATACTCTTGAAATGTTAAAACAATACGATGCAGTTTTACTAAGCGATATAGGAAGCAATACTTTTTTGTTATCGTCCCAGACATTTAATCATTCTGAGCGTTCAGTTAATCGTTTAGAACTTATAGAAGAATATACGGCTTCCGGCGGTGGTTTCGGTATGATAGGAGGATATTTATCTTTTCAGGGAATAGATGCAAAAGCGAAATTTAAAGGGACTCCTATTGAACATATTTTACCCGTTACTCTGGAGATTGGAGATGATCGGGTAGAAGCGCCAGAGGGAAGAATTCCTAAAGTGAAGCGAACCCATAGTATTATTGAAGGAATGCCGGAAGAATGGCCTGCATTTTTAGGCTATAACAAAGTCCAAGCTAAAAAGGATAGTATTGTTATTGCAGAAATAGGAAGAGATCAAGATCCATTTTTAGTGACAGGAGAGTACAAAAGTGGCCGCACGCTGGCTTTTACCAGTGATATGGCACCGCATTGGGGACCGCTGGGATTTGTAGAATGGGACTATTATCAGCATTTCTGGCAACAGCTTGTAAAGTGGCTAGGAAAAGAAAAAGTGTAATAATTAAAAATACCATGCCATTCTTTTAAGAAATGGTATGGTATTTATTTTTTTACTATTCTTCTTCTTTCATTTCATGACGGTTTAATAGAAGATACGTGCCGGCCACAAATACAGCGCCGCCGATCATATTACCGATCGTGACAGGGATTAAATTGTAGATAATATCGCCAAAAGTTAAGATAGAATAAGAGTCATGCAGCCAGGCCATGCCAAGAATCGACATATTGGCAATGCTGTGTTCAAAACCGGACGCCACAAATGCGAGAATGACTCCGATTACCATAATAATTTTGGCGGCATCGTTTTCGGTGCGAAGGGTAAGCCAGATGGCCAGACAGACGATCCAGTTGCAGAGAATCCCCTGGAAAAACAGCTGATGCCACGGAAGCGTTGTTTTTTCGGCAGCTAAGGCAAACATGTAATGGTCAGCCGGGATACCTTGGAAAATGCCGGCACCGAGAACAATCAGGCAGATAAGAACGGCGCCGATGGCGTTGCCGACATAGCTTGCGCCCCATACGCCGAGTGTCTGCTTCCAGGACGTCACCCCGGAAAAGGTGGAGCTGGTCATAATCATATTGTTACCGGTAAATAAATCAGAGCCGCCGATTAAAATAATAATCAGGGCGATGCCGAACGTGGAACCTACGACCAGATCCAATATCGGCGACTGCACATCATAAAGCGGCGCTCCCAATGAAAACATAAGCAGCGCACCGATGCCTACATAACTGCCCGCGATAACAGCCGATACCATATAAAGCAGAGGAGAGCGTCTCAGCATCGTGCTTTTGGAAGCACCCTGCTCGTTCAGGGTGCGGATGGTTTCTTTATACATAGCTCTTGTCTCCTATTTAAATAGTAATGTTATATTTAAGTAGCTTATTAAATATAGACCAAGTGAAGCAGAATAACAAAGCCTGGTGTTCGATGTAATAGAATTATAATTAGAAGGGAAAACGTAAAAAATGAAAACAATTGCTATTATTGGAAGCAGTGGAGGTAATTTGTACAGTTTAGGCGGAAAAAAGCCGGAAAAGCTGTTAGAGGAAATTATTACGCAGAGCAGCAGTACAGAACTTCAAATAGGAGCTATTCAATTTATTGCAGCAGAAGAATCAATGGACTCAGCAAAAGAAAGCGTCCGTGCCAGGATTTTTACACAAAGTGCACAGGGGCAGCCGGAAGTTGCTTTTGAGGGAAGTCTGCAAGATGTAAATCAAGAGGCAGCGAGGCTCGATAAAGAAATAGCAGAGCAGATACATAACGGCCAATTAGACGGTTTAATCGTCATGAGTTCTGATCCGGAAGGGGTAAACCGGTTAACGATAGAAGCAGCAGCTGATAAAAAGCTGCCGATCGTCGGTACCGGCGGCACATCAATGGCTTTGATCGGAAGCAAAGGCGCGAGGGTTATTTCCCAATCAGGCACAACAGGCACTACCAGCCGGACAAGAGCTGTTTCTTTTATTGCCTCGCTGGCTAAACATTGGAATATGTCTTATCAGCCGGTGATTGGCAGCCGATCACAGCTGGAGGCGGGGAAACCGGCTAATGTATTTAAAAATATCAGCCTAAGGGGAATTATGGTGTCGGCGCTGCCCGGTTTTATCGCGATGGCTATTGTGCTTGCTCTGAGCCGGATTCCGGCTTTCAGCGCACTTGGAGAAGTATTTGATATTATGATTCAAGCACTCCCGGTCGTTCTGGCGGCTATCGCAGCCAAGCAGGTGTCCGATTTGGATGAAGTGTCGATCGCAGCCGGTGTTATAGCCGGAGTCCTGTCGGTGGAAGGCGGAATTATCGGTGGAATTATCGGTGGTATTCTAGCCGGAATATTTGTTCATTACTTGTTTAGAAAATGCGTGCAGTGGCGGTTTCCTATGACGACCGTTAATATCGTAGCAGGAGGGCTTTCCGGACTGGCAGCGGGTCTTATTGTGTACTTCCTGCTTGCTCCGATAGCGCTGCAGACTGGAAACGGTATTAAAGCTCTTATTGAATCTGCGATAGCTTTTAATCCAATTATGGCAGGTGCGCTTGCAGGATTGCTTATTTGGCCGGCTATACTTGGCGGTGTGTATCACGCAGCCATTCTTCCTATTGTTCTGCTGGAGATGGAAACAGCGGGAAACAGCTTCTTAGGCGCAATCGATATGGTGGGACTCGTGATGGTGTCAGCCGGCATTACCCTGGCCAATGTGATTTCTCCAAGAGATAAAGGGGAAGCAGCCGCGGCTGCTCCTGGTTTTTTAATAAATATGGGCTTTGGAACTTTTGTAGAAGCGGCATATCCATTTATGTTTTCCAATAAATTCGTTTTTGCCGGGGCTGTGTTTTCGGCTGGAGTGGGAGGAGCCCTCGTTGGGTTATTTAATGTGAGAGGCACAGCTTATGTGCCAACGTTTGCAGCACCGCTTCTAACGAATAATGCAGCTGGTTTTATTATCGCGATGGCTGCCGCCTTTATTTTAGCTTTAGTAATTACTGTTGCTGCGAATCGGGTTTCCAGCTTAAAAAGAAGCTAAACAGCAGGTATTCAAAAAGGGTTTAGGTCTGTATGCCTAAACTCTTTTTTGAGTGAAAAATATTAAGTATGTTTATATAAACTTAATATATTTATTTTTAAATAGTTATTTTTAATTATTAAATATACATAAACTTCACATATTTCCTTTCAATTGCTGTTAAGTAGGTATATAATAACAGGTAATAAGGTACAATTTAAGGAGGACTTAAATTGAGAAATGTGAAAATTATAGATCTAAAGGAAGGTGCAGTTGTAGCCGAAGATATATATAAAGGCCCATCTCTTATTGTTAAAAAAGGTCATAATGTAACAGCTGTTTTAATACGGAAGTTAAAGCAGTGGGACATCGAATTTGTTTCAATAGAAGCAGATGATCAGGAGCATTCGAAAGAAAGAAACATTGACTTACAATCATTATCCGAAGAAAAAAGGCAGACTCTTCTGACTTTTTTGCAGGATATGCTCCAGCTCGGGAATGAGTATCGGTTCGGCTATGCGGTAAATGATGTGGACGCCTATCTTTGGATTCAGAAACTGTTTATTGAAATTACAGCGGAGAAAAGTACCTACGGTCTGCTCCAGCAGCTGAAATCCTGGGACCTTAACACGTATCATCATTCGCTTGATGTGTTTATTCTTGGATCGCTGTTCGCAAAAAAGATGGAAGTGAAGCACGTGACGGAATTTTCCAAAGCCTGCCTGCTTCATGATATCGGCAAGCTGCGGGTGGAAAAAAAGATTCTAACCAAAACCACTGCACTGAGTTCAAAAGAAATGCTGCAGATGCGGGCCCATACAGGAGAAGGATATCATCTTCTGAAGCAAAAAGGGTACAGCGCTTATGTGACAGATATTTTGAAATATCACCATCATCCATTAAGTGTCCTCAGCAGCGGGGAAGAGGAGCAGAAAAAGACCCGTAAGAGGGAACATGACATCCTCAGGCTGGTGGACGTATATTCAGCGCTGACGCTGGAACGGCCTTACAGAAAATCCCTCAGCGCTCCAAAAGCATTAAAAATAGTGATACAAGAACATAAAGATGTGAATATTGATTATATGAAATCATTCTGTGAAATGCTGGAAATCTTCCCCTTACATGCCGTCGTCCAGCTCTCGAATGATACTATTGCCGAAGTGGTGGAAGTTGATGATAAGCTGCCTACATATCCGATCATGAAAGAAAAAGACAAGCTTAACGCTTTTTATATGCCTGTCGATCGGTCCGTTATTATCAGCAAAGTGCTTCGGTTCAAAGAGTAACACTAAAAGGGTGGGATTTACATGATTCAAGACGATATAAAGCATTACACGGGAATTCATACTTTTTTAGAAAGAGTTTTCGAAATGATGGCTCTGAATTTTCCGGATCATACGATTTTCTTTGCCACGAATGACAAAAAAATAAATGTTATTCGAAAAGTGCTCGATCAGGCGGCCCTTTGTATTCCGGAAGGGAATGAAGATCCTTATCAGGAAAGTTTCTGTCACTTAGCCATTGAGGCACCGGAACAGAATGTGGTCATACCCGATCTTACGAAGCACAGTTTCACAAAGGAACACCGGTTTACAATACAGACAGGCGGCGGCAGCTTTATGGGCGCAGCGGTTGCGGCGGAAGATGGAGACGCGCTGGGAACACTCTGTTTAGTAAGTGATCATCCAGCTCTATTTACGGAATCGCAGGTAACCTTATTGCAGGGGTATGCGTATATTATTGCAAGAGCGGTGAAAGTAGAGCAGAGCCAGGTGAGAGACAGCCTGACAGGTCTTTACCTGCCATCCACGTTAGCTGCGTTATTTGAAAAAAGGCAGGCCGATTATACGTCGTGGAGCCTGCTCTATATTAATTTGAGCGGCACCCGCATCTTTAATGAACGCTATGGGTTTGAAACAGGAAATTTCCGCCTGCAGAAGATAGCAAAAGCGCTCTATGAGATATTTCCGGTTAGCAGCATTTTCAGCCGGACCGCCCAGGATAAATTTATTGTCATGCTTCCGTTTACAGAAAGCGAAAACTCAAGAGACGCTACAGAACTGTATGTCAATAAACTGTTACAGCACTTGAAAGATACTCCCTGTATTGTAAATGAAGAAACATCCTATATCCGCATGGTTATAGGAGCAGCGATCAGCAGCGAAACGCTCGACAGCTTTAGTAAACTTCGCGATAAAGCAGAACAGCGGGCTGTGAGAGGGAACTTAAAAGGAAAAGAAGGACTTATTTTTACCGATAATGATGACCAGGAAAGAATGGAAATCCAGGAATTCACGATTCGTAATGCCATGCGGGAAAAAGGATTCTATGAGCAGCTTTCATTAGTCTATCAGCCTCAGGTTGATATACGTAAAGAAATGATTACCGGGGTCGAGGCTTTAATACGCTGGCATCACCCGATTCATGGTTTTTTTCCGCCGAATATCTGGATTCCGCTCGCGGAACAAACCGAAGCCATGCATTCTATTGGTCTCTGGGTGTTGGAAAGAGCCTGCAGCGAAATGAAAAAGGCAAACGCTGATTTAAAGCTTTCCGTTAATGTGTCCCCGGTGCAGCTGGAGGATCCAGCCTTCCCCTGCAATGTTCACCGCATCATAGAACAGGCCGGGTATCCTGCAGAGCAGCTCACCTTTGAAATTACGGAAAATATTTTTATGGAAAACAATCCTGTTATTATAAAGAATCTACTGGAACTGAAAAAAATAGGCATTATGCTTGCGGTGGATGATTTTGGAGTGGGCTATGCTTCCTTTCACCTGCTGCACCGCTTTCCGATTGATATCCTGAAAATTGACAGGCAGCTGAGCGCCGACTTAACGTCGATTTCCAGCAAAAAAATCGTCGAAGCGATTATTGAACTGGCCTATTCGCTCGACATGCAGTGCATCGTAGAAGGCATTGAAACAAAACAACAGCACCGCTACTACCAGAAACACAAAGTGGACTGGGGCCAGGGGTATTACTACTATAAGCCAATGCCTGCGGCTGAATTTACGGAGTTGTTTACGCCTGACAAACAAATAAATACGATTGAAAAACCGGCTTCCCGATAAAGGAAGACCGGTTTTTTCGTATTGTTTTATTTCTCCGCACCGTAAAATTTTGAAAAGGAAAATCCGCGGCCGATAATTTCGGAGGCATTCAGGAAGATCACAAATGAAGACGGTTCCTGCGTCTGCAGGATTTTCTTTAAATAGACCGCTTCCTGCTGCTCCATTACGCAGAGGATCATCGTTTTCTCATCGTTCGTGTAGCCGCCGACGGACCGGACTTTCGTTAAGCCGCGGTCGATTTCCTCACCGATAATCGTTTGAATCTGTTTTTCCCGTTCGGTAATAATAAGCACGAGCTTGGAGGGGGACGCCTGCAGCTGAACGAGATCGATAACCTTGCTCATCACAAAAATAGAAATCATTGCAAACAGGGCAATCTCCAGGCCGAACACGACAGCGGACGTGACGACCACGCACCCGTCTACGATAAACTGGGCGTATCCGCTCGAAAGGCCGGAATACTTTTTCACAATCTGTCCGAGCGTGGACAGCCCGCCGGTGGAGCCACGGCCCCGGTACACAATACCGAGTCCCACCCCGATCATCGAGCCGCCGTAAATGGCTGCCAGCAGCGGATTGTCGATGGCGAAGGGAAGATCAGCGCTTGCCCATATGACAAGCGGCACAAAAAAAGTGCCGAGCAGCGACTTCATTCCAAAATCTTTCCCAAGCAGAAGCAGGCCAAGGAAAAACAGGGGAATGTTAATGGCCCACTGCACGAAAGCGGGATTAAACTGGTAAAGCTCGTACACGATGGTGCTGATACCGGACACGCCGCCTGCTGCAAGGCGGGACGGCAGCAGAAAAATGTTGTAGGCTAATGCGATCAGGGTCGATCCAAACAGAACATAGCCAACCTCCGCGATGCGCTGTTTTTTTGTTACTATACTACTCATGTTCCTGATTCCTTTCCATCTCGCCTGAATCTGTCTCAGCTCTCCTAAAAAGTCCAATCGATTGTACCACAGTTTGGCAGGAACGAAATGAACTCATTTTATATGCAAATCCAAAAGGAATATGATATCCTTAACTTACCAATTGATAATGATAATCATTTACGGAATATAAAAGGAGGAAGTACATATGGCAGAGCACGAATTGTTTGATGTAACGATTGTGGGCGGAGGCCCGGCTGGACTGTATTCCGCTTTTTACAGCGGGATGCGCGGAATGAAAACGAAGATCCTGGAATACCAGCCGGTGCTCGGCGGGAAAGTAAACGTCTATCCGGAGAAAATTGTCTGGGATGTCGGCGGACTTCCTCCTACTTCCGGTGAAAAGCTGATTGCCCAGATGGTGGAGCAGGCAATGACGTTTCAGCCGACCGTCTGTTTAAATGAAAAAGTAACCTCTATTATTAAAAACGATGCCGCCGTTTTTGAGATTACGAATGACCGGGGGGAAGTTCATTATTCCAAAACGGTCATTATGGCGATAGGCGGAGGAATTCTCAATCCGCAGAAGCTCGAGCTCGAAGGCGCGGAAAAATACGAAATATCCAATCTGCATTACACAGTTAAGTCATTGGCCCGTTTTAAAGGCAAAAACGTCATTATTTCCGGCGGAGGCAACTCCGCAATCGACTGGGCCAACGCGCTCGAGCCGATTGCAGGGAAAGTATTTCTGACGTACCGGAAGGAATGCCCGGCGGCCCACGAAGCCCAGGTGGACAAACTTATGTGCAGCTCGGCCGAATGCTATTTTAACACGTGCATTTCCAAGCTGATCGCTGAAAAATCAACAGAGAATATCGACCAGGTGGAGCTGACCAACGTGGAAACCGGGGAACGGAGTACGCTTCCGATTGATGAAGTAATCATCAACCACGGCTACGAGCGGGATAAATCGCTTTTGGAGAGCAATACGCTGAAAATTGATATGATTGACTCTCATTTTATCGCAGGCGATCCGTTGAACCATACGTCTGTCCCGGGCATGTTTGCCGCAGGCGATATCGTCAAGCATGACGCGAAGCTGAACCTGATTGCCGGCTGCTTCCAGGATGCGGCGAATGCGGTCAACCAGGCCAAATACTATATTCAGCCGGAGGCGGGCGACCGGGCGATGGTCTCCTCCCATAATGAAGCATTTAAGGAAAAAAATAAGAAATGGCAGAAGAAAAGTATGGCATAATAGAAGAAACGAACGAAAAGGAGGAGATCATATGATCAGCGAAACATTAAAGCAGAACTTAAATGATCAAATGAATTATGAGTTTTATTCTGCGAATGCCTATCTGGCAACAGCAGCCTACTGCTCCGCAGAAGGTCTGGATGGATTTGCTAATTTCTTCCTTGTACAGGCAGAAGAAGAACGATACCATGCGATGAAGTTTTACCACTTTTTAAACGACATGGGCGAACGGGTGATGGTGGACGGCAGCATTACGCCGAACAACAGCTTTTCTTCTTTTCTTGACTGTTTCGAAAAAAGCCTGCTTCAGGAAAAAGAAGTCACCAAGCGGATTTACCACCTGGCAGATATTGCGCTCGATGAAAGAGAGCATGCGACAATGGCTTTTCTAAACTGGTTTCTGAAAGAACAGGTGGAAGAAGAAGCGCTTTTTGACAACCTGATTCAAAAGCTGAACCGGATTGACCAGGACAGCAACGCGTTTATTATGATGGATCAGGAATTGGCGAAACGCTCGTTTACACCGGAAGATTAAAGCAGTAGTTAAGAAAGGAAGGCCGCGGCCTTCCTTTTTTGTATATACACACTCTCTATTGTGAAAAAATCGACAGGAGAAAATCGTAAAAATAGGCATTATGTACTGACTAAAGTACTAGTAATTAGGAGGCGTTATGGTAGAATGGGGGCATGAGTAAAGGAGATGCATCATGCGAGGATATACGTATTACGTAGAGTGCAAGTATCACGGGCGCTGGATCCGCCTGTTCAATCAATCCATTATCAGCGCAGATGAATATAAGGCGCTGAATGACCACCATCTTTTTCTTCCTTTTTATAAAAATTGGGAATGGGGAGAAGATAAGCTGCATTATGTCCGTCAGCTGGAAGAGCGTTCGCTTCGCATAACCAAAAGGGTGAAATACGACTGTCTCCCGCACTGCCTGAAATCTAAATCGATATTTGAATTAAAAAAATGGCAGCTAACAGCAGAGGGTATCGTAGCGACCGAATATAAAACCCTTCATGCGATGCATGCATAACCAGCAAAAGATCAGCCGGAGAACGTAATTCCCGGCTGATCTTTTTTTTAAAACATACGGACCGGCTTACTTTTTTTCTACACGAAAAATCAGCAGGTACAGGGAAAAGGACACAACGCCCAGGACCGCCATAATGATAAAAGCCTGACGTATGCCGAGAAACAGCGAATCCTCATAACTCATAGCGGGACCGCCAGCTGCGCTGACCACGGTGGAAAGCAGCGTAACGCCGAGGGCCATGCCAAACTGGCGGATCGTACTGCTTAAAGCGGTACCGTGAGCCAGTTCCTCCCGGGGCAGGTCGTTCATGCCGGCGGCCACCTGCGGCATCATTGTCATCCCAATGCCCGCCATAAACAAACAGAAGATGGCAGCAATAAGAATGACCGACGTATCCGGCTGCATGAAGATAAATAGAATCACGGAAGCAATCAGCAGAACAAAACCGGTATTAATTAACAACCGGCCGCCGTATTTATCATAAGCCATACCGCCGGCAAGAGACATAAAAGCAAGTACGGCCGTGCCGGGCATTAATAGAAAACCGGATACAAACGCGCTGCTGCCCTGCACGTCCTGCGCAAACAGAGGCAGAATCGTTTCTGTCGACAACAGCAGAATCCCTACAAAAAATACCGATCCTGTTGTAAGGGCGTATACCGGGTAGCGAAATACCCGCACGTTTAGTATAGGAGCCGTCAGCCACAGCTGTCGTCTGCCAAACACATACAGACTGATAATGCCGGCAGCTACAGGCACCCATACACTCCAGTGCAGCAAGCCGGCTGTGCTGATATAGCTGGAACCGACGAGCAGACCGGTCAGGCCGAGCGTAGAAAGCAGCACCGAAGGAATGTCAAAGCGGGTTCTGCGCTGCTCGGTTATATTTTTTAAATAAAACATGGCTAAAAGCAGGAGCAGAAGCGTCGGCGGCAGAATAATCCAGAATAAATGCTTCCATGTATACACATCAATAATATAACCGGAAACCGCAGGTCCGGTGGCCGGCGCCACATTCATCACAAGACCGAGGAGCCCCATTGCTTTGCCGCGCTGCTCGATCGGAAAAATGAGCAGCAGCACCGTCTGAACGAGAGGGAGCATAATGCCCGCGCCGACCGCCTGGATCACCCGGGACAAAATGAGCATGGCAAAGCTGTCGGACACAAGCGCAAGAAGCGTACCCGCTGCAAGAAATAAAAACGATGTCAGCACGAGGCCTCGTGTCGTAAACCGGTCAATTAAATAGCCGCTCATTGGAATAAACACAGCAGATGTTAACAAAAACGCGGTTGTCAGCCACTGCACCTGAGCCGCGTTGACGTTGAATTCTTCCATCAGCGTCGGGAACGCCGTAATCAATAGAAACTGATTAAATAAAAACAAAAAGTTCCCTCCGACAACAATAAAGATAATCAGCCGCTTCTGCGCGGTATTCAGCGTGACCATGTCTGTTTCCTCCTTTAAAGCATTCTTTCCTATTGTAACAAGGAAGGGAAAGAATAAAAGGGAATGCAGCATGTACCATTTTTTTACATCTTTTCTTTTGAAAAGGAAACAGTACACTTAGGAAGAATTGTATTTATTAAAGAGTTCGGCGGTGCAGAAGCACTGCCTGTGGTAGAGGAAGCAGCAGAACAAATCATCGCAGCAGCGCCTTCCGGTTCTGTAGAAAAACCTGCAGTACCAGTTGAGAAAGAGGACGGCAAGCTGCCGGCCTTGACTTCCTGCTTTTGCTGCGAAAAAAAAGAACAGCATAAACAATCCCCTGCGAAGAAAATCTTCACAGGGGATTGTTATTGGAAAGACAAGCTCCTTAAGATTCTAGTTGCCAAACGATCCAAAAAGGATTATTATGAAGGAAATAATTAATTTGTTTAGTAAACAAATTAAAAAAGGGTGATTTATTAATGAGTAAAGACGTTACCTTTCATATGATAAAAAGCGAAATGAACACGCTTACGCTATACTGCCCGTTCTATGAAGTATATGCCTCTATCTATGTATTAACAGCAGATATTATTAGAGTGGCTGTCACCAAACAGGCCTCGGATGTTCCTATTAATTCATGGGCGGTTGCTCCAGGAGATACAGCCATGCCGTTGGAAGGAATACAAAGGGAGAAAATTTCAGAGCTTTTTGAACTGCCTTCTTATGAACTGGAAGAAAGTGATACGCAGCTGATCGTTACAACGGAAAAGATTAAGGTTGTGATCAATAAAGCGCATCTGCATTTTACCTGGTATGCGATAGATGAAAAAACAAAAAAGGACAGATGGATAGCAGAAGACCGAAGCACCCAGGCCTATTTTTTTCAAATTGCCAAAAAGGCACCGGTTTCTCATTACCTGACGAGAAAAAACGGGGAATTATATTTTGGGCTTGGAGAAAAAACGGGCAATGTTAATAAATACGGGGAACGTTTCCGTATGCTCAATATTGACGCGATGGGATATGACGCAGAAAAGACAGATCCGCTGTATAAGCATATTCCTTATTATGTGACCTATTCCGAGACAAGCGGCCTTGCCTACGGCCTCTACTACGATGATTATAATGAATGCGCTTTCGACCTGGGAAAGGAAAAAGATAATTATCACGGCAGCTACCGCTATTTTGAAACGCGCTCTGAGTTCCTGGATTACTATTTCATTCTGGGACCGAGCGTGCCGGAAGTAACGAAAACATTCTCCTGGTTAACCGGTCGGCCGGCGCGGATGCCTAAATGGAGCTATGGCTATTCCGGCTCTACGATGACGTATACGGATGAACCCCGATCTCAGGAACGCCTTGGAGAATTTATTGAAAACTGCAAAACGCATAATATACCATGCTCTTCCTTTCACTTATCCTCCGGCTATACGTCTATTCAGGATAAACGGTATGTCTTTCACTGGAATCGAGAGAAGTTTCCGGAGCCAAAACGGTTTACCGAAGATTTTCATGAAGAAGGCATAAAGATTATCGCTAATATCAAACCAAGCCTGCTCGTTAATCATCCTAAATTCAAAGAAGCATCCGAGCAGGGAATGACGATTAAAAACGAAGACGGGGAGCCGTTGCAACAGCAGTTTTGGGATGACCTTGGCGTTTATTTGGACTTTACGAATGAAAAAACAATCTCATGGTGGAAAGAAAATGTAACAGAACAGCTGCTCCATAACGGAATCGACTCAACCTGGAATGATAACAACGAGTTTGAAGTATGGGATCCGGATGCGGTTATTGATTTGTTCGGCAAAAAGGGAAGGTTTCAAGATCATCGTGCCATTTTTCCAATGCTTATGACTAAAGTGTCATTAGCAGCCCAGCTCGAACATGACCCTGGACGCCGTCCTTTTCTTGTTACCAGGTCGGGCAGCGCAGGAATCGGCAGATATGCGCAGACATGGACAGGCGATAATGACACGAGCTGGCACACGCTGAAGTACAACATCAAAATGGCGATTGGACTCAGTCTCTCTGGTGTGTATAACTTCGGTCATGATACCGGCGGTTTTGCCGGAGGAGCGCCGGAGCCGGAACTTCTTCTGCGCTGGATTCAGAGCAATATTTATTATCCGCGCTTTACCATTCATTCCTGGAACGATGACAATACAGTAAATGAACCCTGGATGTATCCGGAAATTACGGAAAAAGTATCGAGTACGATGAATTGGCACCGCCGGCTTGCTGGTTATTTATATTCTATAGGCCACCATTCGTCAACCTCGTATGAACCTATTATCCGTCCGGTCTTTTACAATTTCCCGGAAGATCCGGTCTCCTATAAAGAGAATGATGAATTTATGCTTGGCGGAGATCTGCTCGTCTGCACGATCGTCGAGCCGGAGCAGCGGGAGAGAACGGTATACCTTCCAACACACGACGGAGGATGGTATGACCTTTATACGGAAAAATGGTATGAAGGGGGGCAGAGTGCTGCTGTGCCGGCTCCGCTGGAGTACACGCCAGTCATGGTGAAAGGCGGAAGCATTCTTCCTGTAGAAGAAAAGGAGGAAGTGCGGGTACAGCTTTATCCGGGCGCTTCCGGGACCATGGCTTCTTTTTCCTACTACACCAGCACTGAAGAGTATGGAAAAGAAGAGATCACTCAGTTCAATATGACAATGGAAACGAGTGACTCTTCCATTTCTCTTTCTATTAATAAAAAAAGTTCGATAGAAGATGTACCGCAGCGGTTTGCTTTTCATATACCTTCCTCTGAAACGAGAGCGCTTTGGATCAATGGAGAAGAAACAGCGTTATTTCACACATAATGAGAGGGGTAACATACGATGAAAAAAAGTTATATCTGGCTGCCTCTGCTGCTTCTCGCAGCAGCAGGCTGTCAACAGGCAGCGGGAGAAGAAGAGGCCAAAGAGTTAACACTTGCCCATAATCAGCCTACGGATCATCCTATTCATTTGTCACTGGAACGTTTTGCAGAGCTCGTCGATGAGAAATCAGATGGAGAGCTCCTCATTGATATTTATCCAAATGGAGAGCTCGGCAGTGAAAGAGAAGTAATAGAAAATACGCAGATTGGCACGGTTGATATTTCTAAAGTAAGCGCAAGTGCCCTGGAAGGGTTTGATCCGATCTATTCTATTTTTAGCCTGCCCTATATGTTTGAAAGCGAAGAAAGCTTCAAGCAGGTGATGTCAGATGAGGAAGTAACGGATGAAATTTACCTGAATACAACGGATATTGGGTTCAGAGGCCTTACGTATTACGATGCAGGAGTACGGAACATGTATACGAAAGACCGGATTATCGAAACGGCGGAGGATATGAGAGGGTTAAAAACAAGAGTGCAGCCCAGTCAGACAAGCGTGCAGATGATCGAAGCGCTTGGAGGAACGCCAACCCCAATGAGCTACGGAGAAGTTTACACAGCGCTGCAGTCCGGTGTTATTGACGCTGCGGAAAATAATGAAACCGCATTAGTAAATAGCAGCCACGGAGAAGTAGCCAAACATTATTTTATAACAGAGCACGCTATTGTACCGGATATGCTCATCATGAATGAAGACACATACAGTGATTTAACCGAGGAAGAAAGTCAGATTATCGAAGAAGCCTCTGAAGAATCCACGGCTTACCATGAAGATGTCTGGGCGGAAATGGTTGAGGAGTCAGTCGAAATTGCTAAAGAAGAAATGGGTGTAACATTTTACGACATGGATAAGCAGTCATTTATTGACGCTGTACAGCCGCTGCATGAACAATTTCAGGAAGATCCTGATACTGCAGATATTTATTCCCGGATAAAGGAGGAATCATAAGGTGAAACAGGTCAAAAAAACGCTGGATAAACTGCTTCTGATCGTTAATGCATTTCTTATTACGGCGATGACTACGCTGTCGATCTGGCAGGTTATTGCACGATATTTCCTGGACGCGCCAAGCACCACAAGCGAAGAAATTATTCGTTTTATGCTCATATGGTTTACGCTCTTGACTGCGACATACGTTCTCGGTCAGCAGCAGCATATTTCGATTACGTTTATTAAAGAAAAGCTGAGTTACGGCTGGCAGATAGGGTTGAACCGATTCGTAAACATATTGTGGATTGTCTTTGGAGTAGTGGTCATGATCGTAGGGGGCATATGGCTGCTTTCCTATACGTTTACCGAAGTCGCGCCGGCCACAGGGTTATCTATGCTGTTTGTTTACAGTGCGCTGCCTGTATCCGGACTGTTGATGACTATTTATGCTGTCGGTCATCTCATTACGCCGGAAACATATTCTGAAAATAGAGAGGAGACGGGTCAATGACTTTACTAGCCAGCCTCATGTTATTTGGCATTTTAGGGGTTCTGCTGCTGCTCGGTGTACCCATTGCCCTATCCATCGCTATAAGCTCGGTGTTAACAATCAGTCTTGTCCTGCCCTTTGATGTATCCATCATTACAGCGGCACAGCGGCTGGCAACCGGGGTTGATAATTTCACGATATTGGCTATTCCGCTGTTTGTGTTAGCCGGTACGATTATGAACAATGGCGGCATCGCCTTCAAATTAATTAATCTGGCAAAAGTGCTGGTAGGACGCCTTCCAGGCTCGCTTGCCCATACTAACGTTGTCGGTAATATGCTGTTTGGTTCTATTTCCGGTTCCAGTGTAGCAGCTGCGGCTGCGATGGGCCGGATTATGACGCCGATGGCTCTTCGCCAGAATTATTCCCGGACATATACGGCAGCGGTAAATATCGCTTCTGCTCCGGCAGGACTTCTGATACCGCCGAGCTCAATGCTGATCGTCTATTCCCTCGTTAGTGGCGGAACGTCAGTAGCAGCTTTGTTTATGGCCGGATATCTGCCTGGTATTTTATGGGGCCTGGCCGTTATGACTGTCGCTTACGTATATGCGAAAAAAAGAAAATACCCGGTATCGGAGAAAATCAGCTGGAAGGACCGCGCTTTTATTGCTGTAGATGCGATCCCGAGCCTGTTGTTAATCGTCATTGTTATCGGGGGTATAGTAGCCGGAATATTTACGGCCACTGAGGGTGCGGCAGTAGCTGTACTTTATGCTTTAGTGCTTTCTCTCATCTATAGACAATTGAAATTAGATCAATTTAAAACAATTTTTAAAGAGACCATTGAAATTACAGGTATGATTTTATTTCTTATCACAGCATCCTCTCTATTTTCACTCGTGATGTCCTATACGGGGATTCCATCAAGTATCAGCGAAAGCCTGCTGTCCCTGACAGAAAGTACCATTGTGCTGCTGTTAATTATTAATCTGATTTTGTTAATAATGGGAACATTTATGGATATTACGCCGGCTGTATTAATCTTTACGCCAATATTCTTCCCGGTTATTACAGAGCTTGGTGTAGATCCTGTGCATTTTGGAATCATAATCGCGTTCAACCTTTGTATTGGTAATATCACGCCTCCTGTAGGAAGTGTTCTGTTTGTCGGAACGAGTGTGGCTAAAGCCAGGCTGGAAGATGTGATAAAGATGCTGGTGCCTTACTTTATCGTACTGATCATTATGGTCATTGTTATTACATTTGTGCCGCAGATCAGCCTCTTCCTTCCAGGACTGTTTGATCTTCTATAACATCAATTCACATCACAGTGTATCAATTTTCATCTGCTGGGAGTGCCGCTTGGAATGGTCGACAATAGTAATATCAAAAAATCCCTTAAAAGCTAAAGCGGCGGCTCCATAAGCACAGGCATCCTCATTTAGGCGGGAGATCTTCAACTCGTCATAGTTATTGAATTTAGACTGGAACCTGTCAGTTAACGCCGACAGCAGTTCCGGCCGGGCTGAAAAAAGAGCACTGTTAATAACAATACGTTCCGGATTGAAAATATTAATGACATTATTCAATCCTAAAGCCAGATAGTTTAGATAGTCTTCCAGGATGGTACCCTTAACCTCCTCATGAAACAGGGCGTTCAGGCTTTCTGTTGTTAACGAAGCAGTCTCCTGATTCAGATTCTTTAAAAGGGCTTTATTGGAAGCATACAATTCCCAGCAGCCATGATTGCCGCAGGGGCAGGGAAGGCCTTTTGGTTCAACAATCATATGGCCGATTTCGCCGGCGAAACCTTGGAATCCCCGGTAGATATCAAAATCCTTTATGATACCAAGTCCAATTCCAGAATGAAGTGTCAGGCAGAATAAATCAGAAACCTGCTCGTAGTAAACCTGCTCGGCGAAAACAGATAGGTTGGCACTATTGTCGACAAAAACAGGAACATTTATTTCCTGTTCTAATTTGCTTTTGATATTTTCATTGGCCCATTCCTGTTTCGGAGTAAATACAATCTGATGATCATTATTTACAATGCCATGAATACCGACGCCAATTCCGACCAATGGTATTTCCTGCAGCAGGGAGCTGGCTGGAAGAATCTCCTCTTTTAATATATTTAGGAGGGATTCTGTCATCTCCGCAAAGTGATGAGTGTCCAACGTCACGGACTGCCGGTGAATAAGCTGTCCCTTCAAATCACAGCACAGTATATTGATAACCTGTTCATCAATGTCAATGCCAATGGTAAAGCCGGCTCGTTCATTAATTTCAATCATAATGGGCTTTCGTCCTCTTGTCACAGAAGCCCCGGTTTCCCGTTCTACGATATGTCCTTCTTCCATCAGTTCACCAACCTGGGAAGAGATAGTTGCTTTATTTAACCCCGTAATGCGTGATAATTCGCTTCGGGAGAGCGAGACATGTTTGATGACATTTTCGATAATGATTCGTCGGTTCATACGTTTAATGTAGTGGGTATCTCCGGTATTCATATACATTCCTCCAGGCGTCATAGTATGGCAGCGATTGTCATCATTATATAAGTTTTAGTTTGTCTAGTAAACAAATCAAAAGGAGAAGATAAAATGAATACATTTATGCAGGAAGATTTTCTATTGAATACGAAAATGGCCAAAAAACTGTATCATGACACGGCTGCCCATCTGCCCATTATTGATTACCATAATCACCTGCCTCCAGAGGAAATTGCGGAGGATAAATCATTTCAAAATCTAGGTGAAATTTGGCTGAACGGAGATCACTACAAATGGAGAGCCCTTCGTGCCAATGGCATAGAAGAAGCTTATGTAACAGGAAATGCGGGCGACTATGAAAAGTTTATGGCCTGGGCCGGGACCGTACCAAAGACGCTTGGAAATCCGCTTTATCATTGGACCCATTTGGAATTAAGACGTTATTTCGGTATTACAGATCCTTTAAACAAAAGTACGGCTGAAAAAATATGGGGGGAGACAAAAGAAAAGCTGCAGTCCCCGGAGTACTCGGTTCAGTCATTGCTGAAAAAAGATAAAGTGGAATTTATCGGCACGACAGATGACCCGGCCGATCCGCTGCTTTCTCATAAAAAGCTGGAGGGTCACAGCGATTTTCAAGTATCGCCTTCCTTCCGGGCAGATCCTGCTATTTTTATTGATCAGCCGGATTACCTAAATTGGATAGAAAGAATGGAACAGACGACCGCCGCTTCCATTCAAAACTATGATCAGCTGTTGGATGCACTGGAAAATCGAATCGACTGGTTTGATGAAATGGGGTGCCGGAGCGCTGACCATGGTATTTCACATGTGTTTTTTGAAAAGGCAACGAAAGAAGAAGCAGCTGAAATTTTCCAGAAAAGAAAACAGGGAAAAACTTTGTCTCCCAAAGAGGTAGAGCAGTACCAGACTCATATTCTGCTTTTCCTCGGCGAAAAATACGCAGACAAAAACTGGGCGATGCAGCTTCATCTTCATCCCCAGCGCAACAACAATAAGAAAATGCTGGAACTCGCAGGAAAAGACACCGGATTTGATTCCATCGGTGATGGCGGTGTTTCAGAAAAACTGGCGAAGCTGCTTGATCAGCTGGAGTACAAACAAAAGCTGCCTAAAACCATTTTATACAGCGTGAACGCGAACAATCACGATATTTTGGCTTCCATGGCCGGTAATTTTCAAAGCGGCAGCCTGCCCGGCAAAATTCAGACGGGTACGGCGTGGTGGTTTAATGATCATATTGATGGAATGGAAAAACAGATGAGCTCTCTTGCCAACATCGGGCTGATTTATCACTTTATTGGAATGTTGACAGATTCCAGAAGTTTCCTGTCTTTTTCCAGGCATGAATATTTCAGAAGAATACTATGCAATATGATCGGTAAATGGGTCGAAGAAGGAAAAGCGCCAAACGATGAAGCGCTGTTAAAAGAATATGTAGAAAATATCTGCTATTACAATGCGAAACGATATTTTTCCATTGGATCCTAATATCCATTTACTAATTTCAGAAAATAGATTGCGGGGAAAGTACGTATTGAACAGGAGGGAAAGCATGGGACGAATTGTTACGTTGGGAGAGCTGCTGATCCGCTTGTCACCTCCCGGAGAGCGGACGTTGAAACAGACAGATCAATGGAATGTTTATGTAGGAGGGGCGGAGATGAATGTAGCCGTCGCTTTCAGCAATCTGGGAGGGAATGCACGTGCTTTGACAGCCCTCCCCGATAACGCCGTTGGCGGGATGGCACTGGCTGCCCTGCAGAAAGAGGGAGTCGATACTTCTTTTATTGCCCGGCAGGGATCGCGGGTAGGACTTTATTTTGTGGAAAAAGGAACATCCGAAAGACCATCGAAAGTGACCTATGATAGAGCTTTTTCTTCATTTACAGAATGGACGCCGGAGGACCTGGCCTGGGATGAGCTTTTTGACGGAGTCGAAGTTCTTCATACGACTGGGATAACGCTGGCTTTAGGTCGTGAAGCGAAACAGGCGGCTCTCGCCGTCGTGAAAGAAGCTTCGCGCAGGGGCATCAGCATCAGCTTTGATTTCAACTACAGAAGCAAGTTATGGGAAATAAATGAAGCAAAGCACGCCTTTCAAGAGATTCTGCCATACGTGGATATATGTTTTGGCAGTTCCAAAGATTTAACTCATATTCTCGGATACAAGAAAGAAGAACATGCGGATATGACTGCTTCTTTTATGAAAGAATATGACATCGGCCGCTTTGCTTCTATGACAAGAACCACCTGCTCGAATACAAAACATACGCTGCAGGCCTCTGTCGTGCACAAACAAAAAGGAACGGCTCATTCCCCGGCTTTTAATATCACGATCCAAGATCGAATTGGAGGCGGAGACGCTTATGCCGCCGGGTTCTTATATCAATTTGTGCATCATGCCGACAGAAGCCTGGAAGACCAGATCCAATTTGCTGCTGCCGCAGGGGTATTGGCCCATTCTATTGACGGGGACGCATTTGTTTTAGCAAAAGACGATGTAGAAGCTTTTATTCAAAGCCAGGATGGCAGTGGAGTTGTTCGATAATTAAAGGAGGAAAGCAAAATGGATATGGGATTTCGATGGTACGGGAGAGGAAACGACAGTGTAAGTCTGGCTGACATCCGCCAAATTCCCGGTACTTCTCAAATTGTATGGGCGCTGCACCATAAGCAGGCAGGCGAGCCGTGGAAGAAGAAGGAAATAGAAGAAGAAGTGCACTATATACAATCCTATGGCTTTAAAGCAGAAGTGGTAGAGAGCGTCAATATACATGAAGATATCAAGCTCGGCCTGCCTTCCAGAGATGAGTACATCGATGCTTATATGGAGACGATCCGAAACCTTGGGGAAGCAGGAGTGAAAGTGATCTGTTATAACTTTATGCCGGTATTCGACTGGATCCGGACCGACTTAGCGAAGGAAATGGAAGACGGATCTACCGCATTGTTTTATGAAAAAAATTTAGTGAATGATGTAACGCCGGAGCAGCTCGTGGAAAGAGTGCTGCAGAATCCTGATTTCACGATGCCCGGGTGGGAGCCGGAGCGGCTTGCCCATATTCAGCAGGTGATCAAGCAGTATGCAGACGTTACGGAAGACGATTTGTTTGATAACCTTCAGTATTTTCTGGAACGTGTCATACCGGTTTGCAAGGAACATGACATCAAACTGGGCGTGCATCCGGATGATCCGCCCTGGACGGTCTTTAAGCTGCCGCGGATTGTTTCCACTCATGAACAGCTAAGACGTATCATAAGCCTTGTAGATAGCAAATACAACGGATTGACGCTTTGCAGCGGCGCGCTCGGAGCGCTTCCGGAAAATGATATTCCATCGATGATCTATGAATTTAAAGACAATATTGCATTCGCCCACGTTCGAAACGTATACCGGTATCCAAACGGAGACTTTATTGAAACATCTCATAGAGAACAGGACGGTTCGGTGCCGATAACCGACATTATTAAAGCGTATCATGATATCGGTTATACCGGGTGTATTCGTCCGGACCACGGCAGGCATTTATGGAATGAAAGCTGCCGCCCGGGGTATGGATTGTATGACAGGGCTCTGGGGATTATGTATATGCTCGGCGTATGGGATGAAAGAGAAAAGAGGAGGATATAATGTTAGCCAAACACGAAGAACTTAAGGGGAAAACGGCGATTGTGACAGGAGGCGGAGGCATTCTCTGCGGAGAAATGGCAAGAGCACTTGGACGTCAAGGAGTGAAAGTTGTTGTCTTAAGCCGAAAGCTGGAGAATGCACAGGCTGTTGCGGACGATATTACGAAAGAAAATGGGGAAGCTGTCGCATTTGCGTGCGATGTGTTGGATAAAAAAGATATTGAACAGGTGAACGAACAGATACAAAAGATTTATCCGGTGTACGACATATTAATCAATGGAGCGGGAGGCAATCATCCCAATGCGTCTACCTCCGGAGAGGCGTTTGATTGGGAAGATGTAGAAAATCCTGAAAAGAACTCTTTTTTCGATTTGGAAGAAACAGCAATCCGCCACGTATTTGATTTGAACTTTACGGGAGCCGTATTAACTACGCAGGTGTTTATGAAACATATGTTTTCCGAAAAGGGGAGCAGTGTCATTAATATTTCTTCGATGAGCGCACCGAGCCCTATGACGAAAGTGATGTCCTACAGCGCGGCTAAAGCAGGAATAGATAATTTCACCCAGTGGCTGGCCGTTCATATGGCAAAACAGAATATCCGCTGCAATGCGATTGCTCCAGGGTTCTTTTTAACAAACCAAAACCGAAAGTTATTACTGACGGAAGAAGGCGAACTGACAGAACGTTCGCAGAAAATCATGTCGCAGACGCCGATGGAGAAATTCGGCGAACCGGAAGATTTAATTGGAACACTTTTATGGCTCGTCGATCCCGCCTACTCTTCTTTTGTTACAGGTATCACTGTACCTGTTGACGGCGGCTTTATGGCGTATTCGGGTGTGTAGAAAAGGGAGGATACAATGGCCGGAAAATTAGAAACGCTTCAGATGATGATAGATCAAAAAGCAGTCGCTGTGGTGCGCGGCAGTTCCGTGGAAGAAGCAGAAATGGTTGCAGAAGGATCACTTAAAGGCGGTATTTCTATTCTGGAAATTACGTATACCGTTCCAGGTGCATCAGCCCTCATTTCTTCTTTGGCTGAGAAATTTCCGGATAAGGCAGTAATTGGAGCCGGTACTGTTCTCGATGAAGTCACTGCCAGAATTGCGATTCTGGCAGGAGCGGCCTTTATTGTATCACCCAGCTTTAATAAAGAAACAGCACTCTTATGCAATCGTTATAGTATTCCTTATATTCCCGGTTGCTATACAGTAAAGGAAGTAATAGAAGCGTTGGAATATGGATCGGATATTATTAAAATTTTTCCTGGAAATACAGTGAGTCCCTCGTTTATTTCTACAATAAATGGACCAGTACCCCAGGCGAAACTTATGCCATCCGGCGGGGTGAACGCTGAAAATGCGAAAGAATGGATCAATAAGGGTGCCGCGGCTATCAGCGTTGGAAGCAGTCTGTATAAATCTACGGTAGAAGAAGTGGAAGCAGAAGCACGTAAGGTAATGGAAAATATACAAGGAACCAATTGATAATAAATCTAACAAAAAAGCAAAAATCCTGTCTGTCAGGATTTTTGCTTTTTATATGTTTAATAACAGTGCCTGATCGTCCATTCATACATAAGCTGCACGGCCTGATCGATGTCCTCCCAGCGGGACAGTTCAGCCGGGTGATGGCTTTTGCCTCCGATGCTCGGCACGAACAGCATGACCGTTGGAATGAATTTGCTGATATGCATGGCGTCATGCCCGGCGCCGCTGAACATGGTGGTGTAGGAGAAGTTCTGCTCCCGGCAGATGGATTCCAGCTCTTCGAGAAAAGGTTCGTGGAATGTAACCGGAGGCATATAGGAGAGTGAAGTCTCCTCCCAGCTGCCCGGTTGCTGCTCCATTGTTTGTTCCACGAGTGCCATCATCTCGACAAGACGCTCGTCCAGCACCGTCTTATCCGGATGGCGGATATCGACGCTGAACACCGTTTTTCCCGGTATCACATTAATAGTAAACGGCTCTGTTTTAATCTGGCCGAAGGTGATGGTCGTCTGGTCTTCCAAATGGAGGACCCATTCATGAAGAGCAAGCATTACTTTCATAGCCATAATACCGGCGTCTGCCCGGGAGGCCATCGGTGAGGGTCCGGCATGATCGGCGTCTCCAACAATCGTGAATTCATTCCATGATAACCCCTGGATGCCTTTCACGATGCCGGTCTGCCTGCGTTTATCTTCGAGCACGGGCCCCTGCTCGATATGAAGCTCCAGAAAAGCATACGCCCGCTGCAGCCGGTTGGCTTTGTCCCCCTGCAGATCGAACCGCTTCAGCTCCTGCTCTATCGTCACGTGATTCTGGTCCGGCAGGTTCATCATTTTTTCGGTTGCATACGTGCCTGACAGTACCCCTGAGGAAATCATTGGTATAGGAAAACGGGCGCCTTCTTCGTTTGTAAAATTGACGAGCAGAAGAGAGCGCTTCGGCGTTTGGCCGGTGTCCCGCACAGACTGAAGTACTTCCAGTCCGGCGAGAACACCGATGACTCCGTCGAACGTACCGCCGTTTGGAACGGAGTCGAGATGGGAGCCGAGTACAATTGGATCGAGCGCAGGGTCGGTGCCGGGAAGAAGACCGTACATGTTGCCGAGGTCATCCTGCGTTATGTCCAGGTCGAGCTCCTCCATCCACTGATGCAATACGTCTCTTGCCTGTTTGTCTTCGTCACTCAGCGCCAGCCGGGATACTCCGCCGCCGGAAAGCGCTCCGATGCCGGCGATCTGGGCGTGACGGTCACGGACGCGGTCGATGCTGATACGATGTGTCATGACAGGTTCCCTTCCCGTTTTTTCAATCCGCACCAGTATGCCAGAAAAGCGGCGTATACTTTCGTTACCTGTTTCACGCTTTCCAGATCGACCCATTCATCGCCGCCGTGCATATTGCCGCCGATAGGGCCGTAGCAGGTAGCCGGTATATCATAGTACAACGTGTAAAACCTGGTGTCAGTCGTCGCCGTGATCGGCTGGAAAGAAAGAGCGTCCTCATGTATCGTTTCGTGAGCCCGTCCGAGCGTCTGCATCATCGGGGAGTCTTCCTCTACGGAAGCGCCTTCGGCATGAAAACCGAAAAAATAAACGTCAGGCGGATGGGAAGCGAGCCACTCGTCTTCTTTTACGTACTCGAGAACCCAGGCTTTGAGTTCTTCTTTTATCTCAGCGGGATCCTGACCCGGAAACAGTCCAGCCCTTCCTTCAATAACGGTTTCGGCCGGGACGCTCGAAGGCCAGTCGCCGGATTGAATCGTGCCTATATTAATGTTCAACGGATGGGGATGATCTTTATAGGCATCCGGCCGCTCACGTTTGTTGATCATCTGTTCGTAGCTTTTCAGCGCTTCAATCACTTTATAAGATTTTTCAATCGCATTGACGGCTTCGCTTGCCCGCTCCGTATGGGCGCCGGCGCCGAGGACCGTAATGCGGAACCAGACGACGCCTACCTGAGAGGTGGAGGCTTTCATGCCGAAGGGCTCCGGGATCAGCACGGCATCGGAGTGCCAGCCTCTGTCAAGCGCGGCGAGCGCTCCGTTGCCGGTGCATTCTTCTTCAATCACCGTCTGCAGCATAAAAGGAGCATCCGGCTCGTAGCCTGCCTCCCGAATGGCGCGGTAGGCAAAAATCATTGCCGAAGCGCCGGATTTCATATCCTGCATGCCCCGGCCGTATAGTTTATTGCCCCGCTGGACGGGGTCCCACGGATTGGTTGACCAAAATCGGAGTGCCCCGGGAGGAACTACATCAATGTGGCTCTGGAACAGCAGACTTTGGCCGCTGCTGCCGTGGTCTTTGGAAACGGCCGCGACGACTTCCCGTCCATCATACGGGTGCTCCGGGATAGAGAAGCCCGGATGGGAGGAAAGCTTTTTCACATCCGGTGTGAAACGATCGACTTCCATGTCGAGCGTTTTTTCCAGGTAATCGGCGATATAGGACTGGAGCGGCTGTTCATTGCCAAGCGTGGAAGGGTAGCGTCCGATTTCTTTCAAAAAATCAAGCTGTTCTTCCCAGTGGTTATCAATGGCTTGATGAATATCAGTAAGAGCGGTCTGTAAATGAGGCATAGAACATATCTCCTTTTATAGTGGGATTTAAAAGCCGAGCATCATCAGGAAGTAGCCCCAGACAATCGCAGCGATAAACACAAAGCTGATGCAGATGATCATGGTTTGTTTGTACTGCTTTTTCAACTGGGCCAGGCCATCCGGACGGCTGGCAAAGTCTTTAATCGTGATTGCAGACATGCTCGTCTGCTTCATTTTTTTGTAAAAAGCCTGTTCGTGGGCGGAAGGACGCGTCGAGAAGCCGACAATAAACAGCGTCAGCACGCCGACCGCAAAGGCTACCATTAAGGAGTCAATGTGAACCGGAAGGGTAATAACCGCCCTTCGCACAAGTTCATCTACAAGAATAAAAGCGCTCGTTCCGGCGAGCATACTGCCAATAGCAGCCTGACTGTTCATGCGTTTCCACTCGAGCCCCCCTACGACAGTAGGCAGCCAGCCGACACCGAAAATCGCGCCGGCATAAATGGAAATCCAGTAAATCGCCGCCGGCTGCATAATCGCGATCACGCAGACGACCGCGGCTACAAGCACCTGGGCGTAGCGTCCGACACGAAGGCTGCGTTTTTCGCTCAGCTTTTTATCAAATAAATGTTCATATAAATCGCGCGCAAGCGCAAATCCTGTCAGAACAAACAGGGTGGAGGCCGTGGACATAATAGAAGCCATCAGACCGGCCAGGCCGAGTCCGCCCAGTGCTTCCGGTACATGGTTCATAAATCCAATAATCATCACGTTATCGGTTGTTTCAATACCAGGCTGAATTACCTGCATGCTGCCGGCTGCCAAAAAGACAATTACCTGCATAAAGGGCGCCAGAAACACGCCGATAACCGCAGCTTTTAAAATAACAAAATCGTTTTTGGCCGGGAACACCCGGGATACGAGTGCCGGTGTGCAGGAAAAAAACAAGATCCAGACGAGAAACTGTGAAATCGACCAGCCCAGCGGACGCTGCTCTGCCCCGCCGATCGTCCAGTAGAATGGAATGGTCTCGCTCAAGGCTTTCATGTTTTCAAAACCGGCCTGGCCGATTAACAATGGTGCAATCAGGCAGGAGATGGCAAGCATCGTGAACAGCATAATAGTGTCTGTTACGACCACGCCATACATGCCGCCGAGGGCACAGAACACAAGCAGAGCCAGCGTGAACAATACGATCATGAAAGGAAAAGAAATGCCGGTAACCTGGCTCAGCACAAGCCCCGCCCCAATCAGCTGAATTACACCGTAGCCAAGCAGCCCAACGATCATAATGATAAGCGCAATAATGCTGACTGTTTTGTTTTTAAAGCGCATTTCGAAAAAATCGGGCATCGTCATGCAGCCTAATGCTTTCATCTTACGGCCGATATAGACAACGGCAATCAAGGTGCCGATCCAGGCTCCGAAGGAACCAAGAGCTGCGATAACGAGCGGTCCTTCAGCATAGGACTGCCCGGCAATGCCGAGAAGCGTCACGGCACTTAAGTATGTAGCACCAAGCGTACCAACGATTAAAAGCGTGGAGCCTTTTTCCCCCATCACGTAGAAATCGGATTTGTTTTTCACGAGCCGGGCGACAAGACCCCCGGCCACTACATAAAAGATCAGTACAACAAAAAATATCGTAGTAGTCACTGGGTGCCGCTCCTCTCTGATTCAGGCTGCTGCCTGGATTTTTCCTGCTCCTGCTCCATCCGCCGGATAGCGGGAAGGTATTTTCTTCTTAAGATAATTACAACAATAACGGAAGAAATGAGTGTGGTTAAAAACGCATTTAAAAATAACACGAATACATCAATATTCATCACGTTCACCTCCTGATTCGTTTCTACCTATATACATAAGCAAAAAGCATGCCAACTTTTACCGGGCTTATCAGCTTCCAAAACCTGTTTTGACAGGTTATTAGGGAATCGGTACACTAAAAGAAAGATAACAATAGTCATATTCGGTTCGTTTGAACCGAATATGATTCGGCTGTGTAAACAATTTTGAAGCATTGAACCAATAACGACTCAAAATGAAAGAATAGTCTAAATATTAATGATTATCTGCAGGGAAGAGGAAAAAATGAAGCTGAAAACATTATTTGAGACACCAATGATTAAAGATCTATTCAATGCGCTGGAAGACGGCTTTTATTTTTCAAATGGAGAAGGAGAAACGCTCTGGAATAATGATGCGAGCGAAAAAATTCTCGGTTCGAAACGAGAGGACCTGAAAGGAAGGAGTGTATGGGAGCTCGAAGGCAGAGGGATTATGAATCCTTCGATAACAAAAATGGTGCTTGAAGCAGGCGAATCGGTGAGCTCTGTGCAGACGACGCAGCAGGGCCGTCAGTATTTCGTGAGCGGCTATATTATTCCGTGGGAGCAGGAAAAGCTGGTCGTTGTGCTCTCCCGTGATATTACAAAAGACATGCAGACGACCAAGCAGCTCGAGCAGGCGGAAAACCTGCTTCGTTTTTACAGCCAGGAAGTCCGGGGCATCCGCCTGCAGCGCAACAAGGAAAAAGGCGGGCAGTTTACCGGGAAAAGCAAAGCCTTTACCAATACGCTCGACCTGTTGAAAAAAGTAGCAGCAGTAGACACGACCGTGCTGCTGTCCGGCGAAACAGGAGTAGGAAAAAGCTCGGCTGCCGGTAAAATTCACGAATTCAGCGATCGGCATGAAGGGCCATTTATTTCAATCAACTGCGGATCGATTCCGGAATCATTAATGGAGTCTGAGCTGTTCGGCTTTAAAAAGGGATCATTTACAGGCGCTTACCAGGGAGGGAAAGTCGGGCTTGTGGAACTGGCTGATAAAGGAACATTGTTTCTGGACGAAATTGGAGAAGTGCCAATGCACATTCAGTCCAAGCTTCTGCAGCTCGTGCAGCACAAGACGTATCTGCCGATTGGGGAAACGGCGCCGCGGACCGTCGATGCCCGTATCGTAACGGCAACAAATAAAAATTTAAAAGAGATGATTGCCCGCAAAGCCTTCCGCGAGGATTTGTACTACCGGCTGAACGTGCTACCTGTTCATCTGCCGGCGCTGCGCCACCGCCAGGAAGATATTTATCCGCTCCTGCAGGTGGCCCTGGATCGTTTTAATACGCAGCATGCCAAACAGCGCCACTTTACTTCCGGTGTGCTGAAACTGCTTCAGGACTACTCGTGGCCCGGGAATATCCGCGAGCTGGAGAATGTTGTGGAGCGGATGGTCATTACAGCAGAGACGGACAACATGAATACGAGCGACCTGCCCGATGATATTATCCGGGAGGTATCGCGAGGAGAGAGTGCGTTTGCCTATGGATTAAACCGGACTCTCGCGGAGGCCGTCGAAGAGCTGGAGCAGAAGCTGATTCTGGAAGCCGAGGCGAAGTATTCCTCCACCCGTAAGGCCGCTGCCGCACTAGGTTTGTCGCAATCCTCCTATATGCGGCGAAAAAAGAAATACATCACGGATTGAACCTTCTTTTCTTTTTGGCAGAAGCGTATAATAAAAGAAAGAGTATGTTTCTCCAAACAGAACGTAAAGGCGGGTAAAAGATGAGACATAATATGTGTTGGATCGTTCCGGTCGCGATTATTGTCGGCGCCAATTTCTTATCTTCTCAAGCCGGCATTAGTCTGGGGTTTCTAATCTGGCCGACCATTGCTTTTGGACTGGCCTATTATTTTTATAAGGGAGGATCGGGCTGGCTTTCCTTATTGTTTATCGGGCTTGCGGTTATTCATCTGGCCCGTCATCTGGAAGGAACATTTTTCGTGCTCGTCATGGCAGTTATACTTGCAGCCGCGGCGGTGGCAGGAGGCATGTTTATTTACTCAAGACGCAATCCGGTTGTTGATATTGACCGGGATCTGCCGGGAGGACGCACGGAAAAAGAAGAAGAACCGGCCGATATTCCACTCTCAGCAGGGATGAAACAAAAAAAGATGCTGCTTGGGGAAATCAAATGGACGAAAATCCCATTCAAACTTCCGCCGACAGCCATTCAGTTTTTCATTGGGGAAGTGACGATTGATCTGTCCAAGGCAGACGTTCAGGAAAAGGATGTGCACCTGCACATTAAAGGAGCCGTCGGCGGGATCAAGATTTTTCTTCCCGACACGTGGGATGCGGATGTTTATACAAAAGTAGGGATAGGTGAAGTAAACATGCTCAAGCAGAAAGAAGGCGGCATGTTTTCCAACTCCCACTTTGAACACCATACGCCTATGGATCCGGAGCATAAGCTTTATCTTCAGGCCGATATCGGCGTTGGAGAAATTGTCATTAAGAAATCCAGGTGGTAGCCATGAAACGGCAAACACCCTCCAGCTTATCTAAGCTGGAGGGTGTTTATTAGTACATTAAGTGCATAAAGAAGGCAATCACAGGGATGGCGATTAGTGTTCTTTGGAAAAAGCATACAACCAATTCCCAAAGCTTGATAGGAAGCCGCGTGGCATTGATCACAACAATAGATTCAGAGAAGAAAATAATTTGCACTAAAGACAATGTCGTTACAAAATAAATAGCTCCCGGTTCCAGAATACTCAGTTCTCCGGCTATTAAAAGCACAGGAAGAAACATTTCTGCAATTCCTACCGGTATGGAAGGCGCAATGAGCTCAGCATTTGGTACATTTAATAATTCGAGTAAAGGAATAAAGGGAAGACCGAGCCAGTTGAATACAGGTGTGTATTCCGCCACAATCAAACCAGTTATACCAATGGAAGCAAGCATGGCCAGCACTTTTGGAAGAACAGCCAATGCTCCTTTTAAACTAACCTTCATTTCATGAAGCAGGGAGTCAGCCGAATAAGCTCTTTTAGCTGCTCTTGAAATCCCTCTTGGAAGAACAGCCAGTTCAAACTTTGCTTCATTGGATCTTTCTTCTTCCGACTGCATGCTGCCGTCATAGTAACGGTCGGACTGCCTGGAAAGAGGCGGAATCCGGATCATGAAGAATGAAACAATAAATGCGATCAGAAGTGCGGTGAAATAGATTTGAATAAAATCACTGCCCATTTCAGCAGTGTTAATAACTAAAATAGCGAACCCGACGCTTACTGCACTAAAGCTTGTAGCGATAGCAACTGCTTCTCTTTTTGTGTAAATATTCATTTTGTAGAGATTGCTTGTAATAAGGATAGCCACAGAAGAAGAGCTGATAAAACTGGCAATAGCATCAATGGCGCTTTTCCCGGGTACTTTAAACAATGGCCGCATAATCGGCTCCAGGATAGAACCGACAAAATCGAGTGCTCCGTAGTTAAGGAGCAGGGGCATTAAAATCGCAGCTACTGGTATAATCCAGGCAACCGTCAATACAATCGAAGGAATAACGGTGCCACCGGTTCCCTCTCCGACTATCCATTCCGGTGCAGAAAATCCTGCCCAGCCTGTATGAAGCACGTAAACGTTGATATAGAAAGCACCTAGTAAATAAAAAAACGTATGAATAACAGAATCCTCTTCATAATACGTCCGAAGCGTTTTGTTCTTAAAGGAACCAAAATGAGCATACGTGCTGAAGAGAGAGTGCACCGTTACAAGCAGAGCCGCTCCCCATAAGCTGAAAGGGCCTGACAGAGTAAGTAAAAAATTATACATATAACCAAAAACGACATCAACCTGTCCATCTATAGTGATAGGAACAAAAAAGCAAATAACAGCAATTAATGAATAAAGAATAGATTTTCTTAATCCCGTGCGGAACATTTTCTTATCCATTTCTAATTGATCCAGGTCTTTTCCATCAGTGGAGCTTTTAATAGAGTGTTTATCAAAATTCAGTTTTTCTCTAGTCTCTACTGTTTGTTGTTTCATGAGCTTCCTCCTCTTATTTTGTAAAAAATAAATAACGAGGAATAACAGAAGCTCTCCTACATGCTCTCTCTTACTTTAGTTTTCTATAGGCGATCATGGACATGAATTCAAAGCATACATTAGCACCCAGATAAGCAGTAATTTCTGCATGATCATAAGCGGGGAGGACCTCTACCATATCGAATCCGACAAAATCTATGTCCTTTACTTTGCGAATAAGATCCAGGGCTTCAAACGAAGTGAAGCCTCCAACTTCCGGCGTGCCGGTACCCGGTGCATAAGCAGGATCAACAAAATCAATATCAAAACTAAAAAATGCTTTATGGTCACCGACACGTTCTCGAATCATCTGGCCTACTTTTTCAAAACCAAGCTCTCTTACTTCGTGAGCCGGGATCAGCTTTAAACCAAGCTTGGCAGCTTCTTCGAATTCATCAGCAAAATAAAGGGAGCCCCTCATTCCAATCTGAATAGAACGGGAAGGGTCAATTAGTCCTTCCTCAATGGCACGTCGGAAAGGGGTGCCGTGATTATGCTTTTCTCCAAAGACCGTGTCATTAATGTCTGCATGAGCATCATAATGCACCAAAGCGACTGGACCATGTTTTTTTGCAATCGCCCGAAGTTCGGGAAGAACGATAGAATGATCGCCGCCTATGGTGATAGGTACAGAATCGTGGCTCAGTATGGTATCTAATTCCTTTTCAATGTTTTGGAATGTCGGCTCCATATACCCTGGAACGATTGGAATATCACCGTAATCTCCTCCTTTTAGGTGATCGAGCACGTTTACCTTCAGCTGAACGTTATTAGGCTTGATCATTGCAGAAATAGTACGGACGGCATTGGGGCCAAAGCGTGAGCCTGTCCGAAAGGAGGAGGCGGTATCGAAAGGGATTCCTACTACAACAAAATCCGTATTCTCAGCAGTCGTTATGTGAGGCATTCTCATAAAGTTGCCGGTGTTGGAAAATCTGGGAGAGGTCAATCCATTTGTCGTTGAGTTGTTCATATCTCATCCTCCTTTGATTAACAAATAGTTATTGCAATTACCGTGCCACTATTAAATCCCGTTAAATAAAGGCAATTTATAAAAAAAGGAGGCAGAACTGCCTTCCAAATATTTCAATGAATCTTTTCCCCTGATAGATAAGGGAATTAGAAAAGAAGGCAAAAAAGCCTCTGCAGGATTTTCTGCCTTCTAGTTATTTCCTTTTTCGGGAAAAGGAATGGCATGTTTTTTGAATTTTCGTCGTATGGTGCTTCTATCCAGGCCGAGCCAGTCCGCAGCTTCTTTCGTATCTCCTGAGACAGAAGCTATTTTTGTTAGTATATTTTTTTCATGGCGCTCCATCAATTTTTTAAGCGGGAGCGGTTCATGCAGAAGCAGCTGCGTATCTTCAGGGTCTTCCGAAGTGAGGAGAAGATCAGGCAGTTCTTCTTTGCTGATGAGGTTTTCTTTAGACGTAACGACTAATCGTTCAATAATATTTTGAAGTTCTCTAATATTTCCGGGCCAGTCGTAGCTGGTGAAATAGGGAAGTGCTTCCTGCTGAATTTCTTTTTTCAAATGGTACCGTTTATTGAATTGTTCTAAATAATAAAATACAAGAGGAAGAATTTCTTCTGTACGCTCCTTTAAAGGAGGAATGAGAAAAGGCACCACGTTTAAACGGTAATATAAATCCTCCCGGAAGGTTCCTTCCTTTATCATTTCTTCGAGGTTGCGGTGGGTTGCCGCTATGACACGAATATTAATAGGCTGCGGGGACTGTCCGCCTACAGGAATAAAGGTTCTTTCCTGAATGAGCCGCAGCAATTTAGGCTGAAGCTGAATAGGAAGTTCGCCAATCTCATCCAAAAACAAAGTACCGTTTTCGGCCAGCGCTACCAAGCCTGGTTTGCCTTCAGAGGCTGCTCCGGTAAAGGCCCCTTTAACATAACCGAACAACTCGGACTCCAATAAGTTTTCAGGAATGGCAGATACATCTATTTTTATAAAAGGTCCATCCGCACGTTTGCTGTTCTTATGAATATATTTGGCGACAACCCCCTTACCTACACCGGATTCTCCAAACAACAAAATATTGGAATCGACGCCTGCCACCCGGGAGGCTATGGAAAAGATGTTCTGCATTTCTTTATTTTTAATAATAGTATCGGGAAGATTGAGTGTTTTGTTTCGCAGTATCTGAAGCTCTTCTTTAATGTATTCTACTTTTTTCACTTCGTTACGCAGTTTATTTAATTCCGTAATATCGCGGGCGTTTACTACTACTCTATACAGCCGGCCATCTTTAAAGAAAGGCGTGCCGGTAGCCAATATTTCTTTATCATTATTTACAGACTGTGTTATCGTAACAGGCTTTTGCAGTTTAAGAACTTCCATAGCCGCTGATTTCGAATATAAAGACTGATCCACCATTTCTTTCATACTTTTACCTAAAAGCTGCGAAGGGGAGAGCCCGTCAATCGTTTCACTCGATCGGCTCATTCTTAATGTAGTTCCTTTTTCATTCGTTACCTGCACCACATCATGGGAGGTTTCCA
Organism: Sinobaca sp. TMA16-18; assembly: GCF_059510535.1. Taxonomy (NCBI): domain Bacteria; kingdom Bacillati; phylum Bacillota; class Bacilli; order Caryophanales; family Sporolactobacillaceae; genus Sinobaca; species Sinobaca sp. TMA16-18. The sequence goes on along the minus strand of NZ_JCAKFM010000006.1, from coordinate 103,456 downwards.
AAATCATTTCATATTCTTCATTGATTTCTTCCAAATGTTTCTGCTTGTAATGAAACAATTGAGTGATCTGAATAATCTGCTGAAGGTGAGATAGAGATATAAATCCAATATATGTACCATCTTTACTAATTACAGGAAGGATTGGCTGTGTAAGGTCAGCGTATGTTTCCAGCAGGTCTTCAGGATGTGCAGAAATGACAGCAGCAGATGAAGCTTGAACAGAAATAGTCGAATGACCGCTGTTTTCTATATCGGATAGAGAAAGCAGATTGACCAATTTATTCTTTTCCACTACAGGAAGCGTAAACGACTCATTATGATAATAATATGTTTTCAGTGTTGAAAAGGGCATGCTGCCGGTGGGGAGATATCCTTCATTCAATACAATATCGCTGAGATGCATGACAGCCTCCTAAGTTTTATGGTTAGATCTATTATAGTATGGGAAGAAAAGAAGAGTGTAGACAAAGTGCTTGAAAATTCTAATAAAAAAGGAGAACTTGGACCGATACTAAACATTCTGAATATATGCTTTAATAGAGAGACGGATAAAAGGAGGGTTTTTCAGATGAAAAAAGCAGGTACTGGTTTGGCAGCCGCTCTTACTGCGGTGGTTCTGGCATGGCCGCAGGCGGCAGAAGCTCAGGAGAACTATGGAGATACGGCAATGGAGCATATGCGCTATTTATCCCAGGATATCGGGGAACGTCTGGCAGGAACAGAAGGTGAACAAGAAGCGAAAGCATACATAGAGACAGCGCTTGAAGACATGGGGTATGAAACCCAAACGGAGGCATTTACATTTACAAGAGACGGCGAAGAGCTTGAATCCGAGAACCTCTCTGTCGTGAAGCCGGGAAAGTTTAAAAAGGAAATTATTGTTGGTGCCCACTACGACACCGTAGCAGATGTAGAAGGCATTGACGATAATGCATCCGGCGTCGGCGTAATGCTTGAAACCGCTGAGCGCCTGGAGGACATAGACGTTCCCTTCACGGTTCGGTTTGTTGCCTTTGGTGCAGAGGAAGGCGGCTTACATGGATCGGAACAGTATGTAGAAAACATGTCCAATAAAGAAAAAAACAATACGCTGGCGATGATTAATCTCGACAGTTTGGCTGCGGGCGATCATATGTATATACATGGAGGCGAAGGAAGAAGCGGATGGTACCGGAATTTTGCCCAGCAGCTGGCTGAAGATGCCGACATTGATATGAAGATCAACCCCGGCCTGAATCCTGAGTACCCGGAAGGCACGACCGGGCTGTGGAGTGATCATGCCCCATTCCAGGAAGCGGGTATGGATATCGGCTATTTCGAAGCAACCAACTGGGAAATCGGGGAACTGGACGGCTATACCCAGACAGAAAAGCATGGCTCGATCTGGCATGAGCCGGAAAAAGACAATCTGGCATTCATCGAATCCGAATTTCCCGGCCGGATGGAAACGAATATTTCCGGATTTTCTGAAGTACTGACCGAATCGTTAACCGAAATGGAGCCACGCACGAAAGCCCACTACCAGCAGTGGAAATAAGACAGCGGCACCAGCAGAGATGCTGGTGTTTTTTTATGCATAAAGAAAAAAGGAATTGTCGAAAAGAAGAGAACGAGGTATGTTTAAAACAAAGGTATTCCGTTGGAAAAAAAGCTGGATGGTATTGTCTGTCTATTGATCGTTTATCAAAAAAAATAAAGAGTGGAGTGCTGCGAAATGCATACGAAACATGTATACCTTTATGTCTTTGACACGATGGCCGACTGGGAATATGGATACGTTACGGCGGAGCTGAACTCGGGACGGTGCTTCAAAAAAGAGGTGGCACCTTTAAAAGTAATCACAGCAGGAGCTGACAAAAAAATGGTTACGACGATGGGGGGCGTGAGCATCCAGCCGGAAATTTCTATGGAGGAATGCTCGACTGCGAAGGAAAGCCTGTTCATCCTGCCCGGAGGAGATACGTGGGGAGAAGGAATTCACGAACCAGTCCTGCAAAAAATCGGGGAAGCGATTCAGAACGAAGCTGTCGTTGCTGCGATCTGCGGGGCGACGGTGGGCCTTGCCCAATCGGGATACCTCGATACGAGAAGGCATACAAGCAATGATCTGGAATATCTTAAAATGGTCTGCCCGGATTATAAAGGGGAACCGTTATACGAAACAGAGCCCGCCGTAACTGCTGGAAATGTCATTACGGCAACAGGAATAGCCCCCTTGGAATTTGCGAGGGAAGTGCTGAAGGCATTGGATGTATTTACACCAGATGCGCTGCATGCGTGGTATCACTTGAATAAAACGCATAAACCTGAATACTACCATCAGTTAATGAATGCGACGAGTTGAATGGGAACACAACCTTTTTTGCATAAAAGACTTAATTTTCCGAATATTGGGAGTATAATGATGATGTAGCATTGTAGAAAAATATAATAGAGAGGTTGGTGTAATGATGAGTAAGACAGCGGTAATCACAGGTTCAGGTCAGGGTATCGGACGGGGCATCGCTCATCGGCTGGCGGGCGACGGATTTAACATCGTTATTAGTGATATTGACGAAAACAAAGCAGAAGATGTTGTTCAGGAAATTCAAAACAATGGCGGCAAGGCCGTGGCAGTTAAAGCGAATGTGACGAGCAAAACGGATATTCATCATCTTGTGCAGCAGAGCGTGCAGAAGTTTGGAAGTGTGGATGTGTTTGTGAATAACGCCGGCATTGACCAGGTCGCGCCTCTATTACATGCAACAGAAGAAGACATTAATACGATTTTCAATGTGAATGTGAACGGAACAATATATGGCATTCAGGAAGCCGCGGAACAAATGAAAAAACAGGGGGGAGGCAAGATTATTAACGCCTGCAGTATCGCCGGCCACAAAGGATTTGCCCTGCTCGGTGTGTATTCAGCCACTAAATTTGCGGTGCGGGGGTTAACCCAGGCGGCGGCCCAGGAGCTGGCACCGGAAAAAATTACGGTTAACGCCTACTGCCCTGGCGTGGTCGGAACCTCGATGTGGGAACGAATCGATGCCAGACTGGTAGAAGAAATGGGACTTGCTCATTCCGGGGATGCCTTCAAAAAATTCACCGAAGGCATTGCACTTGGACGGGCCCAGACGCCGGAGGATGTGGCGAACTTCGTATCCTATCTCGCCTCACCGGATTCTGATTATATGACCGGACAGTGCGTGCTCATTGATGGCGGCATTTTGTACAACTAACAGAAAAAAGCGCGGATCGATTTAACTATCGATCCGTGCTTTTTTTATGACATAGATACATCGTGACATTAAGCTGCTGTCCGGCATGCTTCTGCACAATCAAAGCAGGCTTTGGCACACTGCTGACAGTGGTCATCATCATGCTTTTCGCATTCTGTGGCGCAGGCTTCGCAGATGGTCGCACAGACAGAAGCCAATTCTTTAACAAATGGGCTTTTTCTTGTAATCGCCTGTTCCAGATAACCACACATATCAGCGGATTCTCTCGCCAGACGGATACATTCGGCCATCATTTTGACGTCGTCCTCCTGCAGGCATTCGCTGAAGCAGTTGTTGGCGGCCGTCATGCTGTCATGCAGTGTGCGGAGCAGATCTTCGTATTTTTCATGAGCCATATCGCATTCACTCCTTTATATCCAGTGTTCTATTGTTACTATTACCGGATAAAAGGAAGATAAAACTACTTTACAATCCCATCGAAAGATACTTGGTTTCTAAATATGGAGCAATCCCTTCGCTGCCGCCTTCACGGCCAAGCCCGCTTTCTTTCATGCCGCCAAATGGCGCTTCCGCAGCTGACGGGGCGCCGTCGTTCCACCCAACAATACCGTAATGAAGGCGCTCGTGCAGATAATGGCCGGTACGGTAGTTTTCCGTGAAAAAGTAAGCCGCAAGACCAAATGGAGTATCGTTGGCCATGTCGATTGCTTCGTCCAGAGTGGAAAAAGACACGATAGGAGCCACGGGTCCGAAGGTTTCCACATGCATAATGTCCATGGAGCGGTCGACGTTGGTGAGTACCGTTGGGTAAACAAAGTAGGTGCCTGCTTCTGCATCTTCCTCGTAGCGGCCCCCTGTAAGCACAGACGCCCCTTTTGCTTTTGCATCTTCAATCTGGCCTTTTACTTTTTCAAATCCCTGGGCGTTAATAAGCGGGCCGATATCGGTTCCTTCTTCGAGTCCGTTTCCAACCTGAAGCGCTTCTGCTTTTGCAGCAAGCTTAGCGGCATACTCTTCGAGCACGTTCTCCTGCACGAAAATACGATTGGCGCAGACGCACGTCTGGCCGGCGTTGCGGAATTTAGAAGCCATCGTATGCTCTACAGCGAGATCGATGTCGGCGTCTTCTGCTACGATCAGCGGCGCGTGTCCGCCAAGCTCCATCGACACATGCTTGACTGTGTCTGCACTGTTTTTAATTAACAGTTTGCCAACCGGAGTGGAGCCGGTGAAAGTAATCTTTCGGATAAGCGGACTACTCGTAAACACGTCGCCGATCTCCGCACCGTCGCCGTTTACAAACTGAAGCACATCTTCCGGAATACCGGCTTCATGGCCGAGGCGCACAAGCTCCATGGCCGTCAGCGGGGTATTCGGGGCGGGCTTAATAACAAAGGTGCAGCCTGCCGCAAGGGCTGGTGCCGCTTTCCTCGTAATCATAGCTGCCGGGAAGTTCCACGGAGTAATCGCTGCAACCGGGCCGACCGCTTCTTTTGTAACGTATAACCGTTTATTGGCGGCTCCCGGAAGCGTTTTGCCGAACACCCGCCGTGCTTCTTCGGCGTAGTATTCAATATAGTTTGCTGCATATATCACTTCGCCGCGTGCTTCCTTTAACGGCTTTCCGTTTTCCTTCGTAATAAGAGAAGCAAGCATGTCCTGATTTTCCAGAATAAGCTGGTGCCATTTTTTCAACAAACCGGCGCGGTGGGAAGCAGCCTGGCGGGACCAGGCAGGGAACGCTTCGTGCAGACGTGTAACAGCCGCTTCCACCTCTTTTTTGGAATGAAGTGGAACGTTTTGGATTGCTTCTCCGGTAGCTGGGTTTTTAATCGTAACAGTCGATGACATACATAACTCCTCCTTCTTCTTTGTACCTTTTATTATCCTGTTATTTGGTTGGATAAAAAGAACCAAAATGAAAATATTTATGGTACCAGAAAAAGCCGCCGGCTGACAGACCGACGGAGCAGGATAACGATTTTTATTTGTTGGATTGATTATAGGCCTCCAGATCGGACTGCCGGAGTGAAAATCCCTGAAACCCAAAGGGTGGACGCGGATCGGTAAACACCCGGCCTTCGTCGGAGCTGGTTTCGTCTACAATTAATTCCCATGTCCGGTTGTTGGATTCAAAGGACACTTCAGCAAGCTGGGGAAAGCGCTCGAGCACGCGCAGGCCGATGTAATAAATCAGGCTCTGGATGCTCGGGGAATTCAATTCGTGAAAGAGCGTGCGGGCAATGCCTGCGACCTGTTCGGAGCTGACATAGCTGTTCAGGTCATCACGGCTGTCTTTATAGATCCAGTTAATATCAAGGTAAATAAAGAGGGGGCGGTCCGTCGTTTCCGGAAGGGTCGTGTATTCGTCTTTAATATATCCCTGAAACGAACTGCCCTTTACTTTAATCAAATGAAGGTCTTTCACGCCGCTCTGCCGGGAAACAATCGCATAGTCGTTATCTGCGGTGCGCTCTGTTTCAAGCGAAGCGACCGGCAGCTCCCGTTCTTTTTCTTCAAACACGAGCGGACTTTTCCGGAGACCGGATTCATCACCAATGGCAGCTTCAGTAAACAGCTTCTGCACAGCGGATACGACGATACCGTCAATATGGCTGTATGTTTCATAAAAACGTTCGCTGATATATTCCAGAAACCCTTCCATCGTGGCGCCTTCAAAGCTGCCGGCATGGCGAAGAATAAAGTTTTTCATCGAATCGGTCGCAATCACTTTGGAGTTGTCGCCTTCTGAAAAGGAACTGAAAAAGGCATCTCCTTTTAAAGCGATTTGAATATCCATCGCAAAGATAATGTTACTGCGCCCTTCAAAAGAAGATTCAGGGATCGGCTGGATGTTTTCAAGTGGAGTGGCATAGGTCCGGTAGACAAACACATCTCCCTTTCCGTAATACATCGTGCGGCTTTGTTCGTTTTGATGCTTCACTGCTTCTGTTTTTTTTATTTTCGTTTCCATGTTGTATCCCATCCTTTTTTAAGAATTAAGTGCGCGGTGGTAAGGGGGCTGGTAATAATTTTCTCAAGCGTAATAAAAAAAGCCGCAGAAAAAGCCTGTAATGAAACTTACAGAGTCTTCGCTGCGGCTTCGGCCTCCCGTCAGGTGCTGCGTCATGACGCAGCACCTGACAGCGGCCAGATTATGTATGAAGCAGAATACCCGTACAGGAGGTGTTCGTGCCCTGATCAAAATCTTTGTAAATAGCTTTTGCCGCCAGGTCAAATTCGCTGACAGAAGTAAAAATGGTAATCCGGCGTTCGGAAATCTCAACTTTCCGGCTCTTTACGCCTTGCTGGTATCATTCTTTATTCATTTCATTGTAGTGGAGGGCCCGTTCTTTTTTGGAAATCTTAAGCACGAGGCTCACCTGCTTTGCTGCAATTCATGGAAGTATCGTATCACGGGGGAAAAAATCGTTCAGCGGAGTTGTAAGATAACGTGACACGTTTTTTAGAGACAATGAAAAAAATCATAAAAAAACAGAAGCTATGTAACACACTCCTGTTTCGTGTGCTTATTTCTCAAAGTAATTCACTGCATTATGAAGCGCCTGATCAGCAAAACGTTCGAGCACTTCATAGGTGACGTAGCCGATGTGAGGCGTAAGAATGACGTTGTCGCAGTCGTGAAAGGCGTGTTCCCGGACAGGTTCTTCCTGAAACACGTCCAGCCCGGCGCCTGATAAATGACGGGTGCGTAGAAGGTGGGCGAGAGCGGTCTCATCTACAAAAGCACCGCGCGATGTATTAATAAAAATAGCACCCTTTTTCATTAACGTCAGCTTTTCTTTGGTTAAGAATCCTTTCCATTCCGGAGCAAGGCGCATGTGAAGGCTGATTACATTGGAAGAGCGTAGAATATCCTCAAGGGACATCTGCTCAATGCCAAGTTCCTTTTCGGAGCCATCTCCGCCGGTAGGGCGCCACACTTTAACGTTCATTCCCAATGCCTGGGCAACGCGTGCGGTTTCCCTGCCGATAGCTCCAAAGCCTAGTATCCCAAGCTGCTTGCCATGCAGTTCGGTTCCGGTATGCTGAATCCATTGATTTCGGCCAAACGCTTCCTGATGAGCCGGGAACTGCCTGGCAGCCCCGATCATCATGCCAATCGTTAATTCGACAACGGACGGCCTGGAACCGCCGGGCGTTGTCGCAATATCGATTCCCTTTTTTTCAAGTGCCCTCATATCTATGTGGGCGACACCTTTTCCGGTTTGGGAGATCAACTGCACATCGTGAAGCTGATTAATCACCGCAGCCGCTAGAGGCGTGCGCTCCCTGACAAGAATAATGGCTTTTTTGCCTTCCGCAAGCGAAGGGATCTGTTCCGGTTTGACCGGAATGGTAACAGCCTCCACGTTCCAGCCCTTTTGATGGAGCAGGCGGGCGGCGGGGGAGGAGGAATAAATATTTTCATAATCACCAAGCACGAGAATATTCAAGAAAATCCCTCCTTATTCGGCGGGCCGCAGCCTGTACCGATTCCAATTTAAAAGATAGTTGTATAGTCTTAGATTCCCTTTTTAAACGATCCGTAACCGCAGCCATCTTCCATAAAAAGGGAGGGGATATAATTAATTTTCCAAATATGGTATGATGTTCTTAATAAAGTATATGGGGTTCGATATGAGAGGATGCTGACGGGTGATTAATTTATACTCTAAAATCGTTCTGGAAAAGCAGGAGCTGCAAGAGCCCTGGGCGGAAAGCCTGGGAATTGCTGAACGAGCCGTGCGAAACGGCATTACGAGTTTTGTGAATGCTCCGCCTTTTTTCATGCGGGGAAATGGACATCCGACCGGCCTGACGGTGGAAGATCAGCAGGAGCTGCAAGAGCTTCTGGAAGAAAAAAGCCTGAAGCTGACGGTGCTTTCCGGCCATTGTATCCGTTCGCGCAGACGTATTTCGGAAGAAAAGAAAGAACAGAAGCTTTTGACCGTAAACAAAACGTCGTATGTGTATGTGGATTTAAGCGGGTTTTCGTCTGCTGTTTTTGCAAAAACGCTTTTGGACCGGCTGCAGAAAAAGAACTATCGCCCGGTTCTGGTATTTCCTGAATTTGTACCAATGTTCATCAGCAATCCGGGTTTTCTGCATTATTTTGTCAATCGCGGTGCCGTCAGCATTCTATCAGCTGAATCGATCCTGCGCATTCACGGAAGAGATACCCAGCAGCTTGCGATAAAGTTTCTGCAGGGAAACCTTTCCCATGCTCTTTCTTCTTCCCCACGTTCGGCTCAGGAGCCTTTCCGTTTGAAACAGGCCTATGACCATATGGATCTGGAGTTCGGCACGGACTGGACCGAATTCCTGCAGACGAATGCCGGGCATATTATCGCGGATCAGCCGGTCGTCACGTATGAACCCCAACCTATGTCAAAAAGCAAAAGGCTTTTTCCGTGGGGCAGGGGATAGAATGCCCGCAAGCTTTCTCTATAAAAGAGGAAGCAATATTTTTTTATTTTATGTCATCCGGTTGACATAAAGGAAAACCGGTAATATACTAAGATCAGAAAACGCTTACAAATAGGGAGTGATGAAGTTGAGAGTTTTGGTAGCAGGAATGGTTTCCACTGCTTTACTGCTGTCTGCCTGCGGGAATCAAGCAGAAAGTGATGGGAACGATAATGAAATCAGTCTATGGGTGCAGACATCGAGTGAAAGTCCCGAAGGACAGGCTATGCAGGGATCGGTGGAACAATTTAATGAAAAATTTAAGGGGACGTATACTGCTGATATAGAATTTATCCCACGCGGCGGAGGCGGCGGAGGATACGAAGACAAAGTAAATGCCGCGGTTTCCACTGGAACACTGCCGGATGTACTGACGCTGGATGGGCCAAATACAGCAGCTTATGCAGAAGCGGAAATTATTGCTCCGCTGGATAACTTAATATCCGATAAAGACGATTTGCTGCCCAGTATTGTAGAACAGGGCACATACGACGAGGAGTTGTATGCCGTTGGGTATTCTGAATCCAGCGTGGGCATCTATTACAACAAGGATATGCTCCAAGAAGCGGGTGTTGACCTGGATACGCTGCCTACTGTAGATAATCCGTGGACATGGGATGAATTTATAGAGCTTTCCGATAAACTCAACGCTTATTATGAACGACCTGCTATAGATATGGGACTCAATGATAATAGTGAGTGGTTAATGTACGCCTTTTCCCCATTTATATGGTCGCAGGGAGGCGAAATTGTTTCGGAGGATGGCAGACAGGCAGAAACCGTATTTAATAGTGAAGCCAATCTGAAGGCGATGTCTTTTCTGCAGCATATGCTCAATAACGGTTATACAACCATCTCTCCTGCTGAGAACGGATTTGAAACCGGTCAGTATCCCATGAAAATGAGCGGATCATGGACGATGGAACAGCTGGATACGAACTATCAGGACATAGATTACGATATTATGCCGTATCCTGTTTCACCGGATACTGGTGAATTAGTAACCCCTACCGGCAGCTGGCAGTATGCCATGTCCACGGCAACGCAGAACCAGGAGGGAGCCGGCGAATTAATTGACTTTCTAACCTCCACAGAAGCGGTCGTGGATGTCAGCCTGGCAAACAGTGTGCTGCCATCAAGGTATTCGGCTATTGAAGAAATCGAAGATGAAGTATCGCCGCAGATGAATACCCTGATTGAACAAAATGAAGCTTCTGGAAAAGCGAGACCGGTACTGCCGGAGTATCCGCAGATTACCCGTTCCTTTCAGCAGACCATAAGCGGTCTTCCTTATTACGAAGATCAAGCAGGCCTGCAGGAGCTGCTGGATGAAAAATCACAAGAGATGCAGACTTCATTAGAAAGAAGGGAATAACATGGATCTTACAAAAAAACAGACACGCTTAAAGCGCTGGGAAGGATGGAAATCCAGTTCCCTCGCGTTTCAGGCCCAGCCTTTTTATTTTCTGCTTCCGGCTATTATACTTCTTGGCTTGTTTCTTTTTCTTCCGGCCCTTTTAACTATTTATTATGCGTTTACCGATTACTATTTATTAACGCCCGATCAGCGTCAGTTTGTTGGGTTAAGAAACTTCACGCAGATATTCGGGGATCCGGTATTTTTAAGAAGTCTGCAGAACATCACTATTTTTGTTGTAGGCATTATCATTTTTCAAGTAGGAATGTCACTGGGACTTGCCTTACTCATTAACAAGCAGCGAAGAGGAAACATATTTTTAAAAGTAGCCTTTTTCTCTCCTGTTGTAATGTCTCTGGTTGTTATTTCTGTTCTTTGGCTTTATTTGTTAAATCCAACAGATGGATTGGTAAACTCGATGCTGTTATCCGTTGGAATTGACGCTCAGCCATTTTTGACCAGTCCCAACCAGGCTATTTACGCTATTATTCTTGTTTCTGTCTGGCAGGGAGCAGGGTATCAGATGCTTATTTTTCTGGCAGGCCTTCAGAATATTCCGGGTGATGTGTATGAAGCAGCCCGAATAGATGGAGCCGGCAAATGGAAAAGTTTTCTGCATGTAACGATACCCCTGCTGCGTCCTACAACGACCTTGATTGTGTTTACGACCTTGATTGCCGCGTTTAAATTGATTATTCAACCAATGATCATGACGCAGGGCGGACCGTTAAATTCAACCATGACGCCGATTTATTATATTTACCAGACGGGCTTTACCGATCGGCTGGTCGGGTACTCAAGCGCCATGACCGTAGTGTTTGGACTATTGATTGTAATCGTAACGTTTGTGCAGCGCAGATTTGCAAAGGAGGATTTATAAATGAGGAATGTAAAAAAATTAGTAGAATACATCCTGCTTACGCTGCTGGCATTCTTCTTTATTTTTCCGCTTTTGTGGATGGTGTCTTCTTCCCTGAAATCAGAAGAAAGCATCTATCAGGATTTGAACTCCGTACAGGCGCTTCTGCCGTCTTTTCAGATTACCGAATGGCTGTCGACCTATACGGAGCTGTTCAGCCGATTTGATATTGGCACTTATTTATTTAACAGCGTTTTTTATGCCCTGTTAGTTACGGCAGGAGCGATCGTCGTAAATGCGATGGCAGGATATGCATTTGCTAAATTCCGCTTCCGTGGAAAAAATATCATGTTCAGCCTGCTGCTTGCCATGCTGATTATTCCGGTGGAAACCATTATTATTACCCAGTTTACTATCATCCATAATTTAGGGCTTGTTGATAACCGGCTGGCCGTAATTATTCCCCTGATAGCGAATGCGTTCTTCATCTATCTGTTCCGGAATTTCTTTATCGCGGTCCCGGATTCCGTCATTGAGTCGGCAAAGATGGAAGGCGCCGGCCACTGGACAATCTTTTGGAGAATTATGCTGCCAATGTCCAAGCCGGCAGTAGCTACAGTCGGCACGCTTGCGTTTATTGGAAGCTGGAATGACTATATCTGGCCTTTGATGATTTTAACGGACTCTGATAAATACCCGCTGCAGGTTGCTATAACAAGCATTAACGCGACAGAGCCGGTCTTTATTAATCAAGTAATGGCCATACTTACCATTTCAACAATTCCATTAATTATTGTGTATATCGTAGCGCAGAAATACCTGCTTCAGGGACTAAGCAGTTCCGGATCAGGACAGAAATAATCAAAAATTAAACCAATTAGTTAGGAGCTTCTTACTATGCAGAAAACAACATACAATCACGAGCAGATGCTTAAAAAAGGACAGGCCGCCTTGGAGCAAAATACAGAGCAGTTAAAAAACACGGCGTACCGGCTTGATTATCATTTCATGGCACCGTCAGGCTGGCTGAATGATCCCAACGGCTTGATTCAGCACAAAGGAATGTATCATTTATTTTATCAGCATCATCCGTACAGCGAAGATTGGGGGCCGATGCACTGGGGGCATGCGATCAGTAAAGATCTGATCACATGGCAGCATGAGCCGCTCGCTCTGGCTCCTTCCGAAGCCTATGAGTACGAATCCGGAAAAACGGAAGTCGGCTGTTTCTCAGGAAGTGCTGTAACAAACGGGGAAGAACTGGTATTGATTTATACGGGTCATGTAGAAGGCGGCGAGCCTAAGGAAGTGCAGGCATCCGCCGCATCGTCAGACGGCATTCATTTTACAAAAAATGAACAAAACCCTATTATATCTGGTCCCCCGTCGGAATTATCCGATGATTTCCGGGATCCAAAAGTATGGAAGCATGAAGATACATGGTATATGGTGGTCGGAACGAGTAAAGGGACAAACGGGGCAGCGGCCTTATTTTCTTCAAAAGACTTAGAGGATTGGGACTATGCAGGTACGGTTCTGGAAGGTGATGGGACGCAGGGGGACATGTGGGAATGTCCGGATTTGTTTCCGATCGGGGAGAAACATGCGTTAATTGTTTCCCCAATGAATATGGAGAACGGGAAAAATATCATTATCGTTGGCGAGATGGATTATCCATCGGGCACATTCATACCGGAAACCCAGCAAGAGATAGACGAAGGCATTGATTTTTATGCCGCCCAGACGTTTGCCGATGAGAAAGGAAGACGAATACTTATTGCCTGGATGGATACGTGGGATACCGATTTCCCTACCAAACAGGAAGGGTGGGCAGGGGCGATGACCATTCCAAGAGAAATCACCTTGGACAGCAGGAATCATCCTGTTTTTCTCCCCGTACCGGAGATGAAAGAACTGCGGACGGAACATGAAAGCCATCAAAGCGGAATGCTTAAAGCGGACAGCGTGTGGAATATTAATGCGGATAAAAACCTTACAAACAGCTTCGAGATACAAGCCGATATGAAGTGGAATAAAGCAGAAGGGAAAGGACAGGTTGGATTTAAACTGAGGGCTTCAAGCGAGAATGAAGAGCAGACTTTGGTCTACTATGACATAGAAAAGCAACGGCTCGTGGTGGATACGACGCGGGCAGGAGAAAGCGCTCCTGCTGCCCCTTGTGAAGTAAGTCTGAAGAGAGAAGACAGCCTGTCGCTTCGGATCTTTATCGATACTTCGTCAATTGAAGTGTTTACCGGAGAAGGGGATGCAGTAATAACGAATAGAATTTATCCAAACCCTTCGCATACAGAAGCTGCTCTTTTCACCACGGAGACAGACGTCACTGTGACAACAATGGATACGTGGAAATTGAAAAAAATTATCGACTAATCTAAACCCCATCAATAAAAATTGATGGGGTTTTATTATACGGTGGATCCTTTATAGTAAGATACCGGATGGCGTGTTTCACTTCTTTCCAAAGGCAGCCGGTCTGTTATCTGCTGCTGAAGCATAGCAACAGCAGACTCGGCAATGGTAGAAATAGGCTGGCAGATGGTGGAAAGGTGAGGGGCGGCGGTGCGTATGGTTTCTGTTCCATCATAGCCGATGATTTTCAGTTTTTCAGGTATGGAAATACCCCTTTTGTAGGCCTCGCGCAGTACGTTAAGCGCTAACAAATCATCGCTTGCAAATATGCCGTCTGCATTAGGATGCTCATCAAGGATTTGACAGATAATGCTGTCCTGCTCCACCTGGTCAAACACACCGGTAATTTCATAAGTAATCGGTGCCAGGCCGCGTTGATTCATCGTATCTTCGTACGCTTTTCTTCTGTAATTTGCAGGAGTCTCCAATTCCCCCGGTCCGTTAATATGTATAATATAGCGGCAGCCGCTCTCCAGAAGTTTCTCTGTAGCAAGTTGTCCTCCCTGGTAATTATCCGAACCAATCACGGGAATGTTTTTAGATAAATAATGGTCGATTGCGACCGTCGGGAGCTGATGCTGGTCGTAATTAAGGATGCCCCGGTTATAGGTGCCGACAATTACGCCATCCACCTGATTGCGGCGCAGCATGTCCCAGTACTTTCTTTCTTTTTCAATGTTATTTAAGCTGTTGCATATAAGCATTTTATAGCCTCTGTTGGAACAGTGATTTTCAATTTCTGCGGTGATTTCCCCGAAAAAAGGGTTCTTGGTAGTAGGAACGATTAAACCAATAATGTTGGTTTTTTTATTATAAAGCGAACGCGCCAGATCATTTGGTATGTAATTGATATCTGTCATAGCCTGATATACTTTGTTTTTTGTGTTCTCGCTGATATAGCCCCTGTTATTTAGGACACGGGACACAGTAGTGGGAGAGACACCGGCAGCCTTGGCCACATCTTCTATTTTAGGTTTCATCGAAAGCCCCCTTAATGCTGTGGTAACGTACATTTGTAATAGGATGCAAAAAATAAAATACGAGACGGCGGCTTTAGTAGACCGGCCTCCGCCTGTATAAAGGGTGGGATATATTTATCTTTTCTCTTGTATTTCCGCGTCCAGAATCAGTTCGGCTATTTCTTCACAGCTGCGGATGAATTCCCGTCCTGTGTAATAAGAAAGGCCGAAACCGGCTGTCATACTGCCGACGATAGGAACGACTTTTGTAATGTTGGTTACGCGGCGCTGGCCTTTAAATTTGGCCATATATTCCAGCACCATCTGCTCGCTGATGTCGTTTTCAGATGACAGAGCGGCAATCTGGTCGAAGTCTTCCACTTCTTCCTGGTCTTCCTGCATCATCTTCTGCAGCCGTTCTTCCGTTAGGCCGAACTGGTCCGACACCGTTTCTATCATTTCGGTGACAACGTCCACATCCACGGCTGTATCGAGCACATCTTCGTATTCCGCCCCTTTGCCGGCGGCGAGGAACGAATACTTAAACACAAGCCGGTGGGCCGCTTTGGATTTGCGCTTTAAAAAAGATTCGGAGTAGGCTTTTGCATTGCGGTAAAAGATGTCCTGCTTTTTAGCATCGAGCCGTTCGGTTACAGCGTCATGAAGTTTACCGATGCCAAGCTTCGTCTTCGAGCTCGTGAATACAAGCCGGCTGTCGCGTCCGAACACGTCATAAATTAAATGACGGCGGATTTCCCGTTTCAGCTCGCGCCGGCTTTTGTAAGGATCATACAAATTGTCGCTTTTCGTGCGCACAAAAATAACCTGGATGCCGTATTCTTTGGCTTCCTTAAAAAATGCTTCATCATCCCGGTTCAGCTTTGTCTCAAAGCAGCAGAGAAGCACATCAAAAGACTCAATGTCATAGTTGACCCAGTAGTCATCGACCGTATGCTCTTCGACCAGGCCTCCGTATCCGGGCAGATCGA
Source organism: Sinobaca sp. TMA16-18 (assembly GCF_059510535.1). Classification (NCBI taxonomy): domain Bacteria; kingdom Bacillati; phylum Bacillota; class Bacilli; order Caryophanales; family Sporolactobacillaceae; genus Sinobaca; species Sinobaca sp. TMA16-18. Next base: position 88,112 of record NZ_JCAKFM010000006.1, on the reverse strand, counting down.
CAAACAGCATCGTATCGTCTTCGCCCCAAATATGAGTCGTTACGTTCGTGCCGGGCGTAGTCTTTGTGTCCGTCTTTCGTTCGCCGATCATTGCATTCATCAGCGCGGACTTTCCACTGCCGGGCGAACCAAAAAAGCCGATTTTCAGCGACGTGCTGAGTTCTGATTCCACCCGCTCGGCAATAACCTCCACCGGTGTATCCTCTTCTACCTGCAGCTCCTGAAACAGCTGCTCTAATTCCTTATCCCATTGATTTCTTCGTTTCACACCCACCATCCATAACCCCCTTGTTCTCTTTCCCTATGATGGCTTACGTTCTTTTTTTATGAATTTCTGCTTCAAGAATTTCAGAAGCAATTTCCCGGCAGCCTTCAATGGCTTCCCGGCCTGTGTAATACGTTAATCCGAATCCCAGTCCGGCTCCGCCTACAATTGGTACGAGCTTGGAGAAGTTTTTTGTGGCTTCTTTTGCGGCGTTTTTCGAAAGCCAGCTTGTCATGATTTTCTGGTTGGAGCCTTTTGCCATAAAGCGGATCAGCTGTTCATACATTCTTAGCTTGTCTTCCTGTTCAGAAGTAAGCTGGCGCAGGCGTCTTTCGGTGATGCCGAACTGGCGACCGATCTGGTTGGTCATGCGCATAACGGCAGGAATATCAATGGCTGCTCCTAAGAATGGAACCGGTACTGCACCGCTTCCGGCGGATATAAAGGAATAATACATCACAACCCGGTGGGCGGCTTTTGCTTTTTCCTCCAGAAACAAATCCGAATAGGCTCTGGCATTACGGTAGTACTTCGCTTTTTTGTCGGTGTCCAGGTGATCGATAATGGCGAAATTCAGCTTATCAATTCCAAGTTTCGTGCGGGCGCTCGTAAAGACAAGCACGCTGTCACTGCCGAACACGTCATAAATCAGGTGCTGGCGGATTTCCCGCTTGAGCTCGCGTTTGCTTTTTTCTTCATCATGAAGGGTATCTGTTTTCGTGCGGACAAAGATAACCTGAATGCCTTCAGCGATTGCTTCTTTAAAAAAGTTCTCGTCGTCCTTATTGAGCTTCGTTTCAAAACAGCAGAGGAGGGCATCAAAGGAGTCAATGTCAAAGTTATCCCAGTATTCGCTGACCGTATGATCCTCGTCGAGGCCGCCGTATCCGGGAAGGTCCACAAACATAATCGAGTCATTTTCTCCCCACGTGTGGGTAGTAACATTCGTGCCGGGTGTTACGCCGGTATCGGTTTTCTGTTCACCGATCAGTGTGTCCATCAGCGCGGATTTTCCGCAGCCGGGTGAGCCGAAAAAGCCGATCTTAAGCGGACTGTTTAAATCAGCCTCCAGCTTTTGGGCAATTACATCCACAGCTACAGAGCTGTTGGTTTCCACCGATTTCAAGTAATGATCGAGTTCCTTGTTCCAACGTCTTTCGACTTTATTTTTAGCCATAAGAACCTCCCGAAGTCTAGTGTTGTCGATTTATTTTCAAGCCTGCAGTCAGGCAGGATCATAAAGAGACATATTAAATCAAATTTTCCCTAAAGCGGAGCGGCTTAAACCTGTCTAGAAAAAGAGCTGTTCCTTAATCGGCTATAACACCGGGAACAGCTCTTTACCTATTATTATATCATTACTTTGCACATATCATTGGTAAAGGCGACAGGATCTTCGACGGAAAGCCCTTCAATAAGAAGCGCCTGGTTGTATAGAAGATTGGTATAAAGCGCCAGTTTTTCTTTATCCTGCGTGTAGGCATCTTTTAAAGACTGGTACACGTCATGATTGATGTTGATCTCGAGTACTTTGTCTGCCTGCACCTGCTGGTTATAGTCCGGCATTTGCTGCAGGATCTTTTCCATTTCAATTGAAACGTCACCATCGGCAGACAGGCAGACAGGGTGGGTCTTCAAGCGTTTGGAAGCCCGCACGTCTTTTACTTTGCCGGAGAGGAGGTTTTTAATTTCTGTGAACAGTTCTTCGTTCTCTTTTTCTTCGGATTCTTCTTTTTCCTTTTCTTCCTCGGATTCAATGCCAAGATCTCCGGCAGCTACTGATTTAAATTCTTTGTCTTCGTAGCTTGTGAGCGTCTTAATGGCAAATTCATCAATGTCCTCTGTAAAGTAGAGAATCTCGTAGCCTTTGTCGAGAACCATTTCTGTCTGCGGAAGTTTTTCAATACGGTTGTAGGATTCACCCGTCGCATAATAAATATACTTCTGTTCTTCCGGCATTCTTTCCACGTATTCAGCTAATGTAACGAGCTTTTTCTCTTTAGAAGAGTGGAACAGCAGAAGGTCTTTCAAATCGTCTTTGTTTGCGCCGAAATCCATTTGAATGCCGAATTTAAGCTGGCGGCCGAACGCCTGGAAGAACGTTTCGTACTTGTCCCGGTCTTCTTTAAGCAGCGTTTTCAGCTGGGTTTTGATTTTGTTTTTGATGTTTTTGGCAATCAGCTTCAGCTGTCTGTCGTGCTGGAGCATCTCTCTGGAAATATTTAAGGAAAGATCCTCTGAATCCACAATTCCCTTCACAAAGCCAAAGTAGTCGGGAAGCAGGTCTCCGCATTTTTCCATAATGAGTACACCGTTGGAATAAAGCTCCAGGCCTTTTTCGTATTCTTTCGTGTAGTAATCAAACGGCGTATTTTCCGGCAGGAAAAGAATCGCCTGGTAGCGGACGGCGCCGTCTACACTCAGATGAATATGGGTTAGCGGTTTGTCAAAACCGTAGTGCTTTTCCTGATAAAACGCTTCATAGTCTGCGTCGGTCAGCTCATTTTTATTTTTTCTCCAGATTGGAATCATGCTGTTAACAATCTGTTCTTCCTGTACTTCTTCTGTTTCTTCTTCATTGTCTGCTTTTGGCTGGTGGACGGACACATCCATTTTAATTGGATAGCGGATGTAGTCGGAGTATTTCTTCACAATGGATTTAAGCTTGTGCTCATCCAAGTACTCATCGTAGTTCTCATCTTCTGTGTTTTCGCGCAGCTTAATGATCACTTCTGAGCCGACGGTGTCTTTTTCAGCAGGTTCAATCGTATAGCCGTCCGCTCCGTTGGACTCCCATTTAAAAGCCTGGCTGCTGTCGGCTGATTTCGTATAGACTGTTACGTGTTCAGCGGCCATGAAAGCAGAGTAGAAGCCTACACCGAACTGGCCGATAATGTCATGACCGTCTTTAATTTCATTTTCTTTCTTAAACGCATGCGAGCCGCTTTTGGCAATCGTGCCGAGGTTGGCCTCGAGCTCTTCTTCGGTCATGCCGATACCGGTGTCTGTAATAGTCAGCTCACGCTTTTCCTGATCGGTGCTGAGTTTAATGTAGTAATCATCCTGATTAAACGTCAGGGAATCATCGGTAAGGGCACGGTAGTACATTTTATCAATGGCGTCACTTGCGTTGGAAATCAATTCACGGATAAAAATTTCTTTCTGTGAATAAATGGAATTAATCATCATTTCCAATAAACGCTTCGATTCGGCCTGAAATGGCTTAGTAGTCATAGATTATCGTCACCTCGTCTGTATATTTGGCACTCCTTATGTTCGAGTGCTAAAAAGTCTCCTCTTATATTGTACATGTCATGGAAAACGTGTCAACACTCTATTGCCATCGATTTCCTGTTAAAATAAAAAGAAAGTATGGTAATTAAAAAAGATTGCATTAGCTTAACAATTATGAAAAAAAGGAGGCAGTGATATGAGAAAAGATCCGCTGGCTTCAGCCTATTTGTCTTCGAAAAGCCGAATGAACGCAATGATCGGTGCGGTATTTCTAATGGCGACTTCTGCGATAGGCCCGGGATTTCTAACACAGACGGCCGTTTTTACTGAGCAGCTGCTGGCAAGCTTCGCCTTCGTAATCCTTGTGTCGATTATTTTGGATATCGGCGCCCAAATCAATATCTGGCGCATTATCGCCGTTGCGAAAATGAGAGGGCAGGACATAGCAAACGCGGTTTTCCCGGGGCTCGGCTACGTAGTGGCCTTTTTTATTATTTTAGGGGGCCTTGCCTTTAATATAGGAAATGTAGGAGGGGGCGGGCTCGGCGCCAATGCCCTGCTTGGCGTGGATCCGACAATTGGTGCCATTTTGACCGGTATTATCTGTATTGTGATTTTTCTATTAAAAGAAGCCCATGCGGCAATGGATCAGATTGTCCGTTATTTAGGTATTGTTATGATCGGATTTACCGCCTACATTATGATTGTCAGTAACCCGCCTTACGCGGAAGCGGCCTTTCGTACGGTCGCTCCGCTCGAAGTGGACTTTCTGATTATTATTACGATCGTAGGCGGTACGGTAGGCGGATATATTACGTTTGCCGGCGGTCATCGTCTGTTGGAAGCAGGCATTACCGGCAGAGAGAATTTAACATATGTCACAAGAACGGCGGTATCGGGAATTATTGTTGCTTCTGTTATGCGGACCCTCCTGTTTCTTGCTATCCTGGGAGTAGTAGCCGCTGGATATTCGTTGAATGCGGACAACCCGACGGCCTCGGCCTTTCAAATAGCAGCGGGCGACATCGGCTACCGGATTTTCGGACTCGTGCTCTGGTGCGCAGGAATTACGTCTGTCATTGGGGCGGCGTTTACGTCGGTGTCATTTTTAACTACGTTTCACAAAAGCGTGGAACGGTATAAAAACTACTGGACGGTAGCTTTTATTGTGTTATCAACGACCATTCTGGCCATTATAGGAGAGCCGGTGATGCTGCTCGTCCTGGCAGGCGCGGTAAACGGGCTGATTCTGCCATTGACGCTCGGTTCGATTCTGCTCGCTGCTCACCGTGTCAGTATTGTTAAAGACTACAAGCATCCGATCTGGATGACCATATTCGGGGCGGTCGTTGTAGGTTTAACGGCGTATCTCGGTATTTATACAATGATAAATATGCTTCCACAGTTGTTTTAAAGGAGGAACACGATGGCGTACCATATTGATTTGAACTGTGATTTAGGAGAAAGCTTTGGAACCTATGTATTAGGGAATGACGAAGAAGTGTTAAAAGAAATTACTTCTGCCAATATTGCCTGCGGGTATCATGCAGGTGACCACCAGGTAATGGCGCAGACGGTAAAACGGGCGAAAGCCGCCGGTGTTTCTGTAGGGGCGCATCCGGGGTTTCAGGATCTGCAGGGGTTTGGACGCAGAGAAATCCAGACGACGCCGGAAGACGTCTATCAATTGATAGTGTACCAGGTCAGCGCGCTGCAGGGCTTCTGCCGGATCGGAGGAACATCCGTGCAGCACGTGAAGCCGCACGGCGCATTGTATAATATGGCAGGGAGAGATCCGTTGCTGGCTGAAGCAGTAGCCGCAGCGGTTCGTGACGTGGATAAAAATATTATTCTGTTTGGTCTTTTCGGCAGCGAACTGTTGGCCGCAGGCGAAAAACAGGGGCTGCGTGTCGCAAAAGAAGCCTTTGCGGACCGGACCTACCAGGCGGATGGCTCTTTGACCCCGCGCGGACGGGACGATGCCTCCATTCATGACGTAGCGGAAGCGGTCCGTCACGTAGAACAGATGATTCTGGAAAAAACCTGTACTGCCGTGGATGGCACGATTATCCCAATGGAAGTGGATACACTCTGCGTTCACGGAGACAACCCGCAGGCACTCAGCTTTACCAGATCGATGCGGCAGATGCTGCTGGAAGAAGGCATTCAAATTCGTTCTTTCTCTTAAAAAAACAAGGCTGTCCCAAACGTACAGTTGGAAAATAGCGGAAGCTTTCGGCAGGTCATGCTTCAGCTAAAGAGGAAAAGGTCGACCTCTTTATCTTCACCGATGGCTGGTCTGCCTGAGCATTCCTGTCGGAAAAGAAAGGCTCTATTAAAAGGACCATCACGGTATGTAAACCCCCTCGTATTCTTTCCAAAAGGAATACGAGGGGGTTTCGTCTGGCATCTCTTATTTATTAGTAAAACGAAGAATACAATCTACAGAGCAGGTTTTAGGACAGCCCCGTTTTCTACGTCCAAATACTTCTCAGCTCCCATGTCGTAATAGTGAAGGGGGATTCTTCAAAAGGATGAAGGGAAAGTTCCCGAGACTCTTTTGAAGGGAAGATTCGGGAAGTGAAGACATGCTCCCCGTTGTTAATAAAAATTTCTATAGAAGAAGTATCTAAAAAGATATGAAGGTTTTTCAATTTTTTAACAGAAGTTTTTCTTTCTTCTTTTTGACTGCTTTTAAGGCTGGTACGCTTAAAAATAAATGTCTGCTGAAAAGCATCATAGTGAATGTCAGCTGTGTTTCGAATGTTAATCGCAAATGAAGCAGGGGGACATTCCAGAAACATCTCTAATGTCTTTTCTTCAGATAAAGAAAGATGAACTCCTTCAGTAGAAAGAGAGGAGTAATGATACGTCTGCTGTTTATTGCGTAATAATTTTAATTCTTCCGCAGGAATCTGCTGAAGGGAACCATTCACCAGCTTGAGTTCCCTGGGAATCGTCATCGCATGAATCCAATTGTTCACAAGGGTAGGGTGGTGTTTTTCTGTTTCATCCGGCATGCCCATCCACGCGATCAAGAGTCTTCTCCCTTTACTGTCCAGCATAGTCTGGGGAGCATAAAAGTCAAATCCATGATCCAACTCAGTGAATCCTCCATGCTTGTAGGTTTTATTCTCGTAATTTAGAGTTCCTGTAAAATAACCGGACTGAAACAGGTTATTGTAACGGTCTCCCTCCGCTTCCATTCCCTGCGGAGATACTAGGAGAATATCTTCCCCCTCCAAATAGAACAAATCCGGACACTCCCACATGTAGCCAAAATAGCCTAATCCGTTAACAAACGAGCCGGCAATAGAACCATGATGGGACCAATGGGTAAAATCTGTGCTGCTGAAAAAAGCCACTTTTCCTGTATAGTCTTTTCCTTGAGCGCCGATGACCATATACCAGACTCCATTTCGTTTCCACACTTTTGGATCTCTAAAGTGAGAAGTATAGTCGGAAGGCAGATTAAGAACCGGGCCTTCTTTGTTAAAGGTTTTTCCATCTGAAGACATGGCCCGGCATTGATAGGTAGAGCGTCTGCCTTCCTCGTCTTTAACGTTTCCGGTATAAAAAAGAAAAAGGGAACGATCAACTACGATGGCACTACCGGAATAACAGCCATTTTGATCATACCAGCTGTTAGGGGAAAGAGCCGGCGTCTGTCTCTCCCAGTGAGCCAAATCTTTAGACGTATAATGTCCCCAGTGTTTTCTTTCATGGGTAGGAGCAAACGGATTCCACTGATAAAAAAGATGATACGTTCCATCATACTCAACAAAACCATTTGGATCGTTCAAAAGCCCTTGAGAAGGAGTGAGGTGAAATTGAAGACGGTAATCATCGGAAAGGGGTTCCTGGCTGTTTGAAATCAAAGGGTAGTCTCCTTTCTTTATAAAATTATGGAGTCTTGGATTCCTTTTGGCTGAGGTGCTTCTTATCGGAAAACCCAAAGAACCAGGTTAAAACGAAGGCTACGGCAATCGCCACGATGTTAACTAAAATATAAGAGAAAATTTGTTCATTTAAATAAAGCAGTGCACCGGGAAGCACAGTAATAGCCATCCCTGTTCCTTGAAGATTTAATACGGAAGCCAGAAATCCGCCGGCGCCGCCTCCAATAAGTCCCATAATAAACGGTGTACCATAACGAAGGTTTACCCCGAAAATAGCCGGTTCTGTAATACCTAAGAGAGCAGAAAATGAAGAAGGATAGGCTAGGGCTTTTAATTTCTTTGAACTGGTCTTCGCTGCCACCGCAAGAGCTGCCCCGCCTTGTGCCGCTACTGAGGCTGTAACGATGGCGTTATAAGGATTGCTTCCTGTAGCTTCCAGCATTTGAATTTCCAATAAATTAAATACGTGATGAACACCTGTTATAACGATGATCTGATTGAAAAAACCAATCAATAATCCGGCAATGCCAAATGGCCAGTCCAAAACAGCCAGGGTGCCGGCTAAAATTACATTTTCTAAAGCGTGAAGGCTGGGGCCCAGAATAAAAAGAGCCAGAGATATCATGATCAGCAAAGTAATAAATGGTGTAACAATAAGATCCAATGCTTCGGGCATTTTTTTTCGAATCTGTTTTTCAAGCTTTGCCCCTACCAATCCAGTAATAAAAGCGGGCAGGACAGAACCTTGATACCCGGTGACCGGAAGAAAATTAAAAAACATAATAGGTTCTGCTTCATTGCCGGCTACTTCCCAGGCATTAGGCAGGGCAGGGCTGACAAGCATTAAACCGAGAACTAAACCAATTATAGGACTCCCGCCGAATACACGGAAGGCTGACCACGCAACTAATGCCGGCAGAAAGACAAAAGCCGTATCGGTAAGAATTTCTGTAAATAATAAAAAGTTGGCAGGAATTTCGTCAGGGGTCATGCCAAACCAGGCCAGAATTTGTTCCTGCAGTACTAATCCCCGCAGTCCCATAAAAAGACCGGTGGCAACAAGGGCAGGGATGATAGGAACAAACACGTCACCAAAGGAACGGATAGCACGTTGGAAAAAATTCCCTTGATTCTCATTTTCCTGTTTCTGCTGTGATTTCGTAGATTCAGGAGTTCCAAGCTGCACGACTTCTTCATAGATTTTGTTAACGGTGCCGGTGCCTAATATAATTTGATACTGTCCGGAATTATAGAACGCCCCTTTAACTTTATCTGTGTTTTCGACTTTTTCCTGGTCAATTTTTTCTTTGTCCTTTACCATGATCCGCAGCCTGGTTGCACAATGCGATACCGAAGAAATGTTTTCCTGTCCACCTACAGCATCAATAATTTGAGCAGCGATCGCCTTATTCATTCAAAACCCTCCTTATGTGTAAAGAAACCTGTCCTTTCAGTATGTGTAATCGATTACACATACAAAAAAATAATATAGTACATGCACATAAACGTTCCTAAAGGATATGTTATCGATTACACATTAATTTTAATGTGTAATCGGTTACATGTTACGATCATACGCTATCTCTAATTAAAAGTCTATAGCCTAAAACCATTTTTTGGATAGTATGATCTTTGGTTCGGATTTTATTTAGTATTAATTTTGCTGCTTCCCGGCCGGCTTCTTCGTTTTTGAAATCTATTGTCGTTAAAGGAGGGTCAACGTTTTCAGAGATTTCAGAAGCACCGATGCCGGCAACGGCTATATCTTTTGGAATGGAATAGCCTTCTTTTTTTAAATAACGCATCGCTCCGACGGCTAGACGATCTGTCACTGCCAGGACTGCTGTCGGTTTGACATCGGAACATTGAATAATGGACTGCATCGCCTCGAACCCCGGCTGAATGCCAAAGGAAGCTTCTTTCATTAATCCGGTTTCTAAACGGAGTCCGCTTTCTTTCATGGCGTCTTCGTATCCTTTTTTTCTAAGAGAGCCAACTGCTTCATCTTTTTCATTCACGCCAATAAATGCAATGTTTTTATGGCCTTTTTTTATTAAATACAAAGTTAATTCTTTTGAAGCGTTATAGTTGTCATAAACAACATAGGACTCTTCGGCAAATTTCTGCCCTACGACGACGAAAGGAATATTGATTCTTTTCACTTCTTTCATTAACAAGGGGTCTACGTTAGTGGCATTTAGTATGATGCCCTCGACCTGCCTGCTGCGCAGAAGTTTTAATAACTCAATTTCTTTTTGAGGATCCAGGTTGGAGGCAGTTAAAATAATTTGATAACCATGTGCTGCAAGCTCCACATTAATACCATCCACTACCCGGCTCCCGGATTCTGTGCTGAGCTTTGGTATGATCACACCGATTACTTTTGTTTGTTTTGTTCTTAGAGACTTAGCGTGCTCACTTGGTATGTAGTGATGCTCTTCTATTATTTTCAAAACTCTTGATCGTACCTCTTCACTGACGTAGCCGGAATTATTTAGAACTCTTGATACTGTCGCGCCGGAAACATTGGCTAAGGATGCAATCTCTTTTATAGTAATCAATGTAGGAACTCCTTCTGGAAAATACTAATACATCTTCCTATTATACAAAAATAAACAATTCCCGTCCTCTATTAAGAAGGAGAATTGTTTATAAACAGATAGGGACTATCAGATGACAAGTGCAGATGGCATCATGTAATAGGAAATAATAGAAGATTTACTGGAATGCGGTGTGGTATCGATAGCAGTTACTTTCGTCTCATAGGCACCAATGTTAAATTCTTCCCCAAGTTCAAAGCCGTCCCACTCATTGAGACTCTCATCGAGTATTGGAGAGGTTCGCAGGGCTTCTACAGTATCGAAAAACAAAATCTGCTGCTTTGTTTTTGGGTCAGCGGGAACATAAATGAACTGAATCACGGTGTCATTGGAAAGATTCAATCGATAACCACCTTCTTTTTATAGTATGGAAAGTTCTTTATAAAGAATTATATACGAAATTATCGATCTGTCAATAAGTACCAGAAAAAAATCTGTATTCTTCACGAATTCTTCATACATGTACGATAAGCTGTAACCATACAGAGAAATTAGAAAAGAGAGGGAGGCACCTTACCGATGAAAAAAATCACAGCAGGAAGTACGTTGCTGGCAGTCGTTTTAGCTTTAGGAGCCTGCGGGAACGAGGAAGAGCCGACAAATATGATGGATGAGGATACGATGATGGACGAAGATATGTCGGAGCAGGAGATGATGGACGAGGAGTCAGAAGGCCACATGAACCATTCCAGTTCCGGAGAAGTACCGGATGACCTCCAGGAAGCAGACAATCCTGAATATGAGGAAGGCAGCCGTGTCATGATTGAAACAGGTCATATGGAAGGAATGGAGGAAGCGGAAGCCGTCATTGAAGGCGCGTATGACACGACGGCCTATGCTGTCTCTTATACCCCGGAAAACGGCGGTGATCCTGTAGAGAACCATAAATGGGTCGTTCATGAGGAATTGGAAGACCCAGGAGAGGATCCTCTTCAATCCGGTGACACTGCCGTGATGAACACAGACCATATGGAAGGTATGATGGGAACAGAAGCTGAAATAGATTCAGCCGAAGATACGACGGTTTATATGATTACTTTTACCCCGACAGATGGCGGGGAAGAAGTATCCAATCACAAATGGGTTACCGGCGATGAATTGTCTGAAATAAACTAATCAACAGGGGTCTTCCTTTTAAAAAGGAAGACCTTTTTTGTATTTTCCGATAATTTTTATTTCTTTTTTTCCAAATAAAGGGCTACACCTGGCAGGAGGGAACAGGTATGCTTGTAGAAGAAAAAAAGATGTTATGAATAGAAAGGTGTTCAACGTATATGATACAAAACCCGCAGGGCAGGCAGCGGCTCGGGCTCGCAGTGCTTCTGAGCCTGCTTGCTATTCTTGGGCCGCTTAATATTGATATGTACCTGCCCAGCTTTCCAAACATTGCCGAAGAGTTGAACGCCAGTGCATCCATGGTCCAGCTCAGCTTAACCACCTGTTTAATCGGACTTGCCGTCGGACAGATTGTGGTCGGTCCGATCAGTGATGCGAAAGGAAGAAGAAGACCGCTGATCATTTCTTTAATTTTATTTGCGGTCGCCTCGTTTCTCTGTGCGGTTGCGCCGAATATTACGACATTGATCATCGGGCGTTTTCTGCAGGGGTTCACCGCAGCTGCAGGTGTCGTTTTATCCCGGGCGGTCGTCCGGGATATATTCAGCGGGCGTGAGCTCACGAAGTTTTTCTCGCTTCTGATGGTCATCAATGCTACAGCACCGATGGCAGCTCCGATTGCCGGCGGTGCTATCCTGCTTCTGCCTTTCGCCAACTGGTCGACTATTTTTATTTTTCTTGGCCTGCTTGGTCTGATCATTGTTATTATTATCAGTCTCCGGCTGGAAGAAACCCTTCCTATGGAAAAAAGAATGCCGAGCACGCTCAAGCAGTCTGTCGGTACGCTTTTTGATTTAACGAAAGACAAAGCCTTTATTGGCTACGCGCTTACCCTTGGATTTGTGCATGGAGGAAGCTTTTCTTATGTTTCCGGTACGCCGTTTGTGTACCAGGGCATTTATAACGTATCGCCGCAGGTATTCAGCGTGCTGTTTGGTATTAACGGTATTGCTATTATTATCGGAAGTTTCCTGATCGGGCGTCTTTCCGGCATCGTGACGGAACGAACACTTTTGCGGACGGCGGTTCTGATTGCGTCGGCAGCCACAGCGTTTCTTCTCATGATGACGATCATAGAAGGGCCGCTGGCGCTCATTGTTATTCCTATCTTTGTTTACATGACGGCGATGGGGATGATATTAACGAGCTCCTTTACGCTGGCGATTGCCAAACAGGGCCACCGGGCCGGCAGCGCAAGTGCTCTGCTGGGAATGCTGCCGCTGATGATCGGATCGATTGTTTCTCCACTTGCCGGAATTGATGAAACGACGGCGGTTCCGATGGGAGCGATTATGTTCAGCACGACGATACTTGGAATGATTGCCTTTTTCCTGCTGACCGAAAAGAAAACGGATATTGTGTAATAAAAAAAGACCGGAGGGCATGAGCCCTTCGGTCTTTCGTATGGATTACTGGAAAAACGGCATGATAAGTGAATATCCGATAATGACAGCAAACAGCAGTGTCATATGGTTCAAGGAAAAAATAAACATGGTTTTTGCCCATTTTTCCGGTGCCATTTTTTTGTAGGAAGCAATGCTTGTGATCAGCCAGGCGGCGCTTAAAATAAAAGCGACAGCCACAATAAAAGAGCTGAGCTGGATGAAAAGAAAGCTGGAAAGCACAAGCGCGATAAGATAAACATTAGTCTGAATATACGTCCGGCGGTTGCCTTTCACGACAGGAAGCATCGGAATACCGGCTGCTTTGTACTCATCGTGGCGGCGTATCGCAATCGCATAGAAATGCGGCATCTGCCAGATAACCATAACGATGAAAAGACCTAATACTTCTAAATGCATAAAATTATTCGTAATAGCGGCCCAGCCGATTAACGGCGGTACTGCCCCGCTGATACTGCCTACTTCTGTGTTATAAATGGTGCGGCGCTTTGTCCACATTGTATAGGGCACAACATAAAGAAAGAGTCCCAGAAATCCCATAAGAGCGGCAAGTGGTGAAGCGAAGGCTAAAAAGCCGATACCGGACAGCGACATGACGGTGCCGAGAATAAGAGCATTCCGGGAATTCATACGCCCGGTTACAGTCGGCCGGTTTTTTGTACGGTCCATGATTTTATCAATGTCCCGGTCATATACGTTGTTGAACGTTCCTGCTGCGCCAATAACAAGTGCCGATCCTATGATCGCAAGAATGATTGTACCTATTTGATCAAAAAAAGAAATACCATTTATAAATAGTGCAAGGCTGATCCCCGCGAACATGACAATTAAATTGGATTTAATGATTCCGGTTTTTATCGTCTCAGCAAGTACTTTACGGAGTGCCTGCTGCGGAACGAGGAGAGAGTCCTGTTGAGCGTTATGCTCGATATTTTCACTTCTCATCTGCGTCTCCTTCCCCCTTGAGTTGAAATGTTATGTAACCAATGTATCATATTAATACTACCAAATCCCGAAATCAAGAAAGAGTTCGGGATGTTGTCAATAATATGTGAACGCTTTTTGACTAATATCAGATAGTTCACACAGCTTTCGTACAAAAACGCTACCACTTATTATACCTTATACGCTTACATTTTACGAGAACTTAAATAGGACTAAACACTCAAAAATGGATTAAACAATAAAATAAAGGTTTGAACACGCAATCGACGTGTTTGAGTTATAAGCTTTAATAAAAATAAGAGTACGGTTGAATAAACCAGGTTGTCGTTCTTTTTCAAAAAACAAAAGAGCATTCAGTAAATAAATAAGCCCGGAGGCACTGGACAGAGCGGGGAAAGACACTTAATATAAAAAGAAAAAGAACAAACTTTCGGGAGGTAACTATATGGACAATCAATGGATGCTTGCAGCAGCAATGGGTTTTGCCATAGGTACATCCGGCGTGCTTCCTGCCCAGGCGGCAGGAACGGCTGAGCAGTCTTCTGCTTCCGTAGAAGAAAAAGCAGAAGATGACACCATCGCTTCTCAGTGGCAGACAGCGCTGAAGCAGATTGCCTCCCAATATGATATCGATATACAAAACAAAGCAAGACTTGATGTGATTGAAGAAATCGAAGACGCTGTGTTGAAAGAAGCCGCCCTTCAGTACAACATACCGACAGCGCAGAAAGAACCGGTAGAGGTTATAAAAGATATTCAATCAGTGCAGCTAAAGCAGGCTGCGGACGTTCTAAATATAGATGTAAACGGCAAAACGCAGGATGACATTGTTGGAGAGATACTGGATAAACACGAAATAGAAGCAGAAATGAAAGGGTTATTTCCTTTTATTTCCTACTTTGCTGTGTAAATTCAGGGTAAAAAAAAGAGCCGGAGCGGCTCTTTTTTTTGTTTTCAGGAAAGCAAATGTTAAAAGAGGCATCATTTCGGGAATTGATAGTAATAGTGAACAAAAATTACAGTCCAATAGTTATATAGAATAGTGATAATGTCATTATAAGGAGGACCGGTCATGCAGTACACCCAAGAAGAACTAGTCCAACGTTTACAAACAAACGCTGTCGTTCATTATAATGGTATGGAGAAAATAGAAAAAAGTATTCCTTTTCAAGAGAATGAAAAAGGGATGGACCCAAGAGTAAAGCAGCTTATTCTCGATGAAGAAAGCACGAATTTTAAAAAGCCGATTGAACTGGCGGATCTGGAAGAAATCCGCAGCAGCAGCGGTTTTAAAAATAATGATTTAAGCCGGGGTATCCGCGTGGAACACAGAAATATCTTTCTGGAAGATAGATCACTGCATATCCGGCTGTATAACCGCGGAGAGGAATCAAAACCGGCCATTATGTATTACCACGGTGGAGGCTTTTTTCAAGGGGATATGGACGCAGCGGAAAATCCATGTAAACTTCTCGCCGAGGAGACGGGAGCCGTCGTTATTTCCGTGGAATACAGGCTGGCACCGGAGTTCCCTTATGCCGCCGGACTGACCGATTGCCTGGAAGCGCTCCGCTATATATATGACACTGCGGAAGAATTGTCTATAGACCGCGATGCCATCGGATTGGTTGGTGACAGCGTTGGAGGAAACCTGGCACTTGGGGTCAATCATTTGAGTACGAATGAGCCATGGATTATTTCTCATTTAGGCCTGCTGTACCCACTCGTCGATCTGTCGGATTTTTCAGGGAAGAAATGGAATATGGCCGCATATGACTTCTCGGAAGATGAAGCATTGATTCGAAGAGAACTCATTAACATGAGGCAGTCTCTTTTTTTTATCCAGTCTCTTTATTTGAACGATCTCGAACAGGCGATGTCGCCTCTCGTATCACCGGTGCTGAGCGAAGTAAAGCAGAATATTCCGCCTGTGACCATTGTTACGGCTGAATTCGATTATTTAAAAATTCAGGGAGCCGAATTTGCCAGGCAGATGGCCGATGCTGCGGTTCCTGTCCGCCATATTGAATACAAAGGGATGAATCATGCTTTTGTAGAGAAACTGGGCCGGTATCCTCAGGCGGCCGATGCCATTGCAGAAATCTCCCGTCACTTTAAAGAAACCATATAACGCTTTTCTTAAGCCGCCTGCTTATTGTAGAGGCGGTTTTTGTGTGAAGAAAAATTCACTATTGCTGATTAAAAATAAATGGTTACGGGAAAGGGACAGAAGAACTATAAAGAACGGCATCAGTTATATACAATTAGAAGAGTCGGGTTGGAAGGCACAAGCCACTGCAGCGAGCTCTTTTTAGGAGATGAATATTATGGCAGGGCACGATCAGCTGAAAAAGCAGATGCGGGAAAAAGAAACGCGCCGGATCCAGGGAAATATGGAGAAAATCATCAAGCATATTCCGGACCAGGAAGAGACCGGCGGACTGGATCCTAGAGTGAAGGACTGGATGCTGACAGCAGAGCCTGACAAAACAAGAAGGCCTTTGGAAGTAGACGATTTGGAAGAAATCCGGGAGCATGAAGGCTTTCCAAATACAGATATAGCTCCATCCGTTTCCAGCCGCGAGCTGACGATTGACCTGAAAGATCGGAGCATTCCTATCCGCATTTACAACGAAGGCGGCGGAAAAAAACCGGTAATGCTTTATTTTCACGGCGGTGGATTTTTCAGTGGCAATATCGCCATGGTGGAAAACCCGTGCAAGTGGCTTGCACAGGAATCAGAAGCGATTGTCATTTCAGTTGGCTACCGTCTCGCGCCGGAGCATCCGTTTTCCGATGGACTAAATGACTGCCTTGAAGGAACAAGATGGGTGTGGGAACAGGCAGAACATCTGCAGATAGACACTGACAACATCAGCCTGGCAGGAGAAAGCGCCGGAGCTAATCTTGCTCTTGGTGTAAGCGAGCTGAGCCTTAATGAAAAGTGGAATATTAAGCATATAGCTCTTCTTTATCCGCTTGTCGACCTGGCAGATTTTATCGGAGAACAGTGGAAAATAGACCAGTACAAATTTTACAACGACGAAGCATTGATCCGGGAAGAGCTGACGAGTATGCAGCAGGCGACTGTATTTATTCAATCCTTGTACCTTCAGGATTTAAATGAGGCCAATTCGCCGCTCGTATCCCCTATTGTCAGTGAAAACAAACACAGACTGCCGCCGATGGCTATCGTAACGTCTGAGTATGATTACTTGAAAATACAAGGACAGGAATATGCCAGGCAGGTAGCAGCAGCTGGTGTTCCTGTGAGCCTGTGGGAATACAAAGGAATGGACCATGCTTTTGTAGATAAACTTGGATACTATCCGCAGGCGGCTGATGCATTAACGGAAATAGCCGGTCATTTTCAAGCAGTCACAGCAGGAAAAACCGCAGCAGAATGGAAAAAAGGTTCATAATGTTCATAAAAAAACCGGTGAAATTAACAAGTATTCTCATAAATGGATAGAATAAAAGCACGGAGTTGTTTAAAATATCCTTATGGCTGTAAATAATGCAATTCTTAAGACATGGGATGGTGAATACGATGGATGGAAGTTCTTTATGCAAAGGGCTGATATCATTAAAGGGACACAAGCTTCGTCTGGTATATGCTCTTTTGCAGAGAACAAATACCATTGATTTGTTGATTTCAAGAGGACGGGAAGCTCTTTCTCCTGAAAGTGAAGATGCTTTTGGTTCGCATTTAGAAAGAGAAATCAGCCAGCTGGAGCAGGAAGACGATATTTTGCTGCAGCTGGATATCTTTTCAGAGCTTGGCCGGCTGATGAATGTGATTCAGCCTCCGCTTACGAGTGAGGCCGTACTTAAAACGCAATCAGACAATATTCTGGAGCATGCTTATTTATACTTGGAAAAGCAGAATAAAGTGTTTAAACAGTTTGCCGAAGTCCAGAAAAGCGGGACGAAGCTCGATCATATGATTCATTTTATTATGCTGTCCCTGCTGGACATTGTTGATACGGAATCAAGAGAATATTCGGAAGAAGAACTGGAAGAAACGGCTGAAGCGCTTCATGGCTGTCTTGAAAAACTTCCGGATGAATCAAAACAAAAACTGGCCTACCAGATTGGAAAGCCTGTAACGACTATGGCCGAAGTGAAGCGGATTATCCGCCGGTCTGAGCTCAGCAAACTGTTCTCTGCCGCAGCAGAAATTGAAGGATTATCTTCTTATCTCGAAGTTAACAAGCTGCTGGCGGTGCTGTTAAAGCGAAAAGGAGTAAAAGTACCGTTTGCTGAGCAGACGGACACCTCTTATTTAACGGCAGCGTTTGCCTCTCCTTTCTTTTTTCTGCCGGTAATTCTGGGAAACAGTTTTTTCTCTCAGGGCGCCCAGCATTTTTATTTCAAAAAACTGCTCGTGCCAAGCACGATTGTGTACATTTCGCTGCTGTCTTCCCTTACAGAGGAAGAAGAAACCTATGAGCCATTACTGGAAGCGTGGAAAAAAAGGACGGCTTTTTATAAAAAGGAATTAGAGCATGCGGAACAATTGAAAAATAAAATATCCTCCCAGGAATCAGTGATTCGTTCCAAGGAGCAGAAAGTCCAGGCACTAAAACAGGAAATGGATCGAAGCATGTCCATTCTTGATGAAGCGAAGAACGATATCTGGCTGTCTTTGTATACGAACGGTTTAAAGGAATGGGACATCAATGAGACGTTTGCTTCCTACCGCCGGGAATACAAGGAAGCGATGAACCGTTTAAATGAAATCGAACGCCAGCGCCGGAAGCATAATCCCCGTGCCGGTTTTCGGAGCATAATGAACCGCACGGCAGCGCATGTAACAACGTATATGGATGAAAAGAAAGAAAAGCGAGAAGCCAACGAAGCGATGCGGAAAATGGTGGATGAATTCATTGAGGCAGAACACGCCTATGAGCCATATAAAAAAACGGCAGCGCTGGAAAAGAAGAAAAAGGTAGAGGAACTCCAGAACGCCAAACAGGAGGCAGAATACCAGAAAGAACAAGAACGCCGGCGCTGGAAGGATTATAAAGAACAATATAAAGAGAGCCTTGCCACAATCAGGGCGCTGGAACGCGACAACGCTTCAATTACGAAATAAGAAAAGCACGATCCTCTCTTGAGGATCGTGCTTTTAGTATAATGAGGCGCTGGGTTATTCGTCCGCGCTGTCTTCAAGACTTTCGACTACAAAGTCAAGCTGGCTTTCAAGAGATACAGGATCATTAAAGAAAGAGGCAGCCGTATCGAGCTCGTAAACATTATCTTCCTCAACGGCAGGAAGGTTCTGCCAGACATTACTTTCATAGACTTCATCGGCTGAGCCTGTTTCCGATTCCTGCCATGGGCTCGTGAAAATGATATCTCCGGCATACTCGTCCAATGCTTCCAGCGAGACGTTCACAAATCCTTCTCCACTGTCGATAGCATCTTCCTGTACTGCTTCCGGCGCGGCCAGGCCGAATTCATCGTAAATAATCTCGCCGCCGCGGGCAAACGTATTACCAAACACGTAAACGCCTTTTTCAAACGGCTGAATTAGAGAGATCGTACGGTCTCCTACGCTTTCTTCTACAGAAGCCCGGTTTTCTTCAATGGATTTATCCCACTCCGTAATCCATTCTTCGGCGGCTTCTTCTTCGCCGGTCATCGTACCGAATTCCTGGAGCTGTTCTTTAAAGGGAAGCTGGCCGTAATCGATAGTGACAGTAAGAGCGACATCCTGAAGCTGTTCGAGGTTTTCATCCGAGCTCAATGTCACAATAAGGTCGGGTTCGAGGGCCAGCACTTGTTCTACAGAAGTGCCATCGCCTAAATCTTCAATGCCTTCTGTCATTTCTTCGTCAAAATAGGGATTTTCCAGAGCCTGGGTGGTGGCACCGATTGGCTTTTCATCAAGCGCAAGGAAATATCCCACATAAGAAGGGGCGAGCACTACTATGTTCTGCGGGTCTTCTGGTATATCAAAGGAACCGTTGGGTCCTTCATAGGTCACGGTCTCACCGGAGCTTTCCTCCTGTGTTTCTTCTGCAGAGGATTCTGTATCCTCTGTCTCTTCCTGGCTGTCTGCTCCGCCGCCGCACGCCGCCAAAAGCGTTACTGCTGCCGCGGAGGCAGTAAACATGCTTCGATGAATCCACTTTTGCATGATGTATCTCCTTTTAAGTTATAATTGATAAAGATTATCATTATCATATAGTTTTTTCGTTCGTTTTGCAACGTATTTATTATGAGGAAACACCTAGACATTTACTGTAGTTATTGCTAAGCTTTTTATGATTGAAAATGATTCTCAATCAAAACAATAAAAAAACAATGAGGGTTACATATGAAAGATAAACAAGCAGAAAAGGTAAAGCGCAAACCGCTTTCCGCGGCTTTCCTTTTTATTATTGGAACGCCGCTTTTGTTTTTAATGTTCATGCTCTCCATTTCTGTCGGAGCCGCAGATATTGATCTGCAGACCGTATGGGCTTCGCTTTTTTCCTTTGACGCTTCCAATAACCAGCATGTGATTATCCAGGAGCTGCGTCTGCCGCGCTCTACGGCTGATGTGGTGGTCGGCGCCGGATTTGCAGTAGCCGGGGCGGTTCTTCAGGGAATGACGCGCAATCCGCTGGCAGAGACCGGAATTTTTGGTATTAACGCCGGTTCAATCTTTATGGTAGCGATATGTTTTGCTTTTTTTCCGGGGCTTTCCTACAGCAATCTTATTTTATTTTCCTTTGCAGGAGCTGCGATGAGTCTCGGGCTGATATTTGGCATTGGAGCGATGACAAAAGGCGGTCTTTCCCCGGTCCGGCTTGTTCTGGCAGGAGCCGCCATCAGTGCTCTGTTTACCGCATTAAGTGAAGGAATAGCTATTTATTATAATTTAAGCCAGGATCTGGCTTTTTGGTACGCAGGCGGAGTGGCAGGCGTAAGGTGGGAGCAATTGCTGCCGGCGCTGCCTTGGCTCGCAGTCGGACTTGGTATGGCTGTAGTGCTGTCGCGTTCGATTACGCTGCTCAGCCTCGGAGAGGATATTGCTGCAGGTCTGGGAGCGAGAGTCCGCTGGATCAAGCTGTGCTGCGTGATAGCCGTACTTATTTTGGGAGGGCTGTCCGTTTCTATTGTCGGTCCGGTTGCTTTTGTAGGTCTTGTGATCCCTCATATTGTCCGCTACTTTGTCGGTGCCGATTACCAGCTGATTATTCCAGGCTCTATTATTGTTGGAGGTATCTTTATGACATTGGCTGATATCGGTGCCCGGATGATCAATCCTCCGTATGAAACCCCGATAGGCGCCCTGTTTGCACTGATCGGCGTTCCGTTCTTTCTTTATATAGCCCGTAAAGAAAGGAGAGAAAGTTTATGAAATCAACCGTTCAGGAACGGCTGCGGAAAAAACAGCTGTTTTTCTTTGCCGTTATTATCCTGCTCATTATGGCCGTCTTTTTTTACAGTATGAACACAGGCTTTACGAGCCTGTCTCCAATAGAAGTAATTCAGACCTTTATCGGGAGGGGGGACACTCAGAGCAGTTTGATTTTGTTTGAATTTCGTCTCCCCCGGATTGTCCTCGCTCTGCTCGTAGGAGCCTGTCTGGCGATTTCCGGCTGTATTTTGCAGGGAGTATCGCGTAACAGCCTGGCAGATCCCGGTATTCTAGGCATTACAACAGGTGCCGGATTGTTTGTCGTGTTGTATATTTCCTATGCGTCTTCTTTTGAAGCGGCTTCCGCTTTTACGCTGCCTTTTCTTGCCCTGATCGGCGGGTCTATAACCGCTTTTCTTATTTACGTCTTATCCTATGAAAAAAATGTCGGGCTGTTGCCGTACCGGATGATATTGAACGGAATTGCTATTGCAGCCGGCATCAGCGCGTTAATGACGATACTCATGCTCCGCCTCGCCCCGGAGCAGTACAGCTTTGTAGCCATCTGGCTGGCCGGACGCATCAGCGGTTCCACCTGGAATGAAGTGCTGTCGCTCCTGCCGTGGCTTGTTATTTTGTTTATTGTCATTATGTTTCGGGCGAGAGACCTGGATGCGCTCGCCTTCGGCGATAAAATGGCGACCGGTCTCGGCGTCACGGTGGAAAAAGAACGGCTTATTCTTACAGGGTCCGCCGTAGCTCTGGCGGCCGCCGGGGTGTCTGTCAGCGGCGGTATTGGATTTGTCGGCCTGATCGCTCCGCATTTAGCACGGAGACTGGTCGGAAGCCGGCATGTAATGGTGCTGCCCGCCTCAGCTCTTCTTGGCGGGCTGCTGCTCTTAACGGCAGATACGATCGGCCGCTCGATTATTGAGCCGTCCGAAATTCCGGCAGGCGTGGTCGTAGCCGTAATCGGCGCTCCTTATTTTCTTTACCTCCTCGCCAGGCAGAAAGCCTAGGTTTAACAAGAAGAGTATCTCAATGTATACTGGAAGCAGTAAGGAGAGGAAGTGATCAGTCTGTATCCTATTCCGTTAACCATTGTGTATGCTGCCATTATCATTTTAATAGCCTGCAGCATTTATATGATGTATCGAAAAAAAGTTCTGAAAGGTTTTAAAAGCATGGTGACTCCTATCTGCTTTCTGCTTGTCCCAATCATGAATCTGATTGTACTCTGGATGGGATGGTCGTCAATTGTCAGCTGGACAGCGTTTACCGTACTGCTGCTGCTCGGTGCTTATTTTATGAAGTACCTGCCAAAGCCTGGACCGGAACAAAATATGTCTGAAAAATAGTTCTCCAGAGACCGGAAACCAGTTTACGCTGGTTTCTTTTTTTGTATAAACATCTGTAATATTTTAAACGGGAAAAAAGCCGCTGCCTGCGCTGTTTAGCAAATAAAGGAAGTACGGAATTAGAGATATATTACATAAAAGAAGCGGCGGTATCGTTCGCTGCTGGGGCATTCCGTAGTGCCCTTCCAGTGAATTGGATGCTTAAATTACAAAGTGTTACATATTTAACGAGATAATGACGAGATTTCATTTATGATTACACTCTTCTAACAAGCATCGATAATCTATTGTGTTAACAGATTTGGCTGTCTATACTTCAACTAGTCAAACAGACACTATTGCCATTCAGTGAAACACAAAAATAAACTCAGGAGGTGAACGAGCGTTACTCAAGAAAGCCGCAAAAAGAAATACATAGATTAATCGAGTTATGGGGATTCGGAACTATGTTGTATTAACGGCCAATTGAACAATAACGCTTCGTACATTTATGAAAAAATTTATTCTAACTTCAATCGTGGGCACAGCCCTTTTAGCAGGACCTATTGCAGGAGCAGATGCTTCTGTAGGCGATCAGACACTTCGTGACGGAATGAATCATTCAGACGTAGCCGAACTTCAGGAGTGGTTGAATGAAAACGGCCATGACGCAGGTTCTGTAGACGGCGTCTTCGGACCAAATACAAAATCCGGTGTGAAATCTCTTCAGTCTTCTGAAGGATTAAGCGTAGATGGTATTGCCGGCAACAACACATTCGGTGCGATGGACCTGGAAGCATCTGCAAACACTAATTCAAGTGCTTCTTCTGAAAAAGTAGCAGGAGCTTCAACGGAAGCTTCTCAGTCCACTGGATTTAGTAATCCTACAAGCGGACCGGTAAGTTCTGAATTCGGGCCCCGCAATGGCAGCATGCATAACGGTATTGATATTGCTTCCGGCGGTCAGTCCAATATTTCAGTTAACGCGTCTGCATCAGGTACAGTGAAGCAGGCAACAACGATGAGCGGATACGGTAACACGGTTATTGTGGAACACACAGTAAACGGACAGACATTCGAAACGCTTTATGCTCACCTGGCTTCTATTAATGTATCTGCCGGCGACAGCGTTGGTCAGGGCGAATCTATTGGAATTATGGGTAACACTGGACAATCTACCGGTACACACCTTCACTTTGAAATTCACGAAGGTGCCTGGAACGGTGCTAAATCCAATGCCGTGGATCCAAGAAACTACGTAAGCTTCTAAATCATACTAAGTAAGCCTGTTCCCAAGCGGAACGGGCTTTTTTTATATTTTTATTTAATTAGTTATTTGAAAATTGAAAAATTAATGTTTAGAGCGTATAATAAATGGATATAGTATGTACAACTATTGTTTAATAGTTGGTTGTACATTTTCCGTCCCTCAGACACGTATCTTAATAGAAAGAAGGGAAAGGTATGAAAAAGTTTGCTGGATCGATGTTAACAGGTGTGCTGGCGTTTGGGTTGATTGGTGGAGGCACGGCTTTGGCCGACAGTCATGACATGGATGATGGTTCATCTGAAGATAACGGAATGGTAAGAATTGTTCATGCATCTCCTGATGCACCGGAAGTGGATGTGTATGTGGATGGAGAAGCAGTGGTCGAAGGGGCGGCATTTAAGGATGCAACGGACTATTTAGATGTACCGGAAGGAGAACGTGAAGTAGAGATTTTTGCGGCAGGAGAAGAGGGTGAAGGAGACCCGGTTCTGGCAGGCACGCTTGATGTGGAAAGTGGAGAAGCGTATACAGCTGCAGCTACCAACACACTTGATGAGCTTGAGCTGACAGTACTCGAAGACAAGCAGGACACAGCGGAAGGTATGTCAGATATTAGAGTGGCACACTTCTCACCTGATGCACCAAATGTTGATGTCGCGGTAACAGATGGAGATATACTGTTTGAAGATGCACCATTTACCGGCGTAACGGACTATCTTGAGGTAGAAGCAGGTTCCTACGATCTGGAAGTACGGCCTACAGGCACAGAGGATGTAGTACTTGATCTTGCCGGCACCGAGCTGGAAGGCGGCACAAGCTATTCTGTCCTGGCTGTTGGTTTTGCAGAAGGGGATCCTGCCCTTGATGCTATTGTTCTCGCTACACCATCCAGTGACAGCATGCCATCTGAAATGCCGCAGACTGGTGCAGGCGGAACGGATAACACAATGATGTATGTATTGGCCGGACTGCTGGCAGCTGGTCTTGGAGCTGGATACTATGTACGCCGCCGCGCGGACGCTTCTTCATAGTATTGTCCTCGCGTTCCTGATTCTTTTTTTAACCGGCAGTTCCGAAGAACTTATGGAAGCGGAAACAAAATTTACAGAAACGGCAGTAGAAGAGGTGGAAGCGGTAGAAACAGCAGAACCTGAGCATCAGATGGAGACGGTATCTGTTCCCCGTAGTGCGTCTGTGGCTCCTGCAGAAATAAAAATAGACGCGATTAACCTGGAAGCAGCCGTGGATGAGATGGGGTATACAGAAAGTGGAGGAATGGAAGTGCCGGATAACGGAGAGGAAACCGGCTGGTTTTCGCCGGGATTCAAACCGGGACAGCAGGGAAATGCCGTCATAGCCGGCCATGTAAATGACCGGTCGGGGCCTGCTGTATTTTACCATCTGGATAAACTAAATCCGGGGGACCTGATTGAAGTAAACGGTACGAATGGAGAAACAATTGCGTTTGAAATGGAATCTTCTGCGTCTTATCCGTACGATGATGCACCGATCCAGCAGATTTTCGGGGCATCGAATGACAGAAAGCTGCAGTTGATTACATGTACGGGAGAGTTTGACAATGAGGCCGGGACCCACCGGGAACGATTAGTGGTTACCGCATCAGCTGTAGAATACTAAAAGAGAGCCGGCTCCTGCAGCCGGTTTTTTTTTGCAGAAAAATTGGTTGAAGCGCTGTCATAGAAGGGATCAGGCGCACTTTAGCTTGCATGCTTATGAGAAGGGGCGTACAATCTGTTAAGTGATGCCGGCTGCCTGAACTTGAAAAAGCCTGTTTAATAGAAAGGATTTATATTTTATGCTGCAGTTAATGACACCTGTTTTTGTGATGGCGACCATCGTGCTGGTCGGCTTTTTCATTACAAAAAAAATGGATATATCGATTCAGACCCGCAAGTTTTTATCGTTTACCGTGATCAATTTTGCCCTTCCGGCAGTGATTGCGAACAGTATTTTTCAAACCCCGCTGGACCGGGAGATGTGGAATAACTTTGCCGTTATTTACATATTCGGATTAGTTTTAAGCAGTATAGGAATGACAGCTGGTTATTTTGCAGCCAAAAGCATGGGGTACGACAGCAGCTCCAGGCGCCAGCTTGCGATATTGGCCGGCTGCGGAAACACTGGATTTATTGGGATTCCTGTTGCTTATATGATCTTTGGCTCAACGATCGGCGTCTATGCTGCTATTTACGACGCTTCAACGATGACGCTCGTATTTACAGTGGGCGTACTGCTGTTAAAAGGAGAGCGCTTTTCTTTTAGACAGCTGCGCTCATTAGTAAATGCCCCGTTTATAACGCTTGTTGTCAGCCTGCTCATTGTCTCCACCGGAGTGGAGATCCCGATGTACTTTACGGAACTCGCCGGCACACTTGCCGGGATTTCCGCACCGCTTGCCATGATATACCTGGGTCTGCTTATCCCGACGATCCCTTCCTCGAGCTACAAGGCAGTCCGGGACTCTTACAAGCGCTTTATCGGCACGGCGGTTTCCATTAAAGTGCTTCTGCTTCCGGCTATTGCCTTTACGGCGCTTTTATTTCTGCCGATCGAAGGGGAACTGGCTTACATTATTGTGATCCAGGCTTCCATGCCGACGTTTATTCTGGCCATTGTTTTGTTTGAACGGTATCTAGGCGATGGTTCGCAGAATTTAGGTATTACGGCTATATTACTGTCGTCCCTTTTGAGTCTGCTCGTGCTTCCGCTCGCGATCTTTTTGGGCACGACGTATTTATAAAGCATAGGAAAACCCCTCCGGTTTTATAAACGGAGGGGTTTTTGGTCAGCTGTTTGTGTTATCCAGTACATATTCATTGGAACGTATCACTGTCAGCATGTAGTGCTGCTGCAGACTGATGAGAGCTGCGGCAGCTTTAGCCAGCGCTTCGTCATCGGAATAACTCGAGATATTCTGGAAGGTTTTCTTTTTAAATGTGTCTTTGCCGGCACTGTTCGTACCTGTATAAAATTCGATTACCAATCGGGATTGTTGTATATCAGTCATTGAGAAAAATCTCCTTTCACGAATGGGGATGAGGGGGAAGGGCGGGGTTCAGAATGGGATGCGGGACGAGGCGGAGTCTGATGAACGGTATAAATCAGCATATCCAGCTTTTTTTCCATGCGGTGCAGCAGATAAAAAGCAATAGCTGCTGAAATGCCGTGATCGCTCACTACTTGAATCCATAGATCTGCATTCACAACGGTATCTCCTTTACATCTGAATAAATAAGAGGGAAGCCGGGTGCTGCCCGGCTATTACATCAAACCTATGCTTCAAAAATAACATCAACACTGCGGTCCACAATACGGGCATCCCGCTTTCCGACGAAAAGTCCGCCGGAAGAGGTGAACGCGGCAGATGCAATAACAGCATCCATTGCGGCTTCTACAGCAATTGGGTCAGCTGGTTCAATAGGCTGCTCCAAAGTGATTGTTACTAGTTTTCCTTCTTCGTTTTCAAAGCGCAGTTCAAGTCGTTTATTCATTATAGGGGACAGCTCCTTTAGGTGATTGGTATAGTTTTTTTATGCAAGGTGGTGAAGGCTGTATTCATTGGTACGGACAATAGTGGAAACCGGAAGGGATTGAAGAGAAGCGAGAGCCTGGGCAGCTTCGTAAAGCGGAGCGCTGTCTGCGCGGTTGCGGATCTGTTGAAATGATTTGGAAACAAATGATTCTTTTCCATCTTCTGTAAGCCCTGCGTAAAACTCAATCGTCAGCTTGGATTTAATGGCCTGGTTCATCGTGCGTCACCTCCTTTCACTCTCTATATAGAGCGGAAGGGGAGAAAAGGGGGAGGCGCTGCATTCTTTTTTTAATTTTTGCAGTGCCATTTTACGCCACGACTTTACCGTAGAAGAAGAGACCCCGTACCGCTGGGATATCTGCTGAATCGTCCGGCCGTATATGATGGCTTCGATCACCCAGGTTTTTTCCCTGTTGGAAAGAAAATGCAGATAGTCTTCAATGGATTTTTCTGCCGCGAGGGGTGTTTCAGTAAAGTCAGAGACGATGCCTTCTGCCGCTTCATCCGTCAGCCATATGTGCTGCTGGTCGTAAGTCGACTCCCGGCGCAGGTGGGTGAGCATTTCGCCGCGAACATAGCTGAAAGCAAAGGTTGAAAAGGTGCCTTTTGACTCGTTGAAGTTCTGCCGGGCTTTCCATAGGGCGATGCGCCCGACTTGAATAAACTCTTCTTTGTTTTTATGAATATGAAGCCGTTTGACCATTCCTCCAATAAGAGGCATGTATTCTTCCATTAGTTGTTCAAATGTAGTCTCCTGCATCGTAAACCTTCTGTGGAGCGGCGCGCCTTCCGTTTATTCCATGGTAGGCCTATCATACTGCGGCCCGGCTGCCTTGGACGAACCGCTCATTATAATGCTGGGCTCTCCATTCTTCACCGGACGCCGCTTCGTTTGTTTCTGCAAGACGGTACAGATGAAAAATACGGCAAAAAGTCTTCCTCTGTTAAGGAAGACTCTGGATTAATATATATGTTCTTATTAGGCCTGCATAAGACTGGCCCCTTTTATAGAAGGTTCTTTTAGTTGGAGCGTAACGTTGTCACCGGGGGAAAGGCTTTGAAGCATATCAGCATGAACGATAAGGTCTGTTTCCTGAACGGTAACCGTACAGCGGATATAAGTCCCTTGAAACTGCACGTTTTTTATGACCCCCTGCAGGGCGCTCTCATTAGGTTCTGTTGATAAAAGAAGTTCATCAGGGCGGGCAGGAAAAATAGATTTTTTTTGAAAAAGCGGAGCGGTTTTTGGCTTTTCCCAAAAAGTGCCGTGCTGATTAAAAGGGTGAAACGTGGAGTGATTCCAGGTCCCGGGTATAATATTCGCTTTACTGACAAACGTAGCAGCAAAAGCAGTGGCTGGATAATAGTAAACCCCTCTTGGCGTGCCCACCTGTTCAATCCGCCCATCTTTCATAACGACGATACGGTCAGCCATAGCAAGAGCTTCTTCCTGATCGTGCGTAACATAAACAATAGT
This sequence comes from Sinobaca sp. TMA16-18, assembly GCF_059510535.1. Lineage (NCBI taxonomy): Bacteria > Bacillati > Bacillota > Bacilli > Caryophanales > Sporolactobacillaceae > Sinobaca > Sinobaca sp. TMA16-18. Next base: position 59,659 of record NZ_JCAKFM010000006.1, on the reverse strand, counting down.
CGCACCAGAGTGTTGATGAATGCGCTGGATTTCCTGGCGCATTGTACTGCGGAGCTCTGCATCGAGACTGCTTAAGGGCTCATCCATTAATAGCAGGGAAGGGGAAGCGACGATAGCACGGGCCAGAGCGACCCGCTGTTTCTGTCCGCCGGAGAGCTGATGGGGCATACGGTTCGCAAATACCGTCATACCGGTCAGTGCAAGAACTTCTTTGACACGCTCTTGTTTATCGTGTCGACTCATTTTTTTAGAAGAACGATGCTGCAAGGGGAACATGATCTGCTCTTCAACCCGCATATGGGGCCAAAGGGCGAATGATTGAAAGACCATTCCAATGGAACGTTTTTCCGGAGGCAGAGCGTGGGAAGCGTCGGCTGCCATCGTTCCGCCAATCGTTATCTCTCCGGAGGAGGGCCGGTCAAATCCTGCCAGCAGCCGAAGAAGCGTAGACTTTCCACAGCCGGAAGGACCTACAATAGCAACAAATTCTCCTTCTTTTACTTCTAAGCTGATATTTTTTAGTGCATCTAATTCTCCAAAAGATTTGGTGACACTGTGCAGACATGTGCTCATACGGTGATCCCTCTTTTCTCCATCCTTTTTTTAAGCAGCAGCAATCCAACTCCTGCAACAGCCATTCCTCCGACGATAAGGGAGGAAAAAGCCGTGGAATGCGTGGTATATCCAGCCTGCTCAAACTGGAAAATCATAACGCCGATCGTTTCGTTTCCGGAAGACCAAAGCAGGGCGGAAACAGTCAGTTCTGCCAGGGCGGAAAGAAAAACAAGGAAAGCACCGCCTGCAAGGCCGGATACCATAAGAGGCACCATGATTTTTCTCCAGAGAGAAAAGAACCCTGCCCCGCTGCTTCGTGCGGCTTCCTGCATAGGTTGTCCAATCTGCATAAAAGCTGTAGCGCTGGCGCGTCCCTGTAATATCGTAAAGCGGGTAATATAAGCAATAATTAAGATCCATATACTGCCGTATATACCAGGATTCCAGCCGGGCACCGGCTGCATCCAGGTGAAGATCAGCGCGAGGGCAAGAACCGTTCCGGGCAGGGCATACGGAAGAGCAATACTCAGCTCGGCACTTCTGGAGAACACCGAGGGGCGGTACACCCGGAAATAGGCAATAGCCGTGCCAATTATTAGTGCAGCAAAGGTAGTAATCAAAGCTAACGTAAGGCTGTTCGTTAACGCCCCCTGCACCTGGCTGTTTCCTGTCAGTAAAAAGTTATAATGCTGCAAGGTTATCGTATCGAGTCGGAAAGGGGCTCCAAAAGCAGGAGACAGCGAAGCTGCTGCCATAGCAGCTAATGGAATAACGCTGATAATGAATAGAAAAGACCAAATGACAGCTTCGACCGTTTTTCTGTACTTTCCAAAAGTAAAACGGGGAGCTTTGTCTTCATAAGATGTTTCATGATTCTGTGATTTTTTGATCAGCAGCCATTGGAAGAGCGTGCCGGCCAGTGCAGCTGCTCCAAGAAGAGACGCCAGGACAGCAGCACGTGAAAAAGCCTGTGGTCCAAATCCTGCTATTTCCTGATAAATAGCGGTGCTCAGCACAGGAATGTTGGCTGGAATTCCGAGAAAAGCAGGAATTCCAAAGTTGTCGAGACTTGCTAAGAAGGCAAGCAGTCCGCCGCCGGCCAGTCCGGGAAGTGCGAGCGGCCAGTATACGGTACGAAATGTTCTCCACTTCCCTGCACCGGAAACTCTGGCAGCTGCATCGAGTTCTCTTGGAATACGACGCAGGACACTTACGGTGAGCAGGTAAACTAAAGGAAAGTGGGAGATGCTTAATACAAAAATGATGCCTCCCATACTGTACAAATTAACAGGAGAGATATCACCGGGCAGCCGTTCCAGAAAAGCCGCTGCCCAGCCATTACTGCTGAAAAGCTGGGTCCATGCCAGCGTAATAATATAAGAAGGAATGACAAACGGCAGCAGAATAAAGAGGTGCATAGCCGTCTTGCCGCGGACATCACTATAAGCAACAATGATCGCTGCCAACAGTCCTCCTCCGGCGGAAAGTAAGGTGGAAGCCCCAACGATTACTACCGTATTCCAGAGAGTGGTCCAGGTGGAGGACTCCCGCCAGACTTCCTGGTAAACGGAAAAAGTAAACCCTTCTTCTCCTGAAAAGCTGAGTTCAACGAGCCGAAAAAGCGGAAGTACAAAAAAGATAAATATTAATAGAAGAGCCGTGCCGCCAAACAGTCTGCGCTTTGTCAAAACAGATAGGGGAAAAGAGAGGGGTGATGTTCCCCTCTCTTTTCTGAAAACAGTAGAACCGGACATAGGACAGCACCTTTCTTGTCTGAAAATAAAAACTGCTTGTTTTAATACGGTCTACTGCGCTCCTGTTACATCGCTGAAGGTCGATTTGTCTTCTTCCCGGGAGTCGAGCAGTGTACTCACATCTTCAGACATGATCTGCAGGTCATCCATTGTTTTCAGACCTTCCGGAACCTCCACTTCATCACGAAGCGGTGTATATCCCATATCCGCGGCAAGTGTCTGCCCTTCTTCAGAGAGAATAAAGTCAACAAACGTCTGGGAAGCTTCTACGTTATCGGACGCGGCTGTGATGCCGACCGGTTCCGTAATGACCGGGACGCCCTCTTCCGGATAAACAAGCTCAACAGGGGAGCCTTCTGCTTTTGCGTTAGCAGCGATAAAGTCAACGACCATCGCATATGATTTCTCACCGGATGCTACAGATTGAAGAGCACCGCCATTACCCTGAACAATCGTTACGTCGTTATCGGAAAGACCTTCAAAATACTCCCATCCGAGGCTGTCTTCCCGGCTCATTACGCCTGCATTATAGGCAGCAGCCCCGGAGTATAGGGGACTCGGCATAACGGTCTGCCCGTCAGCTTCACCGGCGGCGAGGTCTTTCCAGGAATCAGGCAGGTCATCCACTTCGTTTGTATTAACAGCAAGTATCGTAGCCATTGCTTTAGTGCCAAAATACATATGGTCCGGATCTACGAACTCTTCAGGTAGGTCTGCTGCTTCCGGAGACTCATAGGCTTGAAGGAGCTCCTGTTCTTTCAGGCTTTCAAATGTAACACTGTCCGCAAGAAGGAGAACATCAGCCTCTACGGAACCGGCCTGATCCTCCGCCTGCACTTTACTTACTACTTCCTCTGTTCCGGAACGGTACAGGCTGACATTGATATCGGGATACTCTTCATTAAAGGCTTCAACCAATGCATTAGCATCTTCATCCGGCTGGGAAGTATAAAAAGATATATCTCCTGCCGCCCCGCTATCACCGCTGTCAGCTTCTGAATCGGCACTGCCGCCACAGGCAGCAAGTGTTAAAAGAGCGGCCCCGGCTGTAAATGTAAAAAGAACTTTCTTCATATGTATAACCTCCTCGTTTATATTCATCATAAATGTGGAATATGTAGAGAAGGTTACGTTGATGTAAGGATTCATAAAGTTCACGTAAATATATAAAAATAAAAGAAGGTGCTAGGGGGCTGGATTCATGTTTGATCGATTTAAAGGCAAAAAGGAGAAAGACTTGAATAAAGAAGATTACCAAAAAGGATATAAGAAGTTCGAAGGGGAAGCAGAGGAATACTACGAAGATAAAAAGAAATCAAAAGGGCTTTTGAAAAAAGCAAAAAATAAGGCAGAGGACAAAAAGGAAGAAAGAAATCTGTCCGATGTCTGGGAAGATCTTCAGCTTATGCTGCAGATGTTTCGTGCCTGGATCAAAGGCGACTATAAAGAGCTTGATAAAAAATCCATTATTATGGTGATCGCGGGTATCCTGTATTTTGTGTCCCCGATTGATTTAATACCGGACTTTATTCCGGTTATCGGCTTCTTCGATGACGCAGCGGTTATTGGATTTATCATTAACCGCCTGACCGACGAAGTAGATCACTTCCGCCTGTGGAAACAAAAGCAGAAAAAATAAACAAAAAAGAACGCGGAGACATGTCTCCGCGTTCTTTTTTGTACTGAGACTAAGAGGATACAAAAGAGCGGCGGTGTTCCGGAAGAACGTGCAGGCCTGACTTTTGCAGGTAGTCCAGGTGTTTGTACAGTAAATCGTTGTTTTCAGATTGATCAAGTCCTTCCAGAACAACAGGAAGATTTGTTCTGGACAAAATGCTGAGCATATCCGGAAGGTGAAGTCTTCCTTCCCCGAGCGCGACATGGTATTTATCAAGCGACGTATCGCTGAGGTGTATTTTGTTGACCCGTTCTAATTTTTTTAAATAATCATAAGGGTTAATCGTTAAGGGAACATGAGCGGTATCAAATGTTATTTTCACTTCTTCGGGAAGGAAATGGCTTAAGGCATTCATCTGTTCGGGTTCACAGAACAGTTCCTTTGGCGTTTCCTCCATTTGCTCCAAAGAAAGCGTGCAGCCATGTTCTGCTGCTTTCATGGCAAGCTCTATATAGACGTTCAGGCTGTGATTCATCAGGCCGGGAGTGCTCTGGCGGCCGGGATGGACGGTCACATTGTGCGCGCCCAGCTGCTTAGCCAGAACAAAGGATTTGGAAATCTCACGAACGGACTGTTCCCGGATTCCTTTATTGATTGAATGAATGTTAATATCCCAGCTGCAGGCGTGCAGTGTTAATTCCAGGCCGAGTTCCTGTTTAAGGGAAAGGATATGAGCGGGTGATTCCTGCTGCAGCCAAAACTGTTCTGCCCAGATTTCAACCCCTTCCATACCGAGATAGGAAGCTTCCTGAAGAATGTTCGCGAATGGTTTACCCCACATTAATGAAGATGAAAAATAACATTTCATTCTTTTCCTCCTCCAACTCTAGTCTATCTTTCTAAAGCAATCATACAACGTAAATATCAAGCTGGTATGAAGAGGAGGTAAGGAAATATGAAGAGTTTGTAAAGGTATCAGCTGACGATATCGCGCGTATTGTCATACTGTTTATGTGCTTCTGTGCTCATGATGTTTTCCAATATCGTAATGGTGTGCCAAACGTCTTCGAAAGAAGTATACAGCGCAACTGGAGCCAGGCGGATGCCGTTAGGCATGCGGAAATCCGGGATCACGCCTTCATTTTTCAGAGCTTTGCAGATACCTGCAGCCTGCGGGTGTTCAATAAAAAGATGGGCACCGCGTCGTTTGTGTTCAGACGGGCTGACGATGGAAAAGTTACGGCCGGCCAGCTTTTCTTCTATCAAGCGGCTCATGTAATCTGTCAGCTGAAGAGACTTTTTCCGGATGGCATGAATGCCCGCCTCTTCTGTCACTTCAAGAGAACCAAGCAGCGGAGCCAGGCTTAATACGTGCGGCGTTCCAATCTGGTACGCTCCTGCGTCAAGTGCAGGCGTCATCGTATGCTCCATATCGAACTGCTTTTCTTTAGCGGATCCAAACCATCCGGATAGTCCGGGCATACGGCCGCTGTGTTTTTCATGAACAAATAGGGCACCGACACTTCCCGGTCCGCCGTTTAAGTGCTTATACGTGCACCAAAATGCAAAGTCAGCTCCCCAGTCATGCAGCTGATGAGGCACTGCGCCGGCAGAATGGCTGAGATCCCAGCCGATAATAATATCTTTTTCCCTGGCGGCTGCAGTAATTCTTGACATATCAAGCACCTGACCGCTCCGGTATAGTACTCCCGGCAGAATGACCACGGCTGTTTCGTCGGTCATTGCATCAATAATGTCCTTTTCCTCCAAAGTGAATCCATCCCGGCTCTCTATGAGAATAAGCTCATCTTCCACCGCCAAGCCTTTCTGCTCAATTTGGCTTTGGATCGCGTAAATATCAGAAGGGAAAGTGAGAGAGTCTGCCAGTATTTTTGTTTTCCGGCCTGCCGGTTTATAAAAAGAAGCGAGCAGCTGATGGAGGTTGACAGTTGTTGACCCGGTAGCAATAACTTCGTCTGGAAGTGCACCGACCAGGCCTGCCATCTGCCGGCCCAGCTTTTCGGATAAATAAAACCAGGCATGATCGCCTGAAGTCCATCCGTTAATTCCCCGTGTTTTCCAGCTTTCCATCAGCTTCAGCGTTTTTATTTCCGCTCGTTTAGACATCAGGCCAAGTGAATTGCCGTCCATATACAAGACGCTGGGCTGAAGATAAAATTCATCCCTGAACGAATGCAGAGGGTCCCGGCTATCCATTTTTTTCGCATAGTCGAGGCTTAGATCCATCGAATCTTCCTTTCGGGTGCAAGTTGGTTTCAGTATAGCAGGAAACAGGCAGAGCAACACAAAAAACCCCTCTTTTCCAAGAGGAGAAGAGGGGCTGACAGCTATTCTGCGTTCAAGTGTTCATTTAATTCAGTAGAAATTTCCTGCACGGTTTCATCTGGGATTTCCATATAATATATGCCGTCAATGGTTGCATCTTCTCCACGCATCTGCGTTTCTTCAAGATTGTGGCGTGCAGCTCTGTAGTTGGATTGAACTTGTCTCATTTCTTCAAAAGTGAAGCTTGTTTTCGCGTTATCTCCCAGAATATCAAGGAAATTATCCACTTTAGTGATGTTGGAAATCTGTGCACCTTCGTTAATAACAGCATCAATGACCTGGCGCTGGCGTTCATTGCGTCCGGCATCGCCCTGCGGATCTTCATAGCGCATTCTTACAAAAGCAAGTGCTTCTTCCCCGCTGAGTTGAATTTCTCCTTCAGGAAACGTAAAGCCGCCGTATTCAAAGGATAGTCCGTTATTTACGGTTACACCATCTACCATATCAACTGTGTCGATAAAACTTTCCATATTTACCGTGGCATAGTAATCGATCGGAACATCGAGGAAATTCTCAACGGTATCCATAGCAAGCTCCGCACCGCCGAATGCATAGGCGTGATTAATTTTATCCTGTCCGCGGCCTTCGATCTCCACGCGGCTGTCGCGGGGGATACTGACCATTTTAATCGACTCCAGCTCCGGATTGATCGTCATGACGATCATCGTATCGGAGCGGCCCGTGGTGCTTTCTTCCGAGTCAATCCCCAACAGCAGCAGGGAGATGGGATCTCCATTACTAAGGTCGGGTTCTCCTTCACGCAGTTCGCTTGATCTTCCAATAGGGTCATGCATCTGCTCGGCCGTATCGGCCGTTGATTGAAATAAATAAAAGAGGTAGGCTGCAATGCCAATGACAACAACACCAAATATAACAGCAGTAATAATTAAGAATTTTTTCATACGTTTCTCCTATTCGCTGATTTTTACCTGCTTTATTTCTATCATAATCTTTTAGGCACATTTTTCAATATGTTTCCAGAAATGCAAAGAAAATATTAAAGTTCCAAATGTTCCCGTAATTCATCGGATACCTGGTTTTTCAACTGCTCATCGAGCTCCAGATAGTAGATATCATCGCGCATTATGCCTTCTCCTTCGAGTTCGAGCGTATTAATCTCGTGACGGGCGTCCCTGTAATCAGACTGCAGCTCCCGCATGTCAGCAAAGGTCAAGCTGGTGCGTACGTTATCTTCTACGACAGTCAGATAGTCCTGAATACGTGTGACAGAGGAGATTTGGGCGCCTTCCTGAATAACGGCATCGAGTACCTGCCGCTGACGCTCCGTTCGTCCAAGGTCTCCCTGTGGATCTTCATAGCGCATGCGCACAAACGAAAGAGCTTCTTCTCCATCCAACGTAATTTCGCCTTCCGGATAAGAATGATTATCCTGTTCAAAGGCAAGATTATTGTCAACGGTCACTCCGCCCAGAATATCAACAATATCTTCGAAGCTCTGCATATTTACGGTGGCAAAATGATCCACTGGTACATCGAGCAGTTCTTCGACGCTGTCCATCGCCATTTCGGCGCCGCCGAATGCATACGCATGATTGATCTTATCGTCGGTGCCGCGGCCAACCATTTCAGTCAGCGTATCTCTTGGGATGCTGACCATTTTAATAGATTCTTTTCCGGGATTAACGGTCAGCAGAATCATCGTGTCGGAACGCCCGCTTGTGGATTCATGATCATCAATGCCCATAATAAGAAATGACAGCGGCTGCGGATCCCCCTCACTGTCTTCTGAGGAAGCAGCGTCTCCGGTATCAGTGCTGTCTGCAGACTGCTCTCTGCGCTCGCTTTCCCGTGTTACCGGTTCATGAATATCATCAGCTGTTGTACTCAGCTGATCGTACAAATAAAGAGCATATCCGCCGCCGGCAAGCAGCAGCATCGCGAATATGCTTCCAAAGATAACCATAGGTCTGCTCATATGTAGTAATTACGCTCCAATCTGAAAATATACAATAAAGGCAAGTATAATCTACTTTGTACTTAATGAAAAGATACGGCAAAGGTAAATAAAAGTTTCAATATATGGAAGGAACAGTAATCTGTACCTATATAATATTTCTCATATAACGGTTTCCGGTAGAAAGTGGAAAATAAATGTATATAGATTAAAGCGGTTTCCTATTAAACTATACATAAGAAAAGCGGTTATATTATGGATGATTTCGGGAGGTGTCTATATGAAAAGAGGGTTGAAAATAGCCGTAATTGGCGGGGGGTCAAGCTATACCCCTGAATTGGTGGAAGGGATGATTAAGCGGCACCATGAACTGCCGGTTCGGGAGCTGTGGCTTGTAGATGTACCGGAAGGAGAAAGGAAATTAAATATCGTGGGAGCTCTTGCCAAACGGATGGTAAAAAAAGAGGACATGGCTATGGATATTTATTTGACGCTGGATCGAAGGCAGGCGCTGAGCGGTGCCGATTTTGTTACGACCCAGTTTCGGACAGGGCAGCTGGCTGCCCGCCGGAAAGATGAAGCGATTCCGTTGAAATATAGCGTAATCGGTCAGGAAACCAATGGACCGGGCGGCCTTTTAAAAGGCCTTCGTACGATTCCGGTCGTATTGGAGATTACAAAAGAGATGGAAGAGCTGTGCCCGGACGCCTGGCTTGTCAATTTCACCAATCCTGCCGGAATGATAACAGAAGCAGTTCTGCGCCATTCCAATATAAAAAAAGTGGTCGGCTTGTGTAATGTTCCGATAGGAATGAAAATGGGACTTGCTGAAGTACTTGAAGTAGAACCAGACAGGCTCGATATACAATTTGCCGGCTTAAATCATATGGTGTACGGACTCGATATTTTCCTGGATGGCGTCAGCATAAAAGACGAAGCGCTGGCCGCAGCGGCAGACCCGGATAAGCAGGCGACAATGAAAAATATTGCCGCACTCGGGTGGGAGCCTGATTTTATTAAAGGACTTGGGGTGCTTCCCTGTCCTTACCACCGCTATTATTATAAGACTGATGAAATGCTGGCAGAAGAACTCGAGGCGTCCAGAACGACCGGGACACGGGCGGATGTGGTTAAAGGAGTAGAGTCCGAGCTTTTTGATCTGTATCAAAATGTGGAGCTGGAAACAAAACCAGAGCAGCTTGAAAAACGCGGTGGTGCCTATTACAGTGAAGCCGCCTGCAGCTTAATCAACTCCATCTACAACAACAAACAGGATATTCAGCCGGTAAACACGAAAAACGCCGGAGCCATTTCCGGGATTCCCTACGATTCGGCAGTAGAAGTAAATTGTGTTATTACGAAAGACGGGCCTAAACCAATAGCTGTCGGAGATCTGCCTGCAGCAGTTAATGGACTCGTCCAACAGATAAAATCATTTGAAAGAACGGCAGTGGAAGCGGCCGTAACAGGGGATTACTATACAGCACTGGCTGCGATGACAATTAATCCGCTTGTTCCGTCAGACACGATTGCCAAACGTCTTCTGGATGAAATGCTCGAAGCCCATAAAGAATACCTTCCGGCTTTTTTTCATTCGGAAAAAGCATAAGAAAGCCCTCATAACTGGTGGGGGCTTTTTTGTTGATTATACGTGCTGCCTTTTCAAAAAGAGAGTAGGCGGATAAATAGAAAAGAAGATTAACCTGGTGTAAACCTTCAGCGGCGTGATGTTTATTTTTCATAAGCAACGGTAATGAGGAGAAAAGATTGTTTTATAAAATAAAGGAGGAAACAAAATTGAAACACGATATAAAAGGAAAAATAGGACTAGGTACTGCTCCACTTGGAAACATGTACCGCAAGATCTCTGAAGAAGAAGCGGCTGCCACAATAGAATCGGCCTGGAACCAGGGAATCCGCTATTACGACACCGCTCCGTTCTACGGTGCCGGCCTTTCAGAAAGCCGGTTAGGGGATGCATTAGCTGCGCATAAGCGCGAAGACTACATGCTGAGTACGAAAGTAGGCCGTGTTATCTCTGATGAAACAGAAGAGAAAAGCGGGTTGTTTGAGCTTGGCAATCCAAATAAAATCATTACAGACTTCAGTGAAGATGCCACGCTTCGTTCGATTGAGCAAAGCCTGGAGCGTCTGAAAACCGATAGATTGGACTTTGTGTATGTACACGACGTATCTCCGGATTTTCTCGGTGATGATTGGAAGGAACACTTTGAGACAGCCAAAACGGGTGCATTTAAAGTTTTGACCCAGCTTCGTAAAGAGGGTGTCATTACTTCATGGGGACTTGGCGTTAATACAACAGAGCCTATTGAAATGGCTCTGGAACTTGAAGATACGCTTCCTGATTTATGTCTGCAGGCGACGCAGTATACGCTGCTAAATCATGATGGGGCTCTAGAGCGCCTGATGCCTGCGGCTGAAGAAAAAGAGGTGGGTATTGTAGTTGGAGCGCCTTATAATTCAGGTGCCCTTGTTGGAGGATCCCACTATAATTATCAGCAGATAACGCCCGACATTAAAAAGAAAGTCGAGCAGATGCAGGAAATAGCAAACCATCATAAAGTAGATCTGAAAGCAGCTGCTCTGCAGTTCTCCCTGGCTCATCCGGTAACAAAAGCAGTTATCCCGGGTTCAAGCCGGCCGGATCGTATGGCTGAAGATATTAAAGCAACAAAAGAAGAGATTCCGGCTTCTTTCTGGTCCGACTTAAAGGACCGCGGTCTTGTCTCTGAAAAAGCACCGCTCCCAGCTGGTAAATAAAAAATAGTATCCGGCTGATCATAGGAAAAAGCCGTCCCGTTCAAAACAACGGGACGGCTTTTTTTTGATGGATATCTTTCCTGGTGCTTCTTATCTTGATCTGGCAGCATCGATCAACAGAATACAGCCGGTGATAATATGCATTACCATGCCGACAAAAGGAATAACGGCAATGATAGAAGTGACAATACCAAATATGCTGCCCGTCGTACTGGTCATTTCTCTTCTGGCCAGCAGCAGGGTAATAATGTGAAGAATCAGCATAATGCCCAATGGGCTGTATCCGAATCCCAGAACGATCGAAGCTCCAAGTAAGGGGATTCCCAGCAGAAGCTCAAACGCTCCTGTCAGCCATTTCATCGTGTTAGATAAATCCAATATACTCACCGCCTCTTTTTTCTCTTACATGCAGTGTACTATTTTTTGTATAATGAGAACACTGCAGACACTTGCTTCCTCTGTTATTAAGAGTTTCTTTAAACTAAACGTCTCTTTTGTTAAATAGTTACGTCAAATGTGACAGAAACGTTTCAGTAAGCAGGATTTAGGGAAAGAAAAACTAGTTATCTATTAAGGGGGATGAAAGATGGAAACAAACAAGAATCGATGGCTGATTGCTTTATCAGCAGTAGCTATCCACCTGTCTATCGGATCGGTGTATGCATACAGCGTCTATCAGAATCCACTGAATGACACTGTGGGCTGGGCGATATCCGATGTGAGCCTGGCATTTACAGTAGCTATTTTCTTTTTAGGGATGTCCGCTGCATTTTTAGGATTTTTCGTAGAAAAATATGGCCCGAGAATATCAGGTTTTGTGGCAGCAACTTTATTTGGAATTGGAACCCTGGGAGCCGGCTGGAGTATTCAGCTTGAAAGTCTTCCTATGTTTATTGCTTTTTATGGCGTGATTGGTGGAATCGGATTAGGTATTGGATACATAACTCCTGTTTCAACATTAGTAAAATGGTTTCCGGATAGAAGAGGGCTTGCAACCGGTATGGCCGTCCTTGGTTTTGGTGCCGGTTCGCTTATTACAAGCCCGATAGCCGAGTTTTTAATGGGAGCCGTCAGCATTCCGGGCACCTTTTATATCCTTGGTATTGCCTACATCATTATGATGGTAGCCGGTGCCAGCTATCTGAAAAGACCGCCGGAAGGCTGGAAGCCGGCAGCAATGATTGAAAAAGAGAAACAGCAGAAAGAAGACAGCAAAGACGATACAGAAGAAGAAAAGAAAGAAAAGAAAAAGGCCGAACCTGCGGGAGATTTATCGCAGCTTAAAGCAAATGAAGCGATTAAGACGCTCCGGTTTTACCTCTTGTGGCTGATTATGTTTATTAATATATCAGCTGGTATCATGCTTTTAGCTGTTGCATCGAGCATGACGCAGGAAATAACCGGATCGACAGCCGCCACGGCAGCGACAATAGTAGGTATTATGGGTCTCTTTAATGGCCTGGGCCGGATCGTCTGGGCTTCTGCATCGGACTATCTGGGACGAACGAACGTATTTACTATATTCTTTGCGATACAAGTAGCCGCATTTTTCGTGCTGCCTCTCGTGACGAATGTCGTTTTATTCGCTATCCTGCTTTGTATTATCATTTCTTGTTATGGGGGCGGGTTTGCCTGTCTGCCGGCATATATCGGAGACTTATTCGGTACAAAGCAGCTTGGAGCCATTCATGGTTACCTGCTTACTGCATGGGCGATGGCCGGTATTGCCGGACCAACCATTGTATCTACAGTAGTGGAAGCAACCGATAGTTACGCTATCTCCTTTTATATTGTCAACATCATGCTTATTGTCGCCTTAGTATGTGCGATACTTCTACGCTTTAATGTGAAGAAAGTACGCCGCCAAAGCCAGGCAGAAGCAGCATAATATTCAGATACAGCGCCGGGTCTCTTATGACCCGGTGTTTTTTTTATACGCTTAGAAAGAGGAGTTCAAAACATGAGTTATTTTTCTCAAAGGAAAAATCCCCCGTGGTACAATAGAAGCATTATATTAGCAGAGGTGCGATAGATATGCTGCGTAAACCAAATGAAAGAAGACCCCTTCCGTTAACCACCTGGATTACGTTTCTTGTACTGGCGGTTTTAATATTATCTTTAAGTGTGACAAGTGTCCTGGTGGCAGTAGAAGCTGCCTCTACTACGAGAGAAGACCAGGCAGCGCAGGCTACGAACCTGGCCATTTCTGTATCGCGGTCGCCTCTTACAGTCGAAGCGCTTGTTTCCGGACAGGAAGAACATGCTGACTTGCAGCAGTATACAGTGGATGTACAGGAAGCGGCTGGAGTAGAGTACATAGTAGTAATGGATATGGAGCATATCCGTCTGACGCATCCAAATGAAAGCCGTATTGGAGAGCGGTTTGTGGGCAATGATGAAGATGCTTCCTTTAACGGGGAAACCTACACCTCAATTGCCGAGGGAACGCTTGGAGAATCGATGCGTGCTTTCGTTCCCGTCTGGGATGGAAGTACTCAGGTTGGAGTCGTAAGCGTAGGGATTTTAATGGATAATATTAACAGCGAAGTTCTTTCAAGCCAGCGTGACATTTATATTGGAAGCGGAGCAGGCCTCTTAATAGGCATAGCCGGAGCAGTATGGCTGGCCCGGAGAATAAAAAAGACCATGCACGGCATGGAGCCTGCGGAAATTTCCCAGTTGGTGGAAGAGCGTGAGTCGATGCTTGCATCTGTAAGGGAAGGCATTATTGCGATTGACCAGGACGCCACTATTATCTTAGCCAACCGGGCAGCAGCGACCATGTTTAAAAAAGCAGGCATCTACGGGGAGCCGGTCGGACGTCAGGTCAAAGAATTTCTTCCAAAATCGAGATTACATGAAGTGCTGGAACACGGGCATTCAGAATTTGATGAAGCACAGGATTTAAACGGCATGGACATTGTCGTTAACCGGGTTCCTGTTTATGCAGAGGGCCGGCTGGCAGGTGCTCTGGCAACGTTTCGGGATAAGTCAGAACTTACCGCTGTCATTAAGCAGCTAAGCGGCGCAAAAGCTTACGCGGAAACACTCCGGGCTCAGACACACGAATTTATGAATAAGCTCCATGTGATGTCTGCTATGATTTTTACAGAATCGTATGAAGAATTAAAAGGGTATATTGAACAGATTTCCCATACGTATCAGACAGAAGTAGGCTGGGTTACCAGGTATATCAGCGATCCCGTGATTGCCGGATATTTGATGAACAAGCTGAACTACTTTCAGGAAACCGGCGTGATCGTTTCGATGGAAGGAGATCAGCCATGGCCGCTGCTCGAAGAACCGGAATATCTTGATACGGTTATTACCGTTATCGGAAATCTCACGGACAATGCGTATGAAGCAGTAAAAGGAGTAGAAGAAGGAGAGATCGTTATAGAAATAGACTACCAGAAAGACGTGCTCCATTTTTCTATAGAAGACAATGGTCCGGGAATTGAAGAAGAAGAGCTTGATGATTTATTTGTAAGGGGCTTTTCTACGAAGGGAACCGATAGAGGGTACGGGTTGTATTTGTTAAAAAATGCGCTGGATACTGTAGGGGGCACATTGGATGTTACTTCTGAGCCGGGTCAGGGATCTGTATTTCATGTGACAATACCATTTAAGGAGGCAGCTGTATGATTCAGGTCCTGATTATTGAAGATGACCCGATGGTAGCAAAGTTTAATAGAATCTACACAGAAAAAATACCGGGTTTTCAAGTGGCTGCCGAGGCTTCCGGCATCGAGCAGGGCTGGAAAGCCCTGGAGGAGCATGCCATTGACCTGCTGCTTTTGGATGTATACATGCCGGGGGGGAATGGTATCGACATGCTTGTCAGTCTGAGAAAAAAAGAGGTGCCCGTCGACGTGATTGTGGTTAGTTCCGCCAACGACCGGTCCTCTATTCAGCGGGCTCTCCGTTACGGAGCGTCGGATTACTTAATAAAGCCATTCGACTTTGACCGTTTCAAAACAGCTCTCGTCCGCTACAAAGAAAAAACGGCCTGGATGAAAGAGGCGGCTTCCCTGGAACAGGAAGCACTGGATCATTTCATTATTAATCAGAAAAATAAAAATAAGGACTCCCAGATGCTTCCAAAGGGCTTGACAAAAGTTACTTTTCAGCGAATTATAAAACAGATAGAGAATAAAAGCGGAGACTGGTTTTCCACTGCGGAACTTGCAGAGGATACCGGTATTTCCAGAGTGTCTCTCCGGAAATATCTGCAGTATTTAGAAAGCATGGAGGTGCTGCTTACTGATGCAAGCTATGAGGGGACGGGACGTCCACTCCGCCGGTATAAGGCAAATCCGGATAAAGAATCCTTTTTTAACGACTCGAAGGAAAAGTAAGAATATTTGCGCACTGTTGAAGAAAAGCGGAAGTTCTTCCGGTCAGACAGCAGAATGCAGGCATTCTTTGCAGCCCGTCCAGAATCCGGGAAACAGGACGCCTTCTTCCACTTTTCTTTGTCCAGCTGCGTCCTTTACCTGCTGAGGATTTTTCAAGGACTACTTGAAAAGTAGACTTTTCTGCAAGTCCTTTCCAAAATCCGGCGCAGGTGATCGAAAGGACTCGCTTTTCTTGCTTACTTTAGTTACATAAGGGTTCGTTTAGTTACATAAGGTATACAAAGAGGATGCTATCCGGTAGATTTAAAGAAAACGTTTACATTTTGCAGAGAGAGGGTGGGTACCATGATTGAATCAGTACAATCCGTGTGGAGAAGTCTTTGGAAATCGCATCACCAGACGAAGCGGCTTTTGAAGTTCTCCCAGGTTGATAAAGCAGGAGAAATAGCAGGTTCTACAGACAGAAAAGATGGATCGTCAGCGCCGGCAGGTACAGGGGGGCCGGACGGGAATAACCCGAAATCTGCCTACACTAGAGCACAGCTCGTCGGCCTTATGCTTGGTCCTTTATTATTTTTAATGGCTATGTTTTTCTTTAACCCTGCCGATCTGGCTTATGAAGGCCGCGCAGTTTTAGCGGTAACGCTGTGGGTGGCAACATGGTGGATTACAGAAGCGATTCCAATTCCGGCAACATCGTTACTGCCTATTATTCTACTTCCGATTATTGGGGCAATGGACAATGAGACAGTCGTTTCCGCTTATGGTAATGATATTATATTCCTTTTTCTCGGCGGTTTCTTTATTGCTACAGCAATGGAAAAATGGAACCTTCATAAACGTATTGCACTTTTCATTATCAACTTAATCGGTGTCAGCACAAACCGTATTATTCTCGGGTTTATGCTTGCTACAGGGTTCTTATCCATGTGGGTATCCAATACGGCTGCTGTTATGATGATGGTGCCGATCGGTCTTGCCATCGTGTATCAGGTAACAGAAGCATTAAAGCATGAAGAAGGCCATGATAGTGACTTAAAGAAGTTTGAGAAAGCCATTATATTTGGTATCGGTTATGCCGGTACGATCGGTGGACTTGGTACGTTGATTGGTACGCCGCCGAACAGCATTCTTGCGGGTACCGTTAATGAGTTATACGGGGTGCAGATTTCATTTGCAGGCTTTATGGCATTTGCTGCACCACTCGCTGTTATTATGATGTTTGGAACATGGGTATACTTAACCAAAGTGGTTTATAAAATTCAGCTGAAGCAGCTTCCAGGCGGACGTGAACTCGTTCACTCTGAAATTAAAAAGCTCGGACAGACAGCGTATGAAGAGAAAGCTGTGCTCTCCGTATTTATCTTCGCCGCCTTTATGTGGATTACACGCTCCTTTTTGTGGGACGGTCTTCTTCCGGAGCTGACAGACGGCATGGTAGCTATGATAGCGACTATACTGCTGTTCACGATTCCGGCGTCAAAGAAAAACGAAAGCAGAATTCTGGAATGGAAAGACTCCAAAGAAATTCCATGGGGCATCCTGCTTCTGTTCGGTGGTGGTCTTGCGCTGGCAGCCGGTTTCAGCGGCACCGGCCTTTCCGAATGGATCGGGGAGCAGCTCACTGTTCTTGAAGGAGCTAACCTGCTGTTAATCATCTTTGTTTCTGCTACGTTGGTGCTTTTCTTAACAGAAATCACTTCCAATACAGCAACAGCAACAATGATTCTTCCAGTAGTAGCCGCACTTTCAGTAGCATTGGGTGTTCACCCATATGCATTGATGGTTCCATGTGCGCTTGCTGCAAACTGCGCCTTTATGCTTCCTGTAGGAACCCCGCCGAACGCGATTATATTCGGTACCGGAAAGCTAACGATTCTCGAGATGGTGAAAAACGGTTTCTGGATCAACATCGTTGCCGTTATCATTATTACGCTGGCCGTTATGTTCCTGCTTCCACTAATGTGGGGCATTGATTTATCAACGATTCCGTCAGAATTTCAATAATCTAAACTAAAAAAGAAGACGCCCTGGGGTGTCTTCTTTTTTTCAAACCAGGAGGATTTGCAGACAACCTGCCTGTAGAAAATGGATACGTGGCGCTTCCTGATACTCCCGGTATTGGCTTTGAGGAAAAGGCCAATCTATATGAACTGCTTCAGTCCATTGCAAAGTAGAATGTTTTTTATTATGGCAAACAGGGTAATTAGATTTAATACGTAACGTATGATTTATAATGGAGGGTTTATTATGGCACGAGTACTTGCAGTATTATCAAGTGGACACAAAGATGAAGCAAATAATTACGAAACAGGCTGGTGGGCAGAAGAACTATTTGCCCCGCTTGAGCTTTTGGAAAAAGCAGGGCATACCGTCGAGATTGCCTCCCCGTTAGGCGGGAAGCCGGTATTGGATAAAGTAAGCTTATTGGAAGATTATGATCCGGAAGGAAAATATAAAAAAATGTATGAATCCGGACGGGCGGACGACACGATGAAGCTATCCGATGTTGATCCCTCTTCCTATGATGCTGTTCTTATTGTAGGCGGTCACGGAGCCATGTATGATCTGGCCAAGGACGAATCTCTGCATGATGTTATTACGAGCATTCACAGCAATAAAGGCATTATTGCAGCAGAGTGCCACGGCCCCGCTCCGCTCATTTGGGCGAAGAAAGCGGATGGCACCAGCTTGATAGATGGCAAAACCGTCACGGGCTATCCTGATGAAATTGAACCGGAAGGCCTGCTCGACATCCTGCCGTTCAGTTTGGAGCAGGAGCTGACGAAAACAGCAAACTATGACAAAGGCAGCCTTGAAAAGAAAGCCCACGCTGTCTGGGCGGACGAGCAGATTGTAACAAGCCGTGATCCCTTTTCATCTGAACTGATGGGGGAAGAATTGGTAAAAGCACTCAAATAAACAGAGAAAAAGCCATTCCCTTTAGTTAGGGAATGGCTTTTTGTGTGTTAATAAACAACTGTTAAATTATGAAGACTTTAACTCTGGAAAAATGCTGTTGTCCGGCTGAAGTGCTTCGTAAGCAGCTAAAATACGCTTAATGATAACTAGACGCTGTTCCGGATCGATGTGATCCTGACCCAAAATAGCATTCGATAGTTCAATATAGCTCGTAGTCGGATTTTCCGAAGAGCGAAGTAGTTCTTCATACAATGATTGTTGATTTAACAATTGTTTATTACCCCCTTAATAGTATATGTCTGTGTGTTATGCCTGATTTAATAAATATATCTTATCATGGTATTTATATGGAAAAATGTGCTAATAGTCGCGATTGTTTTTACTGAAATAAGTGAAAAAAGGGGATAATACGTATAATATTCACCCAATAAGTAGAAAGTACCCACTATAAAGAACAAATATTTTGAACAAAAAACGGTATTTTTTATAGTAATAAATGGTTTTGCTGCCTATTAATCATGTTCTTCTGATACACTGTTTTGTGATTCGATTTGTTTAACTACTTTATGTATCAGGGTTTTAAATCCAATTAGCTGGCTTATTTGAATGAAAAGAGGGTTCTTGTATGGATGAAATGAAGCCCGATTCAATAGTTTATAAAAGAAAATTAGTTCTATTTGCCCTGTTTTTAAACGTCCTCATTATGGTGATGAACACTTCCATGTTTACGGTAGCTGTTCCGGTTATTACGGAAGACTTTCAAATTAATACGGCAGCAGCTTCATGGATTGTAACCAGCTACTCTGTCTTTTTTGCCATTGGGGTGGTGATTTACGGCAGACTTGGTACGAATGCCGCGATTCCTTTTTTACTGACGGTCGGACTGCTGCTTTTAGGAGCGGGCTCCATTCTTGGCATGGTTGCACAAACATACCCGATGCTGATTCTTGCCCGGGTCATTCAGGCGGCAGGCACCTCCTCCGTCTCGGCTTTGGGCATGCAGATGATCACACGCTATTTTCCCGTGCATGAGAAAGCAAAAGCAATGTCTATCTATGCCTCGGCCTCTACACTCGGTTTCGGGCTGGGTCCGCTTGTCGGGGGGCTGCTGACAGAGTACTTTGGCTGGAGTTTTTTATTTATGATAAGCGTGCTGGGGGCATTAATGATCCCTATTTACCGGAAAAACGTACCTGCTGAAGTACCGGGTGGATCATTGTTTGATATTCCCGGCTTTCTGCTGTTAAGCACAGCAGCAGTCAGTGCGCTTCTGTTTGTCTCGACAGGAAGCCTGTTTTTCCTGGGAGGCGCGGCGGCGTTCGTTCTTTTTTTAATTCATATTAATAGGGTGAACGATCCTTTTATCGCGCCGGCTCTGCTTAAACAGAGTATTTACATGTTGAGTCTTGCTATTGGTTTTTCTGTCTTTTTTATTCATTTTGCTATTTTATTTATCACTCCTTTACTGCTTGCTGATATTTACAGCTTAAATACAGCAGCGATAGGGTGGATTATTTTTCCCGGCGCTGCAGGATCCGCCGTGCTGATGATTCTGATCGGCAGAATGGCCGAAAAAACAGGCATTCTTTTCATTATTGGTGCCGGGACTGTATGTGTGACGGTCGCTTCTGTTTTGTATGCCGGCTTTGGCGGTCATGCCCCTTGGCTGATGGGATTCTTCTTTTTGATTTCCAGTCTCGGATTTTCCTGCATTACGATGGGGGTGCCGAATTATTTATCCGGGAAATTGAACCCGGCCGCATTTTCGTCGGGTTTTGGGCTGCTTCAATTAACTCAGTTTATTGGTGGTGCTTTCGGTGTAGCTGTTTCCGGCAAGCTGCTCGGCTGGAGCCGCATGGATGAGAATCCTCTCTTACCGGTATGGAGCGGGGAGGGTGCCGCCTACAGCAACAGCTACGCTTTTCTTATTGCTATGGCCCTGCTGTCTGTCGTTTGTTTCTACTTCTTCTACAGACAGGCTGGACGGTTTCGGTCAGAAACGTTTTAATTTCGGGGCACGTGGTATATATACTAGAGCACTCTTATAAGAAGTAAGCAGCTGACGAACAAAAACAATACTGGGAGGTATTTATTAGTATGGACGTAACATACCAGCATTATATCAATGGAGAATGGGTTCCATCTGAACACAGCGACACTATAGATGTAATAAATCCAGCAACAGAAGAAGTTATTTCCACCATCCCATCCGGCACAAAAGAAGAAACCGAAAAAGCAGTAGCAGCCGCAGATGAAGCATTTGACAGCTGGGCCGCGACTCCGGTAGCGGAAAGAGCCCAGTACTTGTTAAAAATTGCGGATAAGCTCGAGTCCCAGAAAGACCACTTTATTAAAACCCTGACAGAAGAAAACGGAAAAACAATGGACACGTCAGAAGCAGAATTAACCGTGGCTATTGAGTACTTCCGTTATATGGCGGGCTGGGCCCGTAAATACGAAGGCGAAATTCTTGAGAGTGACCGCCCAAATGAAAATATCATGGTATTTAAAAAACCGATCGGTGTAGTCGGCGGCATTATCCCGTGGAATTTCCCTGTGTTTATTCTGGCGCGTAAAGTAGCACCTGCTTTATTAACAGGGTGTACGATTGTTATTAAGCCGGGCCAGGCGACACCAAACACAGCCGGTGAATTTGCTAAGCTTATCCACGAACTGGATCTGCCTAAAGGTGTATTTAATATTGTGCACGGCAAAGGGTCTACAGTAGGAAATACGCTTGCCTCTCATCCAAGAATAGGCATGATTTCCATGACAGGAAGCTTTACGGCAGGATCTGCTGTAATGGAAGCAGCGGCAAAGGGCATTACGAAAGTAAACCTTGAGCTCGGCGGTAAGGCCCCGGCTATCGTATCCAAGCATGCCGATGTGGATCTGGCAGTGGAAAACGTGTACGCGTCCCGTACAATAAATAACGGACAAGCGTGTACCAACGCAGAGCGCGTATATGTGCATGAAGATGTGGCAGAAGAATTCACCCGTAAAATTACGGAAAAAATGAAAAATGCCAAAGTCGGTAATTCCATGAAAGAAAAGAATATCGATGTAGGTCCGCTTGTGAATCAGGATCAGGTTGATTCAGTAAGCGAAATGGTGGAAAATGCGGTGAAAGCCGGAGCGAAAGTAGAAACCGGCGGCAGCCGTACAGATTCCGATAAAGGCTTTTACTATCAGCCAACTGTTTTAACCGCTGTAAAGCAGGATATGGAAATTATCCAGGAAGAAATCTTCGGACCTGTTCTTCCAATTATGACGTATAAGAATTTTGATGATGCAATCAAGATGGCCAACGATACCGTATTCGGCCTGTCGTCTTCTATTTTCAGTGAAAATATTCATGAAATTATGAGAGCAGCCAATGAATTGAAGTTCGGTGAAACATTTGTAAACCGTGAAAACTTCGAAGCAATTCAAGGTTTCCACGCCGGCCGGAAACAGTCCGGACTGGGTGGAGCTGACGGAAAGCACGGATTGGAAGAACACTTGGAAACGCATGTTGTCTACATGCAGTACAAAAACGACATTAACTAATCAAACAACAAGCAAAAGCCGTTTCTCTAAAAAGAGAAGCGGCTTTTTTACGTGTCCGGAAATTGTTTAAAGCTGTGTTTCTACACTCATTGCTTTTTTAATGAATCGAAACAGAAGAGTGGAAAATTAATACGCGGTGACTCCGCCTGGATAATCCTTTAGCATAAACATACGGATCCATGCTCTATTTACCTGCCTGGATTAAGCTTCCATAAACCGTAGGTCCAGTACAAATCATACAAAACCCATAGCACATAAAGAAAAAATAAAAAGGCAGAAAGGTTGTCAACACGCAGGAGGGCAATTAACAAAATAATGCAGGGCACAAGGTAAATAACGATACCCGCAAACCCGTTAAATGTGCTTTTAGGTTTGAAAAAAGCAATGTTCCATACTTCATTTAAGACCAAAATAATGATGGAAAACAAAACAATAAACGTATTTGACGCATCGAGGGCTCTATACAAAATGATCCCCATTACCATGTAATACAGTATTCCGACAATCATGAAAAGCTTTAGGGAGGCATTAAAAAATTTTGGTCTTTTTAACTGCTCAAACCATGAGAATTCCTGTTTGCCAATCAATAAATTTCCCAGTACGGCTGTAATGACAATGATGAAAAAGGTGAATATTAGAATTCCATAATTCATAAACACTTCCCTCCTTATTCCTGCTAATGAAGTAAATGATAGGCTGAGGAAAAGCTGTCGTAATACTGGTTACTAATAATATACCCGCATTATCTGGTTTCATACAAAAATTATTTTTAATTGCTTATTTAATAGATAATGCGAAAAAAGACCTATAGATATCTTTTAGTAATCCATATAAAATCATATAAACCCTATAAGAATAATAGGGATTAATCCAAAAATAGAATAGGAGTGCAGGACGTTGCGTAAATTAATTATCTTTTCCATTGTAGGTTTTCTGGCCCAGCTTATAGATGGGGCGCTCGGTATGTCGTACGGCGCAACGTCCACTACGCTTCTGCTTACGTTCGGTATGGCACCTGCCATTGTATCAGCTACTGTTCATCTTTCGGAAATAGCAACGACTGCGGCCTCAGGAGCATCGCATTTGTATTTTAAGAATGTGGATAAGGAAATGCTGTTCAAGCTTATTCTGCCGGGAGTGGGAGGAGCTTTTGCCGGTGCCGCTCTTCTCAGCAGCATTCCAGGGGACGTTATAAAGCCTTTTATTTCTATTTTCTTATTGTCGCTTGGTGTTTATATTATGTACCGGTTTCTTTTTAAAATGAATAAAGCGGTAACGGTAAAGCCGGGCCGGAACAAAACGGTATTTCTGCTGCCTCTTGGAGCGGTCGCCGGTTTCTTCGATGCTGTTGGAGGCGGGGGGTGGGGGCCTATTAATACGCCGGTTCTATTATCCCAGCGCGGGCTTACCCCGCGAAAAATAATTGGTACGGTCGATACGAGCGAATTTTTCATCGCTGTTTCTGCCTCTCTTGGTTTTCTTATCTTTCTAGGCTGGTCCCAGCTGAACTGGGCGCTGATCGGTGCTTTTGTTATCGGAGGCGTCATTGCCGCTCCGATTGCCGCCTACCTGGTGCGAATTGTACCGGCTCATCTGCTGGGAGTACTTGTAGGAGGGTTCATTATTTTGACAAATGCCCGTACGCTGTTAACGACCGTTCATGTGTCGGAAGAATGGAGTGTGGTGATTCATCTGGCCATTCTGGCTTTCTGGATCGGGGCAATTGCCGTGACCGTCAAAAAAGCAGGAAGTGGGAATCCAGGCGAGCCCAAAACAGTATAAAATAAACCCGGCGCACCCAATGCGCCGGGTTTTGCTGTTAATCGATAAGTTGATGAAGCACGCGGGCCACGCCGTGTTCGTCGTTGCTTCGCGTCACTTCTGTGCTGATATGCTTTACTTCTTCAAGTGCGTTGGCCATCGCAAAGCCCCGCCCGGCTGCAGTGAGCATCGATACATCATTCAGACTGTCTCCGATAGCGGTGGTCTGCTCCATAGGCACTCCGAGCTCCAGCGCAAGGCGCTTCAGCATTTTTCCTTTAGAGGCAGTATGATGTTCCAATTCAAAATTATGTTTGGAGGAACTTACCAGAGTGAGTTCCTTCCGGTCTTCAAACTCTTTCCAGCCTAGTTCAAGTTTCTGCGGCTCAAAAGAAAAGGCAAGAATATTGAACAGGTCAATGGATTCGTCAGCGAGCTCCCTGTGGCTGTCAATGAAGGAAAAACCAAACTGACTGTACTGTTTGCGTGCCGACTTTAGAAGGGCATCCTTCTGTATTCCGGGGTTGGCACTGGCAATGCGGTCCATTTCAATTGTTAAAATATCGCGGCTGTCCTGCGCCGTGTAAATAGCATTATTGCTGAATACTTCATAGTAGAAACGATTTTTTTCCAGCCAGTCGAGCGCAGAGAGCGCTTCCTGCTTATCGAGCGGGATTTTTATATGCTCAGTATAATCAGGAGTGTGAAGGGTGGCGCCGTTGGCTGCAATAATCCATGTGTTAATGCCTGTGCCTTCAAACAAGTACTTTACGTCAAAATGGGCCCGGCCGGTTGCAATAACTACTTCTATATTGTTCTGCTGGGCTTTGCGGATGGCGTCCAGGTTTTCCGAACTGATCCTGCTGGCACTGTTTAAAAGCGTTCCATCTAAATCAACAGCAACTAATTTTTTCATTGGTTGTCTTTCCTTTCTTCACTGACAAGCAGTTCCACCCGGTTTTGGCTGAGAAGCTTTTGAAAAGCCGGAGAAGGGGGCCTGTCGGTAATCAATACGTCCATTTCAGAGAGATCGGCAAATTTGTAATAAGACGTTACCCCTATTTTTGAATGGTCGGCAAGCGCAATCCGGCGCTTCGCCTGTTTGATCATTTTGCGCTTCACCATGCCGTCCTCTTCATGTGCAATAGTCAGGCCGTTTTCAGAAATGCCGACAACTCCAAGAAATGCCGTATCGGTGAAATACTCACTTAACTTATCCGTGACAGATTCGCCATGCAGAAACTGCTGCTCCTTGTGCAGCTCTCCTCCCAAAATCTGAATGCGGACATTCGGTTTTAACGAAAGGATAGCTGCCTGGTGGGTGG
Organism: Sinobaca sp. TMA16-18; assembly: GCF_059510535.1. NCBI lineage: Bacteria > Bacillati > Bacillota > Bacilli > Caryophanales > Sporolactobacillaceae > Sinobaca > Sinobaca sp. TMA16-18. The sequence goes on along the minus strand of NZ_JCAKFM010000006.1, from coordinate 34,775 downwards.
AATTTGTAATAACCGTGCAGGACTGATCGCTTATATACTCTGCGCATGCCTGCACCGTAGTGGAAGCGTCCAGAATCACCTTGTCTTCATCGTATACAAGAGAAGCAGCGATGCGTCCAATGTTCTTTTTTTCAGTAGACACTGTCTGCAGGCGCTGCTGGTAGTCGCCTACCTGGTTATGCCTGCTCGGGAGAATAGCGCCTCCCCGTGTACGGATAATGCGTTTTTCTTCTTCTAAGCGGACAAGGTCACGTCGGGCGGTATCTTTAGATACGTCGAATAAATCGCAGATAACTGCTGCCGACACACGCTCATGCTCTTCAAGGTAATCTATAATCGCAATCAGTCTTTCTTCTTGATACATGGCTGCCTCCTGGATAAGTGAAAGTAAGTGATACACTGATAATATCACAAGTTTTATTAAGTGGGTATAAGCATTTGTAATGATTTTTAACTATGAAAAAAGAAGCTCATCTAATAAGAAAAGGATTGCTACAATAAGAATAGAACATGTATACATAAAAAATGAGGAGCATGCCTGAAATGCAGACATTTACCATTCCACCTTTTAACAAAGAAGCCGCAGAAAAAGCATACACCTATATACAAACGTTAACGAAGCCGCCGGGAAGCTTGGGAAAGCTGGAAGATATAGCCGTTCAGCTTGCCGGTATTACAGGAACACACGGGGCGTCCGTAAAAAAAGCAGGCGTACTCGTGTTTGCAGCTGATCACGGCATCACCGAAGAAGGGGTGTCTGCTTTTCCGCAGAGCATTACCGGCCAGATGGCTAAGAACTTTCAGCACGAAGGAGCGGCCGTTAACGCCTTTGCCAGGGATAAAAACGCTGCGTTTCAGCTGGTTGATATTGGCATGGCGGCGGAACTCGATCCTCATTTCATCGGCATCAGCCGCAAAGCAGGGAATGGCACGAAAAATTTCAGGAAAGAATCTGCAATGACAAAACAGCAGGCAGAAGCTGCAGTCCAGATTGGCAGAGAGGAAGCCGCTGTTTTTATAGAAGCGAATGACCTGGAATGCTTCATTACCGGAGAAATGGGAATAGGAAATACCACGTCAAGCAGCGCGGTGCTGGCCGCTTTGTATCAGGTTGATCCGTCAGAAGTCACCGGTGCAGGAACAGGGTTGGATGACAAAGGCATTGCACAAAAGGAAACGATTATCCGTGAGTCACTGGCTGAAAGAAAACCGGACCCGGCTGACATATGGAGCGTTCTGGCTGAGGTAGGCGGCTATGAAATAGCAGGAATGACAGGGGCTATGCTGGAAGCAGCGCAAAGGAGGGTTCCGGTCATTGTGGATGGATTCATTAACACGACGGCTGCACTGGCCGCTGTGAAATTATGTCCGGACATCAAACCTTATTTATTTTCAGGACACCGTTCTGCGGAAAAAGGCCATGATTTTGCTATTGAAAAGCTGGGGCTGGAGCCGATTTTGGACCTTGGAATGAGGCTGGGGGAAGGAACAGGAGCGCTGCTTGCCCACGCTGTGCTGGAAGCTTCGGCAGCAATGATAAGAGACATGGCAACTTTTGATGATTTAGCCGGGTACTAAAAAAGACCGCCCTCAAAGGCGGTCTTTACAGGCTGTTGAAAAGAGAGTAAGTGCTTATATTATTCAAAAAAATGATATCGGCGGACGCTTTCGACAGGCCATGCCTCAGCTAAAGAGGAAAGAACGATCTCTTTATCTTCACCGATGGCTGGTCTGTCTGAGTCGTCGCCGAACTACTTTCTTATACGTATCATTTAATCCCTACTAAAAAGATACTGACATAATGTATAGATATACAAAATGGAATAACTTTCTCGAGAAGCTCAAAAGACCGCCCTCAAAGGCAGTCTTTTGCTTTATTATTCAATAACGCCGCAGGCAATGCGGTCTCCTGCATCACCAGCAGGCTGTGTTTCATAGTCGTCTTCATTTTCATGGATCACAAGGGCTGTATTGCCATCGTCAAATAAGGAATTATCTTCTTGACGATCTACAATAATATCATTAGAGGCATCAAGCTCCGTCGTTACTTCGCCATTCTCATCGGTTTCGATGTTTGGAAGGTCTCCTGCGTGAGGGCCGCCTTCTGATTCCGTGCCGTGCTCGGCATCAGTTGGATTGAAATGATCACCCGCTGATTCAAAATCCGGTGCTGTACATTCGCCGGTTTCATGGATATGAATACCGTGCGTACTATCAGCTGGAAGACCGGAAAGGTCCAGCTGAACGGTTACATTTCCATCTTCCGACTGTACAATTTCTGCCGTACCGGCATCCGCTTCGTCACTGGTCATTACGTTAACTGATGCCGTATACTGTCCGCCTTCTGATGCAATTTCATCCTGTTCATCTTCTGCTCCGCTGTTTCCGCAGGCAGCAAGAATAAAAATGAACGCTGCTGCAAAAAGAAACAGCATGTTTTTTCTCCACATGTTTTTCTCCCCTTTATAAGTATTCCTATGTTTATGTTTTCACTTAAATGGAGAGGTTTAAACGACAATTCACAAATATGCCATAACTTACAAGCATATCGCTTTTAAAGCTTCAGGCCGGCTCTGCTTTTGAATCGTCTTAAAAGGATATGGCTTTCCACGCGGGTGATGCCTTCGAGTGCATAGAGCTCTTCGTTTATAAATAATTCGAGCCGTTTAAAATCGTCGACGAGTACATGCATGTGCAGGGTGCTTGGCCCGGTCATTTGGTAACAGCTGGCAACATTTGGGTTGTCTACGAGCGTTTCTGCTACTTCCACGAGCGATGCGGGTTCACAGTCCACTTCAAAAAAAGCTGAGACCGTTTTTCCGATTTTTTCCGAATTGACTACTACGCTGAACCGTTCGATAATGCCTTTTTCTTTTAGCTGCTGGACCCGGTCTCTTACGGACACACGCGAAATATTTAAACGTCTGCCAATTTCCACATAGGACATGCGGCCGTCTTCGACTAAACAATCAATGATTCCCTGATCTAATTTGTCGAGCATGAGAACACTCCTTCTTTTTGCATACTATTATTGTTCATTTTAACATAAAGTAAATAAATAATATAAAAATCAAACAAAAAGAAGTTATGATTGGATAGAATACAGCCGTTAGTTATTCTGTGTTAAGATAATGAAAACAAAAGTAAGGGAGGTAGTTATATGCAGTGGCGGATATTTTTAGCTTTTTTTCGTGTAGGGATGCTTGGGTACGGCGGCGGCCCGGCCTCTATTCCTTTAGTACATAAAGAGGTAGTCGAGCATTATAAATGGATGACCGATGAAGAATTCGGGGATGTGCTTGCGCTTGGCAATACGCTGCCGGGACCGATCGTGACAAAGCTTGCCGGTTACATCGGCTATAAAAAGGGCGGAGCACTTGGCGCCGTGAATGGGGTTATCGCTATTGTAGGACCGACTGCTGTGTTGATGATTGCCCTGTTTGCTGTATTGGCCAACTTTCAGGATGCTGCCTGGGTGAACGGCATTACAAATGGGGTACTTCCGGTCGTTACCGTCATGATGGGCGTGCTTACGTGGAGCTTTATTCAAAAATCCACGAAAGACCTGGGCTGGGTGCGGGTGTTGTTTTTTATTCTATTCGGCCTGCTTATTATTAGTGTCCTTAATGTTCATCCTGCAATCGTTATCATTCTTTTGATTGCTGCAGCCTTGTTTCAAAAGGATAAAAAGAAGGAGGGGACCGCGTGATCATTTACTGGGAAATCTTTGTAGCTTTTTTTCTGCCGGGTATTCTTGGATATGGCGGCGGGCCGGCTTCGATTCCGCTGATTCAATATGAAGTTGTAGAGCGGTATGGATGGATGAGCGTAGGAGAATTCAGTGAAGTGCTTGCCATCGGAAATGCGCTGCCGGGACCTATTGCCACAAAAATGGCGGCTTATATCGGTTATGAAGCAGGAGGCGTGTTCGGGGCCGCTGTAGCTCTATTTGCAACGATTGCACCTTCACTTATTTTAATGCTGCTTCTAATGGGGCTGCTGTACGCGTACCGGCAGTCACCGAAAGTGAAAAGGCTGACAACCTATGTACGGCCGATTATCGCTGTGCTGCTCGGTATTTTGACATTTCAGTTTCTGGAAAGTGCGCTGGACGGAGCCGGTACGGTGCAGACTATTCTTTTAATTATAGGCAGCTACCTGCTGATGGAGAAGTGGAAAGTGCATCCCGCTTTCGTTATCATTCTTTCTATTTTGTACGGTATTTTATTTCTGGGCAGCTAAAAATATAAATCTTTTTTTATTCGACATACACCGGACACATTAAGCCTTTATATTATATTCATACCCCCTTTTAAATAATATATAAGAGAGAGTCTCCGAACGCCATCGGAGGCTCTCTCTTTATATCTGCGTTCATTTAAAGAAAATTTTGATTTTACCCCGTTTATTTTTTACGTGTATAAAAAAGTTGGTATACTGGAAAAAAGTGAGGGGACCTATATGGAAAAAATACTTATAGTAGAAGACGAAGCTTCGATCAGCCAAGTATTAAAAGCCTACCTGCAAAAAGCCGGGTTCGAAACCGAACAGGTTTATCATGGGGATGAGGCCGTAAAAGCTTTTGATCATAAACGACCGGATCTGGCTCTGGTTGATGTGATGCTTCCGGGTCGTGACGGCTGGGAGATTCTTAAACATATAAGAGAAAAAAGCGCCTGTCCTGTGATTATGCTGACGGCACTGGGAGATATGGATTACCGCTTGAAGGGACTCGATGAAGGGGCGGATGATTACATACCAAAGCCGTTTGACGGAAAAGAAGTAGTAGCCCGTGTGAAAGCCGTTCTCAGGCGCTCAGGCACCACGTTGTCTGAAGAAGACGTTCAGCATTTCGGGAGCCTGACGGTCTATACGAAAGCACACCGCGTTACATTAAATGGGGTGGATATAACGTTTTCCCCGCGGGATTTATCGTTATTTTTATTTTTGGCCGATCATCCGAATCAAACGATGGAACGCGAGCAGATTATCTACCACGTATGGGGCATGGATTATGAAGGCAGCGACCGGGCCGTCGACCTTTCTATTAAAAGAATCCGCCAATCCTTAAAACACTGGCCTTCTTCAGAAGGAGAAATAAAGACACTGCGGGGATTGGGGTATCAGTTCTGTGTTTATGAATAAAAACCGGAAAGTGTCCATTCTCCGCTACTGGACGACTCTCTATTTACTGACCCTGCTAATCGGACTGCTTATTATTGCAGCGCTTTCTTTATTCTGGATCCGCCAGACGACCGTAGATCACCGGCTTAACGTAACGCAGCTGGTAGCTCAGGAAATGGCAGACCGTGTGGCGACCGAGGGGGACGAAAGCGGGACACTCCCGAGGGAGGAAGTCCCTGATTTTTTTCAGGACAGGCAGAGCGTACTTAATATTGAAACCAACCCGCTTATTTATATTGTAGATAACAACGGGGATTCGATTACCAGCAACGCTATCCGGGGATTTGAACCGGAGCTTGCTTTTCCCGCCAGCGTTCTTGAAAAAGAGGATTCGATCCAGCGGTTAAATATTGATATGATAGGAAACTCTTTTTTAGTAAAAGCACCGATTATTCAAGATGGCACGAATATCGGCTGGGTCGTTATTATTCAGCCGGTAAATGAAGTGGCTCAGTTAAATCAGGAATACGGCCTGGTAGCTATTATGGTTGTAGCGCTCGCTCTATTGGGCTGGCTGACCATATATATTCTATCACGCAGGCTGTCTTACCCTGTAAAGCGGGTCTCGGGTGCCGCGAAGCTCGTAAAGGAACAGAATTACAACTTTACGCTGCCGGAAAATATCCGGGAAAAAGAAATCCATGACCTGGTCGATTCTTTTAAAGAAATGTCTGCCAGGCTGCAGCGCCTCGAAAAGCTGCGGACAGAACTGCTGGCAGGGGTGACTCATGAGTTGAAAACCCCGGTTACTTCCATCAGCGGCCTTCTGCAGGCTGTAAAAGATGACGTAGTAACGGATGAAGAAGCTGTGGAATTCATTGATATTTCATTGAAAGAAACAGAACGGATGAAAACGATGGTGGCAGATCTTCTCGCTTTTAATACTTTTAGTGCCAATGGCGTCAACGTGGTAATGGAAGAAAGAGAGATGGGGGCTCTGGTACAGGAGGTCATCCATCAATGGAATATTACAAACAAAGAGAGCCGGACAACACTTCAATTAGATGTGCCGAAGGAGAATATATACGTTCAGATTGACTCTGCCAGGCTTCAGCAGATTATGATTAACCTGCTGAATAACGCGCAGCAGTCCTTTGGACCGGAAGTGGAAGGTACGATTCACGTAAATGTGAAACAAGAAAACGGGCAGGCCTATATTGAAGTAACAGACAGCGGCAAAGGAATAGAAGAAAAAGAGAAAGAATATATTTTCGAACGGTTTTTCCGTGGAGAAAATAAAAAATATGAGACACATGGACTTGGCCTTGGGCTTGCTTTCAGCTTGATGATTGCCCAAAGTTTAAATGGAGATTTGATGCTGAAAAGCAGCCGGCCGGGGGAAACTATTTTTGTGCTGCGTTTTCCAACTGAATAAGATATAACAAAAAAATCTGCATTAGTATGTACAAAAGGACGGTCCAGTTTTTATGGACCGTCCTTTTGTATAGATGAAAAAATAAGAACATTTATTCATGAGCTTGAGACAATGTTTTGAGCTTTCTCTTTGTCGAAGAAGTCCTGAATAACCTGCAGTTCATCGTAAGGAACCTGCTCGCCATTGACATGCTGATAACCGCCGAAGCCTAAGCCGGTTATCAGTACGAGATCCCCTTCTTCTGAAAGCGAAAGGGAGCGGTGAATCGCATGTTCGCGGAGGGGCTCTTTGTAAACATTCGCAGCATGAGGGTCGCTGAAGCCGGATACTACATCATCAGCTACTTTTTCCCGGTCTGTAAAGCCGGGGTGATCAACGCTGACCACAAAAGCATCTGCTTTTCCCTCCGCGGCCTTTGCCATTTTAGGTCTTTTTAGAGGATCTCTTAGACCAATGCCGGTCAACATTAGGATAAGCCTGCGGTGTTTAAGCTTCTTAGCGGCTTCTATAACAAGTTCAAGTGCATCCGGGGTGTGGGCATAATCGAGAATTATTTTGTAGCGCGGGTAATGATCGATTATCTGGAACCGTCCTTCCGGGCCTTCAATGAAAGGAAGCTGGGCAATAATCTGCTCTTCTTCCATTCCTAAGTGCATACAGGCGCAGACAGAGGACAGCAGATTGGAAATATTGTAAGCACCAAAAACAGGAACATGAATGTCATACCGGTTGTTCCCGGTCACTACTGTCAACGATGTACCGGTTTCATTTGGTACAATATGCTCGGCATAGACATCAGCTTTCTTTTCGATGCTGTATGTTAGCAGCGGACCTTTAAATACAGCAAGAATATCATCAGCCATGCCCTCGTCATCAAGGTTTACTACAGCTTGTTTGGACTGTTTGAACAATTTAAGCTTGGACTGCTTATATTGATTCATCGTGTTGTGAAAATCAAGATGCTCGGGTGACAGGTTGGTATGAATACCGACATCAAACATAATACCGTGAAGACGCTGTTGTTCGATAGCAATAGACGTTGCTTCAAGTGAAACCGCTTTTGCCCCATTTTGGTATATTCTTTCAAATATCGCGTGCAGATCAGGTGACTCCGGCGTTGTAGGTGTGTTCTGCTTGAAAGTGAGTTTGCTCTGATGGTCCCACATACCTGCTGTTCCCATAATGCCGGTAGGTACGGCTAAACGGTTAAGAAGAGTACGTGTATAGGCAGTTACAGTCGTTTTTCCATTTGTACCTGTAACGCCTATTGTTTTCAAGGAATGATGAACAAAATTATGGAAAAATATTGAAAATTCTGCCATTGCAACTTTCGAATCAGCTACGTGCAAAAACGTAACTGATGGATAAATATTAGTTAATTTTTCCAAGAATGATCCGTTTGAACCGACAATTATCGATGCGCCATTGTTGATGGCTTCCCGTGCATACTCATGTCCGTCCGCCTGAGAGCCGATAATACAAAAGAAGGCAGAATTTGTTTCAGCCTCTGAAGAGTTGTAGCACAGGGAGTCGACCTCCGTCTGTTCTGGTCCCCATATAGACGTAATGGATAGGTGCTGCTGTGCAGTAGTTAGTGAGAAAAACATAGTCACGACTCCTTTTATGAATTAACGTGCCTTTTAAGCACTTTCCTGGTGTATAAATAACGTATACGAAAATAAAGAGCGATCGGATCACTTATTATGTATAAATTGTTTTTACTATACTGAATACCCTGTCCTGCACCTGTAAAAACGTTTTAGAAAGGTTATACAAAAAAACAGGACGTTAGACCGACACACGCTCAACATAAACCAGCTTTTCTAAGTATAAACGCTATCCCTTTAATAATCCAATGATTAAAAGTAAGGATTTTCGGCCTGTTGGATAAACTTTTCTCACATAAAGTTTACAAAAGAACGGGACTCAGGTATAAAAAGAACATACTGATACGATAAGGATAAGAAAATACCCGCTCATTTATCTGGAAAAGCCGTTCTTGTCTCGATTGTTTTTCTGCGGCTGGCCCGGATATCTATTTGTATATAGTAAAAAGCAGCAGTCCATTCGGGAAAAGGAGGCTGCTGCGAAGTAATGTCTATTAGGAGAAGGTGGACGTATCCAGGTCATACTGCTTGTGAATCTGTTCCAGCTCTTCGAGTACATCATGGATGGAAAGCAGTACATACAAAATAATAACTTCCCCGGAAAAGTGATGGTGGTAGGCGGATTCGTTTGTTTCCGGCCATTCGAGCTGCACCTGGCGGAACGTCCGGTCCAGCTGTTCGATAATCGTATAGTGCGCCGCTGGTATGTTTCTGCTTTTCTGCTCGAGGACGTTGGCAATCGAGTGTACGGCCCGGTTGACAACTTCCTGTTTTTCCGGAAATAGAGTAAATTCATCGTCTTTAACCATAAATAAACTGTGCGTATGGTAAATAATCCGTTCGAGCGCATAGAGCTGCTCTTTTTGATACGTGAAAAACATCATGTCCCGGTCGCTGTAACGGTGGTATTTCCATTCTTTTTTCTGATGGGAAATCAGTTCAATGGAAGCACTCAGCTGCCTCTGCATATCAGAAAAACGTTTTCTGGTGTAATTTTTAGATTCGCTGCTTTCAACAATTTCAGCTGTTTTCTCAAGGAGAAGCCGCCCGGACTGCGAAAACAGCACTTCATTTTTCTCGGCGACCATTCTTGAAAAGTGGGGTGGGAGAATCATAAGATTAACAATCGTGGAAACACTGATTCCAATAAGCGTTGTGCCGGCCCGTTGAATAAATTCAATGAGATATGGCGCTTCTGCGACAGGTATCATTAATACAGCTGTAAGAGTAGCAACAAGAATTCCGGCTTCGAGGCGGAGCTTATAGCATATGTAAATGGTCAGTACAGCAGCCAGAGTAAATGCAAGAGCCGTCTGGCCGAATAAAAACAAAGAACCAAGCGACAGCGCGGTACCGATTAAAGTAGCGGGAAAGCGCTGCAGTCCTTTTTGAACGCTGTCAGCCGCGGTTGGTTCCAACGTGACTATGGCCGCAATAACAGCAAAAGCCGGCGGGAGGTCAAAGAGCCGGCAGATAAGAACAGTGAAAAAAACGGCAAGTGCTGTTTTTATCATCCGCTCCCCTCGTATTTTGGAAACCCATTTTTTTATCATTGTAAAACGCCTTCCTGCACGAATATCTTTTTTCAGTATAAAGGAAAAAAATAAAGATGTCCCGTCGCTTTAAGGAAAACGGTTTCGGAATGTTCTTAAGTAAGGTACTCTAAAACATAAGAAAAGAATTGTTCCAGCAAATTTACTTAGATGGAGGGACAGCTATGAAAGCAGTAGGTTTTTATCAATATCTTCCTATAGAAGAAAAAGACAGTTTTCTAAATGTGGAGGTGCCGGACCCGGTACCGGGGACCCATGATCTGGTTGTACGTATAAAAGCAGTTTCCATAAATCCTGTAGACGCAAAAACACGAATGTCGAAAGGACCGGACGTTAAAGAAGAGGAGCCGCAGATTATTGGATGGGATGCATCAGGTGTCGTAGAAGCTGTCGGAGAGCACTGCCAGATTTTTAAGCCGGGCGATGAAGTGTTCTACGCCGGAGATAAGTCACGGTCCGGAGCCTATGGAGAAAAACATATAGTGGATGAGCGTATCGTCGGCAAAAAGCCAAGGCAGCTCAGTTTTGCCGAAAGTGCGGCCGTTCCGCTTACTGCAATCACTGCCTGGGAAGGCATGTTCACCCGGCTTGGCATTGATTCGGAGAAAGACCAGTATAAGTCCATCTTAATTATCGGCGGAGCAGGCGGAGTCGGATCCATTGCGATCCAGCTGGCCAAATGGGCCGGAATGCAGGTTATTGCGACTGCTTCCAGGCCGGAATCAGTAGAGTGGTGCAGAAAAATGGGCGCGGATGAGGTCATCAATCATCGGGAGCCGCTTCTGCCCCAGCTGGAAGCCCTCGATTTGGAAAGTGTGCCTTATATTTTCTGCCTGAATGATACCGCCTATCATTGGAAGAACATGGTGGACTCGATCGCGCCGCAGGGGAAAATATGCTCTATCGTTGGAACGAAGGAAGCGCTCGACCTTTCCCAGCTTCAGCATAAAAGCGTAACGTTTGCCTGGGAGTATATGTTCACCAGGCCGATGCATCAGACAGACGATATGATTGCCCAGCACCGGCTCCTTACAGAAGTCAGCGAACTTCTCGATAAAGAAGCCCTGCAGACCACGTTGACAGAAACGCTGTCTCCGCTGAAGGCTGATACAGTGAAAGAAGCGCATAAGAAAATAGAGTCTGGAAAAATGATCGGAAAGCTTGTTATAGAAGTACAGTAAAAGGGGACCGCGGCATTGATTATGCTGCGGTTTTTTCTATGTGTGAACTTTATGTGAAAACATTCACAAATGCTTGCAGAACAAATAAAGGCGTACTATACTAAGGTTACAAATAAATGTGAATAAATTCACAATCGCATGTGAAAACATTCACAACAGGAGGAACTACAATGAAAATAGCAGTTATTGGCTGCACCCATGCGGGTACGGCAGCCATTACCAATATGATCGAAATGTATCCGGAAGCCGACATTCATGTATTCGAGAAAAATGATAATATATCCTTTCTATCCTGCGGCATCGCTTTATACGTTGGTGGAGTGGTGAATGACCCGGACGGATTATTTTATGCCTCTCCTAAAGGAATGGAAGACCTCGGTGTTCATATGCATCTTGAGCATGAAGTGCTCGACACGGATACCATAAATAAAACGCTGCTGGCCAAAAACCTGCAGACAAACGAAACAACAGAATATCAGTTTGATAAGCTTGTAATTACGACAGGATCATGGCCGATCACCCCGTCGATTCCGGGCCGGGAGCTGGATAACATTATGCTCTGCAAAAACTTCAATCATGCCCGGCATATTATTAAACAAGCAGAGTATGCAGAGCATATTACAATCGTTGGGGCCGGATATATTGGTATTGAGCTCGTGGAAGCATTTGAAGAAGCCGGCAAAAAGGTTACTCTGATTGACGGGGAAACGAGAATTTTAAATAAATACCTTGATCCGGAATTTACTGCCCCGGTACAGGAGTCTTTGGACGCACGCGGCGTAAATATGGTGCTCGGGGAAACGGTCCGCGAATTCAAAGGAGAAGAAGGAACGGTCCGGAAAGTAGTAACGACGAACGGAGAATACGAGACGGATATGGTTGTTATGTGCATCGGCTTTCGTCCCAACACGGATTTATTCCGCGGGGAAGTGGACATGCTCGACAATGGGGCAATTATTGTAGATAAGTATATGCAGACAAGCCAGCCGGATGTGTTTGCGGCAGGAGACTGCTGCACTGTTCCGTATAACCCAACCGGGGGCAATGCGTACATTCCGCTTGCTACAAATGCCGTCCGTATGGGAACGCTTGTCGCGCACAACCTGGAAGGTCCTGTGCTGGCACATCCCGGTACTCAGGGAACTTCCGGTTTAAAGATCTATGAGCACCAAATGGCATCCACCGGAATGACAGAGATGGCAGCCAGACAGGCTGGCTTCCATACCGGAGCGGCAGTAGTGGAAGATGATTACCGGCCGGCGTTTATGCCCGATAACGCAGTGATTAAGCTGAAAATCGTGTATGACATGGAAACGCACCGGCTGCTTGGCGCCCAGGTTATTTCCGAAGCAGACTTTACCCAGTCCATTAATACGCTGAGCGTGGCTGTTCAGCAGCAGATGACAGTAGAGCAGCTTGCAATGAATGACTTCTTTTTCCAGCCCCATTTTAACAAGCCCTGGAACTATTTAAATATGGCGGGTCTGCAGGCGATGAAAGATCTAAAGACGCAGGCATCCTTCCAAAAAACGGCGCAGGCCGCATTATAAGCACCTGTATTAAAATAAAGATAAAAAAGCACGGCTTCCGGCCGTGCTTTTATTTATGTCTAAATAAAGGCAGTATAAAAATTCATACTGTAAAGAATAGTCATTAAGGTTTCAACGTCCAGGAAAAAAGGTAAATTATTTAAGATGAACGAATGAAACAAATTGGAAATGCGCACAAGAGAAAGGATGTACATCATGAATGCAGTTGGATTTTTTGAATCTCTTCCTATCAATAACGATGATAGCTTACAAAATATAACAAAAGATAAACCGAAAGCCGAGGATCATGATATCCTCGTACGAATAAAAGCAGTATCTGTTAATCCGGTGGACACCAAAGTCAGAATGTCAAATGAAGAAAAAACCAGAGAGGCACAGGTACTTGGTTTTGATGCGGCTGGTATAGTGGAAGAAGTAGGCGAACGCTGCCAGCTTTTTAAACCGGGCGATGAAGTATATTACGCTGGAGATGTGAGCAGGCCCGGCACTAACAGCGAATTTCATCTGGTGGATGAACGAATTGTCGGCAGAAAGCCGAAAAGCCTAAGCTTTGCAGAGAGTGCGGCGATGCCTCTTACAACGCTTACGGCCTGGGAAGGCCTGTTTGAACGGATGGGCATCTCAAGTGAAACAGATAAGCGCCAGCCGGTACTGATTCTTGGAGGGGCCGGCGGTGTAGGTTCTGTAGCCATCCAGCTGGCCAAGCTTGCCGGACTGGAAGTGATCGCTACTGCTTCCCGGCAGCCATCCGCAGACTGGTGCAGAGAATTAGGCGCAGATCACATCATTAATCATAAAGAAGAGCTGCTTCCACAGCTCCAGCAGGCAGGTTTTCCGGACGTACCTTATATTTTCTGCCTGAACGATACAGCCGGTCATTGGGAAAGCATGGCAGAAATTGTGAGTCCGCAGGGAGTGATCTGCTCGATTGTGGAAACAGAAGAAAAGCTTGACCTTACACTGCTTCAGCATAAAAGCGCAGCTTTTGTCTGGGAGTTTATGTTTACGCGCTCCTCTTATATGACAGATGATGTACGGGAGCAGCACCGTATTTTAAACGAAGCTGGTGAAATGATGGATAAAGGAGTGCTTCGCTCGACCCTGTCGGAAACCCTTTCTCCTATAGACGCTGAACAAATCAGAGAAGGCCACCAAAAAGTAGAATCAGGAAGAATGATTGGAAAAGTAGTGATAGCAGAAGACTAGAAGGAGGGTGCAGGACATGAAAGCCATCGTAATTGAGCAGTATGGAAGTGAAAATGAATTTAAAGAAGTAGAGATGGATAGACCGGTGCCTAAAGCCGATCAGGTATTAATTGAAGTAAAAGCGGCTTCTGTCAATCCAATTGATTGGAAAGTAAGAGAAGGATATTTAAAAGACAGGCTTCCTCTTCGATTTCCAGTCATTTTAGGATGGGACGCAGCCGGAGTGATTGTGGAGACAGGAAGCGGCGTATCTGCTTTCAAAAAAGGCGATGCCGTGTTTGCGAAGACAGAAATGAATGAAAATGGAGCGTACGCAGATTATACGTGCATAGAAGAAGAAAAGCTGGCTAAAATTCCGGAGCGGCTGAGTTTCTCGGAAGCCGCTTCTGTACCGCTTGCCTGCCTTACCGCATGGCAGGTGCTGAATGATGTGGCGGATGTACAGGATGGCGATAACGTATTAATTCTCGGTGGAGCCGGGGGCGTAGGAAGCTTTGCCGTGCAGATTGCCAAGCATAAAGGCGCGTATGTAGCCGCGACGGCCGGCGGGGAAAACCAGGGATTTTTAAAATCAATAGGGGCAGACCGTCCCATTGATTACAAAAAGGATAACCCGGCTGACCTGCTCAATGAGGTGGATTTAATATTTGATCTTGTAGGCGGTCCGACAGCAGAAAAGGCCCTTCCTGCTTTAAAAGAAGGCGGGATGATTGTTTCTGTGATAGGAAATCCGGATACGGAAGCCGCCCGGAACAGAAACATCCGCACCGCGTATCATTCTATTCAAGCCAGCGGAAAACAGCTGCAGGAAATTGCCGCACTGCTTCAGCTTGATATGATTGTTCCGGTCGTAACAGAAGTGCTGCCGCTGACCGCTGAGGGAGTAAAACAGGCTCATCAGTCCAGTCAGGACGGTCATGTCCGCGGCAAGCTCGTCCTCAACAACCAGAAGTAAATTGTGTTACCACAACTAGGAGGGATTCCATGTTTGGACTAGATAAGAACAAAAACGCAGAAGGTGTTATTGCATGCAGTTTTCCGTTTGTTAAACCAAAAGCAAAAAAAGAAATGGACGGGCAGGTTCGGGTAAATTATGTCCCTGTTGAGGTCCGCATTGGAGAAGATTACACCATAGATGAAGATGCCAGCCTGGAAGTGTATTTTTCGGAAGACGATGACCAAAAATCAATTGAAGATATGATTGAAGTGCTGTCCACCTGCGTGTACAACAGCATTATTAAACAAATGTATGTAAACGAAGAGCTTCCGGCGCAGGAGCATATTAAGTTTTTTGAAAAGCATACAGACAATACAATCGATACGAAAAAGGTCGTCAATGAAATAAAAATGTCATGGAACGAAGCAGAACAATGTTACGGTCCCGAGGGTGAAGTAGAAAAAAAGGTACGCGAAGACATGATGAAATAAGCATGAACCAGGCAGAATCCGTATCGCGGGTTCTGCCTTTTTTACGAAGAAATAAACCGCAGGTCTCTGCTTTTGAGGGATGCGAACGGGTATGGTAAAATACTTAGACACTCGAAGAGAATAAACAACAGAAGGGAGGAAGAAAAGTGCGCAGGATCCTGACGTTTTTAAAGCCTTATAAAATAGGCGTGGCCATTGCTTTATTTGTCATGCTTGTGGAATTGTCCGTGGAGCTGCTGCAGCCGTTTATTATAGCCAGGATTATTGACGAAGGCGTCATGCAGGAAGATCTGGGAGTCGTCTTTCAACTCGGGGCGCTTCTCGTCGGGATGTCCATGGTCGCTTTTGCGGGCGGGATTATCAGTTCTTTTTACGCCGCTCATATCAGCCAGAGCGCGGGCCTTGATATTCGAAGCCGCGTGTACCATAAAGTCCAGGCCTTTTCTTTCTCCCACTTTGCAGCTTTTCAGACATCAACGCTTTTAACGAGAATGACCAATGACGTTACTTCCATCCAGCAGACGATCTTTATGAGCCTGCGCTTTTTTCTTCGTGCCCCGCTTCTTGTAGCGGGAAGTGTCGTCATGGCGCTGGTCGTAAACTGGCAGCTGGGACTGCTTTTTTTAATTACGGTTCCGATCATTCTGGGATTTCTTTTCTGGGTAATGAAGCGGGCGGACAAGATGTTCCGTTCGGTCCAGGCGAAGCTTGATACCGTAAACCGGGTGATGCAGGATAACCTGTCCCGTATCCGCCTGATCCGTGTCTTTTTAAGACAGAATGTCGAAAAAGGCCATTTCACCAAATCCGCTGAAGACCTGCGTTTTCAAACCGTATCGGCGCTGCGGATGGCTGAATTGACGATGCCGGTCATTCTGCTGATTATGAATGCCACCATTATCGGTGTCCTCTGGTTTGGAAATATGCAGGTTCAGGCCGGCGGAGCGACTACCGGAGAAATTGTCGCTTTAGTTAACTACGCGACAAGAATGACGGGCGCTCTTTCCATTTTCGGCTGGATCATTATGATGGTATCCAGAGCAAGAGCCTCTTCGGTGCGGATTGGGGAAGTACTCGATACCGAAACGAAGCCTTTTGCGGATACGAAACGAACGTCAGCTCCTGCTGCCGTCAGCGGAAGGCTTACTTTTGAAAATGTCTGGTTTCATTATCCGGAGACAGCGGTTCCCGTTCTTGAAGATGTGAATTTTGACATAAAAGCCGGTGAGAGGATAGCGATTCTCGGCGCCACCGGTTCCGGCAAAACGTCTTTGTTTCAGCTGATTCCGAAGCTGTATGAAGCTGATTCCGGCACGATACGCCTGGACGGCAAAGACATCCGTGAGATAGACACGGCCGATCTGCGCCAGCACGTCGGCTACGTCCCGCAGGAGCCGTTTTTATTTACCGGCACGATGAGGGAAAACATCGAGTGGGGCAAAGAAAATGCCACCGATGAAGAAATCGAAACAGCGGCAAAGCGGGCCCAGATTCACGAGATGATCGCAGATCTGCCGGATGGATATCAAACGCGGGTCGGGCAGAAAGGCGTCAATTTATCAGGAGGTCAGAAACAGCGGGTTTCAATTGCGCGGGCATTTGTCCGGGAGCCGGCGATCCTCCTGCTGGACGACAGCACAAGCGCACTTGATGCGGGTACGGAAAAAAAGCTCGTCGGAGCGCTTCAGGAATATGCCTGTACGACGCTGCTTATTACGCAGAAAATCAGTACAGCCATGAATGCAGACAGGGTGTTTCTGCTGGAGGATGGCACCATCTCCGCGCAGGGGACGCACAAAGAACTGTTACAGGAATCCGAACTGTACCGTAAAATCACAGAGTCGCAGCTTGGAAAGGGGTCGGTGTCTTATGTTTAAGCAGGTAAAGGACCCGTTTACCTACTCCAGGAAAAAGCTCGGAGCCATGTACGAGGAATATGCCCCGCGGGCCGACCGCCCCAAAGTGCAGAACTGGCGGCAGACACTCAAAAGATTATGGTCCTACTTAACGTATAAAAAGTGGAAGCTGGTCGTTATTATTATAATGATTGCCTTAAGCTCCGCTCTGGCCCTGCTCGGGCCGCTTCTTGTCGGAATCGGTATTGACCGGTTCATAGTTTCGCAGGATGCCTCAGTCGTGGGCGTGTTTCTACTGACGCTTGCTGTTGTTTACATTCTGCATTCCGTCACGGTGCTGATTCAGCAGTTTATGATGATAAGCGTGGCGCAGGAGGCCGTGTTTCAAATGAGACAGGATCTGTTTCACCATCTGCATGATCTGCCGATTCCATTTTTTGATAATAGGCAGCACGGGGATTTAATGAGCCGTGTGACCAATGACATGGATAATATCAGCACGACGCTGAACAGTTCCATTATACAAGTGTTTACGAGCCTGTTGACGTTGATCGGCACGCTCGTCGTTATGATCTGGCTTAGTCCGCTGTTGACGGTTATTACGCTTACCATTGTTCCATTAATGGCACTCGGACTGAAGTGGATTACAAAACGCACACGGATTTTATTTAAAGCGCAGCAGCGCCGGCTCGGTGACCTTAATGGATATATTCAGGAAACAATGTCCGGCCAGCGTATGATCAAGTCTTTTTCCCAGGAACCGAGAGTGCTGGAGGAATTTCATCATAAAAGTACGGAGTTAAAGCAGGCCGGCTTTTGGGCACAGACGATTTCCGGATTCATTCCGAAGCTGATGAACACGCTGAACAATGTCAGTTTTGCGCTTATAGCCGGTGCCGGCGGTTTCCTGGCTGTACAGGGTGTTATTACGATAGGGGTTATCGTCGTGTTCGTCGAATATGCGCGCCAATTTACGCGTCCGCTGAGTGACCTGGCCAACCAGTTTAATACGATTTTGTCTGCGCTTGCCGGCGCAGAACGGGTGTTTGATATTATGGATGAAGAAAAAGAGGAAGAACCGGCAGGAGAATCGCCGTGGAAGACGATCCGGGGAGAAGTAGCCTTTTCTCATGTCAGCTTTGCCTATAACAAAGAAAGCGGCCAGACGATCAAAGATATCAGCCTGCAGGCGCGGCCGGGGGAAACGGTAGCGTTTGTCGGGCCGACCGGAGCAGGGAAAACGACCCTTATCCAGCTGCTTTCCCGTTTTTATGAACCGGGGCAGGGGCAGATTACGCTGGATGGAGTCGATATTAACAAAGCCTCCCGGATTCACCTCAGGCAGCAGATGGGGTTTGTACTTCAGGAAGCTTTCTTGTTTCAGGGATCGCTTCGGGACAATATCCGCTACGGTCGTCTTGATGCCACCGATGAAGAGGTGGAAAAAGCCGCAAGAGAAGCGAATGCCCACAGCTTTATTCAGCGGCTTCCGAATCAGTACGACACGATTCTGCAGCAGGACGGAGCTGGAATCAGCCAGGGGCAGAAACAGCTGATTTCGATTGCACGGGCGCTGCTGGCTGATCCAAAAATTCTCGTGCTTGATGAGGCAACGAGCAATGTGGATACTATTACAGAAGTAAAAATCCAGGAAGCACTGGAGCGTCTGTTGAAAGGCAGAACAAGTTTCGTGATTGCCCACCGGCTGAATACGATCCAGCAGGCAGACCAGATTATTGTTCTTCAGGACGGGTCCATCGCCGAAAAAGGGTCACACGAAGAGCTGATGAAACAAAAAGGTTTTTACCAGAAGCTGCAGGCTAGTCAAATGGAACATTATGTAAGCTGAAAACCCGGAAGCGCATATAAGCGTTCCGGGTTTTTTGGTTATTCGGATAAGCCGAATGCCTCGGCCAGAAGCGTATACGAACGCAGCCGGGCTTCGTGGTCGTAAATGTTGGTAATAATAAGGGCCTCGTCCGCCTGATATTGTTCGGCCAGTTTTTCAAGCTTTACTTTGACGAATGACGGAGTGCCTACAATCGTCCGGGCCCGGTTTTCCCTGATCCGTTTTTTATCCTCTTCGGATAAACGCTGCTGGAACAGTTCGTCCGGGGAAGGGAGCTTCGTGCTCGTCCCTTTTTCTACGTTTAGAAGCCATCTGTCCTGGCTCAATGCGAGCTTGTCAGCTTCATCCTGCGTAGGAGCACATACGACAAAAATGCAGAAATTAACCGCTGGGGAAGGAAGCCGTTCGCTTGGAACAAAGCTTTCCATATAAGCTTCCGCCGCCTCCCGGCCCTGGGTTGGATTAATAAAATGGCCGTATGTAAAGCCGGCGCTGTTCTTTGCTGCGTGTTTGGCTCCACGGGTGGAAAGACCTAGCACCCAGGTTTCCGGAAGAAACGTGGTCATGGGAGAAGCTTTAATCGATGCGTAAGGGTGCCCGCTTGGCAGGCTGCTGTCGATAAATCCCTGCAGATCCGCCAAAAGGCGCGGGAATTCAATTAAATTTTTCTTCACGCCGTCGGTCAAAGCCAGACGGATCGTCTGTCCGCCTCCCGGTGACCGGCCGACCCCAAGGTCGATGCGGCCGGGAAATAAGGCTTCCAGCATTTTAAAGTTTTCGGCAACTTTATATGGACTGTACTGCGGAAGCAGAACGCCGCCCGAGCCGACCCGGATACGGCTCGTACAGGAAGCCAGGTGGGAAATTAATATTTCCGGCGAGGTGCTGGCAAGCCCGCTTGTACTATGGTGTTCTGCGACCCAGAAGCGGGTATAGCCGAGTGCTTCTGCATGACGGGCCAGTTCTTTCGTGTTGCAGAGAGCTTCATGAGCGTCAGAGCCGGAGGGGATGGGTGACTGGTCTAATACACTTAGTTTCAAACAAACGCAACCTTTCTATCCTAATTTGCTTCCGTTATTGATTGGTTTATCGGGCTGTATCAGTACGACGCCGTCTTCTGAATATAATCCTAATACGAGTACTTCAGAACGGAACCCGGCGATCCGGCGGACAGGGAAATTAACGACCGCCAGCACCTGTTTTCCGATAAGCTCTTTTTTTGTATAAAGGTCTGTCAGCTGGGCACTGGATTGTTTCCGGCCCAGTTCTTCACCGAAATCGATCCATAATTGATAAGCAGGTTTTACTGCTTCGGGAAAATCCTCTGACGCAGTGATCGTGCCGGCACGTATATCGAGCGCATTGAAGTCCTCTATAGACGCCATAGGTATCTCCTCCTGGAAAAAGTATAGCATGAGCCGGAGTAGATTTTTAGAAAAAAAGCATGAATCCGGAATAAAATGGGAATAAGAGGCAGGACGACCAAAACGGGAGGCAGACATTATTATGATAAAACAAAAAGAACTTGGCACATATTCAGGAAAAACGTTAACAGAAATAGAACTCACAAATGACAGCGGACTCCGCGTTACGGCATTAAACCTGGGGTGCCGGATCAACGGCATTTATTTAAAAAATGAAAAAGGGGAAGAAGAGAACCTGGTTCTTGCTTATGAAGATCCGGCTGATTATGTCACCGACGGCAATGCGCTCGGAGCTGTAGTCGGACGCGTAGCGGGGAGAATACCCAACGCCGAGGCAGAAATAGAAGGGCAGAAGTACCCGCTTACGAAGAACCATGGGGATCATCACCTGCACGGCGGAGACACAGGATTTGCCCACGTATGCTGGGACGTGGAAATTCAGGATGATGAGAAGAGGCCGGCTGTTGTATTTTCCTATACATCCGAGGACGGCGAAGAAGGATACCCGGGCCGGCTGGATGTAACGGTCACGTACACATTGGAACAGGACATGCTCACCATTGACTATAAAGCGTCCAGCGATCAAGCGACGCTTGTCAGCTTAACGAACCACAGCTATTTTAATTTGAGCGGAGACGTGCAGAGCTCTGTGCTGAATCAGACGCTCAAAGGCCCGGCTGAAGGGATGCTCGAGCTGGACGGGGAAATGATCCCGACAGGCGAGGTACTTCCGGCAGCGGACATCTTTCCGATGCAGCAGGGAGAAGCGATCAACGCCGTGAAAAAAAATGATCACCCGCAGCTTCTTTTAGCCGGCAGCGGACTGGACCATTTCTTTATCTGGGGAAATAAAAAAGAGGATATCGTGTTTACAGGCGATACCGGAATCAAAATGACGGTGCAGACAACAGAGCCCGGGGCGGTTATTTTCTCCGCTGCCCAGATGGGTGATGATCTGAAGCTCAAAACCGGCGCCTCGTTTCCGTTTGCCGGTCTTTGTATTGAAACACAGCGCCTTCCTGTCGGCTTTTCCAGCCAGGGGAAAACCTGCGAATTGAAAAAAGGGGAAACGTATCAGGCATCTACGAGCTTTCACTTTGCTCCCCGGCTGAAATAAGAAAAACCGGGACTGTCCCACTTACTTTTGTTATGATCCTTACCCTTATTAACAGCGAAATGAGAAAATAGACGATCAACCTCTTTTTTAACAAACTGAAACCGCAGCTCCCTTAACGGAGGCTGCGGTTTTTTTGCGTTATTTTACAATGGTTCAAGAAGGACGGCGCGGCACCCAGTCAAATATTTTACCGCTTTCAAAGATGAGAATCACTTCATCGAGCCATTCGTAGTATTCTACAGCTCCTTCGAGCTTATCTATATCCATATGTATCATCTCGACGTGCTCATCCAGCTCGCAGGAAAGCAGCAGCGTACGCAGTTCCTTCAGCGCCTGAAGCGCTGCCCGGTGGTTATTATCCGTCGCTTCCCTCCAACGTGTGACAAACACAGAAGTGAATGATTTGTACCAGTCCTGTTCCGTCTGGTATAAATCCTTGCGGACTCCTTTTTCCCATACTCTTTCTACCATAGAAGCTTCCATCAGTGACCGAATACCCGTGCTCATACTCATTTTGCTCATACTGAGGGCGTCGCTCATTTCATCAAGCGTCATCGGCCGCTCGGCAAAAAGAACGGTCCCATAGAGGCGGCCATTGGTTTCCGATACATTATATAATCCCATGTTCTGGGCAATGACCGAGATGAACTGGTGTCTGATCTGCTCCAGCTGCGTTACTGCCGGCAGCTCCCCTTTTTTATCCATACGCACACTCCCTGATTAAACTGCACATTACGTTCAGAATAGCAGATAAGCAGTAAGCGGGATAATGAGATATAGGCAGGCAAAAGCAGGATACAGCGATTATCTATGTGAAAAGACAGCTGTAAAGAGCGTACAGTATATATTTTATAAAGAATACGCGCTTATATACGCGATTATCCGATTTGCGCCATTTTTCCCATAATTGTATAGTAATAGAGAAGCATGAAAAAGGGCGCAGGCTTGTATGGAAAGAGGGAAAGACGATGGCAGTGAAGATTAAAGTAGAAGAAATCACGAAGATCTTCGGGAAAAAGCCGAAAAAGGCACTGGAACTTCTAAACCAGAACGTGTCTAAAGATGACATTTTAAAAGCTACGGGAAATACCGTAGGGGTAAACAAAGCCTCTTTTGAAGTAGAAGAAGGAGAGATTTTTGTTATTATGGGACTTTCCGGAAGCGGGAAATCCACCCTAGTACGGCTATTCAACCGATTAATTGAACCAACAGCCGGCAGTGTCTGGATTGATGGAGAAGACCTGGCAAAGATGGATGAAAAAACGCTGCGTGATGCACGACGCAAAAAAATGAGCATGGTTTTCCAAAAATTCGGTCTTTTTCCATTCCGGACGATTCAAAGCAATGTGGAATATGGTCTTGAAATTCAAGGTATGGATCCGGCCGAACGAAAAGAAAAAGCATGGAAATCGTTAGAACTTGTAGGCCTGCAGGGATATGAGAACATGCATCCGGACGAGTTGTCCGGCGGGATGCAGCAGCGGGTAGGACTGGCACGTGCACTGGCCAACGACCCGGATGTGCTGCTGATGGACGAAGCGTTTTCGGCGCTTGACCCTCTTATTCGAAAAGATATGCAGGACGAGCTTCTTGATCTGCAGGGGAAAATGCAAAAAACGATTATCTTTATTACACATGACCTGGACGAGGCTCTCCGCATCGGTGATCGTATTATGATCATGAAAGATGGAGCGGTGATCCAGACGGGAACACCGGAGCAGATTCTGATGCACCCAAAAGATGACTATGTAGAAAAATTCGTAGAAGACGTGGACCGCTCGAAAGTGTTCACAGTAGAGCACGTGATGTCCCGGGCTGAAGCAATAAACATAGAAAAAGAAGGACCACGCGTTGCGCTGCAGCGTATGAAAGAAGGCAACATTTCCAGTATTTTTGTTACAAACCGTCAGAAAGACCTGCTCGGTGTTGTACACTCAGCTGACGTTTCCCGCCTGGTGCAAGAAGGAAAAGACAGCGTAGAGGAAGTTATTGAAAGGAATGTGCCAACTGTTGAAAAAGGAACCGTACTTAAAGAAATGATGAATCTGCTTACGTATACAAACATTCCTCTTGCGGTCGTAGAGGATAATAAATTAAAAGGTATAGTGTTCCGGGGTTCGGTTATGGCGGCACTATCAGGCGGGGAGGTAATCGAGCATGGAGCTTCTTCCGAAACTGCCGTTGGCAGCATGGATTGATGCATTTGTTGAATGGCTGACAAATGCAGAGTTTTTCTTTGATTCTCTGACAAACGGCATCGGCTGGATTATCAGTTCGATTGAAGGTATATTCAGCTTTCCGCCGGCCTGGCTGCTTATGATTATTATTGTCCTGCTTACTTATTTCCTGGCAGGAAGGAAAATAGGGTTAACGCTTTTTGTGCTGCTGGGACTGTTCTTAATAGATAACCTCGGCTTCTGGAACGATATGATATTAACGCTTTCGATTGTTCTGACCGCGTCTATTATCTCGATTGTCATTGGGGTGCCTATCGGCATTTGGATGGCAAAAAAGGGATTAGTGGAAAATATAGTAAAACCTGTTCTTGACTTTATGCAGACAATGCCCGCATTTGTTTACCTTATTCCAGCGGTAGCATTCTTTGGAATTGGTATGGTACCGGGGGTTGTGGCCTCTGTTATTTTCGCCATGCCACCGACGATCCGCTTTACGAATCTCGGTATCCGTCAGGTTTCTACAGAAGTCATTGAGGCGGCGGATGCGTTTGGTTCCACCGGCTCCCAAAAGCTGTTTAAAGTCCAGCTTCCAATGGCTAAAGCAACGATCATGGCCGGTATTAACCAGACGATTATGCTTGCACTGTCGATGGTTGTTATTGCTTCCATGATTGGGGCCCAGGGTCTTGGAACGGCTGTCTATTTTGCCGTAGGACGTAACGATGCAGGCGGCGGTTTTGAAGCCGGTATTGCGATTGTAGTGCTTGCAATCATTCTTGACCGATTGACGCAAAGCTTTGGAGCGAAAGCAAAACAGTAGTTTACCTCCGTTTGTTGGAGTAAACATATATTAAAACAAAAAGGGAGCGGATGAAGGTATGAAAAAGAACTTTAAGTATGTTGGCTTAACAGCAGGTCTATCCTTTACGATAGCCTTAGCTGCGTGCGGAGGCGGCGGCTCTGACGATGCAGAAGAGCAGGACGCTGAATCAGAAGGCGGAGAAGAAACGAGCGAAGAAAACGCTGAAGAAAGCGATGAAGAGAGCGCAGGCGGCAACGTTGGCGAAGAAATGGATTATACAATTACCGGTATTGATGCCGGAGCGGGCGTAATGGCCGCAGCCGATCAGGCAATAGAAGATTACGGCCTTGATGACTGGAATCTGCAGTCAAGCTCAGACGCAGCAATGACAAGTGCGCTCGACGATGCGATTTCCAATGAAGAGCCAATTGTTATTACAGGCTGGAATCCACACTGGATGTTCTCTGTACATGACTTGAAATACTTAGAGGATCCGGAAGGTTCCTTTGGGGAAGCAGAGGATATTCATACCATCGCACGTGAAGGATTGGAAGAAGATGCACCGGAAGCCTATGAAGTTCTTGATAACTTCGAGTGGGAAGGCGCACAGATGGAAGAAGTAATGCTCGAGATTTATGAAGGAGCCGATCCGGAAGAAGCAGCCAGAGCCTGGGTGGATGAAAACGAAGACCAGGTAGGCACATGGACAGAAGGCGTTGAAGAAGTAGACGGCGAGCCGTTAAACCTTGCTTTCGTAGCCTGGGATTCCGAAATTGCCTCGACCAATGTAATCGCGCAGGTATTAATGGATCAAGGTTATGAAGTAGAGACGACACCGATGGAAGCAAACATTATGTTCCAGGCTGTGGCACAGGGAGAGCAGGATGCTATGGTAGCAGCGTGGCTCCCGGCTACACACGAACAGTATTTTAGTGATTACGAAGATCAATTTACCGATCTCGGAGCTAACCTGGAAGGCGCCAGAATTGGCCTTGTTGTTCCGGAATATGTAGAAGCAGACTCTATTGAAGACTTAGCATCAGAATAACAACAAAAAAGGCAGAACCCGATTACACGGGGTTCTGCCTTTTTTTTAGGACGTTTACGTAAGATTTACGCGAGCGAGTATCCGCCGTCGACGACCAGATTGTGTCCATTAATATAGGATGCTTTATCGGAGGAAAGGAAGTAGACGACTTCAGCAATTTCTTTTGGATCGGCCGCTTCCCCGCGGGGGTGTTTTTTCGAGGCTTCGTCAAAGTTGCTTTCTCCTCCATACAGGCGGTGGGCCAGACTTGTGTTGACCGGTCCCGGCGAAATGGCATTAAAGCGCATTTTTTGTTTGGCATGCCTCACAGCAAGTGATTTTGTCATAGCCACCACCCCAGCCTTGGCGCTTGCATAAGCAGGCAGAGCCGAAGGGTATTTTCCATTTCCTACGATCGCTGCGTTGTTAATAATAGAAGCGCCGGCTTTTTTGTCAAAAAGCGGGGTGGCATGCTTGATCATAAGGTAAACACTTTTCAGGTTAGCATCAAACAATGCATTCCAGTCTTCTTCTTTTACACGCTGCAGAGGGCCCAGCGCAAATTCGACCGTGCCGGCGTTGTTAAACAGTACGTCCACTGTTTTATCGGCATCGGCCAGCTCTTGAAAAAACGCTTCGACGTCTTTTTCGCTGCCGGCATCAGCCTGGTGGTAAGTAATGGAGAGATCGCTGTGCTCCTTTTCAAAAGCACTGCCTTTTTCTGCATTCCGGCCGAGTACATGTACCTCGTATCCTTTTTCCGCAAATAGAACGGCGGTGGCACTGCCTATTCCTGAGGTTCCTCCTGAAATGACTGCTAGCATGGTTATCCATCCCTTCCCGTATTTGTATAGTATGTATATACCTTTTGTACAGGAATTGAAAACCTGGCTGATCGATAAACACAAAAAATCCCCCGGCAGGGCCGGAGGATTTTCTGCTGTAGCACAATTACGGATGCAGATAATGTATCTGATCTATAATCGAGGTATGGGGTGGGTAATAATAGTATTCCCACTTTTCAAGAAATTAATCCTTTTTTTATCATATTCTCACATTTGTTTTACGTCGTTCCGTAGAATTCTTTTGCTTTTTCAAGAAAAGACTCTGTAGCGGGAGTCAGCTCATCTTCCTCCACAATGGCATCTACTGGACAGACAACAATACAGGCTCCGCAGTCGATGCAGACATCCGGGTCAATAAAGTACTGGTCCGGACCTTCTTCAATACAGTCTACCGGGCAGACATCGACGCAGTCGCCGGCTTTTTCACCAATACACGGGTCGAGAATAACGAAAGCCATTTTTCCACCCCCTTCATTGATCTTATTGTAACATGGAACATTACTATTTTATGCTATCTATATACCCTTTAACGGATAAAAACCATCTTCTTGTTTATTAGGTGATTTTTCTTTTCCACCCGGTTAAAGGGTTCTTTACATTTAGGGACGGAAAGGTATAATGATGGATACATTGTTAAATGCACAATACATATAAAATTACTTGGTTATTAACAAAAAAGGAGCTTAACGGCATGACCTGGGAAATAATCGCGCTTGCCCTGATCATCATCGTTATGATGGGGGCTCTCATAAAAGAATTAGCTCCTCCTGAAGTGATTTTGCTGCTTGCACTCAGTGTGCTTGTCCTAAGCGGCATTCTTTCTTTGCCTGACGCGTTAACCGGTTTTACGAACCAGGGCATGCTGACCGTAGGACTGCTTTGTATCGTGGCAGGCTCGGTGCAGCGAAGCGGTCTGGTCGAATCCTTTATTAACCGGATTTTAAGCAAAGGGGAAACGCAGCGGCAGTCTCTTCTCCGTATATTGATTCCGTCTTCTATTTTGTCCGGTTTTTTAAATAATACGCCCATTGTGGCAACTTTTTCCCCACTTGTAAGGCAGTGGTGTGAGCGCCATGACGTATCTCCTTCGAAGTTTCTGCTGCCGCTGTCCTATGCGACAATTACAGGTGGTACGATGACACTCATTGGAACATCTACAAATTTAGTCGTGCACGGCATGCTCGTAGAAAGAGGGTATGACGGGTTTTCTTTTTTTCAGCTCAGTATTATCGGTATTCCTATTACGATTGCTTTAATCATTTTTATTGTGCTGCTGGGACCCGTGCTTCTTCCGAACAGGGTGCCGCCTTCTGATTTTCTTAAAGATGACCGCAAGCGTTTTATGATGGAGTTTATCGTAGAGAATACGGAAACGTATCACTTGAAAACGATCCGTTCGTCCGGGTTATGGACGGAAAAATCCATCGAAATAAAAGATATTTACCGGAAAAACAAACGCCAGCTGCATTGGGATGAGCAGTTTATCCTGCAGGAAGGGGACCGCCTCTGGATCAGAGGCACCCTGGATGCTCTGGCTGCAATGGAACGAAAAGAAGGCATCCGCCATTATTCTTCCGAACAGTACGGCATCGACAAACTAAGGGACGGGGAAAACCGCCTGCTTGAAGTAGTCGTGACCCACTATTCGTCGCTGCTTTTTCAGTCGATCGGATCGATTTCGTTTGCGGAACGGTTTGATGCGCAAGTGGCCGGCGTCCACCGCCACCAGGATGTACAGGAAAGCAGCCTGAATGATATTTCCGTAAAACCGGGAGACACTCTGCTGCTGCTGGCGGGGCCTCAGTTTGAAGAAAAAACCCTTCATCATAATGAATTTACCGTGCTTCTGAAAAAAGAGAACCCTTTTTTTACACTGCCTTCCTGGAAAGCGATCCTCCCGGTCATCCTGATGACTGGAATGGTGATGCTTTCCGCCCTGCAGCTCGTGCCTATTTTCTATGCCGCTCTCGCTGTAACAGGCATTCTGCTGCTGCTGCGCGTCATGACGGTTAAAGAAGCTGTGGATTATATTCCCATTCCGATTCTGCTGGTGATTTCTGCTGCATTTGGAGTGGGGGAAGCGATGCTGCAGACAGGAGCCGCCGCATTCGGAGCGGGGCAGCTGATTAACTGGATTCAGCCGTTTGGGATCATCGGCATCTTTATCGTGATTTATATTATTACCAATCTGTTTACTGAAATGATCACCAATAACGCCGCCGCTATCATTATGCTGCCGATTTCGATAGAAGCCGCAGGGCTTCTCGGCATTGACATTCTGCCGTTGGCAGTCATTGTGGCAATTGCCGCATCGGCCAGTTTTATAACGCCGATCGGCTATCAGACGAACCTGTTTGTATACCACCAGGCCGGATACCGGTTTACCGATTTTATGAGGCTCGGTATTCCCGTCAGCTTTTTTGTTATGTTGATCACGGTAACAATTACGTGGATTGTATGGGTGTAGTACAATAGAAGAACTAGACAAAAAGGAGACTTCATCCATGGCAAGACATCGTACCCTTGAAAAAGAACGGCTTTTCGAAGAAACAGAAAAGCTGCTGCTTGAAGAGGGTTATCATTCCTTTCATTTTCAGGCGCTCTCCAAACGGCTCGGTGTGGCACGAAGTACTATTTATAATTATTATTCAAAAAAAGAAGAGCTGGTCACCGAGTACATGATGTATGTTATTGACCAGATTATGCAGCGCATGGAAAAAGCAGCTGTTATAGAACCTTTCGAAGAAAAGCTCAAAGCCTTTCTCGCCGTATGGATTGATTATGCGGATATTCACCAATCCCTGCAGATTTTACCCGTAATGGACCATCATGCTTCTCCTTTAGTGGAAAGAAATGTAGAACGGCTGTTCAGCTTTTTCGGTACGCTGAACCGCCATGTGCAACTGCTGATTGAAGAGGGAAAAGCGAGCGGACATATCGACCGGGAACTCTCCGGAACGGCACTGAATGCTATTATTATGTCTCTTGTGAGAGCCCCAAATGCCAGGCTGACCCGGGACGTATGGGTAGATACGATATATGCAGTACTTACAAAAGGAATGAGCCCGGGATAAAATAGTTTCCGCGGCTTCCTTTTTATGTTATAAATGACACAAGCGTCATATTTAAGCAGTCAAAGCGGCTGTTTTCTTTTTTGGAAAAAGGTGACACATGTGTCATTTAAAAGGCACCGCGGATAGAGGATCCGCAGTGCACTAATAATATGTGAGTGTATTGGGATGATAGTAGAGGGGGAATGTCGAAGATATATAGAGGGATTGCTGTCCAGATTTAGATAGGCACTCACATAGAAGACAGCAGAAGAATATCTGTTTAGCTGATGGTTAAGAAAAAACCGGATCTTCCATTGGTTCATCTTCATCTGCCGCAAAGTTATGCAGGACAGACGTTTCTTTTTGAGGCTGTAGTTTTAAAAACCGGACCTGTTCGGCATTTACTTCCACGACGTGTACGCGCTGCTGGTCTTTATTGTCATAGGAACGGGTATGTATCCGTCCTGTTACACCGACAGTGTCACCTTTATGGCAGTAGGATGCTGTGTTTTCTGCCTGCTTTCTCCAGACGGTAACGGGAACAAAGTCAGCTCCATATTCTCCCTGCTGGTTTTTAAAATGGCGCTGAACGGCCAGGGTGAAACGGCAGACGGCAACTCCTTCTTTTGTATACAATAATTCCGGGTCCTTCGTGAAACGTCCAACCATCGTGACTTGATTAAACATACATAGCTCCTTTATGAAAGTATAGGGTGTTCTGCGTACTTAGATGAACGGATAAGGCAGCGGGTGGGTTCAAAGCTTTAATACTAAAGGGGATAAAATACAGGTGGCGTCCTGCTGGGGTAATACTTGAAGGGGTGGTGCATAGAAACTGCGGGCGCAATAAGGGGGAGGCGTCCGGCAGTACGAACATCAAGCGATAAAGCGTTAACGACTCTCCTTTCTTTTTAAGTTGTCTTTAATATACCAGAAGTTTGGGTAAAAAGCACTACATATTTAATAAAAATTAGGAGGTTTTTTCATGATTGAACAAATCATCAAAAAGCGGAAGATTACTATCCTTTTTTTCATTATGCTCTGTCTTGTCGGGGGGCTGGCGTTTTTGCAGCTCCCGCAGAAAGAAATTCCCGCTATTGATCCACCGGTCGGGCAGATTAACACAGTGTATCCCGGTGCTTCCGCGGAAGCTGTGGAATCGAGCCTCACTAATCCACTGGAGGAAGCAACGGCGGACGTACAGGGCATTGCCGAAGTAACGTCTGTGTCGAGTCCGGGCTTTTCTTCCGTCACTCTGGAGCTGGAGGAAGGCCGCAGTGACACCAGCGAAATATGGACAGAAATTGAAAGAAACATAAACGAAACAGCGCGCAGCTTCCCGGAAGATGCGGAAGCACCGTCCTTCAGCAACAGCACCGGAGGGCAGGGGCTGGCTATTTACCAGGTGACGCTTGATGAAGAGGCTGACCTCGCAGAAGTGCAGCGCTATATCGAGAGCTGGGAACGAAGCTTTACGCAGCTCCCATCCATTACCGAAGTGGGAGTGGAGGGAGACCTGGAGCGCGAGGTTCGTTTTACGCTTAATCCTGAAGCGCTGGCAGACGAAAGCCTTTCTGCCGGACAGGTTATTGGAGCCGTGAGCGGGGAAATGTCGACAGTACCGCCCGGTGAATGGGAAATAGATGGCAGAAATCAACGCGTGGAGCTTCAGAGTGCTTCTACAGCAGACGAGCTTCAGGAGCTTATTATCGGTGCAGACGAAGAAGGAAACAATCTCCTGCTCTCCGATGTGGGAAGCGCAGCGGATACGCTTGTGCCGGCTGTATCGACTGTTTCTCATAATGGACAGCAGGCGTTGTCTTTAACTTATTTCCTGGCAGAAGATGCAAGCGTCCCTGCAGCGCAGGAGGAGCTTGATCCTGTAATGGATGATTTTGAAGCCGGACTTCCGGAGGGAGCAGCATTGGAGGAGCTTTACACCCAGGCGGATCTGGTGTCCGAATTATTTGCGGATCTGGCGCTTTCTTTTGCTTTGGCTTTTCTCTCTGTATTTCTTATCTGTGCGATTGGCCTTAATTTCAGTACGGCCGCCGCGGTGGGGATTTCTATTCCTGTATCGTTAACGATTGCAGCGATTGTGCTTCCTTTTGCCAACGTCGGACTGGATCAGATTTCCCTGATTGCCTTTATTATCTCGCTTGGTATTCTTGTAGATGATGCGATCGTCGTAAACGAAAACATAGACCGGCGCCTGCGGCTGGGGGATTCTCCTTTTCGGGCGGCCACGCTTGGGGTCAGGCAGGTAGCGGTGTCCGTTATCGTATCAACACTGACCGTAGTGTTCACATTTTTCCCGCTGCTGCTGCTGCCGGGATCGGCCGGAGCCTTTATCCGTCCGCTTCCTGTCGTGCTGATTGCGGCAATTATTGCGTCGACTATTGTAGCGTTGACGATTATGCCTTTGTTTCGCGCCGCACAGGAAGAGCGGGCCCTGCGGCGTCCGAAGAAGCGGAAAAAGTCTTCGTCCCCGGGTCTTCTCGGCTCATGGATTGATAAAGGGGCCGACATATACAGCGCGAACATACTAAAAAAAGTCGTCAAACGCCCGATATTGTTTTCAGCGGGAGGGCTTCTTCTCGGAACTGCGGCCTATGCGCTGATTCCGTTTACACCGATTGAATTTTTCCCGGACACGGATCGGGAAGAAGTATTTATCGAAGCGTCCCTGGAAGAAGGAACGACGCTTGCCGATACGGAGGAAAAAGCCGAAGAGATTGAAACGTGGCTGCTGGAGCAGGAAGAAATCCGCTCTGTCTCTTCCTATGCAGGAACCGAAGTGCCGAGAATATTTAATTCCGGCAACGGCGGCGGGGAACCCGGAGAAAATGATATGCAGTTTCTGGTGTATATTGATGGAAGCGAAGCGGCCGCCCGGGACGTAATGAATACCTGGAATAACGACTGGTCCGGGGAATTCGACGGTATTGTATCAACGAGGGGATCTATCGTAGAGTCCGGTCCTCCAATAGGGGCTCCGATTGCGGTGGAAGTCTCCGGGGAAAACATGGATGATATTCTGCAGACAGCCGAACAGATAGAGCAGATTCTGGCAGACGCAGACGGCGTGCAGGAAACAGAGGCAGACGCTAATAACAATCTTTCTGCTTTGTCCTACGAGGTCGATGAGGAGGCAGCCGCTGATGCCGGCATTGATAAAGAAGCCATCAGCCAGGAGCTCCTTCTGCTTGGAGAAGGAGTGCCGCTTGGCACCATTCAGCAGGGAAACCAGCAGGTGGATATGAGAATATCCTACAATACAGAAGGGACAGTCAGCGAAGAAGACCTGGAGAGCATTGAATTTCCTCCGCAGGCAGAAGGCCCGCCCGCAGACGATGGCGCAGACGCTGTTGCGCTTTCCGAGCTGATTTCCGGGGAGCAGGAAACGTCATTCAGCGCAGTGCCTCATATTGGAACGGAACGGACGGTAACGATTCGTGCCTATCCGGGCAATGAAAATGTAGAAGATGTGGAAGCTGCAGTGGAAGACCCTATTTTGGAAGCAGGGGAAGCGGCCCCGGGAGTAAACGTATCGATTGGCGGGGAAACATCGGAACGTACAGACGTCTTCATTGATATCGGGCAGATTTTTATTCTCGTCGTTTTCCTGATTTTTATTGTTATTGCGATCCCATTTTATTCACTTCTGCTGCCGCTTATCGTGTTAAGCGCGGTGTACCTGTCCACAGCCGGCGCGATTCTCGGCCTGTTTCTCACACAGACGGGCCTTGGATTTATGTCAATGATGGGGGCGGTAAGCCTGGCAGGGATTGTTATTAGAAACGGGCTCGTACTGATTGATTTTATCGAGCAGCGCCTCAAGCAGGGGCTTCCGATTGATCAGGCAGTGCAGCAGGCAGGAAAAGAGCGGTTCCGGCCAATACTGCTGACAAGCTTAACGACAGCGGTCGGCCTGCTTCCGATTGCGTTTGGAAACAACCCGCTGTTTCAGCCGCTTGGTATTGCAATTGTGTCAGGCCTGGTCTTTTCGACACTGCTGACGCTGCTTGTTGTGCCGGCGCTGTATATGATTAAGTACAAAGTTGGCAGCAAAAGAAAGAAAAAGCAGGTACCGGCAGCAGATTGAAATATTTCCAAAAAAAAGGTGGTCACTACCGTACGGAAAAAGATATAATACAGAAGAATGCCTCCAGGAATTCACCTGGAGGTTACATAATAGAAAGAAAAAGTAAAAAGGAGGCCTATTCATGAAAGTAAGAAAAGCGATTATACCGGCTGCCGGTCTGGGCACGAGATTTCTGCCAGCAACAAAGGCGCAGCCGAAGGAAATGCTTCCTATCGTAGATAAGCCGACTATTCAATATATCGTGGAAGAAGCGATTGAGTCCGGTATCGAAGACATTATTATTGTCAGCGGGCGCGGCAAGCGCGCAATCGAAGATCACTTTGACAAATCCTACGAATTGGAAGAAACATTGGCGAAAAAGCAGAAATGGGAGCAGCTTGAAGAGGTCCAGGGCATTTCCAATCTGGCCAACATTCACTACATCCGTCAGAAAGAACCTAAAGGCCTCGGCCATGCGATTGCATGTGCGAGCAGCTTCATCGGAGATGAGCCGTTCGCCGTGCTTCTCGGAGACGATATCGTTAAATCAGAGGAGCCCTGCCTTAAGCAGATGATTGAAGTGTATAATGAATACCAGTCTTCTGTAGTAGGTGTCCAGGAAGTAGAAGACAAAGACGTATCCAAATACGGTATTGTAGAGCCGAAAGGCAAAGAATACAAGCCGGGCATTCTTCCATTAGCCGATTTAAAAGAAAAGCCGAAGCTTGAGGATGCGCCGTCAAACTACGCTATTATGGGACGCTACATTCTGAACCCGGAGATTTTTGAGATATTAAAAAATCTGGCACCCGGCTCCGGTAATGAAATTCAACTGACCGATGCCATTAAAGAATTAAACAAAACGCAGGAAGTACTGGCTTATGAATTTACAGGCCAGCGCTACGACGTAGGGGATAAGTTCGGTTTTGTAAAAGCGACCGTTGACTTTGCGCTTGAGCGTGATGATTTGAAAGACGCGGTCCAGGAGTATCTGGAAAGTGTGATACCTGCCAGAAAATAAAACGAACCACCTTTTACCGGAAGCCGGTATAGACTAACCTAATAATTTGAGACAATATAAAACACCTTCGACATGGTACGATGTAAAAAAGTACGTACAATCGGAGGTGTTTTTGTGTGGGCAAAAATAGATATTCCAGTGAAGTGAAGTGGGCCGTCGTTCAAGCAAAATTGGCAGGTGAACTAACCACGGCAGAAATTATGGAGAAGTACGGGATTAAGAATAAGTCGCAAATTAAGACTTGGATGAAATGGTATAAACAAGGCTATATTTATCGGTTTGACCAACCGATCGGTAAGCAGTATACCTACGGGCTTGGTCCGCCGGACCAATCGGAAGACGATCGAAAAAACCGACAAATCGAGCATTTGAAGATAGAAAACGACATCTTAAAAAAGTATTTGGAGATCAAAAAGGAGGGGAAAAACAAGTAGTA
>NZ_JCAKFM010000005.1:0-258586 GCF_059510535.1 Sinobaca sp. TMA16-18 | reverse complement strand
CGTGATAATTCTCATTTTCAAGATAAAGAGTCAACAACTCCCGCATCGGCGTTTCGTCGTCTACAACAAGAATGGTTTGGCTGTCCATTTTTTCCTCCCCTCCTAAAAAAATCTGCTTTTATGCCATTTAACAATGTCCTAATGAAAAAAGGCATATATTATATCTACTCTCCAGGAACTATACTTTCTGAACTGTTTATTACCTATTGTAGACTATACAATGCTGAACATAAAAGCAGGCTCATTCCATAAATCCACACATTACCCTTCCCCAGCCTATTCTTAACTCATCTAAACGTAGTCAAACAATAGCAGACAATTGTGAATTTTTTGTTAGTTTTTTCATTTTATCTAATTATTTGTTAATACACATTACAAAAACGATTAAAAATAGATAAAAAGACCTAGCAAAAAACATATTTTATTCGCATTTTCATGAAATGCTATGACAAACGTAGAAATTAAACATTGCAGGGTAATAACGAATAAAGAAAGGATGAGCATGATGAATGGAGAAAATATTAAATTCTATCGTCAAAAGTATCAGCTTTCCTTATCGGAGTTAGCACGGTCAGCCAACGTATCGGTATCTTATTTATGTACGGTAGAAAAAAATAAAAACGCAAACCCCGGCCTGGTATTTTTATCCAAGTTATCTACAGCATTAAACGTTTCTACGCAGGATTTACTTTATGGACCCTTTCAGCGGCGTATGTAACGAATACAATTATATAAAAAAGCACGATGCCGAATTAAAGGCAGCTTAAAAATCATTTGGCAAAAGCCGATAAATAAAGAAAACGATGGATTATGGAAAGGGACTTTCACTCATGAAATGGGCTGCAGGGTTATTTATATTTATGCTTAGTGCTGTTTTTTTAGTAGTATTTGTTATCTCGCATCATCTGGAAAACGTAGAAGCACAAGAGAAGAAGGTATCTCTTCAAGAAAATAGTTCCACCCACGAACTGCACCCCGAATTGGCCGCCAAAAGAGACCGCTTGATTCGACGTACCAGTCAACGAGGTATCGATATTGTTATTACAGCCGAATACAGAACGGAAGAGGAACAAAACGAGCTCTACGCTCAAGGAAGAACGACCCCGGGACCTATTGTGACTACTTTACGCGGAGGAGACTCCTACCATAATTATGGATTAGCCTTTGATTTTGCTGTATTGGACGAAAACGGTCAGCATCATTGGGATATAGACCGGGACGATAATGGAAATGGTACACCCGACTGGGAAGAAGTCGGTCAAATCGGAAAGGACTTGGGACTGGAATGGGGTGGAGATTGGGAAGATCTTCAGGACCTTCCTCATTTCCAGGAAACGTTCGGGTGGAGTATTTCTGATCTAAAAGAGGCTAAGGCAACCGAATAAGCGATGGTGTAATAAGTGGCTGCTGCTCCCTTCCATCACTGCACGGAAGAAATGAAAAGGCAACTTTATTTCAAATGGATATACAAGGGTATAAAATAAGAGTATCAAAATCATTAGGAGGAGTTGTTATGATAGAGTGGGACCGGGGCATGATGGGCGGCGGCTAATAATCCGGTATGAGCCCCTGAGTTAGGATTAAAGAAACATTCCGTGTTATGTATGCATAGGTCTCATGCTTTTACAGTACTGGGATTCTTCGAAGTGAAATAAAGTCTATCTATCGAGCTGTTAATCATAATAGTCATAGGTTTTTGAAAGCGCATTCGCACATAAACAAAAATACATCCAGCTGGAAAAAGGAGACTGACAGATGCCTGCTAAACCTAACGTATCCATTCGAAGAAAACTTTTCATCGTTCCCGCTGCGGCCGTGCTGTCCGCTTTGTTCATAAGCGGTTGTGCTCCTGAAGAAGAGAGCGAAACGGAAAGCCCTCCCGTTGAAGAAGAAAACACAGCAAATGAAAATGAGGAAGAAACAGCGCAGGAGGCCGGTCCGCCTGATACCCCCTCCTCCTATGGCGTAAGCGCCGGCCACCCTGATGCGGTCGATGCCGGGATGGAAGTACTCGACCAGGGAGGAAACGCAGCCGATGCCGCGGTCGCTGCAGCATACGCCGTATCGGTCGTTGAACCATTTGCTTCCGGTATCGGCGGCGGTGGTTCCGTGCTGATCCAGGAACAGGGCGAAGCTCCGCAGGCTTATGATTACCGGGAAGTGGTGCCTGAAACCGGCATCCCCTCCTCTGATATCGGAGTACCCGGCTTCACAGCCGGCATGGCGGAGTTTCATTCGGACTACGGCGTCTCCGACTGGGCAGATCTGATCGAACCGGCTGTCACACTGGCGGACAGTGCTGAAGTGTCCGGGCTTTTGGCCGACCAGCTGGAATCGGGCGCAGACAGTCTGTCGCTTGAAGAGCTCGGTCATCTCTATCCGAATGGCAGCCCTTTGGAAGCTGGCAGTACAATGGAACAGACCGAGCTTGCAGAGACGCTTCGGGAGATCCGTGACAGCGGTGGCAGCACCTTTTATGAAGGAGAAGCCGGGGACTCATTGGCTTCGCAGATCGAAGGACTCGACGCTGCCTCTCTGGCAGCATTTGAAGTAGGCCGCTACGAGCCGTCGATCGGCACCTTTGCCGGATACGACGTAATCGGTGCCGCCCCGCCGCTTCCCGGCATCAGCGTTATTCAGATGCTGCAGATCCTCGAAGAACGGGACAGCATGGCAGCAGGACGGGAAAGCACTGATTTTATCCACGATACCGCCATGTCCTGGAAGCTGGCCTCCCAGTTTATTGAAACAGACTACGGCGACCCTGCTTTTGTGGACGTGCCGGTGGACCGGTTAACAGACCCGGAAGAAAACGCGGCTTTGGCTTCCGACATTTCCAGTGACAGCCTTGCTGCTGCCGATGAAAGACCATCTTACGCGGGAGCAGATCCGAACACCACTCATATAACAGTTGTCGATGCGGATGGAATGTTTGTGTCGATGACGAACACCCTGACAAACTTCTGGGGATCCGGTGACTATGCGGATGGCTTTTTCCTTAATAATCAAATGGACCGGTTCAGCATTGGCGAGGGAAGTCTTAATGCACCGGAGCCGGGCCGGCGGTCCGTCACGTGGTCTTCTCCTATGATTGTTGCCGATGAGAATGGACCCGTGCTTGGCATCGGCAGTCCGGGAGGCGAACGCATTCCTATTATGCTCGCTCAGGTTATCGCTGACTGGGCGGAGGAAGATACCACCTTGGCCGAAGCCGTCGAATCCCCACGCTTTCACCTGGAAGATAACACGCTGATTATGGAAGAGACGCCCGGGCCGGCGCAGCGCGACGAACTGCTCGCTATTGGGTATCAGGGAGTTCGCACTCCCCCCAATCCTCTCTACTTCGGGTCGATCCAGGCGTTGACGCTGGACCGTGAAACCGGAGAACTTTCAGGTGCCAGGGACGAGCGGCGCGAAGCAGACTGGCGGATCCATGACATAGAGTAAACCTGTTCTGTTATCTCCTTTTAATTAAATAGAAAGAAAATCTTCATCTTTTCTTCATATCTTTCTATTATCCTTGATAAGGGTTCTTTCACCCGCTTTTTTATGAGCACCTGCAAGACGTTTCCTTTTCAAGAAAGAAGGTGTTCCCGTGACACTTCCTGCACACCAGGATCAACGGATAGATATATTGGATCAAATACGGGGCGCAGCGTTATTCGCTATTTTTTTAGTTAATATCCCCGGCCTCGCATCGGTGGCAGATGCCGGGCCGTTTACGATAAACAGCTTCCTTGAAGCAGTACTTGCCATTGGCCTCGAAAACAGCGCCAGGCCGTTGTTTGCGTTTATGTTCGGCATCAGCCTCGTGCTTATATACGACCGGTTACGCACAAAAGACATCCAACCTTACCCTGTGTTAATACGGCGGCTGGGGCTGCTGTTTTTTATCGGAGCCCTGCACGGCTTCTTCGTGTGGGCCGGCGATATTCTCCTTCTGTATGCCGCCGCCGGATTTGTTCTTCTGCTGTGTATCAGACTGCCGGCCAAATGGCTGCTCGGCCTCGGTTTCTTCTTTTGGCTCGGTTATTCCACCGGCATTGATCTTCTCAACTACTATACAGCCCTTCAGATGCCGCCGGACAGCTGGCTTAAGGATACAGTGAACGTAGAGGCCTATCCTACCGGAGCCGAATATTTATTGATTGAATTTTCTTCCATGATTGATCATCTCGGCTATTTCCTGTTTGGCATGTACGCCTACCGGAGCGGCATTTTTTCCAGGCAGTGGGCCGGACGGCAGCAGAAATGGCTGATTGGGTCCGGGCTGCTTCTCGTTGGCTTAATCGGTAAAACGGGCATCTATTTTGACGTGGATGCCGTCTTTTTTCATCATTTAGATGATTTCTATTCGTTTCTCGTAAGCCTCGGGATTGCTGTCGCCCTGTTTCTGCTTGGCACCGGCCGCAGAAAAGCGGTGCTTCTTCCTTTTGCCGCTATAGGGAAATTGACGTTTACCCATTATCTGATGCAGTCGCTTATTATGGTCAGCCTGTTTCAGGAAAGCGGCCGGACCTTTTTTGAAAACCTTGGTATCTGGACCGCTCCAAGCTATGTGTCTGCTCTTCTTATCGGCCTGCTTTTATTCGGCCTCCAGATGATAGTCAGTCCTTTGTGGCTGAGAATCTTCTATTACGGCCCGTTCGAGTGGATATGGAGAATGGGAACCTATTTAAAATGGGTCCCTATCCTTCGTCGGCGGTCGTAAAATACAGCTTAGAAAAACGCCTTTCCGAATGGGAAAAGGCGTTTTTTGTTATTTCCAGAACAACACTTTTATTCTGCCTTGAGTAATTTTGCATTAATGGCAACGATCACCGTACTTAAAGACATCAGCACGGCACCGGCCGCAGGGCTCAGGAGGATGCCAAATGTATAAAGAACCCCGGCCGCTAAAGGCAGCGCAATAATATTGTAGCCTGCCGCCCACCACAAATTCTGAATCATCTTTCGATAGGTAGACCGTGACAGCTTCAGCAGCGCAACGACATCGTGCGGATCGCTTTTTACTAAGATAACATCCGCTGATTCAACTGCTACGTCTGTGCCGGCGCCAATCGCAATTCCCAGATCTGCGTTAGCCAGGGCCGGCGCGTCGTTCACTCCATCTCCTGTCATGGCAACTTTCAGGCCATCTCTTTGAAGTTCTTTGATTTTTTCTGCTTTTTCGTGAGGAAGCACTTCCGCATACACCTGGTCCAATCCGATCTGTCCACCGATCCAGGAGGCCACTTTCTTGTTGTCTCCAGTCAGCATGATTGATTGTACACCCATTTTCTTCAGCTCGGCGACCGCCTTTTTTGAACTTTCCCGCACCTGATCGGCAAGAGCGATCATAGCAGCAAGTTCCCCATCGACTAACACGAATACGACTGTTTTCCCCTGATCTGACAGGCGGCTGAAGGCGGCTTCGTCAATTAATATCCGCTCCTTTTTCATATATCCGGGGCTGACAACCTTCACGCTTTTTCCATCCACTGTTCCTTCCAGCCCCTGTCCGGTAAGAGAAGAAAAGGAAGAAGGAGAAACGATAGAAAGCTGTTCGTGCTCCGCTGCACGAACTATTCCCTGTGCAATCGGATGAGCGGATTCATTTTCAATTGATGCAGCCAGACGTAATATATCCTTTTTTTCTCCTTTTACTGCAGTAAAGTCAGTAATCGCAAATTCTCCCTTCGTCAGCGTCCCCGTTTTATCAAAAATGACGGCATCGATATAACGCCCTTCTTCGAAATTCGTGCGGTTGCGGATTAACAGCCCTTTCTTCGCTGACAGGCTTGTGGACACGGCTGTTACCAATGGTGCAGCCAGCCCTAATGCATGGGGACAGGCAATGACCATAACCGTCACCATTCGTTCAATCGCAAAATTAACGGAAAAACCAAATGCAATCCACAGTACCAGAGTAATCGTACCGGCAGCAAGCGCTATATAAAACAACAGTTTCGCCGCACGGTTAGCCAGATTCTGGGTGCGGGATTTCGATTCCTGTGCTTCCTGTACCATCGTGATCACTTGTGACAAATAGCTTTCTTTTCCTGTTTTCTCCACCTCAACTGTAAGTGATCCCTCTCCATTAATAGAACCGCCTATAATCATATCCCGGACCGATTTCCTCACAGGGACGGATTCACCGGTCAGACTGGATTCATCGACCTCTGATTCCCCTTTTCGAATCACCCCGTCCACCGGCACTTTTTCGCCGGGTTTCACGAGAACCATTTGACCGGCCGTCAATGCAGAAATCGATACATCCATGAGTTCCCCGTTATCCTGAAGCAGGTGGGCATTGGACGGCATAAATTTCACCAATTCCTCCAATGCATTGGAAGCACCCATGATGGAGCGCATTTCAATCCAGTGCCCGAGCAGCATGATAACAATAAGCGTTGATACTTCCCAGTACATATTATGGCCCGACACCCCAAACACGACGGCTGTACTGTAAAAATAGGCTACCGAAATGGCCAATGCTATCAGCGTCATCATGCCGGGGTTTTTCTGCTGCAGTTCTTCTTTGGTTCCTTTTAAAAAAGGCCATCCGCCGTAAAAATAAACCAGGCTGGCTAACACAAATAAAAGATACATATCTCCATTAAAACGCCAGTTTACCCCTATAAATGTTTGAATCATCGGAGAGATCAGCAGAATAGGAATAGTCAGCAGGAAAGATACATAAAATCTTTTTTTAAAGTCTTCCCCATGCCCGTGCTGAGAATGATCTGTTGTTTCGTGATGGTGTTCGTGTTCGTGTTCCATTATAAATCCTCCTTTGTTTAAATATACCCCTACACTGTATATGTATTTATTTTATTATATACCCCCATATGGTATATAAACAACCTTTTTTTATTATAAAAAAAACCTGAAAGCTCTTTTTCGAGCATTCAGGTTTTGCTTTCAATTATGAAGCGGCCTGACGACAGGCATCGGCGCATGTAAAGCAGGCTTTTGCACATTCCTGGCAATGGTCATGATCGTGCTTTTCGCATTCTTTCCCACAGGCTTCGCAGATCACCGCGCAGACACCGGCCAGTTCTTGTACGAACGGGCTGTTCCTTGCAATCGCCTGTTCAAGGTAGCTGCACATGTCCGCACATTCTCTGTCCAGACGGATACATCCGGCCATCATGGTAACGTCTTCTTCCCGCAGGCATTCGTCAAAGCAGTAGCCGCAGGCCTCCATGC
The DNA here is from genome assembly GCF_059510535.1 of Sinobaca sp. TMA16-18. Classification (NCBI taxonomy): domain Bacteria; kingdom Bacillati; phylum Bacillota; class Bacilli; order Caryophanales; family Sporolactobacillaceae; genus Sinobaca; species Sinobaca sp. TMA16-18. Next base: position 251,395 of record NZ_JCAKFM010000005.1, on the reverse strand, counting down.
ACTCGTGCAGCGCGCTGATAAGTTTTTCGTGATTCATGTGTTATTCCTCCTTTTATTTTGTCGGTTATACGCCCCTTTTACCCCGGAAGTGTGAAGAAAGTATGAAGATCTGGATGTTTTTATAGATCATGCCGGAAACGAAACTTCACACAAAAACCATACACCCCTGCTAAAATGAAAGTATCTTGTATAAAGGGAGGCCAAAAAAAGTGGAGACTCCTATTCTAATAGTAGATGATGAAGCAAACATGCGGCAGCTGGTGACTATTTATTTATCCAAAGAAGGCTTTCAGGTTCATCAGGCAGCTTCAGGAGAAGAGGCCCTTGAACTGATACAGCATACCGCTTTTCGTGTTGTTATTATTGATATTATGATGCCCGGCATGGACGGCTGGACGTTATGCCGGATGATTAAGGAACGATATAATGCCGGCATTCTCGTGCTGAGTGCCAGAACGGAAGTCAAAGACCGGGTAAAAGGGTTGAACCTCGGCGCGGATGATTATTTAGTCAAACCGTTTGACCCGGAAGAATTAACGGCCCGGGTCCGGGCGATTATCCGGCGCAGCACCACCGCCCAGGAAGCTCCGGCTTCCCTCGTTCTGCCTGAGCTGGAAATTGTTTATGAAACACGGGAGGTTATCGTTCAAGGCGGTTCCGTGGAGTTGACTCCTACGGAATACATGATTTTGCTGCTCCTCGCGGCACACCCTAAACGAATTTATACCCGTGAAAATATCGTCGAGCAGGCCGATCGATACGAAGAGTGGCATGATTACCGGAAAGTAGATACCCATATTAAAAATGTACGAAAAAAACTACAGGCTGCCGGCCTGTCCTACAATCCCATTAAAACCGTCTGGGGCGTCGGGTACGCTTTCCACCAGCCAAAGGAACAAAACCAATGAATACCATATTTCTCAAACTGTTCGGATCGGTGCTGTTCTTATTTTTGATTGTGCTTCTGCCGTTCGGATTTGTCGTTCAGCAGATTTTCTTCACTTACAATGAATCCCACCTGCAGGAGGAAACGGCTGAGCTCGCCCGGCAGCAGGCGGATCTTCTGCCTCTTCTGGATGAACGCAGCCTTCCCCTGCTGGTTGATGCCCTGTCGGAAAATACGGCACGGGACATCGCTCTAACTGGAGCTGAGGGAACGATAGAGGCCTCATCCGGCATTGAAGGATTTACTGCGGTCAACCGGAACACAGCGGGCACATACCGCGATGAAACGGATGGCGGTGAATATTACTACGCCGAAGCGGAAGCCGAAGCCAATCCATTTCAGGTAACGTCCGTTTATGTCTTTTCGCCCCAGCATCTGCTTGGGGACTCCATGAATGATCTGCTGCTGGCCCTTCTCTGGGCCGGCGCAGGCTCCGTGCTGCTCGCACTTGGCTTTACATTTATTGCCGCCAGACGCCTTACCTCTCCCCTGCGCACCATGGAAAAGGCAGCCCGCCAGATGGCGATGGGAAATCTGGATATCCAGGTACCGGCTTCTTCCAAAGATGAGCTCGGCTCCCTTGCCCGTTCCATGAATGAACTGACACGCGATTTGAAGAAATTCCGCAACAACCGGAGGGAGTTTCTTTCCAATGTATCGCATGAGCTGCGCACCCCGCTTTCTTACGTGCAGGGATACAGCCGGGCGCTGAAGGAAGGCTGGTACCAGAATGACGCGGAAAAACAGCAGTATGTAGATTTGATACATGAGGAATCGCATCGGATGACCCGGCTCATCAATGATGTGTTTGAGCTGTCCAAAATGGAAGAGGATCGGTTCCCGCTTGCCTGGGAGCTCGTACAGGTCGAAGACATTGCGGCCGGCGCTGTGCAGAAAATACAGTCTCAGGCCCGCCGAAAGGGATTGAACGTCATATTTGACTGTGAGCAGGAGCTGCCCGCCGCGGCGGCTGATCCGCTGCGGATGGAGCAGATCTTTTCAAATATCCTGCAGAACGCTGTGGCTTATACAAACGAAGGCCGCATCAATGTAAAGGTGACCAGGCAGGGTCAAAAGATTGTATGCAAGCTGTCCGATACCGGAAAAGGCATAGAGCCTGAACATCTTCCTTATATTTTTGAGCGCTTTTACCGGACGGATAAATCCAGGGCCCGTGCTTATGGAGGAAGTGGACTCGGACTTGCTATTGCGCGGGAATTAACGGAGCTGCAGCATGGAACGATTTCTGTAAAAAGCACGGTTGATCAAGGCACAAGCTTTTTGATTCAATTTCCTGCGGCAGAGGAGGAAGAGCATTGAGAAAAAGAGAATGGTTTCTGGCTGTACTGCTTATCGTACTCGGCATTCACTGCCTGGTGATGCCCGGATTTATCCTGACCGGCTCCATGAATGTTCATGCTTATACAGCGCAGATCGTCCATATCTGCCTTTGGATCGGCGCTCCTATCCTCCTCACCGGAGTGATCTATATGTTTTGGAAAAAAAGAAAAGACAATAAAGGAGAACAGCTATGAGAAAGTGGTATACAGCTATTGGAGGAAGTTTGTTATTGTTTACAGCCGCCTGCGGAGAAAACGGGGAGCCTGCCGCTTCGGAACCGGAAGAGAAAGTAACCTTTTCCCACATTCACGGCGCAGGCTTTACTGCGGATGGCGATCATGCGCTTATCCCGGCCCATGACGGCCTGCGGAAACTGGAAAACGGATCCTGGACGGTGCCGGAAGGCGATGCCCATGATTATATGGGCTTTACGATGACCGACAGCGGCTTTTACAGCAGCGGCCATCCGTCCCTGCAGACCGATTACGAAAACCCGCTCGGCCTTGTAAAAAGTACCAATGAGGGCCGCTCGATCGAGATGCTCGGCATGGAAGGAGAAGTCGACTTTCATATTATGGATGCCGGCTACGAGTCTCATATCATTTACGCCGTGAACCCGGAACCTCATGACACGATGCCGGAAACCGGCCTGTACCGCTCGGAAGACGAAAGCAGCTGGGAACAGAAGCAGATGGGAGGGTTGGATGGAGAGATTCTATCGCTTTCCGCCCATCCCACGGACGTTGATAAGACCGCGGCCGGCACGATAGACGGCGTCTACCTCTCTGAGGATCAGGGCGATACGTTTGAGCCCGTTTCGACAGAAGCGCCTGTTCCTGCTTTAACCTTTTTAGCCAACGGCGATCTGCTGTATGCAGAGGGAACCGGCCCGGAGACGAAACTAAAAATAACGACAGACGGCGAACAGACAGAGGTTCCTGCGCCTGCCATTCAGGAAGAAGACAGCACAGGCTATATTGCCCAAAACCCGGAACACCCTGGTACGCTGCTTGTCACCACCATAGAACGGGATATCTTCTATACAGAGGACCTGGGTGATTCCTGGGAGCAGCAGGCGGAGGACGGCGAAGAGTTGTAATATAAAAAAACATCACCTGCGCTGCGCAGGTGATGCTTTTTAGTTACAGCGCTTTAACTTGTTTTACAAATTCACGGAGCATAGCAGGAAGGTCAGGCCAGGCATGGCCGGATACGAGGTTCTTGTCCACATAGTCCATTTCATCCATATACTCGGCGCCCATGCTCTGCACTTCCGGCTTGCAGGCATGATAAGCGGTAAGCTTGCGTCCTTTCACGACGTCAGCAATTGTAGTCAGCACCATGCTGCCGTGACACATCACGCAGATCGGCTTATCTTCTTTGAAAAAATGGGCGACAATGTCCGGCAGGTGCTCGTTCATGCGGATATGTTCCGGTGCCCGGCCGCCCGGGATAATCAGCGCATCGTAGTCAGATGCATTAATGTCGGCAAAGGCGACGTTGGCGTCAATGCCATATCCCGGTTTCTCCGTGTAGGTGTCCCAGTCTTCAAAATCATGAATAACCGTGTGCAGTTTTTTGACGCTGCCCGCGGCAATATCCACGTCAAAACCTTCTTCCAAGCAGCGATAGTACGGATAGTATACTTCCAGCGCTTCCACCGCGTCTCCTGTAACAATCAACACTTTAGGTGCTGCCATTTGTAAAACCTCCTTGTATTTATCGTTCTGCTTCTTATTTACACGTTTTGACTGATTTTAAACCTCTACTTCGACCGCTTTACGAATGGCCTGATCGAGGTCCTCAATAATATCTTCAATCGCTTCAATCCCAATCGACAGACGGATCATGCCGGGGCTCACGCCGGCTTTTTTCAGGTCTTCTTCGTTGAGCTGCTGGTGGGTCGTGCTGGCCGGATGAATGATCAGCGATTTAGCGTCGCCGATATTGGCAACGTGCGAAAACAAATTCACTGAATGAATCACTTTTTTCCCGGCTTCCATGCCGCCTTTAATGCCAAAGGTTAGAATCGCTCCCTGGCCTTTGGGCATCAGCTGCTGGGCCAGTTCATATGTCGGATGCGACGGCAGCCCGGCGTAGGAGACCCACTCCACGTCTTCGTGCGTTTCCAGAAAAGCAGCGACGCGCCGTGCGTTTTCACTGTGGCGTTCCATGCGCAGATGGAGCGTCTCCAGTCCCTGCAGCAGCAGGAAGGAATTAAACGGTGAGAGCGCAGATCCTAAGTCCCGGAGCAGCTGTACCCGTGCTTTAATAGCATAGGCAATCGGTCCGACCGCATCCGTATAAACAATTCCATTGTAGCTCGGGTCCGGTGTCGTCAGGCCGGGGAATTTATCGTTTGCCGCCCAGTCGAACCTGCCGCCATCAATCAGCATGCCGCCGATCGTCGTGCCGTGGCCGCCGATAAACTTGGTGGCCGAATGAACGACAATATCCGCTCCGTGCTCAAACGGCCGCAATAAATACGGACTTGGAACAGTATTATCAATAATCAGCGGAATCCCATTTTCATGGGCAATGTCTGCGACGGCCTGCATATCAAGCACGTGACCCTGGGGATTGCCGATGCTTTCTGCAAAGACGAGCTTCGTTTTGTCGTTGATCGCCTCCCGAAAGTTTTCCGGATCGGATGCATCCACGAAACGGACCGTAATGCCAAGCTTTGGAAGTGTCGTAGAGAATAAGTTATACGTGCCGCCGTACAGGCTGCCCGCCGAGACGATTTCGTCGCCGGCACCGGCAATATTTAAAATAGAGTACGTAACCGCTGCCTGTCCGGACGCCGTTCCTACCGCGGCGGCGCCCCCTTCCATTTCAGTGAGCCGCTTTTCCAGCACATCGGTCGTTGGGTTCATAATCCGGGAATAAATGTTGCCAAACTCCTGCAGGCCAAATAAATTGGCGGCGTGGTCGGTATCGTGAAATCCGTAGGACGTCGTCTGATAAATCGGCACGGCACGCGCCATCGTCGTTGGATCAATTTCCTGGCCGGCATGCACCCCCATCGTTTCGGGACGAAACTTCTTCTTTTTTTCTGTCACTCTCTCATTCCTCCTCTGGTTGGTCTCTTGTTTGTTTCGCCGTTCTACTTTTATTTCCTGCCAGTACGCAAAAAAACCGCTCCGGATCGCATCCGGGGCGGTTTTGATTAAATGAATTTGATGGAAATACGCTCGACGTCCTCTTTCACTTCTGCCGGCATTTTCTTTTCAAAACGCGGGTGAATGAAAAAATGGTCGTTTCTCCAGATTTCCATAATGTTGCAGGAATAAATAACGTCTCCGTTCAAGTTTTTCATATAAAAGGTCATGTGGGCGCGCTTGTTCAGATCGCCATAGCGGGTCCTGCCGTGATAGCGTGGGAAAGCAAATCCGTAGATATAGTCTCCCGCCTGCTTCTCGCCGTGTACTTTGTCCAGACTGATATTAAGCTGGATGCGATCTCCTGTTTTCATCATAACAGCTCCCCCCTTTCCAGATTAGTAACTTTCAGTAACAATCGGATGGCCTTGGCTGTGAGATGGTGGTCTGTACCCCTATCTTACTATATTTTGGGACTTAATGAAAACACAACGTCTATTTTTTCTTACCTGGCCGTGTTCTACCGTTTCTTGCCCGGCAGTGCCAGCCTGCGTCTTCTCCGGGTTTCCAGGCGCCTGAGACGTTCTTCAAGTTCCCTGTTTTTTTGTTTGACGCCGGCTTTGCTTTCCTTTCGGTGCAGGTCAATATGCAGATTCGGAATATCCACAACCAAAAGCGTCCATTTAAACAGCTTTACTTTCAGCTTTCCGTGAACGGACACCCGGCTTACCGGATCTCCGGGCAGGACTTCCTGCTGCACACGGACGATTCCTTCTTTTAAAGGCATGGTACCGCGGCCGTCAAATATCCGGCGGACAGCCGCCGGGCTTCCATCCGGATTCGGCGTGCCTTCCCTTAACACGAGACGTTTGGTTTTCCAGCTCTTCATCTTTTTTTCTCCTTTTTGACAGATTTTCTCTTTTTGCTTCTATTTTTCTAAAAACAGGGTATAAGAAGAAAAAAGGAGGTGCCGAGCATATATGGAAACATTTGAAACGTGGCTCGCCGCCGTAACCGATTGGCTCTGGGGCGTGCCGATGGCTGTGCTGTTACTAGGAATTGGCATTATCTTAAATATATATATCCGTTTTTTTCCGATCCGTTATTTTTTTCATGTAATCCAGCAGACCTTCGGCTCGATTTTCAAAAAAGAAAAAGCAGAAGGCTCGGTCACCCCGTTCCAGGCGGCAGCGTCCGCCCTCGCTTCTTCGGTCGGCGCCGCCAATATTGTAGGGGTTCCCGTCGCTATTACACTGGGCGGACCCGGCGCCATTTTCTGGATGTGGGTAGTCGCTTTAATCAGCATGGGAACAAAGTATTCAGAGATTGTGCTCGGTATGAAATACCGGATCAAAAACGAAAAAGGAGACTGGGTCGGCGGACCGATGTACTACATACGCCGGGGGCTTGGCTGGAACAAAGTCGCCTTCTTTTTCTCGTTTTTTCTCCTGCTGCAAATATTCGCAAGCATTATGGTACAGTCGAATTCCCTTTCCGAAACGGTCGAGGCTTCTTTTCAGGCCAACACTCTGTATACCGGAATCGGCGTAGCCGTGCTGATCGGCATTATCAGCTTCGGCGGCATTCAATGGATCGGCAGCGTGACAAGCCGGGTGATTCCGCTGATGGTCGTTTTATACATAGGCAGCGTATGCATTGTGTTATTTAACAACCTGTCTGCCATTCCGGAAGCGTTCGGCATGATTTTCTACTACGCATTTAATCCGATTTCAGCCGCCGGCGGCTTTGCCGGTGCCGGGGTCGCAGCCGCTCTCCGTTTCGGGCTCGCCCGCGGCGTTTATTCAAACGAAGCCGGTATGGGAACGGCTCCAATCGCCCACTCAACTGCGATGACCGATCACCCTTCCAAGCAGGGAATGTGGGGGATCGCCGAAGTATTTGTTGATACGATTGTCGTGTGTACGATGACCGCTCTCTTAATATTAACGACCGGGGTCTGGACGGGGGCGGCTGCAGATGATGCCAACGCCATGGTCGTTGACGCATTTGCAAGCGTCATGGGCGCCGGTGCTGCCGGCACGTTCGTCTCTATCGCCCTGTTCTGCTTCGTGCTTTCCACGATTCTTGTTATCGTTTTTTACGGGGAAAAGCAGGCGGAATATTTATTCGGCTTTACGGTGTCGATCGGCGTCCGGATGCTGTATCTGGCTGCTATCGTTCTCGGTGCAATCGGCGGGCTTCAGTTTGTCTGGCAGTTTCTCGACTTTATGCTCGCGCTGATTATTGTTCCAAACATTATCGCCCTGTTTTTCCTGCGGAAAGATATCGCCGAAACAACAAAGGATTATGTCAGCCGCTATTTATCAAAAAAATAAAGCCGAAGGCGTAAAATCCTTCGGCTTTTTGCGTAGTTATGAAAAAATCTCGTCAATTTTGCGGATTTCTTCTTCGGTCAGGGTCACGTCCCCTGCTCTTTTGTTGTTTATTACCTGTTCCCCGCGCTTGGCTCCCGGAATAATTGCATCCACGGAAGGGCGCGTTAAATACCAGGCGAGAACGACATGCGCCACTTCTTCGCCTTTGGCATCCGCAATTTCGCGTACTTTTTCCACTTTTTTCAGGTTTTCCTTAAAGGCTTCCCCTTGAAAGCTCGGACGGCTGTTACGGATATCTGAAAACGTTGTGTTTTCATCGTATTTGCCGGCAAGCAGGCCGGATTCCAATGGGAAATATGGAATAAACGTAATATTCTGCTGCTCCGTGTACGGAAGAAGGTCTTTTTCCGCTTCACGGTTTAAAAGGTTGTACTCTGCCTGCAGCACATCGACATCTCCATGCTTATTCGCTTCTTTCAGCTGCTCGATCGTGAAGTTGGATACACCGATTGAACGGATTTTCCCTTCTTCCTTGAGCTCTCTTAATGCCTGAACGGCTTCATCCTTCGGCGTGTTTTCATCCGGAAAATGAATATAGTACAGGTCAATATAGTCGGTCTGCAGGCGGCGCAGGCTGTCTTCCACCGACTGCTTCAAAAAGGCGGGCGAATTATCCATCGTTGTCTCATCGCCTTCAATCTTATGAGAGCCTTTGGTGGCCAGAATAATATCTGCCCGGTTGTATTCTTTCATCACTTCTCCAACCAGCTCTTCTGAACGCTCCGGTCCGTAAATAAAGGCGGTATCCAGAAAGTTCATGCCGTTGTCCAAAGCGGCGCGCACCACATCTTTTCCCTGCTCTTCATCAAGCATGTCCGGATAAATATTATGACCGCCTACAGCGTTTGTGCCAAGGCCGATCGGATGAACAGCAAGCGTTGATTTACCAAGTGTTACGTGTTCTGCCATGTTTTCATCTCCCTGATTGTTATGTCTCTCTTCCTATTTATCACCAATTGGGATATTGTAAACATGTTATACCGCTTTAATGTCGGCCCGCTTTGTTAATATTCTGATCAGCGCCGCTATGAACAGAAAAAGCAGCGTACTGAATATGACTGACACGACAAGGGACACTTCCACCGATGCCAGCACAGAAATAAATTGAAACATAGAATTTTCCACCTGCCAGAACAGATCGGTTACGGCTATCAAGCCGATTCCTACAAAGGTGAACAGAAGACCGATGAACCAGTGAAACCGAAAGAAAGAGGCGCTGATAAACCAGCCGATTGCATAATACAGAATAAACTGGAAAAAGGAAGTAAGCAGCTGCGCTGTGAAATGCAGCGTGCTGCCGGCTGCCGGCTGGGTCCATGCAGTAAAGGATGCCACCAGAGTTTCCAATCCGTAAATCAGGCCGAACACCGCCGTCATTGCAGCTGCCAAAATGACCCCTGCTCCCATTGTGCCGAAGAAATAGTCCCTGCGGCTGACGCCATTGGATACGTAATAGCGGATCAAACCACCCATTGATAAAATACCGATGATCAAAAAGTAAATGCGGGCGGAACCTCTTGAATTTTCCAGCAGAGCCCAGTTTATTTCTCCATTTCCCGACCACGTGATAAAGATACTGACCCCGATATAGATGGTTAGATAAATCGCCAGAAACCAAAGGCTCCATCTTCCTATAATGTCAAAAGAGATTTTACCGACAAGTACCTTTTTATCTGACATGTTCCCCCGCTCCTTCCGTTAAATGAATAAACAGCTCCTGCAGGGCGACCGGCCCTAATTCCAGATTTTCTTCTTTTGCCTGCTGCTTTTCCTGATCGGACAGTACCGCATCAATCATGATCGACATCGTGCTGCCCAGCTGCTGTTCTTTAAGACGCTTCTTTCCGTCTGTAAATGCGAGTACTTTGTCTTTTGACCCGGTTACGGTTGTGCCCCGCTCCAGCAGCTGTTCTTTATTTTGATGCAGCAGAAGCGCTCCGTCGTTAATAATCAGTACTTCTTCAATCAGACCGGCCATTTCCGATATGAGGTGGGTGGAGAGAATAATCGTCCGTGGATGCTCCATATAATCCTTCAGCACTTCTTCGTAAAACAGCTCCCGCGCCGGGGCGTCCATACCGAGGTATGCTTCATCAAATATCGTGACCGGCGTCCGCGAGGCCAGGCCGTCCACCACCTGAACCGCTGATTTCAATCCTTTGGACAGATCTTTGACTGGTTTATTTACCGGAATGTTAAACCGCCGGCATAAATAGTCGGCATAGTTGTGATCATAGTTCGGGCGGAAGGCTGCATTCATTTTCAGCCACTTTTTCACTTTTTCCGTTTCATCTTCGAGGTTGGAATCGTACACAAAAGCGATCATTTCCATCACGGATGCATTCTCAAACGGTTCTTCCCCGTTCACCGTAATCCGTCCGCCTTTCGGTTTCCGAAAGGCTGCCAGCACTGAGAGGAGCGAGGTTTTTCCTGTGCCGTTACGCCCAAGCAGTCCGTAGATTTTATTTTCTTCGAGTTCAAAGGACACCTGCTCCAGTACGTTCTTCGAGCCGTAGCCAACACTTAGATTCTCCGCCTTAATATGCATGGTTACCGCTCCTCTCTTCTTTTCATTTCTATCATCATTTTGTAAATATCATCGGCACTGATGCCCAGCCTGCCTGCTTCCTGAAGCATTCGGCTTACATATTCTTCCATAAACGTCTGTCTGCGCGCTTCCAGCAGCTTTCCTCTTGCTCCGTCTGCAACAAACATGCCTACTCCCCTTTTCTTGTATAAAATTTGATCGTCTACAAGCTGGTTCATGCCTTTGAGGACAGTGGAAGGGTTAATCTTGTAATACGCTACGAGCTGGGTGGAAGAAGGCGCCTGCTCTCCTTCTTTCAATTCTCCATTCACAATCTCATCTTCAATCATCCTTGTGATCTGCTGAAAAATCGGCTTGTTTTCATCCAATGTGGGCCTCACTGTGGGAACACCACCTTTATGTTATATGGTTAGTTGGTTGTGTAATTAACCATATAACTTTATTTGTTTTTTGTCAATTCTTTTGGCATAAAAAAATACCCGAAACGCTTTTCAGCGTTTCGGGTATCGTTCTACCGATGCAGTTTTACAAACATAACCGGACATAAAAAGGTTTCTTTGATGGCGCCGTCTTCTTCTTTTTCGAGAAGCAGAAGATCCTGGCTGAAATCATTTCCAACCGGAATAACCATTTTCCCTGTCGGCTTCAGCTGCCGGAGCAGCGCTGAAGGCACAGAAGCGGCCGCGGCTGTCACTATAATCCGGTCAAAGGGAGCATATGCCTCCCAGCCGTCGCTGCCATTGCCAAGCTTGTATTCAATATTGGAAAACCCTGCTTCCTTCAGCCGCTGCTTCGCTTTTTGATACAGGGGCTCGATCCGTTCCACCGTATAGACTTTCCTGCAGAAGGCTGCCAGCACGGCTGTTTGAAAGCCAGAACCCGTACCGATCTCCAGTACACGCAGATCGGGGCCCGGATCCAGCTCTATCGTCATCTTTCGTACAAGAGAAGGCTGTGAAATCGTCTGGCCGTAACCAATCGGTGCGGCCGCATCCACTGCGGCCTGCTCTTTATATTCCTCCATATAAAAGCTCCGGTCCATTTCTCTCATATAAGCAGTTATCGCTTCTTCCATTGATTTCATACCCGGCTGCTCCTTTCCAGAGTATAAAAAAACACCAAAGCCTCTACGCTCCGGTGTTTGCTGCATGCAAAGAAACCCTCACTATTGGCTTTTTTCCAGCAGAACAGGAGAGAGAGATCTATTTATTTGGTTCAGCTTTACTTGTCTGTGTCCAGACGGTTCTGTTCAGGGTTCACATCTTTTACTTCTTTACGCTTTCCTTGAAAAGCTTCCAATTCTTCTTTTGACGGAAGGCCGACATGCGCTTTAATGTTATATTCTGCCCGCATGGCTGGTTTTCCGTCCTCTTTTCCACCGATGGTGCGTTCTTCCACGCGATGTGCCTGGGATTGATTCTGGTTTTCCAAATCCTTTACGATGCGGGTGACGTCTTTTAGAAGATCATTCAATCTCATTGTGTTTCACTCCCTGCTTTTAGTCGCTAAGGTCTTTGTTCTTTATTTGCTGGATTCTTCGGTTTCTTCCTGCTTCGTTTCGTTTGCTTCTTCCAACTGGCGGATTCTTTCATGAAGCGCCTTGTTTTCCTGAACAACTTCCATAGCCTGGGAGGAATAATGCGGATCGTGTCTCCACCAGTCAATGCCCATTTCTTCAGCTTTATCAACAGAAGCGACAAGCAGGCGGATTTTGATAGTCAGCAGTTCTACTTCCGCGATGTTGAGCTTGATATCTCCAGCGATAACGACCCCTTTGTCCAATACGGTTTCCAGCACATCAACAAGGCTGCTGCTCCCGGAATTACTTGCATTTACCTGGGCCGGACGGTTACTAGCTGGATGGTGACGATCATTACTAGCCATTTAACATTCTCCTTTAAAGCTGATTTTCGTGCTGTGTTCTTAAATGAGGTTTCCGAGCGGGCCAAGATCAATATTTAAATCATCATCGGTCAGTCCGAAAATCACTTTCATTTCTTCCATTTTCTCTTCAAGCTGCATTAATGCAATACCAAGCTGTTCGATCTGTTCATCGGACAAGTCGCCGCCTTCTACCCGGCGCATGGCCTGGCGCTCCACAAGCTGTCGGAGAAGTTCAATAACGGTCATGACGATTTGGGAAAGGCCTTCATCAACTTTATCCGGATCCAGCGAAATGCGGCCGGTCGGATTGCTCGTCTTCAGCCCGGTAAGATCTGGTGTATCTCCCATATGGACGTCCTCCTTATTTTACTTCCTGGATCGTTCTCTCGTTTTCGACGAGGGAGCGTTTCCGGTTATCCTCCAGCTTCTGAACCGAAGCGAGAAGGACACTTAAATCAAGGTATACTAATTCAATATCGGCAATGGAGATGGTTAAATCTCCGCGGATCACTACTCCTGTTTCAAGTACCGTGTCCAGAATATCCAAAAGCGTGATATCTTTATTTTTTAAATCGAGGCTATCTTCCCGCATTGTCCTTTTCCTCCCCCTTCGCAGCGAAGTCCGAGAAGTGATAAGACGGCCACGGACCGGTCATTTCAAAATAAAAACCGGTGTCATGATCCTCGGCGTACTGTTTTTCTGCTTCCACATAATCAAGCAGCGCCTTTTTCCCATCTGCATTTACAAGGTATACGCTGTTCAGGCTCATATCTTCGTCACGTCCGGTTACTTTACGTTCCCAGTTCTTCTTCACGTCGGTTGCTTCACTGAGTGACTTTAAATGATCATGGAGCTCCTGGCAGTAATCCCTGATTTTTTCGATTGCTTTTTCTTCTGCAAAATTAGCGAGCTTTTTTTTCTCAAAAAATTGACGGCCTTTCGGCATCGCTTCAATATCAGCTTTTTTCTGTTCCATTTCTTCGCTGTTTTCCACAACGTTGTTCATGAACTTGTCTTTTGCCGCATATACTTTCAGGTTCCATTCTTCTTTGTCGGACAGCCGTTGAAACTGTTCCATGATGGTTGCCTTTTTTTCGGAAATCATCGCCTGAAACGTGTCTTCTGTTTCAAATATGGTGCCGAACTTCAGTGGAATAACCGTATAGTTTTCGTGCAGTTTGTTCATTAATTCATGGTGATGAAAGGCTTTCACCTGCAGCCACTGCATATCTTCCACTTTACGCTGCAGCCTTGCTTCAGAGTAAACGTCCTCCGGCACGCGGCAGGTCACAGCGGTAATATCGCCGTGTACTTCGTACTGTATCATTTCCGGGGGCTCAATACCTTCCAGCTCCGGCATCGGGTTGTCAGTAAACTGCCCTGATGGTACGAAGGCATACAAGTAGATTAGTTGATTGCTTGCTTGTGCTGTATCTTCCACCTGTGTTTCCTCCTTATTCCTCCAGGCTTTCTCTCAGCTCCCGCTGCTCAATTTCTTTCGCTACGCGGTAACGGAGCAGAAGTTCCTCCTCCTGTTCGAGGTAAAGTTCTTCGGGTATTTCATCCATCTCAAACATCATCTGCAGGTTCGCCAGTTTCTGTTGGATGGTCTTTAGATCGTAATATTCCTTATCCACTTCATCTTTGACTTCCTTGCCGATCATAATCAGCAGATCGATGGGCCAAGTGAATGCTTTGGTTATCATATTACGTCGCACCCTTTGCTGTTAATTTAATATCTATAAAGTTATAGGCCGGCCAGGGGCCTGTGTATTTAAAATCAGCACTGTCCATCCATTTATTATAAATCTCATTGAGCTTTTTCTCAAATGCTTCCTCCTGGTCTTTATCAAGTAGAAAGGCAGCATTAAGAAGCATCCGTTCGTTAATTACTTCGTTACTCTTCGCAGCATCGGCAATATCGGCAAGCGGATGAAACACTTCTTTTTCAAAATCTTCATGAAGCCGGATCATAAATTTGTGGGCGGATTCACCCAGCTGCATCCGTTCATAGTAGGCTGCGTCTTCAGGCTTGGACTGCGCCTTTGATTTTAATTCTTTCATGCCCGGCTGCTGGCTTACTTTCTCCGACAGCCATTCTTTTTTCCCAATAATCTTTAAACCTACTTCAAATTTATTGCGGATTTTCGGAAAAATTTCATCGAATTGATCCTGAAGCTTTTCCATTAGAATATGAACATCTTTTTTGCCTTCCAGCACGTTGCCAAAGCTCATCGGTATAATATCGTACCGCTCCATTACCTTTGTAACAACATCCTGATGCGACTTCAGGTTCTTACGGTTTGGTTCGTATACATCAACCGGCGCATCGGCAACGACCATAGCGTATCCGTCGCGGTTTACCGTGTATACATCTCTCTCTTTTTTCAGCAGTGTTATCGTGCCGAACTCCTGCGGGGAGTCCGCTTCAATAACACAGAATAGATATACCCCTTTTTTCCCACTCACAACGGCTACCTCCTACAGCTTCTTCAGTTCCTGCTTCAATAATTTCTCTGTTTCTTCGTTGCTCTTATGGCCTTTCGCTCCGTAGATATAAGCGCCCAGCACATCCTGGCATACAAAGAAGAAATCATCATCTTTTGTATTCACGTTAATATCACTCTTGCTGCTTATTTCAGCTATCATAACGGAGGCACGGAAACTTGGTGATGGCTTGTCTTCTTCTTTACAAATCTCTTTTACCCTCGAAACGATTTTGACGATTGTTTTTGCATCGCCTTCGGATATTTCCGTCCGGTCTGCAAGCACTTCTGCCTGTCTGTCAATATCCTGTTCCTGCATATGAATCGTGATCAGGCGATCTGCAAGCGCATCCTGGGTTTCATACACGCCGACATACTCTTCCGGATTACTTGTAAAGATCATCTTAAAGTCTGGATGAACGTTAACAAACGTGTCTCTCTGCTTTACTCCGTATAACGGCAGAATACCTTCCTGCAGAATGGATAAAAACAGGTTGTTTGTTTCCGGCATGGAACGTGTAAATTCATCATAAATAACGGTATAGCCTTTTGTTACGGCTTCATACAAACGACCACCGCTCCACTGCTCTTTTACTTCGTCTTCGCGTTTATACACGGTACGAACGTAGTTATCGATCAGGCGCTTGCTTTTATAGCCTACATATCCACCAAGAAGGTCTACGTTGGATAAATCCCTGTTACCGTTCAACAGTACGACCGGCTGTCCGAGGCGGCTCGCTAACTGCAGGGCAAGAGATGTTTTACCGACACCGGCAGCTCCTGTGAAGTGAACCGGGAATCCAGCATGAACATAACGTTCTGAACGATCCAGCAGACTTTGAAGCTCTTCCGTCTGAACAAAGTTTTCGAATGTTCGAACCATTTTGTCATTTTCATCATAGACCGCTTCCTGCTTATCAGACTGATCGGATGAAGGATTCTTTTTTCTGCTGGTAGTATTCGTGTTTTTTGAACGGGTGGCTGGCGATGATTTAGCTGAATCAGACGAAGTATTCTTTGAACTGGATGAGGATGACGAGCTGCCTTTGGCTTTGTTCGAGGATGATGAGGCATTCGAGCTGCTTTTCGGGTTGGATGTTTCTTCCTCTGTTTTACTCTTGGATTGTTCTTCCGTTGCTTTTGCAGGCATCTGTGTTATCTCCCTTCTGCTTTATCTAATGGCGTACTTCTTGGACGAAGACTCACACGCTGAAATGATACAACTTCTTTATTCTTATCGAGTTTCGCTTCATATACACCCAACAACTGGTCTTTAGCATACTTTTTCATATATTCGCTTTCTTCAATTACTTCTACTTCTACATCCCATCCTTCGTCATGATTAATAACGGATGTGATCTTAAAAGGAGGAAGTACATAATTTTCAAAAAACGTTGTTACTTTTTGTAGTAATTCTTCCATGGTTATCCCTGCTTTCCGCCTGCGGCTCTATCTATTATTGGTGATAAACCCAGAACCCATACGCATGCGCGTATGGGGAAGGTTGGGTTTATTTAGAATGAATTATGCGAAGTTAAGCTGCTTTGAACGGTCGCTTACGTCCGCGTCTTCGTCTATTTCAGCTTGTACATCGTCTCTAAGAAGGCCGACTGCTTCAGCATATCTCAACCATGTGTCTACACTGGCGATTACGATACGAGCTTCGATTGTGATAAGTTCAATACCTACGAGCGAGATTTTAGCGTAGATGTCGATTACAATACCCTTGTCTAAAATACGGTCAATAACTTCTGCCAAGCTTGAAGAATCTGAGTTTCTTTCCAATGTTGCCATTGTTGCGTCACTCCTTTAAGTGAAAGTATTAATATCTTTTATGCCTTTGAGATCTTTTGCACTCTTGATGTTATGGGCACTCTTGATGCTGTCTGCTCCCTTGAGATCCGTGCTGCTCTTGAGGTTGCTTGCTGATGTCTTAATATCGCTGACACCCTTCAATTTGTCAGGTCCTTTGATGTCTTTGTATCCCTTGATGTCACTGACGCCTTTATGGATGTCTTTCATCCCTTTGATGTCACTGGCCCCCTTGATAGTGGGGCCTTTCTTCTTTTTTTTCCCTCCTTTCGAGTCCTTATCGCCGGTAAGCGAGTTGTTTTTTAATTCATCTTTGGCATCCGCTGCTTTATCCTTGAATTCATCAGCAAATTCATCCAGCTTTTCTTTTACTTCTTCACCGGCATCTTCCAGACCTTCCTTGAGTTCGGCAACTTTTTCCTTGGCTTCTTCTTTAGCGATACGCATTTTTTCGAACGTATCGTAGAATTTCTTTCCAATGATAGAAGCGGCAGCTGCATTCCTCGCTTTCGGATGGTTTTTTGCTTCATCCTTAGCATAACCAATTGCTTCTTGTTTTACTTCGTTAATCGTGCTTTCGTCACCGGAAGCTAAGTCTTTTATTGTTTCCAGCGGTTTGCCGTCTGTGACGTTCTGCACCCGCTCTTTGGCACCTTTTAAATCGTCGGATGCCAGAGTGTCTTTTGCTTTGTCCAAAAGAGAAGGATCTTCTTCCTCTTTTTGTTTATCCTTATCGTCGTCTTTGTCGGATGAGAGTTTATCTTTCGCCTTATCGAACAGCGATTCTTCGCCGCTGTCTTCGTTCTCTTCTTCCGGCTGATTTTCTTCTCCGCCGGAAGGTGTTCCCGGTACCAGATCTTTGGCTTTGTCTTTCGCTTTGTCCAGAAAGCCTTCTTCATCTGAGGAACTGGAAGAATCATCTGTGTTTGCAATATCAAAGGTTCTGCGCTTCTCTTTTTCGGCGCCTTCTGTTAAATAATTAGAATACATTAACGCAAAGCGCTTAAGATTCTTATTTTTCTTCCAGCTTACCATATAATGCACCACCACCTCTCGTGGTTAAAGCTTACTCAGCTGAGTATGCATGCCGCTCTACTACCATACCCGATGAGTAATTTATTAATCTAGTTCATTTGAATGGTTTCTTATGAAAGTTCTGGAATCTGTGTGGAACGCTCAGAGATCTTGCGGTATGAAGTGATATTCAAGTTATCATTGATATTTGCATCGTATAGTACAATGTTTTTTATCACCTTATTGTCCTGCTTTTCTTCTGATTCCACTACTTCCAAACGAACTTTCCAACCATTTTTGCGGTCTGTTGCTGAAATCGTCTGAAACGGTTCTGCTACTTCTTCTTTGAAGTAGGCTTCAACTTTTTCGATGGCGTCGTCGCTACTTTTTTTTTTAGAATCGGATTTAGCAGACGACTGTTTTTTACTCGATGATGCTGACGATGCCTTTTTGCTGTCGGAAGCGGATTTAGCTGCAGAAGCGGTCGTCCGGGTTTTTGTCTTAGGTTCTTCTTTTGTTACCGATTTGTTGTCTTTATCTGTTTCCTGCTCGGTAAGCGGCTGCTGGGTTTTTCCCGTTGAAGGCTTTTTAATACGGTTTGGCTTTTTAAAGGATGCCTTTTTGGGCTGCTCCTCTTCTGCCTTCTCCTTATCATTATCCTCTTCTTCTTCAGCTTCGTCTACTTCTTCGTCTTCTGCTTCTTCGTCTTCTTCTTCATCTTCTTCATCTTCTTCGTCTTCTTCGTCTTCTACTTCTTCATCTTCAGCTTCTTCTTCTTCTTCAGCTTCTTCTTCTTCAGCTTCTTCTTCTTCTTCTTCTTCTTCTTCGTCTTCTTCGTCTTCTTCTTCCTCTTCGTCTTCTTCTTCGTCTTCTTCTTCTTCAGCTTCGTCTTCTTCTTCGTCTTCGTCGTCTTCTTCTTCTTCGTCTTCAGCTTCTTCGTCTTCTTCGTCGTCTTCTTCTTCGTAGCCGTCATACTTTTCTTCTTCTACTTCTTCTTCCTCAAGCCATTCTGTCTCTTCATCAAAAACTTCGTGCTCTTCATTCTCTTCTGATTCAGACTCGAGGCGCTCCTGCTCTTCAGCTTCTTTGGCTTTTTTAGATTTTTTGCTGTCTTTATTTTTTAATTTTTTTTTTTGAACAAGCCGCCTTTTTTCTCTTTCTCTTCCTCTTCTTCCGTACCCTGGATTTTCTGGCCGGCTTTGACCATTGTATCGCCGACTTTGCCTTTTGCTGCTACAAGGCCACCGCCGACTTTACTCTTTGCTGTACCGAGCGATGATTTTACTTTTTCCGGAATAGCTGAAGCAGCTGATGCTGCATCATTGGCCTTTTTGGCTTTTTTAGCATTTTTAGCTGTGTTTTTCGTTTTGTCGGCAGCTTTCTTTACCGGCTTAGGTGCTGCTTTTTTTGCTTTTTCAGCCGTTTTGCCTGCACCGTTTTTCGCTTTTTTAGCAGTGCTCTTTGTTCCTTCTTTTGCTCCTGATGATTTTTTCTTTACTGCTTTCTTTGTATCCTCTGTACCTTTTTTTGCTTTATCTGTTGGTTTTTTCACGTTGTCTTTCTCTCCATTCTCTTTAGCCTTACTAGAAGGTTTCTTTTTAGTGTCGTCGCTTTTTTTAATTGTTGCTGTTTTTGTTTTAGGATTCTTTTTGTCTTTCATGTTTTCTTTCGCATCTTCTTTTTTCTGTTGAAGTCTTTTTGTTGTTTCTCTGCTTACCATCGGGAGGGCTCCGCCTACCAGGCTGCCTACAGCCATTAATGCGTAAGTAACTTTATTACTGTTATTTTTTTCAGCCAATTGAATGCACCGTCCTTCATCTTATTTATTATGCCATTAAGCACCATTACCCTTTTGTCCAACATTTAATCTTCAATTCTTGCGTTTTCTGAAAATATTATGTTATATAATCTCTAAACCCATTGATATAATAGGAATTAAAAATATGTATAATAAATCTATAAAATTTATAGAATAAAGGCATTTACCTCTTTTTATTAATATGTAAGACGTATTATTTGACTAATAATAGGATATTTCTGATTTTTCCACCATTTGCTTCCCCTTCTATTTTCTTATAAAATTTACGTTATCACTATTTTTACCAAAGGAGAACATATATGTCCGATTACAGTGCCGTAAACCGCTCCCGCTCCACCCAGACCCGCCTTGTGCTTCCACCGGATACCAATCATCTGGAATCTATATTCGGCGGCAAGGTTCTTGCCTACATTGATGAAATTGCAGCCATTTCGGCAATGAAACACGCCAATAGTATTGTCGTGACCGCTTCCATCGACTCTGTTGATTTTGTATCAGCTGCGAAGGTAGGAAATATCCTTGAGCTGGAGGCTTTTGTTACGGCAACGGGAAGAACGTCTATGGAAGTCTATGTGAAGGTTCAGTCGATTGATGTGACAACCGGCACTACGGCTCTTACGACGGAATCCTTTCTGACAATGGTTGCCGTTAATGAAAGCGGTGATCCTATTCCCGTTCCCGCTGCAGCCCCGGAAACAGAGGAAGAACAGCGGCTTTTCGATTCTGCCCCTGCCCGGAAAGAACATCGGAAAAAACGGGCTTCTGTATACAACAGCCATGCCTGATGAATCCAATCTCTTCCTATTAATATCGTTACAAAAACTCCCTCCTGCAGAAAGCCAGGAGGGAGTTTGTTATTTAAGCCCACCACATATCGGATGGTTTTTCTACAATATTTACGCTGCGGAGATTATCGACCGCACGTTGAAAACCTTCCGAAACGCTCATTAAAGGATCTTCGTGCTCGATGCTGATTGTATCGTCATAGCCGAACTTACGAAGCGTGCTGATCATATCGCTCCACTCCTGCAGGCTGTGGCCGCAGCCGACTGAACGGAACGTCCAGGCGCGCTCTTGTACGTTATGATACGGCTGCATATCCGTCAAACCGTACATGTTTACATTTTCCCAGTCAATATGGGTGTCTTTTGCGTGGAAATGATGGATCGCGTTTTGTTTACCCAGGATTTTTATAGCCGCTACTGGATCAATTCCCTGCCACCACATATGACTCGGATCGAAATTGGCGCCTACCGCATCGCATGTAGCGTCGCGGAGCTTAAGTACGGTATACGGGGTGTGTACAAGAAAGCCGCCGTGCGGCTCGATGCCTACTTTAATGCCATGATCTTTCGCATAAGCGCCTGCTTCTTTCCAATAAGGAATCAGCTTCTTCTCCCACTGCCAATTGTAAATATCGCTGTACTCCTGCGGCCACGGGGCTACCGGCCAGTTTGGAAGCGTTGCGTTATCATCCGCACCGGCTACGCCGGAAAAGTTGTTAACAACGGACACATCAAACATTTGAGCAAGCTGCACCGTTTTGCGGAACACGTCATCTGACTCCTGTGCATACGCCTTATCCGGCGCAATCGGATTGGAATGGCAGCTGAAGGCGCTGACAGACAAACCGCGCATATCGAGCGCTTCCTTGAACTGTTTTCTTTTGTCTTCGTTTTGAAGAAGACCTTCCAGATCCACGTGGGCACTGCCGGGATTTCCACCGGTACCAAGCTCTACCGCATCCAGGCCGGCGGCTTTTACTTTATCAAGCATGTCTTCAAATGAATCATTATTAAATAGTACAGTAAATACTCCTATTTTCATTGAGTGACGCCTGCCTTTCTTACTGAGGTGATGGTTTTTTCCTGACTGGATTCCAGCGCTGCCAGAATAACATCCAATGCGCGTTTGCCGTCCGCTCCTGTAATAGGAATCGGTGTACCCTTTACGACGGTTTCGACAAATGCGTCTACAATACCGGAATTTTCCTGGCCGCCCGCCGCGTTCGTCTGAATGCCTCCCAGGTCATAGCTGATCGTTTCCCCTGATGTGTAGACAGCAATAAGAGAATACTGTGGGTCATCCTCCAGGCGGAGCATACCTTTTTCACCGTAGATTACGGTGGCATTGTCTTCAAACGGCTTGTAGGACCAGCTCGCTGTCAGCGTGCCGATAATACCGCTTTCCATTTTCAATACGCAGACAGCGTTGTCGTCAACGGTGGTGTTTTCTTTTGCTACGGTTTCCACAAATGCACCGACTTCTGCTACCGGCTCGTCAAACAGAAACTGAATCAGGTCAGATTTATGGACGCCGAGATCTCCCATCGCGCCGATAAACGCTTCCTCTTTACGGAAAAACCAGCTGTCCGCTCCGTCGATGCTCCAGCCTTCCGGGCCGCCATGGCCGAATACTGTACGAAAACTGTAAATTTTACCGAGCGCTCCTTCTTCCAGCAGCTCTTTTGCTTTCACGTGGGAAGGAACGAGCCGCTGATTATGGCCCACCATCAGCTTCGTGCCGTTTTTCTCTGCGGCGTCTATCATATCCTGTGCTTCCTGGGAGGAAGTAGCCATCGGTTTTTCACAAAGAACATGCTTTCCTGCTTCCAGTGCGGCTATCGATACAGGGGCATGCATATAGTTAGGCGTGCATACGCTGATGGCCTCAATGGAAGGTTCCTGCTTCAGCATCTCCTGGTAATCCGTGTACACCTGAACGGAAATGTTAAATTTCGTTTCTACTTCCTGAGCCCGCTCTTCCACCAGATCACAGACCGCCACAATTTCTACTTCTCCTCCGGCCAGATATTCTGGAATGTGACGCTCTCTGGCGATGCTTCCGCATCCAACGATGCCAACCTTTAATTTACCCATCATGCAAAACCCCTTTTAAATAGTTAGTATTTTTTGACTCTTATGATGTTATTCTTTCACAGATCCGCTCGTTAATCCAGCAACAATGCGGCGTTGGAAAATTAAAACGAGAATAACGATGGGAATCGTCACGATAACCGTTGCGGCAGTAATGTCTCCCCATGGTACCGTAAATTCACTCTGGTAGAAGGAAATCCCTACGGGAATCGTCTTTTTCAATACCGGCAATGGCTTCCGGTGAATTAACGACTACTTCCTGATTTTCATTAATAACCTGGCCGCCATAAGCGCTTATATACTCCATCGACGTGGTTACAAGCCCTTCATACTGAGAAGCCTGGGTAGCAAACCCAAAGCTCGTGCCGCCTTGGCCCTGCAGGTCCGCGGCCATCGTTTCAAGCTCCTCCCACGTTTCCGGAGGCTCTTCTACAATGTCCGTCCTGTAATATAAAATACCTGCGTCAGTATAAGAAGGCAGTGCATACTGTCGTCCATTCAGCGATCCGGATTCAATCGTCGCCGGAAAATGAGCATCCAGATCTACATTATCTCGTTCAATCAAACGATCAAGCGGCAGTACATATCCTGCCTGACCGAATTCAGCCGGCCACACAACATCGGAAGCAAAAATATCTATCTCCGGACTGCCGCTGCTCATCAGTGTTACATATTGATTATGTGCCGCGCCGCTATCGGGCGGCATTTCCCTTACTTCTACATTGATATTGGGATTTTGTTCTTCAAACGCGGCAAGCATTGCATCGGTTGCCGGAGTAGTGTCGGTGCCGCGGGCGTAAGTGATCGTAACTTCCTCGTCCCCTCCGCCGATATTTCCACCGACAGAGGCACACCCGCCTAGAAAAACGAGCACTCCTGCCATTGCTGCAGGTAACATCTTCATCGCAAACCCTCCCTGTTTTCTTTTTTTCGTTAAAATCCAAAACGTTTCGGTTTTTGGTCAAAGCTGCCCTCCTTTTAATGTCTTGGAGGACAGGTGGATTTTCGGACAAGAAGCGATCCTGGTATAATCACTTTAGTCTTTGTTTCCCTGCCAAGCAGCCGATTAATTAACAGCTCGGCGGCCATGTTTCCCATTTTGTATTTATCCTGATGCACGGTTGTCAGGGCAGGCGTTGTATACTGGGATACAACAAGGTTATCGTAGCCGACAATCGATAATTCATCCGGCAGTTCATATCCCAGTTGATAAGCCGCTTTCATAACCCCCATCGCCATCAGATCGCTTGAACAGAAAATAGACGTTGTTTCCGGATATTCTTCAAGCAGTTCAATCGATCTTGCGTAGGCTTCTTCTTCATTAAAATAGGCAAGCCTTACTTTCTTTTCATCAAAAGCAATGTCTGCTTCCTGCAGGCCTTCCTTGTAGCCTTTTAGTCGTTCGTGACTTATGTAAGCTTCATCATCCCCGTTAATAAAAGCAATGTGCCGGTGCCCGAGCGAAATTAAATGACGCACCGCCTCTCTTGCGCCCACCGCATTGTCTGTAGACACAAAGCTTGTGGTTTCATTTTCCACAGGATGATCGATAAAAACACACGGTACGCTGCTCTCTTCCATCTGCTGAAGAAACGGATCATCGTGGGCAAGGCCCTGCGAAATAACGCCTTCGATCTGACGCTCGCTGCAAAGCTGATGGTACGTCTTGCCCCGCCGCTTCGCAAACTCAGATTGAAACAAAATCATGTCGTAATCTGCGTAGCTTGCGTACTCGTTCACGCCGGAAATAACATCCATTGTAAACGTATCTTTCGGGTTGGATGGAAATGAACTTGACGTCAGAAGCCCAATCGTACTTGATTTGTTCGTCACCAGCCTTCTTGCTGTTATATTCGGGCTGTACTGCATCTTCTCGGCCACCTCTTTAATACGCCTGCGTGTTTTTTCATTCACATCATCGTATCCGTTCAAGGCTCTGGAAACAGTAGTGACAGAAACATTAGCGGCTTTCGCAATATCCTTAATTGTAACCATTCCCTCAACCTCCAAAACGTTTCGGTTTGTACAATTTTCATTATAGAAAACGCTTACAATTTTTGCAACTACTTTTTTTAACATTAAACATGTATATACAAAAAAAGCCTAATGTATAAAGCGCTTTCCCTGGTAAAAATTTTTTGAAATAAAAAAGGATTCCTTCAGCTGCGAAGAAATCCTCCTTCTGAATGAATAACCTGTCCGGTAATCCAGGATGCCTCCTCTCCGGCCAAAAAAGCAACCAGACGGGCCGCGTCGCCGGGCCTGCCAAGACGACCACGCCCGAATTTAGGTTCCAGCAGCGCTTTCGTCTGTTCATCCATCCATCCGCTGTCCGTCGGGCCCGGATCTACTGCATTAACCGTGATGCCAAGCGGTGCCGCTTCTGCCGAAAAGGAAAGGGTAAATGCAGACAGGGCCCCTTTCGTAGCAATATAAGCCAGCTCTCCCGGCATCGGTCCCTGCTCTTGTCCGGACGTCATAATGATGATCCGTCCTTCTGAACCTTGAAACCGTTTAGCAAACGTGGTGCTGAGCAGCATGGTCGTCCGCATATTCACTTCATAATGGCGGTCAATAATTTCCGGTGTAAGATTCTCGTAACCGTCCCTTGTGGAATAAGCCGCATTGTTGACGAGAATGTCCGGCGGTCCAAAAGCAGTGTACACTGCATCCAACAGCGTTTCGGCAGCGTCCGGCAGAGACAGGTCAAGTTCCATGCTTCTGCAGGATACGCCGGCCTCCAGTATTTCCTGTTCCAGTCCGGCGGCAAATCCGTCTTCGCTCTGCCAGTAGACGAAAAAGATATCTACTCCTTTGGATGCAAGCTCCCTGCAAATCGCCGCCCCAATTCCGTTAGTGCGGCTCACTCCTGTAATGACTGCACGGTTCCTGTCGATACTATCCCTCCTGCTTTTTTATTCATGGTTCCGGACACTTTGCTTATTCTCGAAATAACGATCCCGTTCCTGTTTCTTTTCGTCAATAAGAGCCCCGTCCTCTTCTATATCCTTTTGTTTTTCTTTTTTAATATGCAGGATAGATCCAAGGACAAGGATAAATCCTCCCAAAAACAAATTAGCATTTTCTGTTAATGTAATGATATTTCCTAAATCCAGTAAAATTAAAGCAGCTCCTACAAAAGCAAAGATAATATAAATCACATTCCACTTCTGCATCGAACTCTCCTTTTCAAAAGCTGTCATTATTTTCTATATATGTATATTAACCTAAATAAAGCATAAAAAAACCTGCCATTTTACAGGCAGGCCGTCTTTATTTATTAAGGAAACGTGATATTCAGCGGTTCAAGGTCTTTCTTCTGCAGCATCATCCGGACGGTAACAAGCGGATCCACCACCTGGCAGACCTCAACCTGTCCGGCAGCGCTGAGAAACATTACGGCATTGTTTTTGTCCATTTCGCTTTCACGGGCTAACAGGCCGGCCAAAAAGGAAGTCGCCCGGTGAATCCCCTGCTCAAGCGTGGGGGCGGAAGAAATGACGCCAATCTCCGATTCGTTTTCAAGAAGCGGCATAGAAAGCTTTTTGTTTTTAATCACTTCGAAGGTCACCGTGGCGCGTCCCGCGGCTTCAATTCCGGTCACGCCGACTTCTCCATCTCCCATCGCAGCGTGCATGTCCCCAAGGCCGAACAGAGCACCCGGTGCCGAAACTGGAAAATAAAGCACAGCCCCTTCTTCTATCTTTTTGTTATCCATATTGCCGCCATGGTCTCCCGGGGTTCCGTTCGAAACAGCTTCTCCTTCCGGTGCAACACCGATAACTCCGATCATTGGGTTCAAATCCAGGGAGATCCCGTAGCCGAAGTCGCCTTTGTTCTGCCGGAGGGGTATCTTTTTAAATACCAGATCTTCCATTTCCTCTTTCATCACACCGAGTCCTTTTCCTACCGCCATCATGCCGTAGTCCGCGAGCTCAATTTTATCAATTGTCACCTTGAGGCAGTCACCGGGTTCCGCCTCTTCTATGTAAACTGGTCCTGTAGCGGGGTTGATGCGGTCCCAGTCAATCTCTCCGTAATTGTCCCCTTCTTCTGTTACCTGATTTTCAAAACAGTCATACGTTTCCAGAGTAAGCGTTGTGCCTGAAGGAACGGTTACAGCCGCTTCCCGGTCCTTTGAGAAGCTGTAGAACATGTTTTCCTTTGTCAGCGTTTCCATATGCCTGCCTCCTTTGTTTTTATACGGATAGTATAGCAAAAATCTCAGCCGCTTCCTATGTATTGCATTCTGCGGATTTATCTATTATAATAAACACATACCCAGTAAGGGTATCAATTACTAAAGGAAGGGGAATTCACATGATTGCTGTTTTACCGAGAATCAACGAGTTAGCCAACAAATCCAAAAGGACGGGACTCAGCGCGGAAGAAAAAGCCGAGCAGAGGCAGTTGCGTGAAGAGTACCTTCAAGCCGTCCGAGGTGCCTGTGACGCGACCCTGCTTCAAACCACGGTGAAAGATCCGCTTGGAAATGATGTTACTCCCGATAAACTAAGAGAAGCTCAAGGCGTGACTAAACTATACCACTAAGAATTAAAATAGTATTTCCAGTTGCTTTAAACATCCCGCGGCCTATTTGGCCGCGGGATGTTTTTATTAAAGCTGCTTTTTTAGAGAGGGAATGTTCTTTTTAAATGGAATGTTAGTAAATAAAGAAACCGATGAATACCGGCCTCTCCGGACCTGTAACGGGCAGTATGCAGCTGAGAAATATCGGCATCATTGACTACGCCGTTATTTTTCCGATTACGTTTCTGCTGCTGGCTGTTGTATTTAAAAAAGCCAGTTTGACTAAAAAGACATATCAATAAAACAGGCTGTCCCATGGAAAGCGGGACAGCCTGTTTTATTGATCCATCGATTCGATATACTTTTTTAATACATGCACACCCTGCACCCCGTCGTTTAACGAGGTCCATTCAGCCGGGTTGTGGCTGATGCCATCTTTGCTCCTTACAAACAGCATCGCCGCTGGAATATGGTGGCCGACGATCATTGCGTCATGGCCGGCTCCGCTCGGTATTTCCACTGCCCGCAGGCCGCATGCTTTTAGTGCATCCCCCAGCATCTGCTTTTCGGTGTCGGCAATCGGCACCGGCTTTACTTTTAGTATCTGCTGCTGCTCGCAGTCAACATTGCAGGAAGCTGCTGCTTTCCCGGCGGCTTCCATAACGAGCCGGACGACATTGTCTCTCGTTTCTTCTTCAATATCACGAATATCCACCACCAGCTCGACCCGGCCCGGGATGACATTGGCTCCGTTCGGAAATACGTTCAGCTTTCCAACGGTAGCAACTGCTGTCGCGCTCACCGTACCGGGAATGTCCGGTACACTCCGTACAAACTCTCCGGCCGCGACAAGTGCATCCCGTCGTTCCCCCATAGGGGTATTCCCGGCATGCCCCGCGCTTCCTGTAAAGGAAATTTCCAGCCAGCTCGGGCCGGCGATACCGGACACAATGCCGACCGGAAGATCTTCCTGTTCCAGCCGGGTGCCCTGTTCGATATGCACTTCTACAAAAGCGGCGATGTCGGAAAGACTGCGTTCCGACTGATAAAAGCCTTCTTCCGTCAGGCCTACATCCGGGAGCACTTCCGCAAATCCCCTGCCTTCCTGATCGGCCAGACCGCTTTGTATGGATGGATCTATTTCACCCGTCATCGCCCGGCTGCCGGTTAATCCGTTATTAAACCTGGCGCCTTCTTCATCTGTAAAAATCACTACTTCATAGCTTCGTTTCGGCACGTACCCGGTTTCTTTCCAGGCCTCTGCCACTTCAAGCGATGACAGCACCCCGAGCGGACCGTCAAAATGGCCTCCCTCCGGCACGCTGTCTACATGGGATCCGCTTAGCAGCGCAGGAAGATCCGGATTGCTTCCCTCAAGGCGGCCGAATACATTGCCGGCCGCATCTTCGGTTACCGACAGCCCGGCGTCCTTCATCCAGCCGATAACCAGATCTTTCGCCTGTCGTTCTTCGTTGGAAAACCCAAGCCGATAGCTGCCTCCGCTTTCCGTCAGACCAATTTCAGAGAGGGCGTGCAGACGGGAGGCGATTCGCTCTCCGCTGATACCGTCATAGGAATAATCTGTACGGTAATTCTTAAGCAGCGTTTCGTATAAATTCCAGTTGTCTGTATGCATGCGCTCACCTGCTATTTTTGATTTTTGTAAATGGCTCCGTCTTTCATAACAAAGCAGATCGTTTCGCTCTGTTCCAGCGATCGGATATTTTCCAGCGGGTTCGTTCTGCTCATAATCACATCCGCGAGCTTTCCTGTTTCTATTGTACCCAATTCTTTTTCCCAGCCAAGACATTCAGCAGCGGTTTTTGTCGTAGCCGTGATGGCTTCCATTTCCGTCATGCCGATGTCGCACATCAGCCCGAGCTCACGCAGGTTGGTTCCGTGCGCCATAACGCCGGCATCCGTTCCCATTGCAATTTTCACGCCTGCTTTATACGCTTTAGCGATACTTGCTTTATGTGTTTCAAATACTTCTTTTGATTTTTCCACCGCGTAAGGGGCCATGGAATCGTCCGTTTCCCCGGCTTCGAGCACGGACAGCGGGGCCAGCAGTGTCGGCACGAGAAACGTACCGTTCTCAAGCATCAGCTCTATCACTTCGTCATCAATATAAATGCCGTGTTCAATCGAATAAATACCGGCCCGGATCGCATTCTTAATTCCTTCGGCACCCTGGGCGTGGGCCATCACCTTGATCCCTTTTCGGAAGTGCGCTTCCTCTACCATCACTTCCAGCTCTTCCTGGGAAAACTGCGTAAATTCCGGATGGTCGGTCGGACTCGTCACGCCTCCGGTCGCATGTACTTTAATGACATCCGCTCCGGCACGGAGCATTTCCCGGACCGCTTTACGTACTTCTTCTTTTCCATCACAGATACCGCTTGGCATGCCCGGATACGTCTGCGGAGTCGTATCCACGCCGGAATGATTCCAGTTATCGCCGTGACCGCCGGTAATAGTAAGCGGGTTGATGCTTACCTGCATCCGCGGTCCTTTGACAAGCCCGTCCTGAACGGCTTTCTTCATCCCCGTATCTGCAAAACCCGCATCGCGGACAGAGGTAATGCCTGTATTGAGCGTGCGCTGCAGGTAATGAATACTTTCGTAAAACCGGTAGGAAAACGGCGTTAAAATGGATTCCTGTACGTTTTTAATCTGCAGGGCCATATGGACGTGGGTATCAATCAGACCAGGCAGAATGTATTTTCCATCGGCATCAACAACCGCTGTGTCTTCCGGTGCTGTAATGATTTCACCTAATTGTTCGATGTGGTTGTCTTTGATTAATACAGAAACGTCCCGGACCGGTTCCGCTCCCGTTCCGTCGATTAATGTTCCGTTTTTAATAAGCGTATATGCCATGTGTAATCCGCTCCTTTAAATAGTTTGAATGAGAATACTCGCAATAACGATTGAACCTACGGTAACAGAAGTAAATCCACCGATCAGCATGGGGGCGACGAGTTCATTCATGATGCGTTTTTCTTCTGCTTCGTTGCGACCGACGCTGCGGCTGACTTCCTCCACGATTAAATAATCACCCGGAAATCCGTAAAGTGCCGTCAGGACAACAGGAATCGATTTGGTCGGCTTCCATTTAAACAGTTTCCCGCCGATTAAAGCGCCCAGGATCAGGCCGGTTGTACCAATGAGAATAATGCAGAGAACGGGCAGCAGGGAAGCAACGACCTGATCCCACGTGACGCCGACGAGTGAATTAACAACGACGACAATCAGCGCGACCATTGTAATACCAGAGCTGTTTGCCTTATCCATCGTACGCTCCGGATAAAAACGAAACGCCGCTCCCGTAATCCCTATCGCAAGCGCCCAAATACTGTTATTAATACCGGTCAGTCCGTCCAGCCAGACGGCAAGAGCACCGCCGACAAACAGTAGAAATAATAGAAAGAAATTGCTTTTCATGTACTTTTCCGGAAACAGCATTTTCTTCGGCTGTTCGGAAGACAGTGCGCTTTCCTTCAGCGCTTCGTCGCCTTCCGTTAAGTATTCCTCGTTATAAATATCCTCACGGATTGTATGTGCGTATTTGCTCAGCAGTACCGACGTCAGCGGCATACCGACTAAATTCTGAAGCGTAAACACGACAACCGGAATAGCCGCAAGCGTTACAAGTCCTGCTTCCGCCAGTCCTTCCGATGTAACGATATAGGCAATGATACCGCCTGTCAGCGGCCCGGCACCAGCGACCGCCGTCCCGTAGCCAAACAGCGGCGTAATAATAGCAAGCATCGCCGCTACCGAAATAACCAGTCCAATCAGCGTGATGGAGACGGCTTTGTACTGTTTAATAATAACGGTCAGGGGAATCATCGTTCCGAGGTGAACAATAAGGACAGGCACAAGCATGCCGCCAAATGCCACCAGATTGGAGGCTTCTATATAGGATTCCGGCAGGATCCCTGTCTGGAGCAGTATAAAAACAGAAGCGACCACCACAAGCAGGGTGGGGATTTTTGCCCGCGAAGATAAAGAAAGCACTTCTCCAAGGGCAATAATAGCGATTAATATGACCGCAATAAAAATGGGCTCCATGTCGGTTCCTCCTTCATAAGTCTGAATGTTAAAACTATAAGATAATTCAAATAAATATAAAATAGAGGTAACCAACAAACATTCTGGCTTTTGTTTGTCGGTTACCCCCAACGGATTATTTGGTATTCAAATATTCCATAATATGCAGACCGAGCTGTAGTTCAAACAACTCCCGGCCATCCAGCTTCTCGGTGTGCAGCAGTTGATAGATGGACTGCAGACGGTACTTAATCGTATTCACATGTACATATAATTTCTTTGCGCTTGCCGCCATGTTCTGATTGGACTCCACGTACACTTTCAGCGTTTTCAGCAGTTCGGTTTCATGCTTTCTATCATGCTCCGCCACCCGGCCGAGCACTTCATCTGCATAATCCTGCAGCTCTCCGCGCTCCATTTTTAAAAACAAGCGGTACGGACCGAGCTGCCGGTACGTCATCAGATTCCGGCTTCCCTCCCCGGCCTGCAGATACTGTACACAGCGTTTCGCATCTTTATAGGACAGATGAACATCCTGAAGTTTACCGACAACCTGCCCGAATCCGGCAAGGCCTTTGAGCTCACATTCCCGACCGGCATAGTGGATAATAGAAGAAAACAGCGGTTCGAGTGAATCAAACACGCTTTCCTCTGAGGAGGAAGCGGCTACCGTAAACATAAATGTGACTTCCATGTTTCGTTCGTATACGAGCGTTTTTATCGGGATGCTTTCTATTTCTCTATAGATCACGCGCATCAGCTGCTTTTTCTTTTCCCCGACCTCCTGAAAAGGAAGCAGCGGATCTCTTACATATAAATGCACTACTGCATAATGATGACGAGCGAGCTCCGGAAAATTCAGCCGTGCCAGGGCATCGGAAGAAAACTCATTGTACGGCTCATGGATCAGCTGCTCGAGCACAGCGCCGGAATAATGAAAGTCTTCTGCCAGAAAGCGGTCCCGCCGGTTCATCTCCATCGCAAAAATAGTAATAGCCTGCTCAATCGCAAACTGATCAAGCGGATCAAATACGGTATTTTTTTCTACAATAATCGCCAGCAGGCCGAGTACGAGCCCATCTGCCTGAATGGGAAGAAAATACGTCAGGTAGGAGTCCCCGTCCAATAATGCTTCGCTCGTGGAAGAACTGTTTCGGCTGATCGCATATTTCAACAGCGGTTCGGCCTCGGTTTGGAGGGCTTCCCCTTTCTCTGCTGCCGCTGGTCCCGACACTGCCAGCACATCAATCCGTTCATTAAATACAACCACTTCCTCTTCAATCAGCCCCGACAGCGCTTTGGTAATATCACCAAGGCCGCCTTTGGCCAGGGATACTTTGGAGAGTTCTTCGTGGATCAGTTTAGTTCGTTTATTCTGCGAAAACAGCCGCGCATTTTCAACAGCAATAGACGCCTGTCCGGCAAATGTTTCCAACAGCTGCAGATCTGATGCATCAAACTGCCTGTCTTTTTCAAATATATCTACCGTCAGGACGCCAAGGCATTTCTCCTCAGCGGACATAATCGGCACGCAGATAGCGCTTACCGGATAGGCCATTTCTCCAAGGGACCGGGCGTAGTAATGCTCCGAATTTCCGGTAAGGTTTTCCATTCCCCGGGTCGTATGGTCAGGCGACGAGAAAATATTTCCTTTTTGAGATACAAACGTTTTGCCGCTCATTCCCTCTCCAGGCGCGAGGCGGACATGCTTGAGCTGCTCCATATCAAATCCCATGGCGCTTTGGGCATAGAGCGTGTCCGACCGGCTGTCATATAGAAACAAAACGGCCGCATTGGCGCCGCCGATCACATTCAATACTTCTTTAATCAGCTGATTCAGCACTTCCGGCAGGTCTCTGGTAGAGCTCAGGACCTTTACTGCATTGATAACGCTCATCAGCCGCTTTTCTGTTTCCATATGCGTCTCCCCTTTTGAATCTATTCTATTAGTTTAGCAAAAACACAGCTCCGCTTCCGCGAAACTGTGCTTGTTTATTTTTCTTTCAGGAGGGATTTTATTTCTTTTACATGCCGATTTACCTGTTTAAGCCTCATAAAGTTTGCCAGCATGCCATCTATTACCGGGAGACGGGGGTGGCTGGCAGCGAGTTCTTCTTCCAGCACATTCAAACTGACCATAAAATATTCTTTATCGGCGGTTCCCTGAAGCACTTTTCTTATCGCCTCTATTTCTGCGTCGAGCTTTTCTTTTTTGCCTGCTCTGCTTTTTTCCCGCTTCCGGTGAAGGGACTGCACATGAATTTCTGTTACAACCGGCACTTCTTTTTTGGCAGCCAGCCCGTCTGTGATATCATCCATCCGTCTCATAAGAAACGCTATAAAGGAAGCCGGACCCTCGGGGTCGTTGGAAAAGGAGGACACACGTATATAAGAACGAAGAATCCCCTCCAGCATTACAGATAGATCATAAATATAGGGCACAGCCTTATCTCCGTAAACGGCGGCCAGGCCGTTTGAGTAAAAGGCATATACCTCCTCCTGCTTTTCGGCGGCCATTTCCTGAATTGAATGGTGAAGCGTGGAGCTTTGGCTGTACATCGATAAATCCATAAACTCCTTGTGGGCCAGAATCGATTCAAAAAAAATCGTAAGCTGCCTGATGAATATTTCTCTTTCTTTTCCTTGCTGCTGCGGTTCCGCATTCACTTCTTCCATAACCTGCTCAAAATAATAATTTAAAGCAGCCAGAAGCAGCATATCTTTGGATGGATAATAAGAATACAGGGATCCTTTGGCTATGCCGGAGGCGTTCGCAATCTCCTGGATGGAGACGGACGCATACCCTTTTTCCGAAAATAACTGCACCGCCTGTTCCAGAATCAGCTTTTCTTTATTCATTATGATTCTGATCCGTTTTGTGGTTTCCATTAAGTAGATAAGGTTTCAGAAAATCAGTGGGAATAGGAAATCGGCTGTCATTAATGATTAATTCATGCAGATCTTCTTCTTCATCCGATTCTGCTTTCAGTTTATTCATTTCCTGATGAAGAGCTTCCATCTTTCTGTCCAAATGGGCAGCAGAGTCTGCCGCTTCTTTTAATTCTGCTTTAAGCCTCTCCGGCACTGTTTTATTGTATTTATAGTATATTTTGTGTTCCAGACTCGCCCAGAAGTCCATCGCTATTGTACGGATCTGTACTTCGACACACATGTTCTGTTCCCTGTCAGACATGAACACAGGTACTTCCAACAACAAATGCAGACTCTGGTAGCCGTTGGGCTTGGGTGACTCAATGTAGTCCTTCACTTCCAGCACGCAGACATCCTTCTGCTTCTGCAGCATATCGCTTAATTTATATATATCGGAAATAAAGGAGCAGGTGATGCGGATTCCAGCAATATCCTTAATATGTTTTTCAATAGCCGGCAGCGAAGGAGAAATATCTTTTTTGTATATTTTTTTAAGAATGCTTTCCGGCGATTTGAGCCTGGATTTCACGCTTTCTATCGGGTTGTAGTCATGAACATAATGAAATTCCTGTTTTAATATATCTATTTTTGTATTTACTTCATCCAACGCAAATTTATAGGCCATCATAAAGCGCGTTAGTTCCGTTTTGAGTGCCTTTAGTTCTTTTGCTGTTAATAAAGGCTGGTCTTGTTTCATAAATGATCCCCCGTTTCTATCGGTTGTTGACCAATAAGTCAAAAATATGACTTTATAGTCATATTATACACTGAATAGACTGTATTTTCTATTAGTGATCCGGCTCTTTATTAAAAAATGATTTCTCTTCTAAGCGGTTTAATTGTTGTGAGCCACAGCTATCGCCTATTAAGTCGTTATATCCCTCTATGACAGGGTTTGTCTTAAAATTACTATAGTGATATGATAAAATTATTCAAACAAGCTCGTAACTACAGAAACGGCAAAAGTCTGTATCGTGCCGCTATGGCAGAAACAGGCTTTATTTTAAGTAAAGGAGAAACCGCGATGAACGAATTAATCGAATATTTTGTAAAAAACTATCCATTTCTTTGGGGTTACATGCTTGATCATCTGGAAATTGTCGGGCTGGCTACGATTACTGCTATTTTGATCGGGGTGCCGATCGGTATTTATTTAACGACTAACAAATACCTGGCCGGCACTATTCTGCAATTGGCTTCCATTTTTATGACGATTCCAAGTATTGCCCTCTTTGGTGTCATGATTCCCGTTCTATCCATTATTAATCAGGGAGTTGGATTCCTGCCGGCTTTTCTTGCGCTCGTGCTTTATTCCCAGCTTCCGATTATCCGCAATACGTACACAGGCATTCAAAACGTCAATCCCCAGCTTCGTGATGCAGCGAACGGGCTTGGCATGACGACGATGCAGCGCTTATGGAAAGTGGAAATCCCCAACGCCATGCCACTCATTATGGCTGGCGTACGCACGGCGACCGTGCTTAACATCGGTATTGGGGCCATCGCCGCATTTATTGGTGCCGGCGGCCTCGGCGTTGTGATTTATCAGGGAATCGTCCGGGCGAACACCACTATGGTACTTGCCGGAGCCATTTCTGTTGCTGTTGTTGCTATACTGGCTGACTTTGTTTTAAAGCTGATTCAAAAGAAACTGACGCCTAAAGGCGCTAACTAATTAGAGGGTGACGATATGATACAGTTCGACCATGTAAATAAGGTATATGAAGGCGATGTAAAAGCGATCAACGATGTCAATTTAACCGTTGAAGACGGAGATATGGTTAT
Organism: Sinobaca sp. TMA16-18; assembly: GCF_059510535.1. NCBI lineage: Bacteria > Bacillati > Bacillota > Bacilli > Caryophanales > Sporolactobacillaceae > Sinobaca > Sinobaca sp. TMA16-18. The sequence goes on along the minus strand of NZ_JCAKFM010000005.1, from coordinate 215,872 downwards.
TCTGATCGGCCCGTCCGGCTGCGGGAAAACGACGCTGCTTCGTATGGTAAACCAGCTCGAAACGATATCCGGCGGGTCCATTCTATTAAATGGGGAAGATGTAACCACCCTTAATAAAATTGAAATGCGCCGTAAAATCGGCTATGTCATTCAAAGCAATGGTTTGTTTCCAAACATGACCATCGAGCAGAATATGATGATCGTTCCTCAGCTTCTTAGCTGGGACCGCGCGAAAAAGCGGGACCGCTTTAACTATTTAATGGACCTGATCGGCCTGAACCCGGATGAGTACAGAAAACGCTACCCCCATGAATTGTCCGGTGGGCAGCAGCAGCGTATCGGCGTGGCCCGTGCACTTGCAGCCGATCCGCCCGTTATGCTGATGGATGAGCCGTTCGGTGCCCTCGACCCGATTATCCGCGCCCGGCTTCAGGAGGAATTCCTGCAGATTCAGCGTGAGGTTAAGAAAACGATTCTATTTGTCAGCCACGATATTGATGAAGCGGTAAAAATGGGAGACAAAATTGTACTTCTCCGCGACGGGGAAGTGATGCAGTACGATACCCCGGCGGAGATTCTAAATCATCCGAAAAACGAATTCGTCAATGAGTTCGTCGGCTCGGACCGCGTTCTTAAAAGCATGAGCCTGTATACGGTAAAAGACCTGTATCGGGCGTTTACGTTAAAGCCTAACTTCGAGTCCAAGGATATCCGGACCATTAATGAAAACACCTCGCTCCGTGTCGCCATTTCAATGATTTTAAACCAGGAAGCCGATCAGCTTGTTATTGAAGACAACGATGGCAACAACCACGGCAGCCTGACAATGGATCTTCTGGAACAATTTCTTCATAAAGAAATTAAGGGACAGGAGGGCTGAACATGGACACGGTTAACAAGCGCATAGCCCTGATTGTAAAAATTCTTCTCTGGACCGTTATTGCGGCTTTCTTTATCTGGGGATTCTCGCAGGGCATGTTCCGCCAGATTTACGAACAGCCCGCTCTGTTTCTTGAACTTCTCGGCCAGCATGTTCTCATTATTTTCGCTTCCGGATTAGCGGCTGTGCTTATTGCCGTACCGCTCGGCATTTTCGTGACCCGTCCGGCCTTTCGTCGTACGGAGTGGTTTATCGTCACGGTTGCCAACCTCGGCCAGACGATTCCGAGTCTGGCAGTGCTCGCACTGGCCATGGGTTTTCTGGGTATTGGAATTGAAGCTGCAATCCTTGCTTTGTTTGTTTATTCGCTTCTGCCTATACTGCAGAATACAATTGCCGGCCTTGACTCGGTTGATGAAAATACGAAAGATGCGGCCCGCGGCATGGGCCTGACTAACACACAGATTCTATGGAAAGTGGAGCTGCCCAATGCGGTTGTATCCATTATTGCCGGAATCCGCACGGCGCTTGTTATTAATATCGGTACGGCAGCTCTTGCGTACCTTGTCGGTGCCGGCGGCCTTGGCGTATGGATTTTTACCGGCATCCGCCTGTTTGATAATTCATATCTCATTTCAGGTGCTGTTCCGGTTACGCTGCTGGCAATTACCGTAGACCTGCTGTTCCGCTACCTGGAGCGTGTTCTTACCCCTAAAGGCCTCATTCTGGCACGGGAAGCAAATGAAGCATAGGAGGCTGAATCATGAAACGATTAATTGGGATTAGTATGCTGGCCCTGGTGCTTGTGCTCTCTTCCTGTTCGGCAGGCGGGAAATCCGTGAAAGTAGGCGCCAAAAACTTTACCGAGCAGGCTATTTTAGCTAAAATGTCGGTCTTCCTGCTGGAAGATAACGGCTTTCAAGTAGATGAAATATCGGAATTAGGAAGCACGGCACTGCGCCAGGCTCTGGAAACCGAACAGATTGATATTACATGGGATTATGTAGGCACGGGGCTGGTGACTTATTTGGACCAGCCGCCGATCGTCGATGCCGATGAAGCGTTCGCGGAAGTAAACCGCCTCGATGCCGAAAACGACATCGTCTGGCGGAACCTGACGGAAGCGAATAATACGTATGCCGTTATGATGCAGGAAGAGGAAGCTGAAGAGCTCGGGATCGTAACAATCAGCGATTTCGCTTCCTACATTAATGACAACCCGGGGGAAATTAATTTTGCGACGGACGCTGAGTTCGCCAATCGCGCGGACGGACTGCCCGGTATGGAAGAATTTTATGATTTTTCCCTGGAAGGAAGCGTAACAGAGCTGGAAACGGGCCTGTACTACAATGCCCTGAACAATAATGAAGTAAATGCCTCTGTCGGGTTTTCCACCGACGCCCGTATTGACGATTTCGGCTTCCGCGTACTCGAAGACGATCAAGGATTTTTCCCGTCATACAGCGCCGCCGTTTCGATGACAGAGGACGTCTATGAAGAGTACCCGGAAATCGAGGAGATCTTCGCCCCGCTCGAAGACATTCTTGACAGTGAAACAATGCGCGCTCTTAATTATCAGGTAGATATTGAAGGAGAAAGTGTGGAACTCGTCGTTCAACAGTTTCTGGAAGAAAATGAATTGATTGAGCAGTAAAAAAATCTCCCCTCTGCTGATAAAGCAGAAGGGGAGATTTCTTTGTATCTTATCGTCTGACACTGGCTCTTTTGTTGTGCCTGTCCGCCTTACGATACGCATCATAGATGGCATATACCCAGAAGATAAAGTACGTGACATAACCGATAAGAATAGTCATGAGTAGAATATTCACGGCCTGGATGGCAATTATTATCAGCCCTTTAAAAATTTGTCCATTATAAATCTGTCCTAAGCCGGGGATTAAAAAACTTAATACGGCGGCTAAACCGGGACTTTTCATCATTTTCATCACACTGCCTTTTCTATTTATGATACCTGTCTGTCTTTACCCTTTTTTTCACGCCTTCACGCGTATTTTCTATAAATACGTCCTGAGACGTAGAAAAACGCGCTTCTCTATTAGAGAAACGCGTTGATTGGTTAAATATTATCTTACTGCAGGCTTGTTGTCAACAGCTGTTATTAAGATTCTCCGTAATAATAATAATAGCGCTGATCCATTCCTTTAACCTGGTTCAAAATACAGCCAAGGACCGGGATGCCTGTTACTTCAAGCAGTTCTTTCGCCTTGATGGCAGAATCTTTCTCTGTGCCGCCGCTCTTGATCACAAGAATGGTGCCGTCACAGTATTTAGAAATAACCTGCACATCCGTTACGGCAAGTACCGGCGGCGCATCAAATAAAATAATATCATATTCTTTCTTTAAGTCATTTACGAGGTTTTCCATAGCCGTTGTTCCGAGTATTTCGGCCGGGTTCGGTGGAATTGGGCCGCTTGGAAGAATATCCAGGTCCGGCACTTCGGTTTTCTGGGTAAACGTGTGAAACGGCTCTTTATTGGCGAGCACGTTAATAAGTCCATTTGTGTTCGTACGGCGGAACGTATAGTGTACCGTCGGTTTCCGTAAGTCAGCGTCAACGAGAATCGTTTTCTTTCCCTGCTGGGCCATCGTGACGGCAAGGTTTGCCACAGTAGTAGACTTTCCTTCACCCGGGCCTGCTGACGTGATTGCAATTGTCTGGACATTATTATCGACCGATGCATACTGAAGATTAGTCCGGATCGTCCGGTACTGCTCGGCTACCGGCGACTTGCTGTTGAACCAGGTAACCAGCTTACGGCTGTTCTGCCCGGTTTGATCCTTCTTGCGTTTTGCCATTATACACACTCCTGCTATCTATTATGTATCTTATTTTCAATGCTTCTAGTGTACCATACTGCCTTCAGGAGATTCGGCTTATTTATAAAGCCTCTTCTCCCGTGAAATAATCTGCAAGCGCCTGCGCCCACAGCTCATGTCCTTCGGCGGACGGATCACCGTTTTCTTCTAAGTACTCTTCTTCCAGGGCAGCATCGTCTGTATCCGGCCATGCTTCCCAGTGATTAATATAATTCAAGTTGTTCTCTCCGGCATCTGCCTGAAGGGCGTCCACCTGCTCAATATAGTACCTTGCTTCATACACCGGCTGCGGCGGCTGTATGAACACAGCGGTTTCCGGATTGGCGGCCTCCACCGTATTCACAAAAGCATTCGTGTTAAAGAGCGTATCCTCTACACTTACCTGTCCGTTATCATTTAAAACAAATGGTTCAAAAACGAGCACATCCGGCTCCAGTCCGGCCGCCGTTACATCTCCATCTGCTGCCATGACTTCAAGCGATGTACTGTCGCCAAACGTAGAAGCCTGCACTATGATATCATCTGTATCATAAAAGCTGCGCAGTTTTTCCTGAAGCAGGAAAGGCACATTCTCCTCTGCCGACTCCAAAGCCCCGGACCCGGATAAGACGATGGTAAGCTCTTCTCCTGCATCCATGCTTTCCTGCAGCCTCTGTCCAAATTCTTCCTGGGCGCCTTCCAGAGGCGTTCCATTAGAAGAGGATGTTTCTGCACCGGATACAGATGAGTCTTCTGTATGTTCTTCGTCCGGCTGTACCGTCGAAGCTATTTTCTGATCGTAGTGAATTTTCCCATATACCATTACAGCTATAAATACGACAATCAATGCTGCAAAACCCATTTTTTTCATACTTACGCCCCAATTTTCATAATAATGAAACTGCCACTTCCCCTATCTTACCTAAAAAAATGGCAAATTCAAAGAACTATATAAAGAACAAAGGAAATATTTCCCTTTTAAAAGAGCCAAACGAACGTGCGTTTGTTTTTCTAACGTTCTCTCTATATAATGAAGGAAATGAAACGGAAATGAGGAAAAGGGTGACAACAGATGGATAAAACCCCTATTCGAAAAATAATTCATATCGATATGGATGCCTTTTATGCGTCCATCGAACAGCGGGACCGTCCCGAGCTCCGTGGAAAACCAGTTGTTGTAGGCGGAAGCCCCCATTCCAGAGGGGTAGTGGCTACCTGCTCCTATGAAGCCAGGCCTTTTGGCATCCATTCCGCCATGGCTTCCCACGAAGCGTATAAGCGCTGTCCCCAGGCAGTGTTTGTGCGGGTGAACATGCAGAAATACCGGGATGTTTCCAAAGAAATTATGGATATATTTTATGACATCACCGATCTGGTAGAGCCTCTTTCGCTCGATGAGGCTTATTTGGATGTAACGGAAAACAAGCTGGGCTACCCTTCGGCCACGTATGTAGCGAGAGAAATCAAAAAGAGAATCAAGGAAAAAACCGGCCTGAACGCGTCTGCCGGCGTGTCCTATAATAAATTTCTCGCAAAAATCGCCTCCGACTACGAAAAGCCGGACGGCCTGACCGTCGTAACCCCCGAAAAGGCGCCGGCCTTTATTCACGAACTCCCTATCGGCGACTTCCGCGGCGTCGGAAAGTCCACGAAAGAAACGTTTCTCGACATGGGAGTGCAGACAGGTGCTGATCTGCTGAAATGGAGCGAAGAAGAACTGGTCCGTATTTTTCACAAGCGGGGCCATACGTTTTACAACAATTCCCGGGGAATCGACGAGCGGGAAGTCAATCCGTACCGGGAGCGCAAATCGATGGGACGGGAAACGACGCTGCCGCATAACATCAGCGAATACGAGGACATGCTTCCGATCATAAAAGACCTTCTGCAGCAGGTCCTCAGCCGTCTGCAGGCAGACCGCATCCGCGTGAAATGCGTCGTCTTGAAAGTAAAATTCTACGATTTTAAGCAGATTACCCGGCGGACAACGCTTGATGACCCGACCGATGACCAGGAAATTCTGCTTGCTGCCTTAGGCGCGCAGCTTGAGCATATCGCCTCACTCGGCCGGGAAGTCCGGCTGCTCGGCGTAACCACTTCTGACTTCCACGGAGCCGGTGATGCGGCCGGCGGCAGAGGCAAAGTATACAAAACGACGCGCTACGAACAGCTTCGTTTGTTTTAATAAAGGGACTGTCCCAAACGTACAGTTGAAAAAAGAAACATCCCCATCCGATTCTGAAAAAATAGATAGGGGGTTTATCCAGGCGGAAGCTTTCGGCAGGCCATGCTTCAGCTAAAGAGGAGAAGAACGCTCTCTTACTCTTCACCGATGGCTGGTCTGCCTGAGTCACCGCCTGGTCCTTTTTATGGTTTTGTTTTACCCTATTGTCAAAAGAGAGGACTATCGCTGTATGTAAAACCCCTCGTATTGCTTCCAAAAGGAATATGAGGGGTTTCGTCCGGCTTCTCTTATTATTGGTAAAACGAAGAACCCAATCTACAGAGTAAGTTTTGAGACAGTCCCTATCCGCCAATCTGCCACGGACGGGAAACCGGGGGACGTTTTTTGCGAATCGGTGTACCGGCCGGTTCGCCTTTTTTTCGAAGGCGCGGCTCGGCCCCGCTGTCGATTTTCTGCTTTACGGTGCTGTTCATTTTGTAAATAGACGGAGCAAAGAACAAACGTTTTGCCTCTCCGCCGCAGGAAGGGCAGACTGCCCGGCTTTTATCCCCTTTTGTTGAAGAATGAAACTCGTCGAATCTGTCCCCTTCTCCGCATTCAAATGTGTACACAGGCACAGGCTTTCCCTCCTTATTCTGTTGGATCCATCGATTTGTCAAAGATGGCTTTCGGAATGGACACGGTGCAGCAGGCATTTGGAATATCTACAATACCCGCGATATGGCCTTCCACCGGTGCCGTTCCCAGCAGCATATACGCCTGTTCTGCGGTATATCCTTTTGTTTTCAAATATTCAATCGCGTTCAGGCAGGCATTCTGATAGGCGATGTTGGAATCCAGGTAGCTCTGCTTTCCATTGGATTCGTTGACTGATATTCCTTCAAATACAAGGTATTCGCTGTACTGTGGATCCATTGGACCAGGCTGGAACACCGGATTTTTCTGGATGTGGTTTTTCTCCATGCCGCCTTTAATGACGTCTACATGAAGATCAATCCAGCCCGGCATTTCAATGCCGCCGCAGAACGTAATTTCCCCGTCCCCCTGGGAGAAATGAAGATCGCCGACAGAAAGCTTTGCTCCATCCACGAAGACCGGAAAATATATTCTCGAACCGAGCGAGAGGTTTTTAATATCGCAGTTGCCGCCGTTTTCCCGGGGCGGAACGGTTCGGGCTCCTTCTTTTGCTACTTTATCGAATGCTTCTCCTTTTAATGTTCCTAACACGACGCTGTCTTTGTCCGGCAGGTTCGCAAGCGGCGGAACCCGGTCCGGATCCGTTTTCACAAGCTCTTCTTCGCGCCTGTTCCATTCTGCCAGAAGCTCATGCGACGGTGCCACTCCGATCAGCCCGGGGTGGATAATGCCGGCAAACTTCACGCCCGGAATATGCCGGGACGTCGTATAGATACCGTGAAAGTCCCAAATCGATTTCTGGGCTTCCGGAAAATGTTCCACCAGGAAGCTTCCTCCGTTTTCTTTCGAAAATACGCCGTTAAATCCCCATTCCTGTTCCTGCAGAGCGCCTACGTTAAGAATGTCTACTACGAGCAGATCGCCGGGTTCCACCCCATTCACATGAACCGGACCGCTCAGTACGTGTACGCGGTTCAGGTTGACGTCACGGATGTCGGACGGGTCGTCATTGTTTTTGATCTGGCCGTCCGTCCAATCCAGACACTCCATCCGAAACGACTGGCCGGGATCAACAGAAAAAGCGGCAGGAATATCCGGGTGCCACCTGTTGTGACCGGGAACATCCTGTTTATCCATTGACTTTGACAAATCCACCTTGAATAACTTTTCGGGCATATTTTATTCCTCCTTTTGCATAGTTTAGATATTATTCCCTATAATCCTCATTTTATATCAGAAAAATCAGAATTTTAATGTTAGAAAATGTACACAAAATGAAAAATATTAAAAGAAGCAGAAAGAATACTCTTTTCTAAATGATCGAGAAGTCACTTGATTAAGATCTTGAATTCTTTAGAAAGTCTGTCAACAATAACAGAAAAAAACAGGGGAGACTCCGGCAGACCAGCCATAGGTGAAGATAAAGAGGGTGTTCTTTCCCTCTTTAGCTGAGGCATGGCCTGCGGAAAGCGACCCCCTAAAAATACGTATGTTCCACCTTTTTAATGAAAATCAGTTTTGCGCGGCAGTCTCTTGTTTTTCCCGCCAGGCGGCGGCTTTTTGGACAAATCGGGCCGGTATGGATGGATTCGATCCAAAGTGAAGATGCGTGTAACCCGCTGTGATATGGTCCGTATAATACCCTTCCTGCTCCGTGCCTCTCATCGCTTTTACTTCGTGATGAGGAGGCCAGTCTATTTTTGCCTGTGCGGTAGAATAATGAAATTCATGGCCCTTCGCCACCGTTCCCCGGCGCATAATAACAGAATCGTCCAAAGCGGTTATCTCCCTGTAGCCAAGGGAAGCAAGTTTCGTCTGCATCGTAACATCCACCGGTATTATGCCGAGCATCTCATGTGCTGTGCCGTCCGTTGTCGTCAACGTGTCCGCCAGATACATATAGCCTCCGCACTCCGCATACACAGGGAGCTTTTCTTTTAACGCTTCACGGATCGACGTTTTTGTTGTTTGATTTCCAGAAAGTTCTTCTGCAAATTCCTCCGGAAAGCCGCCGCCAATGTAAAGACCGTCTGCATGAGAAGGCAGCGGTTCATTTTCAAGCGGCTTGAAATAGGCAAGCTCGGCTCCGCTTTCCTCCAGCAGCTCCAGGTTTTCCGGATAATAAAAGTTAAACGCCGCATCATACGCTACAGCAATCACAGCTTTATGTTCCGCTTCGATAGGTGTCCGAACCGGCCACACTCTATCAGGAGCAGAAGCGGCAATGTCATAAAGCAGATCCAGATCAATCCGCTCTGCCATCACCGTGCCCAGCTCAGCAAAAAAGCTGTCCAGTTCTCCCCGCTCAATGGCAGGGATCAGTCCTAAATGCCGTTCCGGAATAGTCGGTGCGTCCCCTTTCAGCAGAAAGCCGACGACGGGCACGTGACATTCCTGCTCAATCGCTGTTTGGCAGAGCTTCGCATGGCCTTCACTTCCCGCCATATTAAGCAGCACGCCGGCAATGTTGGAATCAGACAACGACTGAAAGCCTTTAACAACAGCGGCCGCGCTTCTTGCCATACTTGAAATATTAACAACTAAAATAACCGGTGCTTCTAGCATTTGGCTGATTTCCGCTGTACTTCCGTGGTCAGATGTTGGGCTTTTCCCGTCATACATGCCCATCACGCCTTCAATCACCGAAATATCCGCATCTCCGCTCCCGCGGCGGAACACATCCTTCATTCCTTCTTCCCCGAGCATCCAGCTGTCTGTGTTTCTTGAAGACCGGCCGGTCACCGCTGTATGATAGCTCGGGTCAATATAATCAGGCCCGCACTTGAACCCCTGAGCCTGCAGTCCTTTATTTTGAAAAGCCTGGAGCAGGCCGACGGTAACGGTTGTTTTGCCGCTTCCGCTTCCTGTGCCGGCGATCACGATTCTTGGATTCATGCCTTCACGTCCTTTTTTTGTAAATGCAGTCTACTTACACATAGAAATAGGTTCTATCATTCTTTACGGTATTGTCTTTTTTTATGAAAGTCAATTCCATTTTCCGCTTGTACTGGGAAATTTCTTTAAATTCTAAATATTCTGTAATTAATTTGCTTTACCGATGACAATCCATTACTCTTTTAAGTATATACTCTTGCACACCACCATTTAAAAGGAGGAGATCGACGATGAAAAAAAGATTAGCCGGCAGCCTGGCGCTTGTCCTGGGCCTGACGGGAACATCCGGATATCTACTGAGTAACGGTATCGAAAAGGAAGCAGAGGCAGAGGAAGTGCATGAACCAGCGGAAGAAAAAAAGAACTATCCAACGAAAGAAAAAAGCATCGGATTTTACGTAGGAAGCGAACTTACAGAAGATGGCTCCACTTTAATTGGCGGCTTCGGCCATGAACCGTCCAGCCATTGGATTGACATTGTCCCGGCGCAGAGCCATCCGGACGGCGCCATGATGGAAGTAGGAGTAACCGATGAAGCGAGTATTGAAGGAGAGCTTATCGAAATACCACAGGCCGCACATACGAATAAATACATCAGCTCTACTTATTCGGAATTCGCAGGGTTTCCTCCTCCTTTAACAAACGGAGGATTGAATGACAAAGGATTAGCCGCAAGGGATATCTGGTCCCCTTCCCGGGAAGAATTAGTGGAAATGACTCCTGAACCCCAGCAGGGACCAAATTACAGTGACCTTTCCAGAATTGCTATGGAGCGGGCAGGTTCAGCCAGAGAAGCGGTGGAAATCATTGGCGGCTTAATTGATGAGCACGGCTATTCTACTTATGGTGGAAATTCGCATTTATTCGCTGACGAAGAAGAAGGATGGGTCTTTATAAATTATGCCGGCGGCCAGGGCCTTTGGGCTGCCGAACGCCTGGGGTCAGATGAAGTCAGAGTGTCTTATCCCGGCTATATTAATGATTTCCCGGTGGATTTTGAAGAAAGCGAGGATTTCATGGCTTCCGACAATCTCATTACTTTTGCCGAAGAACAAGGCTGGAGGGATCCCGAGGATGCAAGCTCTGTAATGGATCTGCAGGAAGTGTACGGGGAACCGTTTCCCGGGGAAGGAGTCGATAAAGCTGAAGACCATTACACCGCTTCCCGTCTTCCTTATGACCGGGAAGATGAGCTCGAGCAGATGGCCCCTGTAAGCCTTGAAGATATGCTCGCCCTTGTAAGGGATCCAAGATGGTCCAATGACTTTTCCGGTTACGGCCAGGTCGCCCAGCTCCGTCCGGAGGTCGATGATCAACTCCAGACCCTCTGGCTTGCTACTACCGGAGCTGTCACTACTCCTTATGTCCCTATTCCTATTGCCACAGAAGAAGTGCCGCCGGAGTTTCTGCAGCACCGCTATTTAACGAAAGATGGGGATTCGCACTTTCTTTCTTCTGACTATGCGGCCCAGGAAGCTTCCCGTTCTGCTGTAAGAGAATTTAAACGGCTTATGTATTACACATGCGACAATCCTGAGGCCTTTCTACATGATGTCACCGGAGAAATCGAGCAGTTTGAAAAAAAGATGCTCGACGGCCAGGCAAGCCTGGAGCATGAAGCAGCCCGGATGCTTGAAGCTGGTGAGACGGAAGAAGCTGGGGAGTTTGTTACTAGTTATGTAAACCAGCGGCTGCTGGAAAGCCTGGATCTTGGCATGGAGCTGACCGACCGTGTGGAAGAAGAAACGCGCAGTGAATATGGCATCAGAAGTCCGGAAGGCCGGGACGCGGAAGGAGAAACCACCCCGCCTTCGAGTCAGTCCATGGCTCTCGAAGACAACAGTGAACAGGTATCGTGCTATGACCCTTCATTGGATGAGTATCCGCGGGAGCATGGTATTTACAGCGGAGATTCCGTTAAATAATAAATAAAAAAGCAGGAGAATGCCGCAGCCAGCGGCTCCTCCTGCTTTTTTGCTGCTTTCCCTATTGTCCATCACCCTACCCTATCTGCCCGGATTTTCGTGACTTTCTTTTTTCCCTGCTTTATACTTTTCTACAGGTGATGCAGACATGTTGGATACACGATATATTTGGGGAATGGCAGCGATCAGCTGGTGTCTTATGATCGCAATAGCCACCCGCTTGACTATTTTTACCGGCAGCTCTACGGAACGGATGTTTACCAATCCGTTTCTCGATGCAGCTGTCGTGAATTTTTTTCTTAGAAAGTCCGTGCATCTGGCGGCGTTCGGTCTGCTTGCCTTTTTGTTCTGGCTGACGCTGCGCGGGGCATCGCTTCGCTTTGTTAAAGCGTGGGCTCTCGCTTCCGGGTACGGGCTGGTGGATGAATGGCATCAGTCCTTTGTACCGGAACGGACCGCCTTGTTTACCGATGTCCTGATTAATGCGGCCGGAGCTGCCGCTGCGCTAGTTGCTGTATGGGGGTTATTGTTTTTCACCCGCAAACGAAGCAAAAAACGGCTGTTTACGTAAACAGCCGTTAGTGGAAACATATGACAGGGTATAAGAGGAAGTGGACTTTCGGTAAAAAGCATTATATACTGATTGATTCTGCAGCAAACAAAAAGGGAGGCACTTATTATGGCCATGGTACGATGGCACTGGCTGTTGATTGGTGCAGCTCTTGTAATAGCATTATACGCACTGACATCTTCTTCGGTGGCTACCGGACAGAACACCGAACGCATCCTTTCGATCGTTCCGCTTATTCCGGCAGAACCACTGAATTTCGCTGTTCGAAAAACGGCTCACGTTATGGTTTTCAGTGTAATCGCTCTTATTTTATGGCGCACTTTTTCTAAATCAAAATGGTCGTATGTGATTGGCTGGGTTGGCGCAAGCTTTGTAGGGCTGCTCGATGAAGTTCACCAATTTTTCATAGACGGACGCAGTGCTGCTGTCAGCGATGTAATTCTAAATTCTTCTGCTGCAGCGTTTACTCTATTTATTGCTTTTACAGCTGTGCAGATTATTCATTTTATTAACTGGCTGAGATAAGAATAGTCCCAGATTTTAAAGCAGGATTTCCTGCTTTTTTTTTGTTCCGCAAACTGGTCGGGATTCATGATGGTTACCGGCGTCCCCTCTTTCGGAAAAAACAAATGCTGGGCCCCTGCATTATCAAGATCATGAACAATTATGTATTCAAAAGATTTGGCTTCATTCACTTCTCCAAGGTATATTTCTTTTACAGCCGGTGATTCACAGATGTGTTTCATTTCTTCCCATTTCGTGAACCGCCATACAAGGCGCTGGAGGTCTCCGAAATATTCATGCTCCGTATTCGCCCGGTACATTATTGTATTGCCGGCATCTCTTGTAAGCAGGAGTTCTTCGTTCGTTAAACGCATTAATTCCACGCGTACTGCATTGGCGGAGTCATTGAATTCTTTCGCCAGCTGGCGGAGGTAAGCTTCATTTTCAGTTCTGACGAAGAACTTGAGAAGCAGACGAAGCCTCGTTTTAGAGGTGATTAGTTGACTTAGCATAGTTGGCCCCTTTTTCTATATAATAAACGTCTCGAATTGTCTTTCTTAATATCGGCAGGGTATCCTGTTTTTCCAGTGCTCCAGTAAAAAATTGTCAATAAAATTTCACAAGTGCACAAAAAGACCCCTCAAGTAGAGGGGCCGGGGTGTTATATTTTCAGGCGGCGCTTTCCACCTGACAACTTTTGCTTCCACTGCATGCTTTGTCTTATTTCCTATTTATATTACCGGATGGCGCTTTTTATAAAACACCCGGATCAGTCATCCTGCGGAAGCGGATAGGAATCGGTCAGGCCGGCATAATCTCCAGCCAGACGTCCGAGCGGCTTCCAATAATCAATATTTGTTTTGTAGTTGCCTAAATACACATCTTTTTCCATACGGACGTGCTTTACTTCCCCCAGTACCAGATGGTCCCCGCCTACAGGGATAATCTGCGACAGCCGGCATTCAAACGCGATCGGGGATTCTTTCACAGACGGCACATCGATTACCCGGGACGGCTCTTTTGTTAATCCGGTCAACTCAAATTCATCGACCGATGATGCCACACTCTCCGATGAATGATGCATTTTGCTGCCCAGGCGTTCCGGCACAATGTTAATGACATATTCTTCTGTTGCCCGTATATTCTCCAGCGTATCTTTCACGGTTCCTTCCCGTTCTTTCACGCCGGGACCGATGGATACAAGCAGGGTCGGCGGCTTTCTGGAAGCGACGGTAAAAAAGCTGAACGGCGCCAGATTAAGTACTCCGTCTTTATCTTTTGAGCTGATCCAGGCAATGGGCCTTGGCACAATGGAACCGATTAACAGCTTATACATATCTTTGTCTTTTAATTCTTCCGGTACAAACGATAACGCATCATGACTGGGCATGGGCTTCGTCCTTTCTTGTTGAAATATGAAGGTATATAAACAAGCAGCCTATTAATCCAAGCAGGCCGGCCAGGCTGTACCACCCGGCCGTGAAAGCGCCGGTAATATCCGTTACAAGTCCAAACAGCGGCGGACCGATAATCACGCCCCACGAACCGACGCTGATGCTGAATCCGCTGGCAAGCCCTGCTTCTTTGGCAGGCACAAGCTCTGTGGCTGCATTCATCCATAAGCCGTTAAAGCCGGATACGCAGCTGCCAAAGAAAAAGGCAAGAACTGCCATCGCAAAAAACGACGTGCCGGGAGAAAATCCTGCCATAATAATCGAGCAGACGGCAGACACTACCGCAATAATACTTAAAATGATCAGGCGGTTGCCGTTGAACAAACGGTCGCTGACCGTTCCCCAACCGATGCGTCCAATCGATCCTGCAATCTCCGAGACAACAAGCAACAGCCCCGCCTGGTAAATCGGAAGCCCGATCACTTGAATCGCATAAATAATCATATACGTATTCAGGCACATCTGGGCGCCGTTAATGCCCATCGCCCCTCCACTCATGAGCAGCAGCGGACGGTTGCGTCCCATCGCTTTCAGCCGCTTGAAGGTTGCTCCTTTTTCCGGCGGGCTACTTCGAATCTCTGTTGCTTCTTTCGTATCACGATATTTCCAGAAGCTGAGCAGGCCGGCCCCAATCAAAAGCAGGGCCGCAAGCATAACGACCGGACGCCAGCCGTACCAGCCGGCCAGCGGCACAAGCAGAAGTGCGGCCAGCCCTGAGCCTGCCGTTACCCCCATCTGCTTAATGCCCATCGCGGTGCCGCGGCTTTTATGCTCAAACCAGTAAATAATGCCGCGGTTGGACGTCGGGTGCATCGCACCATAGCCAAAGCCGCCGATCACAATAAGAAGCAGCAGCATCATAAAATTCGTTGTCATCGAGGCTAAAAACAGGCTGATGCCCAGGCATAGCGACAGCGCAAGGAGAAGCGGCCTCGTGCCGATCCGGTCCACATAGATTCCCGCAGGAATAGCGGCCGCAAACTGCCCGAAAAACAAGGCGGCCGGCAGCATACCGATCTGGGCATTCGTAAGCGACAAGCTTTCGCCTATAAACACACCGAGCGGGGACAAACTTCTCCCTACAAAAGCAACCAATATCTGCGCGAACAGCAGCCAGCCAAGCATAATCCATGGTTTTTTTCCTATGAGTTCATTTGATGTGTCGGTAAGCGGTGATAATGTCATAAACAGGACCTTCTTTACAGCAGTTTAAAAGCAGAAAGGCTCTATCCTAATGAACCTGTTTTTTCATTATACTTGATTTCCTCCAGTTTCATCGAGCTTCTTTCTTCTGCTTCATCCTGTTTCGCCTGATTAGCCGGTATAAGAAGGGAACCGACCGTGCAGATAAAGAAGTTAGCTGCAAGTCCAATGACGCCGCCGTGCACCCCTATAAAGGTACTGTTTCCTGTCAGCGTCATGGCTGCCGCAATAATGGCGCCTGTGAGCATGCCCCAGAAAACCGGAACAGCGGCGAGCCTTTTCCAGTAAAGCCCCAGCACAAAAGCCGGGAATACCTGCACCAGCAGTTCGAATTTCAATACAAAAATCTGGTACAATGTGCCGGGCGGATTCCAGGCAATCCATAAGAGCAGGGCAATGACGCCTATTCCTGCTAATTTTCCGACTTTTACTTTTTTCTTTTCCGGCGCATCCGGGTTAATGTATTTGCCATAAATATCGTTGGATACCATTGATGAAAAACTTAACAGCGCCGAGTCAGCGGTGGAGACAATGGCGGCAACAATACCGCCGAATAAGATAACCATCGTCCAGTAGTAAAAGCCGTTAATAGCCGCCACTTCATTGGCCATGAGACCGATAAGCTGTTCCGACGCCGCAGTATCCAGGTTTGGAAACAGCTGAATGCCAATAATACCAATAATCAGCACAAATCCTGTAGTAATTGGCGGCATTAATGCAATTCGGGACAAAGAACGCTTCAGCGTCCGCTCGCTCTGCGAGGAATAAATCCGCTGTACCGCGTGCGGATAAATAGCGGCCCCAAATCCAACGAGCAGAATCATGCTGAGCCAGTTTACCGAAGTAATCGTATCAGGGACACCTATTTTCTCCGGCGCTGTTGTCGCAATATCTGATGTAAGATTCGTAAAGCCGCCTCCTGTAAGCGTCAGCGCCCCTACCAGCAGCACAATAATCCCGATCATTAATACAATGCCCTGCATAACGTCAGTAAAGGCCACGGCTTTCATTCCACCCAGCCATTCATACGTAAGCATGACAAACACAAAGCCGATAACAGCATATTCATAGGGAATCGTACCTCCGGTAAGCCCGGCCACGGCCTGCCCGATGGCGACAAGCTGTTCAAGTAAGTAGTTTCCCAATCCCCAGAGCATAAGAATAATAGCAAGAATCGTTACTGCCTTATTGCGGAAACGGTATGTGACCCAATCAGTCGGTGTAATAAAGTTAGCCCGTTTGGAGATTGCGTACAGCCGCGGCGCAAACATCAGGTAGACCCCGACAATAATCGTCATAAAAGGAATCGACTGCAGCCAGGAAAACCCTTCCCGGTACGCATTCGGCGCGTACCCAACAACGGTGTTGCCGCTGTACTGCGTAGCATACAAGGTGAAAAATAGAGCGATAATCCCAAGATTTTTACCGGCCAGATAATAATCATTGAGCGATTCATTCAGCTTCTTTCCCCGCCCGGCAAGGTAGCCGACCAAAAGCATGATCACAGCATAGACAACAAGAATGATAATCCCATCCGCGCCTGAAAACGTCAGATTCATTTATGCCCGCTCCTCTCTCTGCCTTCCTCCTCCAAATCTTCGACAATGTTTCACTCATGCAGACAGAGCCAGCTCAAAAAGCCGCAGAGTATCAGGGAAAGGGCGGTGGAAATCAGCACCCAGTAAGGGACGCCCAGTATATAAGGTTCCATGCTTCCTACCGGCAGATACCACGGCGCATTAAACACGACAAGCAGTCCCATCGTAATCCAGATCCACGGCTTGCGGATCGGCTCTTTCACCTTTTTTTGCATCGTCTTTAACTCCTCTCATATAAAAGCGCTTACATGCATATGGAAAACAAAAGCCGGATGCGGTTCCCGGCTGATTAAATAATGCGGTTGTCTTTTAACTGCTTGAGCTTTGCTTCGTTTATTTCCAGAATCGTGCCGTATACTTCCTCGTTGTCGGCTCCCATTGTGCTGGCGCCGGGCTTTTTTATTTTGCCCGGGGTACGGCTTAATTTCGGAACCACACCCGGCATCGGAAAGCTTCCCAGCTCCGGATGCTCCACCGGCACGATCATCTCTCTTGCCTTGTAATGCGGATCTTCTACAATATCTTCAGCCGAAAATATTTTTCCGGAAGGCACGCCTTTTTCTTCAAGTACCGCCAGCGCCTCTTCCGCCGGAAGCGACTTGGTCCACTCTTCGATCCGAAGATCCAGCGCTTTCATATTTCTGCCGCGCCCGTCATGTGTATGATAATCGGGATGGTCCGCCAGTTCCGGCTCCCCCATGGCTTCACAGAGACGCCGGAAGACGCCGTCCGCATTCGCTCCGATGACAATGTAGGTATCATCTTTTGTAAAATAAATGTTGGACGGGGCTACCCCCGGCAGAATATTACCCATCCGCTCCCGCACATAATCGGCCAGCAGATAATCCGGGATAATACTCTCCATCACAGAAAAAACCGACTCATAAATAGCCGTATCAATCACCTGGCCTTTACCGGATGTATGGCGCTCATGAACCGCTGTCAGGCAGCCAATTGTTGCAAAAAGGGCTGCGAGCGTATCACCGATCGATATTCCGATACGGGAAGGCGGCCGGTCTTCAAACCCGGTTACATGGCGGAGACCTCCCATCGCTTCGCCGACGCTGCCAAATCCTGCCCGTTTTTTATAAGGACCGGTCTGTCCAAATCCGGACGTTCTCATCATAATCAATCCGGGATTCTCAGCCGACAGCTCTTCGTAGGAGGCACCCCACTTTTCCATCGTACCGGGCCGGAAGTTTTCTATTACAATGTCCGACTCTGCTGCCAGCTGCCGGAACAGCTTCTGTCCTTCCTCTTCTCTCATATTTAGCGTAATCGATTTTTTGTTTCGTGACTGAATCGGCCACCACAGCCCTGTCCCATCTTTGCTCTTTCCCCAGCTGCGCATAGGATCTGCTTTGTCCGGCGGCTCAATCTTAATCACTTCTGCGCCAAAATCGGCAAGCAGCCGGCCGGCAAACGGTCCTGCCAGCAGTGTTCCCATTTCCAGTACGCGGATTCCCTCCAGAGGAAGTACTGCTTCTTCACTGCCGCGCGGTTCTGATTTTGTCTTTTCATCTATTTGCGCCATGCTGCGCACCCGCCTTCTTTTTTAATGTAAACCTTTACAAAAAACAACAAGCAAAAGCCGCTTTCTTTCTTATAAACTAGCATTTTGTATACAAACTAGCAAGTTAAATTGTCAAACTATTTAAAATCAATACATTTATCCTATATTGACAAGCTTTTATTTACTGGTATAAATAAAGCATCAGGGTTTTTTATTATCACTGTATACAATAAGCCGATATTTGGTTTTCTCTACCCGCTTGTATACAATGGGAATAGAGGTGCTGCGTATGAACGTCTATGAAAAAATAAAGCAGGCTGTCGTGACCGGGGTGTATGAGCCGGGACACAGGCTGACCGAAGAAAGTTTAACAAAGGATTGGGACGTAAGCCGGACCCCGATACGGGAGGCGTTAAAGCAGCTCGAGTTTGACGGTCTGATCACTCCTTTAAAGCGCGGTTTCAGCGTAAGAGTGTTTTCCAAAGAGGATGTCCGCCAGGTATATGACCTGCGGGCCATGCTGGAAAGCTACGCGGCCGGCCAGGCATCGATTCACCGGACGAACGACCACCTGGAGAAAATGAAACAGGCCAATGATGCTTATGAAAAGGCGTTGGAAAAACAAGGGCAGGAGCACGTGGCACGGATTGATGCTATCGTGAAAGCCAATCACGTATTCCACGATGCTGTTTTTGAAGCAAGCCGCAACGACCACGTCCGGGAGCTGATTTCCAAAGTGGTTGTGCTGCCCCTTGTGTTCCGTTCGTTTTACTGGTTTGATGAGGAAAATCTTTTTTTCTCCCTGCAGAATCATCATACAATCCTGCGGGCGGTGGAATCCGGTGACGTCGAGCGGGCAAAGGCGGCGATGACCGAGCACATTTTCCGCGGCAGGGACTACGTGCTTCACTACTATGAAGGAGGCGGATCAGATGATTGAATTATGCGAAGTCGGACCCCGGGACGGCATTCAAAACGAAAAAGTGCTGCTCACTACCGGGCAGAAAGTGGAGATGATTGAACGGGCTATCGGAGCCGGTGTAAGAAAGGTAGAAGCTGTTTCTTTTGTAAATCCCAAAGTGGTTCCGCAGATGGCCGATGCTGAAACGGTGGTCGATCAGCTGGAAAAACGCGAAGGAACGGAAATTGCGGGGCTGGTTCTCAGCTCCTCCGGCATCGACCGGGCTATGGAGACGTCTATTGACCGACTGCATGCAACGCTTGCCGTCAGCGATACGTTTAACAAAAAAAATGCCAGACGCACGACAAAAGAGGGGATAACAGAGCTTACCCAAGCGCTTCAAGCGATACAGGGAGAACGTCCTTTCACAGCCGTGCTGGCCACTTCATTTGGATGTCCCTATGAAGGAGAAGTACCGGAGAAACAGGTAATTCAGGCCGCCCAGACGTTTGTGAAGGCCGGCGCGGACAGCGTAGTGCTTGCCGACACGACCGGCATGGCTAACCCGGTTTCCGTTAAAGAACGCGTCGCTTCCGTTCAGAAGGCGGTAGGACAGGATATTCCGCTCGGCCTTCATTTTCATAATACACGCGGTCTCGGCCTCGCCAATGTCCTGGCCGGATACGAAGCCGGGATCACCCGGTTTGATGCATCTGTCGGCGGCCTCGGGGGCTGTCCGTTTGCACCGAAAGCGGTCGGAAATGTCTCCTCGGAAGATATGATTCATATGTTTGAAGAAATGGGAGTAACGACCGGAGTGGATTTGGATAAAATGATTGCCCTCGCCCGTCAGGTGGAATACTGGATGGGGAAAACACTCGACGGCATGGTAATGAAAGCCGGCAAAACAAGTGAGCTCGCCAACGCATAGCAAAAAAAAACAACTTCTCATTAGAGAGGTTGTTCAGATTATCGAGAAACTATTTCACCTTGTATACCTATACATGATCTCGAATTCTGTTAATACTTTGTTGAGAAGGAGAGAAGAAAAAATAAACAGGGGTGACTCCTGCAGAACAGCCATAGGTGAAGATAAAGAGGTCGTTCTTTTCCTCTTTAGCTGAGGCATGGCCTGCGGAAAGCACCCCTGTCCAGGTTTTTGTATAAAAATACGTATTTTTTGTTTTTTTCAACAGCCTAAACAACTTCTCATTAGAGAGGTTGTTCTTTTTTGCATGTAAAGCAGTATAGGTCGTTATCTATATAAACACCATTTAAAAACCCATCCATACAATAGACGGTCCGTCCGCACTGACAGCAGCTCCCTACTGGTTCCTGCATTCTGTTCGGCCTCCTCTTTGTATCTATTGCTATATAAAAGCAGATAGTCACTATATTAAACAGTCCGTCCGAAAAAACGAAGCAGCAGGTGAAAGACGATCGGACGGATATGCTCCCGCTCATTTAAAAGAGCATGGCTTCCCTTTTCTATAAATATCTTTTCCGCCTGCGGAAACAGCCGGTGATAGGCCTGCATATTAAACGTCCAGTCGATCGTTTCGTCCTTATTGCCCTGCAGGATCTGTACATTTTCACTTAACAGAGGAGTAAGGCTTCGCATATACCGTTCCCATTGAACTAATGCTCTCGCCCACGTAAACGAGACCGCCGCCCCCTGGAGCGGATCCTGCGCCAGTTCTTCCATAAACCCCGGAAATCCTACGTGCATTCTAAACCTACGGGGATGTGTTTGTTTAAAGGGACCCAGCACAAGCGCACCGGCCCGGCTCGGCCACCAGGGACTGGAGCGGAGGAGCGGTGCCACAAGCGCTGCCCGCTCCAGCTTCCGCCCTCCTCTCAGCACATATTCGGCCAGCAGCCCGCCTCCTGTACTGTGTCCGAGGGCATACAAAGGTGCACTTTCGGTATCAATTACCCGGCTTAAAGCAGCCTGATAGACAGAAAAGCTCTCCACCTCGTGCCGTTTTCCTCCGGAAAGGCCGTGCCCCGGCAGATCGAAAAGAAGGACACGGTATCCCTTTTCCAGCAGATAAAAAAGAAACAGCCGGTTCGTCGCACTATGGTCAAAATAACCGTGGATCATCAGTACGGTTCGCTCATAAGAAGCCGGCGCAAAGCTCTGAACAAATAAGGAAGGAACGGTTTCGGTTTCCGGCAGCTCCTGCCACTGATGGATCCAGCGCCTGTCATCAAGCATATACGCTTTTAAATATTCCTGTATCCGCTGGTTTGTGAGCATGTCTCCGTCTCCTTTTCTTTCATTATAGCAAATCCCAACTTGGTTTTTCTCCATAAAAAAACCAGCCTCGACGGCCGGCAGAATGCTTTTATTCTGTTTTTGACTCGATTGAATGCTGGATAAATCCCGGAATAAAAGAACCACAGCAGTACGAGCATTTCTCGTAGCCTTTATCGTCTACAAGCATGTCTGCTACTTTTTGATTATTCACATGCTCCTTGTCGCCCTCTTCAATCTGCGACAGGCCGCAGTAATCCCCTGCAAAACGGCCGTTATGAATCATTTGGTTCTTATGGTCAATCATGTAATTCATCCTGTCCCTGCCTCCTCCTCTATGTTCTGAAAAAGCGGTGAAGCCCGGCTGCCTCAATATGAGCCGGGTTCTTTTCTGCATTAAGACGAAAAAAAGCCAGAAAACGGGTAGGATTTACTCGTTTTCCGGCTCATAAAATAGCTCTGTAGTCTATTTATTGCTGCCTATTATTAAGTTTAAAAAGATGTACCGCTCATGTATATTTATTATCGTAACGTAAACATACGCTGAAAGCAACCGCTCTCTTGGAAACAGGAAAAAAGGTTTAGTTACGATGCCTGACCGGTTTTTTTCAGGCTGGCCAGTTCAATACATACGCAGAGAACTTCAATCGCTTTACGCAGCTCCGCTTCGGAAGGAAACGTCGGTGCAATGCGGATATTCCGGTCCTTCGGGTCGTTATTATAAGGGAACGTAGCGCCCGCTCCGGTCAGCGTCACACCAAGGTCGGAAGCCATTCCTACCACTTCTTTTGCACAGCCTTCCGGCGTATCCAGACTGATGAAGTAACCTCCGTCCGGACGATCCCATGATGCAATGCCTTTGCCACCCAGCTTCTGATCGAGAATTTCTATAACCGCGCGAAACTTCGGCTCAATAATCGCTGCATGTTTTTTCATGTGCTCTTTCAGGCCATCCATGTTTTTAAAGAATTCTACATGGCGCTTTTGGTTCAATTTGTCCGGACCAATCGTCTGAAAAGAAATATTCTTCCGGAACTTGTCCAAATTCTCTCCGCTTGCTGCAAGCATCGCTACGCCTGAGCCCGGAAACGTGACTTTCGATGTCGAGCTGAACATCAGCACCCGGTTCGGGCTGCCCTGCTTTTTACACTCATCGAGCAGATTTTTAATTTCTTTCGGCTCATCGGTTAAATGATGAATCGCATACGCGTTGTCCCAGAAAATCCGGAAGTCTGCGGCTTTTGTTTCCATCGAAGCCAAACGATCCACAACTTCATCTGAATAGACAATACCGGTCGGGTTGCTGTATTTCGGCACGCACCAGATTCCTTTTACTGCCTCATCTTCACGGACAAGTTTTTCCACCTGGTCCATATCCGGGCCGCCTTCTTTCATATCAACAATAATCATTTCTATATTAAATAGCTCACAAATGGCAAAGTGCCGGTCATACCCCGGACTCGGACAGAGGAATTTTACCTTTTCCTGCTTTGACCAGGGTCCGTTTCCTCCCGGCACGCCGTGCAGCATCGCCTGTGCAATCGAGTCATGCATCAGTGCAAGACTCGAGTTGCCGCCGATTACTATTTCATCTGTCCCAACTTCGAGAATCTGCGAGAACAGTTCTTTGGCTTCCGGCAGGCCGTCAATGCCCCCATAGTTTCGAAGATCTGTTCCATCGGTACTTTTCAGACTGCTGCCGGCAGAAAGAATGTCCATCATGCCATTGGACAAGTCGAGCTGCTCCGGACATGGCTTGCCCCGGGCCATATTTAAATTCAGGTTTTCGCTTTTGTATTGTTCATAGCTTTTTTGAAGCGATTCGAGGCGTTCCTCGTTTTTCTGCATACTCATGCGTTATCGTCTCCTCTGCTTGATTTCACTATTTTATTATATACCTATCCAGGGCTGTATGTGAATGCTGTTCCCATTTTCTCCAAAAAGAAAAAGCCTTCTTTTCTATAGTAGAAAAAAGGCTTCCCATTTTATCAGTGGCGGGGATGCTTGTCCCGGTGCTCTTTTAAAATCTGGTGCGTCTGGTTCATATCTTTAATCAAACGGTACGGTTTGCTGACTACGCGGAATGGAAAGCTTGTAATGAAATGATTTAAGTCTTCTTTGTATTCTTCTGTGATCCGATGAGGCTTGGAAGACACACGCTCATAAATTTCTTCGTAAAATTCTTTCATCATGTCCCGGTTAATTTGAATATTGCGGTCGCAGACTTCGCACGTTATGGTCGAAATTTCATTGTTCACATATTCAATTCTGTGAGGCACTTCTTCTTTACAGCTTTCACAAAATAGATCACCAATCATAACATTCTTTTTCATGACGATCCCCTCTTTATTTATACTACCGGTGCTTCTTTGATTATACCATCTTCTTCTGCAGAAACCGTGCCGAACGTATTCTGCAGTTCGCGAAGTTTCCAGATTGTCGTGTCTTTTTCATGGATGATGTCACTCATACGGATAATTTCGCCTTTTTTTACCGCTTTTCTCATTTTTATGTGTCGATCCACCAGGCCGATCGGAAGGGCTTCCATGGCATCAGACTCATCTGCTGCCAATATCGTGCCGTACACGGTAAATCCTCCAATGGAGTCCAGGTAATCGCCTTCCGCCAGATCTTTTTTCGCCACGGTTGCCGTCTCTGCGATCCGTCCTTTGTAAGGAGCAATCGTCGGTACGTGATCGAGATAGGCTTTCGCAATCGAAAGCGGTGTCTCCAGGCTCGTCAGGTGATACGGCCGGTACAATACGTAGTTCGGGCCGTCTCCCATTTTTAAATAGGTCAGCTCTGCGTTTACTTCCTCCTGCTCGGAGCGGATGATTGCAAACACGCCGGGCGCAATGCCATTAATGTATTCCACTACTTTTTCTTTTGATACTTTTCCGCCGTTTTCTTTTGTTTCAAAAAACGCCGGCAGGTCCTTCACTTCTCCCTGAAAGCCGTGCATTCCCGGCTTATCCGGAAGAAATCCGGTCGCGTTGGCTACCGCGTTCATTTCCACCATCGTTTTCGTGCCGTCCTGGAACGAGGCGAGCATTTTCGGGCTCGACTTCTTCTCGGCCGCTTCTTTGGCAGCCGTATCCGGATTAGCTTCCACGTTTAATGGGTTGTTCTTGCCTTTGCCGAGGGCGACGGTTTCAAAACCGAGCGCTTCCGAGAAATCAAACAGCTCCATGATCGCGCCGGGTTCATCTCCTGCCGACCCGGTGTAAACTACCCCTGCGGCATCTGCCATCTGCTTTAAGATAGGCCCTACCGTAATATCTGCTTCTACGTTCAGCATGACAATGTGCTTTTTGTTTGTGATCGATTTCCAGGCAATTTCCGCGCCTACGTTCGGTACGCCGGTCGCATCGACGACGACATCCACGTCGGCGAGCCCGCTCACAAGCGAAGCATCCGCTGTAGCCACTACAAGTCCGGAACGGATAGCTTCCGCTGCCTCGCTTTTGTTATCGGTTACAATCAGGCTCGTCTTTTTAATACCGGCATTTTCGTAGGCGTTGACAACATTTTCGACAGCAATATCAGCCGTGATTACTACTTTCATGCCTTTCATTTTTTCAATCTGGGCGATCATTCCCCGTCCCATCTGGCCGGCCCCGACCAATCCTACGCGTATGGATTTCCCCTGCTGCTCTAATGCAATCAGCTTTCTATTCGTTCCGAGCATTGCTGTCCACTCCTTATGTTCTATTTATTTTTTTCGAAATGAAATGATCATTCCAGGCTCAATTGCAGGAATTTCTTTGTCTTCCAGGCAGATGGTCCCCGGCTGGTCGGCAGAATCAGCACCATTGAAATGAAACGTGGCGTGACCAAGATCGGTCATCGTTTCGTTCGCTTTGTCTCCTACAAACAAAAGGGTAAAGGAGGTGTCGCCGATCATCATCACATCGCCTTCTTCAATTGGGGCAGCCAGGCTGCCTCCATCGTGTACAATGGCAATATCCTTCAAATCCTGCGGAACGGTATTGTTAAAGAGAATGACCATTTTCTCCTCCCACATCATGTCTGCTTCTTCTCCTACATATTCTACTTTCACTTTAAAATAATCAGACATCGTAACCGTCTCCTTCATTTAAATTCCTCCTCTATTTTCGATCAATACATTCCAATACTAAAGAAGTAAGCAATTACTACAGCAATCGGACCCGTAATTAAGCGGGAGAATAGTACAGCCGGCACTCCGACTTCGATTGTTTCGGTTTCTGCTTCTCCGAGCGTTAAACCAACGGGGACAAAGTCTGTACCAACCTGCGGATTAATGGCAAATAGTGCAGGCAGTGCCATTTCCGGTGGAATATTGCCGCGTCCGATTTCCACACCGATTAACACACCAACAACCTGGGCAATAACGGCCCCTGGCGCAAGCATCGGCGAAATGAGCGGAATCGAGCACAAAAGCGATAGAATCAGCATACCGGTCAAGCTGCTGGCCAGAGGCGTTACAAAGTTCGCGATCAGATCACCAATACCTGTGAATGTAATAATTCCGATTAATGTACTGACAAAAGCCATGAAGGGTAGAATATTTTTGATAACGGTGTCGATCGTGTCCCGGCCGGCCTGATAAAAAATACTGATTACATTCCCCATCGCGCCGCCGAGCTTTTGAATCATGGAATTGATTTTGTTTTGTTTCCGCGGGTGTTCAACCGCCGCCTTCTGTTTTGCTTCTTCTTTTATCTTTTTTGCTACGTCTTTATTAAGAAGCGACTCTTTCTCTTCTATTCTTTCATTATCTGCTTCAACTGCGTCTTCTTCAGAGCCTTCCAGGTCGGATATGTTTTTTATTCCGACACCCGATACAAAATTGTCTTCATTAATGAATTTCATCAGCGGGCCGGAAGGAGAGTTCCCGTAGGTGTTAACGGTTTTAACTCCCATTCTTGGATAAACGCCGCTTCGGGCCGTACCGCCGCAGTCAATAACGGCGCAGGCGATTTCTTCTTTTGGAACAGAAGTAGCAAAACTGTCTATCGGTGTTGCTCCTGTTCTGTCCGCTATTTCCTGGGCAACGGGGTGAATGCCGCCGCCGGTAACGGAAATAACATATTTCTTTTCATCCGAGGGATGAATAATCAGGCCTTTTCCCCATCCTGTAGGTCCTTTGGATACTTTAACTGCTTTATATTCTGCCATGATTTATCCCTCCGATTATGAAGAGGCGGCTTGTGCTTCTGCCGCTTCCCGCTCTTTGTTTTTAAACATTCTGTTTGAAATAATTTCCGTTACAATGCCGCGAAGCAGCATTACAATGATCCCAACGATGAAAAAACGAATCGCGAGCGGCCCAAGCGACAATCCAAGCTGTGTAATGCCGGCTGCAATTCCTGTATAAACAAACAGTTCAGCTGGATTGGCGTGAGGGAAGAGTCCGGTAATCGGATGAACGAAGGAAACCGATGAGTCGTAGAAAGCCGGCTTCTGGCGCTCCGGGAGAAAGCGTCCGAATGTGTAGCACATCGGGTTTGTTAAAAAGAATACAGCCATCAGTGGAAAGATCGTGTAGCGAAGGATGATATTTTTCGTACACTTCTGTGCGAAAGAGAACACCCTTTCTTCCCCGATAAATTTGATAAGGGCATTAACGGCGGTAATTAAGCAGATCAGAAGCGGTATAATCCCTGTAACGAGTCCGATAAATGTATCCCCGCCGGCCTGAAACATGCCGATAAAACCCTCTGCTGCTGCAATTAAGAAATCCATACTCTCTCCTCCTTGTCTCTGTTTGCTTTTTCTTTAATAATCAGTTCAAGTGCATTCTGGATGGCAAAGCGTTCTTTTTCTTTTCCACCCTGGTAAAAGCGGCATTCTTCCAGTGACAGCCCTTCCCATTCCGGCTTTTCTTTGAATTTTGCAAAAATAGTTAATCCTCTCATTACGTGGGCTTCTTTGATGAACCCTTCTGTATCACTGATTAAAATGGCTACCGCTCCAAAACCGAAACGCTTTTTGTAGTAGCCCGTGCCAAGAAATCCTGTTTTTTTACCGCTCAGTCTATTTACCTTCGCCTTATACTGCTTCACCTGCCATTGCGTCATTAAAAACTGCAGCGTCCACATGCCGGCAAAAATGAAAATAAATGTTCCCCACATACTGCCACCTCATTTACATTTGTAATGGTTAGTTACGTTTGTAAATATAATAAAGCGCTTTCAATTTTAAGTCAAGTGGTTTTTTGAAAATTAAAAAAATAATCTCCGTTCCACAGGCACCGGACGTTTATTATTCTTCCGCCAGAGCCTGTGCCATACTGTCGTCAATGATTAATACGTCAATATAGCCGCCTGTTAAAGCCGCATGGACACTGTTGATTTTATGCGCCCCTTCGACGATGGCCACTACTTCAGGAATCTGTTTAATTTCTTCTAAATTCAAGCCGATCACACGATCATTTAACGGGTGGTCGACTTTATGGCCGAGTGAATCGAAAAAACTGGAGTTAATATCGCCTACCGCCTGTGATTTTTTCAACGAGGCAATATCATTTTCGTGAATGTAGCCCATCTTTTCCATCGTCGACTGCACGACCGGATTTCCAATCCCAACTACTGCTATATCAACATTTCTTCCTTCTTCCAATACTTCTGCTATGTCTTTTGAAGCGGTGAGCCGGTTCTTCAGGTCATCGGACTCCACCATCGCCGGGGCGTATAAATACGAACAGCTCGTGTTCAGCTTCTGTGCGAAATGAAAGCTCAGCTGATTGGAGTGCAGGTGTACAAAATTACTTCCCATGCCTCCAATAAGCGGTACGACATGCGCCTTCTCCCTGCGCTCGTAAGGATATTCCGAAATCAGCGCATGAACGGAAGCCCCCCAGGAGATACCGATTTTTTTGTTACCTGTTAAACGTTTTGATAAGTAGGAAGCGCCGGCTTTGCCGAGCTGGCGCAGCACCATTTCCGGCGTATATCCCGCGCCGGCTGTAACAATGACTTCTTTCAGTCCGTATTTTTTTTCAAGCTTCTGCTCAAGCTCTACTGTCTGTACGGTTTTATCTTTAATATAGACTTCCACAATTCCTTCTTCTTTTGCCCGGTTCAACAATTTTGATATGACCGGCCGGGACACGCCGTTTTTTTTTGCAATCTGGGCCTGTGTCCACCCCTCTGCGTAGTAAAGCTTTGCTGCTTTCACGATCATTCTGCGTTCTTCCCAATTCAGCATGTTGTTCTTCCTTTTTTCATTAGACATATCAAACTTTTTCCCAGTATATCATTAGCCTGGGCATCTTGGTTACATATGTTCCAATAAAAAACAAAAATAAACTCTGGTCTCTATTTATCGTTTATTCAGCAGAGAAACTGCCGTCTCGTGCAGACTTTCTGATAGTGTAGGATGCGGATGAACCATCGCCTTCCATTCTTCAAGCGTTCCTTCCAGCTGCATAAAAGCTTCCGGCTCGGCAATCATTTCCGTCACGTGCGGCCCAACTAACACGGCACCCAGAATCTCCCCATATTTTTCATCGGAAAAAAGCTTCATAAATCCTTTTGTATTGCCGGCCGTCAACGATTTCCCATTGATTCGCAGCGGTGTTTTGCTCGTTTTGTAGACACGTCCGTCTTTTTGCAGTTCCGCTTCGCTGAATCCGACTGAAGCGACTTCCGGATACGTATAAATACATCTCGGTATAAGCTGCATATTAATATTCGGGGTTTCACCGGAGGCGTGCTCGGCTGCAATCGTGCCTTCTGCACTTGCTGCATGCGCCAGCTGCCACCCTCCTGCCAGATCGCCAATCGCATAAATATCCGGATGGCTCGTCTGCATCATTTTATTGGTATGGATATAGGGGCCGTCTTTTTTTAGATTCAATTCGGCCAGTGCCTCCAGATTGGCGCGCCTCCCCGTGGAAACGAGCAGTACGTCTGCTTCGAGCAAGGACCGGCTGCCGTCTTTATTGATCACTGTGCGGCTTCCGTCTTTAATTTCTTCTACTGCCGTATTTGTGAGGATCGTTACGTTCTGCTCCAACAGCGTCCGCTTTAACTCATCACCGGCATCGCTGTCTTCGAGCGGAATAATCCGGTCGGCCATCTCAACGAGCGTAACTTCAACGCCAAATGCAGCATAAATACTGGCAAATTCCACACCAATATAACCCGCCCCGATAATCGTCAGGCGCTCCGGCATGCGGTCCATTTCAAAAATCGTGTCACTCGTATGATAAGCAGACTGCTCGATGCCTTTAATTGGGGGTACAGCTGGAGTAGAACCCATAGCGGCAACAATTTTCTTTCCCTGAATGACTGTTTCTGTGCCGCCATCATCCACGCTGACGGTTAAGTCCGGGTGAATTGTGCCCCTGCCCCGAATCACATCAATTTTTCCGGCTTTCATCAGCGAGGCCACGCCTTTACGAAGCGTATTAATAACGTTATTTTTCCGCTCCAGCATGGAGGCATAGGAAAACTGAACATCACCTGTTTCAATCCCGAACTGCCCGGCGTGGAGCACTTCCCTGTAAGCTTCTGCATGACGAAGGTACGTCTTCGAAGGGATACACCCCCTGTTCAGGCATGTACCGCCAAGGTCCGCCGCTTCCACCAACGCGGTTCTCTGCCCAAGGGCAGCCGCCCGGGACGCAGCTGTGTAGCCGCCGGGTCCTCCTCCAACAATCACAATATCGTATGTCTGCATTTGTTTCTGCCTCCTATATTAAAAGCTCATACGGGGATTCGAGCTTTTCTTTCAGCTCCGTTAAAAACGCAGCCGCCGGCGCCCCGTCCACAATACGGTGATCAAACGAAAGGCTTAGGGAGAGAATCGGCCGCACTTCCGCTGCGCCGTTTACCGCAATGACTTTGTCCTGCATTCTTCCTACCCCGAGAATCGCTGCCTGGGGCTGATTAATGATTGGATTAAAAGTATCGACGGCATACATGCCCAGGTTACTGATCGTAAAGGTACCTTGTTTCATGTCATCCGGCTTGGTACGGCCGTCTCTTGCTTTCGCCGCAAGCTCCTTGCTTTCCTGAACGATAACCGACAGGCTTTTCTTTTCTACATTACGCAGTACAGGGACCATCAGTCCAATATCAGCTGCAACCGCTATGCCGATGTGCGCCTCTTGATGCCGGGTAATACTGTTCTGTTCAAATGTCGCATTAATCTGCGGATGCGAAATCAGCACCTCGCCGAGCGCTTTAACAAGAATATCGTTATAGGACAGACGTTTCCCGGTTTTCTTTTCGATTACCGGCAGCAGCTCCAGCCTCATTTTCTTTAAAGCAGAAGCATCTATTTCTGTATTAAGCGTGACGTGGGGGATTTCGCTGCTGCTCTGCTGCATGCGCTCTCCGATAAATCGACGGGTGCCTTCGTATGCTTCGGAAGCCGCAGCGGGCGCCGGCTCTTCGGGCCGTTCTACATCTTTGCGGTAGATTTTCCCGTTCGGACCGCTTCCCTGGATTGTTTCCAGATCGACTCCCGTATCGGCGGCTGTCTTTTCTGCGAGCGGAGTGATTCGTTTCGTCCGTTGTTTTGCAGCCGCTGCGTCCTTTTTATGAATACGTCCATTCGGACCGCTCCCCTTAAGCGTTGATAGATCCACGCCCGTTTCCAAAGCCGCTTTTCGTGCCGCAGGGGTTGCCCGTACACGGCTGCCGGAGGAAGCTTCAGCTTCACCAGGCATCACTGCCTCCATAGGGGCTTCCTCTGAATTCGTTTCTGCCGGGCCGTCGGGCTGTTCAGGCACTTCTTCGCCTGCCTTTCCAATATAGCCGACAATACCGTTTACCGGGATTTCGTCGTCCACTCCATAATATTTTTTCAGCAGAATGCCTTCTTCATAGGCTTCTACCTCTATATTTATCTTATCGGTCATAATCTCAAATACCGGATCTCCGACGTCCACCTGCTCGCCTTCTTCTTTAAACCACTGCAGCAGCGTGCCTGTTTCCATCGTGCTGCTCAGCTTCGGCATAAAAATTTCCTTCGCCATTTTATTCCCTCCTTTATGCTCCGCGCATCGTTTCTTCCACGGCTTTAATAATATCCTCCACCTGAGGAATCATTGCTTTTTCCAATACGGGATTGTAGGGAACAGGAATCGGAAGGGCTCCGAGCCGCCGGATAGGCGCATCCAGATAGTCGAACGCTTCGCTTTCTGCGATCACTCCTGCAATTTCGCCGCCGAATCCTCCCCGCTTTACTGCTTCGTGGACAATAATCACCCGGCCGGTTTTCGAAACGGAATTCACAATCGTTTCTTCATCAAGCGGCACGAGCGTTCGCGGATCCACGACTTCCACGCTGATTCCCCGGTTCTCAAGCTCTTCGGCTGCTTCCAGCGCTTTATGGACCATAATGGCCGTCGCAATAATTGTGACATCCGTGCCCTCTTTTTTGATATCCGCTTTTCCAAGTGGAATCGTATATTCCTCTTCCGGCACGTCCGATTTTGATTTATACAACACTTTATGTTCATAAAAAATGACCGGGTTCGGGTCTTCCATCGCTGCTTTCAACAAACCTTTGGCGTCGTAGGCAGTGGAGGGCTGTACTACTTTCAGCCCCGGAATATGCGCCACCCATGCTTCGAGACTCTGGGAATGCTGGGCCGCAGCACCTGTCCCTGATCCGGAGGGCGTCCGCACGACCATAGGCACATGGCCTTTGCCGCCGTACATATACCGCACTTTCGCCGCCTGGTTTACGAGCTGATCCATCGCAATCGTAATAAAATCGGAAAACTGCAGTTCCAGCACAGGCTTCATGCCCGTTAATGCCGCTCCCACCGCCGCTCCGGTAATCGCCGCCTCCGAAATCGGCGTGTTGCGGATCCGCTCCGGCCCAAACTCTTCAATCATTCCCCTCGTCACGCCGAATGCTCCGCCGTATACACCAATATCCTCTCCAAGCACAAAGACGTCACTGTCTTCCCGCATGCGCTGGCTTAATCCTTCCCGAACTGCTTCTGCGTACGTTATCTCTCTCACGACACACCCTCCTTATAATTAAGCGTAGACATCTTCCAGAATCGTATCCATGGATGGCTCTTCGCTGTTTTCTGCAAATTCAACTGCCCGGTTGATCTCCTCCAGCGCGGACTGCCTGATCGAATCTGCTTCTTCTTTCGTCAGCCTGCCTTCTTCCAGAAGCCATTCTTCAAAGCGTTTGATTGGATCTTTATTGATGCGCCAGTCTTTTTCTTCTTCCCGTGTGCGGTATTTTTTGGCATCACTCTTGGAGTGGCCTTTCCAGCGGTAAGTTTTCGCTTCAATCAGTACCGGACCGCTTCCCGATCTCGCCTGGGTGACGGCTTCTTCCATCACATTCGCCATTTCGAGCAGGTTGTTGCCGTCCACTACTTTTCCGGGAATGCCGTAGGATGCGCCGCGTTCGGCAATGTCTTCAATATTGACCATGTCCTTTACCGGGCCGGACATACCGTACTGATTATTTTCGCAGACAAACACGACCGGCAGCTTCCAGATGGAAGCAAGATTCAACGATTCATGAAAGCTTCCTTCATTTGTCGCTCCGTCCCCGAAGAAACATACGGCTACCTTGCCCTGTTTTTTCATCTGCGACGTCAGTGCAGCACCCACTGCAAGCGGGATACCTCCGCCGACAATGCCGTTTGCCCCGAGATTTCCTTTCTCCACATCAGCAATGTGCATCGATCCGCCCTTGCCTTTGCAGTAGCCGGTTACCCGTCCAAACAGCTCGGCCATCATCCGGTCCGGCTCTGCGCCTTTCGCAATGCAGTGGCCGTGGCCGCGGTGCGTGCTTGTAATCATGTCGTCTTCCTGCAGCGGAGCACAGGCCCCTACCGCTGACGCTTCCTGTCCGACGCATAGATGAGTGGTCCCGTGAATCATTCCCTTGGCAAAAAACTCATCTACTTTTTCATCAAAAAAACGAATAAGATGCATCTGCCTGAGCCAGTCTTTTAATACCTCTTCCGGTTGCTGCGCTGCCCAATCCGTCATCTGAACCCATCTCCTTTATTACAATTGTTCTATATTGTTACGTTTGTAAACATCGTAAGGAGATTTTCTCTTTTTGTCAACAAAAACTTATTTCAATTGTCTAATAAGTTACTTTTAAAAATAAATATTGTTGACGTTAAAATGAAAGCGCTATATTATTAGCGTAAACTTTCTTTCATATGAACAGTGGTAGAACAATTGTAAAAGGAGGACGTTATGACACCATCTGATTTTTCTGCTCTCAGCCGGCAGTCCCTATTGGAGCACATGGCTGAAAAGCCGTTGAATATTTTAATTATCGGAGGAGGAATTACAGGAAGCGGAATTGCACTGGACGCGGCTTCCCGGGGCCTGCGCACCGGACTGATCGAAAAAAAAGACTTTGCTTCCGGAACGAGCAGCAAGTCAGGCAAGCTGATTCACGGCGGATTAAAATACCTGCAGCAGCTTGATTTTGCTGTTATTAAAGAAACCGGGAGGGAGCGGGATATTGTGTACCGCAACGCCAGGCATCTCGTGCGCCCGATCCGGATGCTGTTTCCGCTGCTTAAAAATGAATCTTTCACGCTGCCTACCCTGAAGCTAGGCCTTACCGTCTATGACCAGCTGGCAGGCGTATCTGACGATGAACGCCATGAGGTGCTGCCGCGCCGAAAGACACTCAAAACAGAACCGCTCCTTAACCCTAAATTAGTGAAAGGAAGCGGCCATTATGTGGAATACCGTACAGATGACAGCCGCCTGACGCTGGAAGTCGTCAAAACAGCAGCAGAGCACGGGGCCCTTGCCGCTAACTACGTTTCAATGGAAGAACTCATAAAAGATGAAACAGGAAAAGCGATCGGTATAAAAGCTGTAGATATGGAAACCGGCTGCTCTTATACCATTTATGCGGATTTTATTGTGAATGCGGCCGGCCCCTGGGTTGATAAGGTAAGAATCAAAGATGCGCCCGTTACAGGAAAACATATGGTGCTGGCCAAAGGCATTCATATTGTTTTTCCCCACGACCGGCTTCCTGTGGCAGAGTCGATTTATTTTCAGCATAAAGGCCGAATGATTGCCGTCATTCCAAGAGACGGCTGCACTTACGTCGGCTCCACGGAATCTTTATATGAAGAGGACATCGAACACATTCTAGTGGAGCGGGTGGAAGTGGACTATCTGCTGTCCTGTCTGCATACTGCCTTTCCTTCCCTTTCTTTATCCGTGGACGATATTATTTCAAGCTGGGCGGGCGTCCGTCCTCTTATCGGGGAAAAAGGGATGCCGCCGGCGGAACTATCCCGTCATGACGATATTTTTTATTCCGATTCCGGCCTTGTCACGATTGCCGGCGGCAAACTAACCGGATACCGAAAAATGGCGGAACGGGTGCTTGAATTTATCTGCAAAAAGGGAAATTTGCTGGCGTCGTCTTCCCGCACAGCAGATATTCCATTAACCGGCGGCGCTTTCGGCAGTGACTTTCATTTTGAATCGTGCCTGCAGGAGTTGAAATCCTCTCATGCCGCAGCAGACCTTTCCCCCCGGACAGTGGAGGAATACTTCTACCGCTACGGTCGGAACGCCGAAAAAGTCCTTCAATCGATTCAGGAAGCAGATGGCCATTTGATCAAAGGGGAAGCCGCTTATACGATTGAACATGAATCAGCATGTACGCTTATGGATTTCTTTGAGCGCCGCACGAGCCTCGTGCTGTTTGATCCTGATAAAGCAGCTTCTTCGCTGGAAGACGCAGCTTCGGTATTTGCCAGCCGTTTTCATTGGGAGCCGGCAAGAACTTCGGCAGAAATCGAGACGGTCCGCCGCTTTATGCGGGAGTCGCTTCAGTTCAAAAAGGAGGACAGCCGGATATGATGAATGCCATATACTTAACGGACAAAGAAACGTTAACGCACAGACAGACAGAGATCCCCCGGCCCGGGCCGCATGAAGTATTGTTAAAAGTCGGTGCCGTCGGAATCTGCGGATCAGATCTGCGGATTTATAAAAATGGGGACAAACGGGTAAGCTTTCCACGTATAACCGGCCATGAAATAGCCGGGGAAATTATAGAAAACGGCAGCGAAGCGGCTCTCTGGAAAAAAGGAGATACCGTAACACTCGGTGCCCACATCCCCTGTGGAACGTGCCTGTACTGCCTTCAGGATTTAGGGCATCACTGCCGGCTTGGGGAATCGATTGGTTACCAGATAGACGGGGGATTTGCGGAGTATATGCTTCTGCCGAGAGCTTTCGTGGAGCGGGGATCGATCCAGCGGACAGCCCCGGGCATTTCTTTTGTAGAAGCCAGCTTGTCCGAACCGTTCGCCTGTGTGTTAAGCGGACTGAAAAAAGTGAAAGCCGCCGCCGGACAGACCGTC
Organism: Sinobaca sp. TMA16-18; assembly: GCF_059510535.1. Classification (NCBI taxonomy): domain Bacteria; kingdom Bacillati; phylum Bacillota; class Bacilli; order Caryophanales; family Sporolactobacillaceae; genus Sinobaca; species Sinobaca sp. TMA16-18. The sequence continues at coordinate 180,203 of NZ_JCAKFM010000005.1, read as the reverse complement.
GTCGTTTACGGCGCCGGCGCCATCGGATGTATGTTTATTGCGGCGTTGAAAAAGATGGGAGCCGAAAGAGTTATTGCGGTCCAGCGCTCTGCCCCGAGACGCCGGTTCGCGCTGGATCTCGGCGCGGACCTCTGCCTCGATCCAGCTGCTGAGGATGTAGAGCAGCGAATTAATGCAGAAACCGGCGGCTATGGCTGCGATACCGTCATCGTGACGGCCCCTTCCCCTTCGGTGCAGCAGGAAGCGCTCACGATTGCAAAAACGCTTGGCAATGTGCTGTTCTTTGCCGGTCTTCCGAAAGGAGCATCGGGCGGGCTGAATACCAACCTGATTTTGTATAAAGAGCTGAATGTATGCGGAACCCACGGAGCATCCCGGGCCTGTCATTTCGAAGCGGTTCAGTGGATCAACGAACGCCGGCTTCCTTTTGACAAGTTTGTCACCCACACATTTCCTCTTTCTGAAACCAAAGCTGGATTTCAGGCTGCGCTTGGAAAAGATGGGCTGAAATGTGTTATTGTACCGCATGGAGAGGGGTAATCACACATTTCCTTTTATTTCTGCATACGCTACACTGAGGGTATTACATATAAAGGAGTCCTATTATGTTTGCAGAATTAAAATCTATCATTCCCAACATTCAGCACACGTCAGATATTCCCCACGAGCAGGCAGGAGACTATGTATTTTTCACGCTTGATGACGGCGACAGGGTTGCGGTAGAGCCCGGCTCCCTGACAAGACGGGAGCTTGAGATACTGGAGTTTTTTCTTGCTTCGGATGAACCGGCAGCTCCGGATATTCCTGCAGACAGCTGGGAATCTTATTTAAAAAGAGCCGGCACCAGCCTCCCTAAAGATCTGGAAACGTTCAGTTATTTTCAATTTCTACATATAGAAGGAAAAGATATTGCATCGTCCCGGCAGGACATCCATATCATTGTCGATTCCTATTTCCAGCAGTCGTTTACTATTCTTGAAATCAGCAGCAGGCAGGTCCTCGTGATTCTTATGAGCCGGGAACCGTTTGAATACAGCGGGTTTCACCCGGTCGAACTAGCAGAAATTATGACAAGCGACCTCCTTACCGATATGAAGCTGTATGTAGGGCGCTACCTCCACTATACGGAGAATCTGGTCGAGCTGTACGAGTTTGAAACGCATTTATTTTCCGCCTATCAGCGCCTGTTTCCTTCCTACCGGGGATTTAAAATGGCCGAACATCTAATGTTTGTCTTTCCCGGATTGTCTGAATCCTACAAGCGTATAGCAGCCACTTACTTATTTGCACGGTTGGAGGCCGATCCGGAAACCATTTATACGCTGTATCATTTTTTCTTATCGAATATGAACATAAGTCTTACTGCAAAGACCCTGCACCTTCACCGCAACACGCTGCAGTACCGCATCGATAAACTTACTTCTATGACCGGCGTGGATGTTCGTTATTTCCCTAATGCAGCGGCCTATTACTACGTTATCAAAACCATGTTCGCTGATGCTATCCGTTGAGCCTTCGTCAAAATGACGAAGGCTTTATGTTTATTTTTGTGAAAGTTGCCTGTATATTTACTAAAAGATAACGCTTACAATAAAACCTATCACACATAACCGAAAGGGGAACATATACATGGCTACGATTGACTTAAAAAATATCTATAAAAGCTACGACGGAGGCGACTCAAACGCCGTAACGGATTTTAATTTAAATATTGAGGATAAAGAATTTATTGTATTTGTCGGTCCTTCCGGCTGTGGAAAGTCCACTACCCTCCGCATGATTGCCGGACTTGAGGACATTTCAGAGGGAGACCTCGTTATAGATGACGTAAAAGTAAACGACCTGCCTCCGAAAGACCGCGATATCGCGATGGTATTCCAAAACTACGCCTTGTATCCACACATGAGCGTATACGATAATATGGCATTCGGCCTGAAGCTTAAAAAATTCAAAAAAGAAGAAATCGATAAGCGCGTTCAAAACGCGGCATCCATTCTCGGGCTGCAGGAATACTTAAAAAGAAAACCAAAAGCGTTATCAGGCGGTCAGCGCCAGCGTGTTGCCCTGGGCCGTGCCATTGTAAGAGATCCGAAAGTGTTCTTGATGGATGAGCCGCTTTCCAACCTCGATGCAAAGCTCCGGGTACAGATGAGAGCAGAAATCATCAAGCTTCATAAGCGCCTGCAGTCCACTACCATTTATGTAACTCACGACCAGACAGAAGCGATGACGATGGCCACCCGTATCGTTATTATGAAAGACGGCTTTGTCCAGCAGGTCGGTTCACCAAAGCACGTGTACGATCACCCGGTGAATATGTTTGTTGCCGGCTTCATCGGCTCTCCTGCGATGAACTTCCTTGAAGGTAAGCTCGTGGATAATAAATTCCACATCGACGAAACGGTTCTTACGGTTCCGGAAGGCACCATGAAGAAAATCCGCCAGGGTGGCTTTATAGATAAAGAGCTTGTACTCGGTATTCGTCCGGAAGACATTCATTCCGAAGTTCTGTTTACGGACTCCTTCCCGGATTCCACGTTCCACCTTCCTGTAGAAGTAGCGGAAATGAACGGAGCAGACGTGATCCTGTACAGCAACCTGGGCGGCCAGGAAGTTATCGCCCGCGTCGACTCCAGAGACAATGTATCCGTTGGAGACAGATTAAAAGTCGCGATTGATATGAATAAAGTACACTTTTTCGACAAAGAATCCGAACAGTCCCTGACAGACCGTGATGCTCTGCAGGCAGCCGCAGAAGCCGAAAAAGAATCCGTTAACTATTAAAATAAAAGCGGAAACGGCTTGATTAAACGCGCCGGGTTCTGGACCATTCTCGCAGGAAGCCTGCTTCCGAAGAGGAATGGGAAGAATCCCCAAGCGTTCAGCCGTTGCAGCTGGACAATAAAAAGCGGAAACGGCTTGATTAAACGCGCCGTTTCCGCACATTTATATATCCTGTCTTTGCTCCATTGGAAAAGGCGCCCCCGAGTGGTTATCCACTGTAGGGGCGCCTTTGTGCTGCGAATAGAATAAAATTTCCATTTTAAAATAGAGTTGCTCAAGCAGTAAGGCTGTTGATTACTGCTTTGCTGTATATAATGTGCTGCCGCGGTTAAATTCACCATTATCGTTCAGTAAAACTTCTTAAACAATGTAAGCCCTACCTTCTCTTACATTCTTACGGCTCTTTAGCCGATCCAGGTGATTAAGGTGTTTCTATCATAAACCTTAGGTTGAATGCCAAATATCTATAAAACTTTATATTTTCACATTATATATTTTTTCTTCGCATATGAGAATCTTTTATTATACACGAAGAAAAGGAAATTGTCCAGTCTATTCACGTAGTAGACAGATTCCCTCTATCCCGATATGCTAAACACAAACTTTCAAAAAGGAGGAAAGTCGATGAATCCATCACTTGAAACCCTTTGGCTGCTGGGCATGATCATCGCAGCAGCTGCTTCATTAATTGCTGTGATCATACAGGACCTTACGGCGCTTGCCGTTTCTGTTTCGCTGCTTTTCACGCTGACTTATTTATTTCGATCCAGCCGGATGAAAGAAGCCGGCCAGGATAAAGAAGCCCGTTTTTTTAAGAAGATCAGCCTTTTTTTCTTCATCTGCTTTCTTCTTGCCGCTGCCAATGCGCTGACGATGCCCTAATCACAGCCGTCAGCCTAACCGCTCTTCTTTTTCACGTTCCAGCGTCCGCTCGACCGCCTTTTCGTGTGTCACATAGACGAAGTCTTCATACTTTTCCCTCCAGCTCTGCAGAGCCTTCACGTAAAGAACCACTGTTACAAGCATCAGCCCCCCAACCGCAGGGAAAAACCAGCCGGATACGACGCCTCCTGCATAGGCTGCGCCAATCGGCGAAAACACAAGATAAGCTAGTATAACCAAACTGAAAAGAAGAATTGTTACAGGCAGGCTGTACTTCCAGGGAGTCATATCTACTTTTTCGTTAGCATAGAATTCGTGTTCCTTTTCCAACGGACGAATCCAACCCGCCGCCAGCATAATTCCTGTTTCAATAACAAAGAGTATCGCAGATATATGAACAAAATTGAGAGGAACCACCACCCCAAAAAATGTCGGCAGCCCCCACAAAAGAAAATAGTACGCGATCACATGAAAAATAATAACAATTTTAGCGCCAATTGCAGGCACCCTTTTCGTAAATATGCCAACAAGCACAATCGTAATAATAGGGATGTTAAAAAAACCGGTGAATTCTCTTATGATATTCCACAGCCCATCCGGTGCATTCATGAGCATCGGTGCGACAAAAAAGGAAACAAGCGCCAGTATGGTTCCAAACCATTTGCTTACCCGGATCATCTGGGTGTCTGTCGCCTGCGGATTAATACCCGCTTTATAAATGTCATAGGCAAACATCGTGGAGGCGCTGTTTAACAGAGAATTAAAACTGGAAAACACGGCTCCAAGAAGCATAGCCAGGAAAAAGCCAGAAAGAAAGCCCGGCAGCAGGTTCGCTACAATCGTCGGGTAGGCTAAATCAATCGGCTCCAGCTGTGCGCCGTACAAATGAAAGGCAATGACGCCCGGTATCATCATCATCAAGGGCACCAACAGCTTATAAAATCCGGTTAAAAGCGCCCCTTTCTGCCCTTCTGCCAGGCTTTTGGCTCCAAGCGTTCTTTGAATAACGTATTGGTTGGTCCCCCAATAAAAAAGATTCATAAATATCATCCCGGTGAAGATCGTCCCAAACGGAATGGCATCATCACTTGAACCGATCGCGTTCAGCTTTTCCGGATGTGTTGTCGTCATTGTATAAATCCCATCTAAAAAACTACCGCTGCCGAGACTGATTAATCCAATAACAGGAACGATCAAGCCAACGAGAAGCAGTCCAATGCCATTGAGTGTATCCGAAATGGCCACAGCCTTTAATCCTCCAAAAATAGCGTAGGCCGCCCCGATTAATCCAATCATCCAGACCATAATCCATACAGCCTGCTCAATGGAAATCCCCATTAAACCAGGCAGATCAAACAGCTGGAGCACAGCAATTGCTCCTGAATACAGCACCGAAGGAATCGTCACAAAGCCGTACCCGAGCATAAATAAAACGACCACGTAGCGGCGGACTCCGTCGTCAAACCGGCTGCTCAGGAAACCCGGAAGCGTGGAGAAAGCCCCGCCTAAATACCTTGGCAGCAGGACCAGCGCAAGAATAACTACGGAAAATGCCGCCGTTACCTCCCAGGCCATATTGGACATGTTGGCGCTGTATGCCTGTCCGTTCAGTCCGATCAGCTGCTCGGCCGAAAGATTAGTTAATAAAAGAGAGCCTGCGATAAATCCTCCCGTCAATCCTCGTCCAGCCAGGAAATAACCATCGGAACTATTCACCTGATTCTTAGTTTTTAAGTAAGAATAAACAGCAATAACTCCCATAAAAAAAAGACAGGAAATAATGGTAAACACTAGACTGTCCATCGCTTAACTTCCTTCCTTGAGGTCTGCTCCGGCAGCCTTTCCAATTAACTATTTATTCACGATTCTAAAGCAATATAAACCTGTTTCAGGCATTTCTATAAATAAAAAAGGAAGCGTTTTCCTGAATTTTCTAATTTTTTTGTCAAAATACCCTTGCGCCGAGACAGGGAAGTTGTTAGAATTTTTGACGAACACTTTTATCCTTTATCAAAGCAAAGGAATTGTGCATTCTATTGTCTGGAGGCTTGTCGTCATGATTACATTCTTTGTGTCTATTGCCTTGCTTATCGCAGGGTATATTTTTTATGCTTCATTTGTCGAAAAAGTCTTCGGGATCGATAATAATAAACAGACCCCGGCTTACGAAAATCCCGATGATTCCGATTATGCACCGCTCAGCTGGTGGAAAGGCAGCTTAATCCAGCTTTTAAATATTGCCGGCCTCGGCCCGATTTTCGGGGCTCTGCTGGGCGCACTGTATGGCCCTGTCGCCTTTATCTGGATTGTAATCGGATGCATTTTCGCAGGAGCCGTGCATGACTATTTCTCAGGCATGCTTTCGATGCGGAATAACGGCGCCCAGTATCCAACGCTCGTCGGAAAGTATCTCGGAAAACCGATGCAGGTGGGCATTAATATCGTAAGCATCTGTTTAATGATTTTAGTAGCAGCTGCTTTTATTGCAGGTCCCGCACAGCTGATTGCTGAGCTTTCTCCGCTTACATTCGGCATGGCGATTGCTATTATATTTGTTTATTTCTTTTTTGCTTCTGTGCTTCCGGTTAACCGTATTATCGGAAAAATTTATCCTGTACTTGGCGGCATTCTTATCTTTATGGCCGTTTCTATAGCCGGCGCTCTTGTGTTTTCCAGCCAGCCGATTCCGAATCTAACCTTCTCCAATCTTCATCCGGATAACCTGCCGTTGTGGCCGCTGCTTATGGTTACCATTTCCTGCGGCGCCATTTCCGGGTTTCACAGTACGCAGAGCCCGATTATTGCAAGAACGATGAAAAAGGAATCAGAGGGCAGGAAGATTTTCTTCGGTGCGATGATTGCCGAAGGGATTATTGCGCTTATCTGGGCGGCTGCCGGTATGACCTTCTTCGGCGGAACCGACGGACTCGGTGCGGCTCTTGCCAACGGAGGTCCTGCAGGGGCCGTTAACGAAATATCCATTTCTCTGCTTGGCGGACTCGGCGGTATTCTTGCCATACTCGGAGTGATCATTCTTCCGATTACAACAGGAGACACAGCACTCCGCTCCTCGCGGATGATGCTTGCAGAGTTATTAAGCCGCTTTTTCCAGACAAAAGGAAGAAAGGCATTGATCCTGCTGACGATTCCCGTCGTTATCCCTACTATCTTTTTATCGCTGATCGACTACACCTTTTTATGGAGATACGTAGGATGGACAAATCAGCTTGTCGCTACGGTAATGCTCTGGACAGCCTGCATGTACCTGCTTAAATCCGGGAAATTTCACTGGATCTGCGGCATACCGGCCATGTTCATGACCGCTGTTGTCTGCACCTACATTTTCTACGCACCTGAAGGGCTTGGCATGCCTTACCAGACTTCCATGCTGATTGGAGGCACTCTGACGCTTCTCGTCCTGGCCTGGTACATCAAACAAATTGTCGTTACTAACAAGAAATTGAAAAAAGAAGACAAAATTGCTGAAGCTTCTTAAATAAAAAAGACGAACCCGATATAAACCGGGTTCGTCTTTTTTATTCCGTGCCTTTAATTTTATGGTTTACCCCAAACATCTCCGATACGTTCACGACAAATCCTATTCCTGTACCATTCTTATTCATATCCACTGCCTCGGTAACCGAATCCACCACATCCCGGCGGATCGATTCAGGCACGATGATAAGCACAATTTCTTTTTCAGGCTCGATATTAATACCGAGTCTCTTTGTGCCTTCATGTACGCCGGATCCTCTGCCGTGAAAAACGGTCGCTCCTTCCGCACCGGCTTTTTTGGCACTTTTAATCACCTTCGATGCTTTGCCTTTCGGTACAATCACCGTTACAAGCTCCATATTAGTTGGATTCATTTTCATTATCCTCCTGTCCGTTCTTTTGTTTAAATAGGATACCTAATACAATAACTGCCAGAATTGGAGCCAGCGCAACGAGCGCCACTAAACCAAATCCTTCCATTACCGCACTTTCTCCATCTCCCAGTTCACCGGCAACGCTGATTGCCATGGCGAGAATAAAAGTAACGGTCATCGGTCCGGTCGCAACTCCTCCTGAATCAAAAGCAATCGATACAAAGCGTTTATCCGTTACAAAGGCGAGGCCTAAAGCAAGGATATATCCCGGCAGAAGTATCCACCACAATGGAAACCCTATCAGAATCTGCGTCATGGCTACTGCCACAAGAAGTCCGACACCAATAGAAAGCGTAAGCAGGAGGACTTTTCCACGTATAGAACCACCTGTCTCCTCTTCTACTTCATACGTCAGCACTCGGACAGCCGGTTCCGCGGAAGTAGCTACAAAACCAAGCAGAAAGCCTGTTGGAATCAGCCAGTATTTATAATCGCCGGATGCCATTTCAGAACCAACGTCCTGGCCTGCCGGGAGAAAGGCTATATTAACCCCCTGCAGAAATAAGCTGAAGCCTACAACCGCCAGAAGAATTCCAATCATTACCCGGACTACTTTCCGAAAATCAATTCGCAATAAGAAAATCATAAAAAGAATCAAGATACCAAGCAGCGGCGCCAATGCTCCCAATACCTCTACTATTTCTTCCAAAAATCCATCAAATATCATCATGTTCTCATTCATAGAAAAATACCCCTAACAGCAGAACAGAGAGAATTGGACCTATAGAAGCCATCGCCACCAGGCCGAAACTGTCTGAAGCTGTTCCTTCTTTGTCGCCCTGGGCTACCGCAGTAATACCCACGCTCAGCGCAATAATAAATGGTACGGTAATTGGTCCTGTTGTTACTCCGCCGGCATCAAATGCGATTGCAATAAACTCTTCCGGTACAAATAACGAAACGATAAATACCGTAATATAAGCGGGAATCAGCATGTATAAAAGCGGAATCTGCAGCAGCTTACGCAAAAAAGCAAGCGCCACAAAAAAACCAACCCCTAAAGCAATCGTTCCAATTAATACGGGTTCGGACACAAATTCTGCTCCCGCATCTTCGATCTGTGTAGCTAAAATCCGTACATCCGGCTCAGCCACCGTTACAACGAACCCGAGCACAAAGCCGGAAACCACAATCCATACCGGTGAAAATTTCTCCGGCAGAATAGCTCCAACGTCTTCACCGATCGGGATTAAGCCAATTTTTGCTCCTGCCAAAAAAAGACCCAGTCCTATGATTACCATCGCCGCCCCAATCATGAACTGAATCATTCCTGCCCAATCAACCGATAATACTACCAGCTGCAGGATAATTACCACTATGGTTACCGGCAGCACAGCGGTAACATTGTCTTTCATTTCTTTCCATACAGTATACAATCCCTTTTCACCTCTTCACTACAGGTCCTTTTCCCTACTCCCATCAGCGTTAAAACGTAATTATTTCACTAAATAAAAACAGGAGCCTCAACTGAGAACTCCTGCTCTTTAATTTATTCTTTTTTTATTCCCTGGATCATGGTCGATTCTACATTCGTTAAATGCTCCAGCATTTTTTCGCGGGCCGCCGCCGCGTCCCCGCTTTTGACCGCCTCGTAAATATTTTCATGCTCTTCATAGAGACGCTGTAATGTTTTTTTCTCTGAATACAGCCAGATTCTACGGGTTTCGAACATTGTTTTTTGAAGCGTGTCAGAGAGCTGGTGCATCATATCTATCATAATCGTATTACCGGTACCGGAAGCAAGGGCCAGATGAAAGGCCATATCTGCTTTTTCGCCGAGATTCTCTCCGCCGGAAGCCCGCTTCATTCCATCCAATGCCGCTTCGAGCGACTTCAGATGTTCTTCTTTTCTATTCAGGCTGGCAAGCTCAGCCGCTCCTACTTCTATGATCTTGCGAATTTCAAACAGTTCCATCATTTCTTTTTTGGAGATGATGCGCTCTGCTTTCATGGGATCGACTACGCCTGAGAAATCATACTTATTTACAAACGTGCCGTCTCCCTGCTTAATTGTTACAATACCGACCGCCCGGAGCGCGCTCAGCGCCTCCCGGACGGCTGAACGGCTGACCTGGAACTGACTGGCAAGCTGAACTACCGAATCCAGCTTTTCGCCGGGCTGCACGTCGCCGCGCTTGATCATTTCTTCAATCTGCGCCCGTACGATTTCCGATATTTTTTTCGTTTCTATCTGCTTAAATGCCATCCGCCCTTACTCCCTTTTCTGTTGGTTACTCAAAAGTATATCACAGAAAAAATGCTGTTCTACATATCATCGACCAATATATAGCAGGCACGAACCGGTCCATGGACGCCAACGACAAGATTCATTTCGATATCGGCGCTGTTGCTTGGTCCCGATACGAAATTTATACAGGAAGGGATGCGTTCCCCATTTTCTACACGCCGGTGAATTTCTCCGGCAGCCTGGGTTATTCTCGGTACAATCGTACTATAGGGAATAATAGCAATATAATACGTTGGAAGCAGGCTGACCGACTGGCCTCTTCCTCCGCCGTTCATTAACACGACAGTACCGGATTCCGCCAGCGTATAATCTGAAAAAGTAATGCCTGCCTCTGCCTGTTCGGTGATACGGATATTATCCTCATCCGGTCCGCTTCCCCAGATCGTCATATTAGGACGCTGCAGGAACGTTTCCAGGCCGTATTCTATAAACCTGGGGTCATCCCAGGCCACGGCCTTATCCACTTCATATTCTTCCATTACTTCTTCGAGTGCCTTTTCCAATCCGGCTTTATTCGTTTCCTTTACATCGGTATGAATGGCAAGGCACTGGTCTTTTAACACGTCCACCATCTCTTTTGTCGTCGCCCCGCGAAGGATATCGTATTGCGGGCTGTGTTTATAGTCAGGACGCGTTACCCCGGTAGAGCGGCGTTCCCTGCCCAATTTGTCTGCAATGTTCTGAAGAAAAGTCTCCTGGTTCTGTACCGTTCCTTTTGCCATTACGACTCCTCCTTCTCCCGGCTTTTAAACCATTTGCGAAACGTTTCTTTTTCCGGTACCGGGAAATCCCTGGCATTCGTCCAGTCTTTTAACGGGCCCGGCCCCTTTTCTATTTTTCCATTTTTAGAGAACGGGGACATCATCGCCGGAGCGGCCTGTTCTGCCATATGGAAAAGCGCCGGAGAACTGGCAAGCATGCCGAACCCTTTCATAGCGAATCGTTCCGGCAGTGTCGTCATTTTTTCCTGTTCGGTGATTACTTTCCGGTGTTCAATCAACAGCTCGTGCAGCGGGATTTTCACGGGACAGGCGTCTGTACAGGCGGCACAAAGACTCGAAGCATAAGGCAGATCTTTATGGTCATCGTAGCCTTCCAAGAGCGGTGTCAGCACAGCGCCGATCGGCCCTGGATAAATGGAGCCATAGGAATGGCCGCCGACATGGCGGTACACCGGACAAACGTTAATGCAGGCCGCACAGCGGATACAGTGCAGAGCCGATTGAAAAGCGGTGCCAAGGATATTGGATCTTCCGTTATCCACAATTACTAAATGAAATTCTTCCGGACCGTCCAGGTCTCCTTCTTCCCTCGGTCCGCTCAATCCAGTCACATAGCTGGTCAGCTTCTGGCCGACCGCGCTGCGGCAGAGCATTGTTACAAGAACCTCCAGCTCTTCCCAGGTCGGCACAATACGCTCCATCCCCATTACGGCGATATGGGTTTTCGGGATGGTTGTCGACAGCCGGGCATTTCCTTCATTGGTAACAAGAGCCACACTGCCTGATTCTGCTACTGCGAAATTACAGCCGGTTACGCCGATATCGGCGGTCAAAAACTCCTCGCGGAGCTGTTCCCTCGCGAACTGGGCCAGTTCTTCCGGCTTGGACGTTTTATCGTATCCTTTTAAATTGGCAAACGTTTCTCTAATCTGCTCTTTGTTCTTATGAAGTGCCGGCGTCACGATATGGGAAGGCGGATCATGATCGTCGAGCTGGAGAATGTATTCTCCGAGATCGGATTCAATCACTTCGCAGCCCACGCTTTCAAACGCTTCGTTCATACTGATCTCTTCTGTCACCATTGATTTTGCTTTAATGACTTTTTTAGCCTGCTTGTCCTGTGCAATCTTTTTCACGTAATCGTTGGCTTCTTCTCCGGTGGAGGCAAAAAAGACGTGACCGCCGTTTTTTACTACATTTTCAGTCAGCTGCTCCAAATAAAAGTCGAGGTTTTCCAGCGTATGCTCCCGAATTTCCTCGGACAGCTCCCTCCACTGTTCCCAATGGCCGAGCTGCTCTTCCGCTTTTGCCTTGTTGGACTGAAAACGAGCCTGCGCAGAACTGACAGCGTCCCGCATAAATGTGTTGTCGATTCCCTTCTGGACTCGTTTGTCAAAAGAACGTTCACCTATTTTCATCGGCATGAGGCATTCCTCCTTTATTTTTTTCTTATTCTTTGCTGTTAAGTACCTGGGCGATATGCATAATTTTGACCGGTTTTCCGCCGCGCTGCAGCTTTCCGCCGATATTCATTAAACAGCCGGAATCAGCGCCGATCAGTATTTCTGCTCCTGTTTCCTCTACGTGTTCTACTTTTTCTTCTACCATCTGCTCGGAAATGGCACCCATTTTCACGGCAAATGTGCCGCCAAATCCGCAGCAGTCGCTTTTATTGGGAAGTTCATGAAGCGTCAGCCCTTCGACGTTGGAAAGCAGCCGGAACGGTGCTTCCGTCTCCCGGATAAGACGTGACATGTGACAGGAAGAATGATAGGTCGCATTGGCATGCAGAACCGCTCCTGTGCTTTCCACCTTGAGCACCCGGACAAGAAACTGGGTAAACTCGTACGTTTTTTCTCTCAGTTCCCGGGCCCGTTCCTTCCAGGCGGGATCGTCTTCCAGCAGGTGCTCGTATTCCCGGAACATAGCGGCGCAGGAGCCGGATGGGGCTACTACATATTCTGCTGCGTCGAAGGTTTTGATCATATGCTTCGCTGCTTTTTTTGCTTCTTTATGATAGCCGCTGTTGTATGCCGGCTGCCCACAGCACGTCTGAGCATCCGGGAAGTCCACTTCACAGCCGTTTCTTTCCAGGATTTCCACCACATCTTTTCCTACGCCGGGATAAAATACATCACCAAGACAGGTAATAAATAAAGATACTTTCATTTCTTTCTCTCCCTCACTGCATATTTAGTGATATGGTCATCTGATGACTATTATTGTAAGTGTTTTCATCATACAAAATTTTGTTGCATGTTTCAACGATTATTATTATTCTTTGTGTGATCTGCTCATCTGATCAATATTCCCTGTACTATTCCGCTCTGGTGTTGGTATCATAGAAGATACTACAGGGATTTTTATTTTTTATTATATATGTAACCGTTATCTTATACTATTCAGACGATAATGAAGGAGGATTTACTATGCAGACTTCTCTACTTTATGGAAAACAGCATCTTGAGGTGAATGTGCCGGATGATGCATTTATTATAGAACCAAATCACCTGCCGGCTTTGGACGATCAGAAACAAGGCGTTCGGGATGCCCTGCGCGACCCAATAGACACGCCGCCCCTGAAATCAATGGCCACAGCCTCTGACAAAGTAGCTATTGTAATCAGCGACATTACCCGGCCGACACCAAATCATATTCTCGTTCCGCTTCTTATTGAGGAACTGGCGCATATTCCCCATGAGCAGTTTGTTATTATCAACGGCACCGGCACCCACCGGGACCAGACAGAAGAAGAGCTTGTCGGAATGCTTGGCCGGTGGGTCGTTGATAACATCCGGATCATTAACAATCACTGCCATGAAAAAGATGAGCTTGTTAACTTAGGACGCAGCACATTCGGCTGTGATATTTATTTAAACAAGGAATACGTAGAGGCAGACTTCCGTATTAATACCGGATTTATTGAACCGCACTTTTTCGCCGGCTTCTCCGGCGGCCCTAAAGGCATTATGCCTGGAATAGCCGGGATTGAAACCATTATGACCTTCCACAACGCCCGGATGATCGGGGATCCTAAATCCACCTGGGGCAATATGGAGGATAATCCGGTTCAGAATATGACGAGGGAAATTAACCGCGTCTGCCCGCCTGACTTTCTTTTGAACGTCACGCTCAACGGGGACAAAGATATTACCGGCGTCTTTGCGGGGGAGCTGTTTGCGGCGCACGAAAAAGGCTGTGCTTTTACAAAAGAACATGCGATGATTCAGTGCGAAGAGCGCTTTGACGTTGTTATTACCACGAACTCCGGCTATCCACTTGACCAGAATTTATACCAGGCGGTTAAAGGCATGAGCGCTGCCCAAAAAATAGTAAAAGAAGGCGGAGCCATTATTGTCGCAGCAGAATGTTCGGACGGCATCCCCGACCATGGCAACTTTGCGGAAATTTTCAGTATGGCCGACAGTCCGCAGGGCCTGCTCGACATGATCAACGATCCGGAATTTAAAATGTTTGACCAGTGGCAGGTACAAAAGCAGGCGGTCATTCAAGTATGGGCAGATGTATACGTTCATTCCAAGCTGAGCAACGAACAGATTGAACAGACGATGCTTAATCCGTGCAATGACATTGAACAGACGCTTGCAGATTTAAAGCAGAAGTACGGACCTGACATGAGTGTCGCGGTGCTCCCGCTCGGCCCGTTAACGATCCCGTACGTGTAACCTTCTATTTTAACTAAAGGAGAGATCCATACATGATTGAAAAAAAGCTGGAAACGCTTGAATCCATTCTTCTGGAAATGAAAAGCGTCGTGGTCGCTTTTTCCGGCGGTATCGACAGCACCTTTCTGCTGCACGTGGCCAACCGGACGCTCGGACGCGACAATGTGCTTGCGGTCACCGCCGATTCGGAAACGTTTCCGGACCGGGAACTGGCTGATACGAAAGAGCTTGCCGCCCATCTGGACGCAGCCCATGAGANGTGGCCAACCGGACGCTCGGACGCGACAATGTGCTTGCGGTCACCGCCGATTCGGAAACGTTTCCGGACCGGGAACTGGCTGATACGAAAGAGCTTGCCGCCCATCTGGACGCAGCCCATGAGATTATTTCCACGTCTGAGCTGAACATCCCAGGCTATGTGGAAAACACAAGCAGCCGCTGCTACCTCTGCCGGGACAACCTGTTTGAAAACCTGAAGCCGCTGCTGGAAACACGCCACTATAAAAACATTGTCTTCGGCCTGATCGCCGATGACATGGGCGAGCACCGGCCCGGTATTATTGCAGCCAAAGAGCACGGCGTCCGCGGCCCGCTTCAGGAAGCGGACTTATACAAAAGCGAAATCCGGGAGCTTTCGAAGGATATGGGCCTCCCGAACTGGAACAAGCCGTCCTATGCCTGTCTGGCTTCCCGGATTGCCTACGAAGAGACCATTACGATCGAAAAGCTGAACCGGGTGGATGCGGCCGAACAGTACATTCGTGAACTCGGCATGGCTCAGGTCCGGGTCCGCTCGCATGACGAAATAGCCCGTATCGAAGTAACACCTGACGATATGCCAAAGCTTGCCTCCCTGCACGGCAGCATTTCCGAAAAGCTGGAATCGCTGGGATTCAAGTTCGTCACAATGGACCTTGCCGGTTACAAAAGCGGGAGCATGAATAAATCATTATCCTTATCTTCTCCTGTTTCCATTGACTAAAGATATAAAGGAGACTGCTTGATGACATTTGAAGATCTTGGCCATACCAAAGTCGATTACGACAGGGAAACCCGGAACGGCTATCCGGAAATCATTTACGGGGAAAGCAAAACGGCCGTTCAGACAGCCGCGATTATAGAAAAGCTGCTGCAGGCCCACGGCCGGGCGATGGCTACACGGATGTCTCCCGAAAAAGCCGGGGAAGTGCTTGCCATTCATCCCGAAGGTACGTATAAAGAAGCATCGCGTCTTCTCATTTACGGGGAACCTGCTGTCGTACACAAAGGAAAAGTTATGATTGTATCTGCCGGTACATCAGACCTGCCGGTTGCTGAAGAAGCAGAATGGACGGCCAAATGGCTCGGGTGTGAGACCGAAACCATTCACGATGTAGGGGTAGCCGGCATTGATCGGCTGCTTTCCTATCGAAACGTTCTCCAGGAAGCATCTGTCGTTATTACTGTAGCCGGCATGGAAGGAGCACTTCCAAGCGTCGTCTGCGGGCTTGTGAAACGTCCGGTCCTTGCCGTACCGACCTCGGTCGGCTACGGGGCCCATTTTGACGGCCTCACCCCGCTTCTCAGTATGCTGAGCTCGTGTTCTTCCGGAATGAGCGTCGTCAATATTGATAACGGATTCGGTGCCGCCTACCAGGCCGCCATGATTTTGAAACTGGCATCGGAAGGAGCTCCCTCATGAAAACAATCTATCTGGACTGTATCTCCGGGATCTCGGGCGACATGACGCTGTCCGCCCTGATTGACCTCGGTGCCGATATTTCCTATATTCGAACCGAACTGGAGAAGCTTCCGCTCGATGCCTTTACGATGGAGATCGTACCGGTTATCAAGCAGGGCATTTCCGCTGCTTATTTACAGCTCGATATTGAAGAATCCCATCACCATCATCATGACCATGATCATCAGCACCGGAAAGCGGCGGATATTCTGCAGATGATCGAGCAGAGTGAGCTTGCGGAGCGTGTAAAAGACAGGAGCCGGCTTGTCTTTGAACATATTGCAGAAGCGGAAGGGCATATTCACGGTCTGCCGGCCGCTGATGTTCATTTTCACGAAGTCGGTGCCATGGACTCTATCATAGATGTCATTGGTGTTTGTCTGGCGCTTGAAAGTCTTGATGCCGGGCGGATTATGGCGTCTCCCGTCCCGACCGGACAGGGAAAGGTGCGGATGGCACACGGCCTCTACCCCATTCCGGCACCTGCTACGGCTGAACTACTGACAGGGATTCCGCTTGCTTCCCTCGATGTGGAAGGAGAATTAACGACGCCGACCGGAGCCGGTTTTCTAAAAGCCCTGGCCGATTCCTTCGGCAGCCTTCCCGCACTGCCTCTCCAAAAAATCGGCTACGGGGCCGGCAAAAAGGATTTTTCCCATCCCAACGTGCTGCGTGCTGTTTTGTTTGAAGAACAAGACGTTTCGGAAGAAACCGTCTATACCCTGGAATGCCAGGTGGATGATATATCCGGAGAAGCCCTCGGCTCGACAATGAATCGTTTGTTTCAGGGAGGGGCACTCGACGTTTATTACACGCCGGTGTATATGAAAAAAAACAGGCCCGGCACGCTGCTTACCGTTTTATGCAAATCAGCGGATAAATCTTTGCTGGAATCTATTCTTTTTCGGGAGACGACTACTTTTGGCGTGCGGAGCAGCCAGTGGGAACGCCGTATTCTTTCCCGGCGGTTTGAAACGCTGGACACGGCTTACGGCCCCATATCCATTAAACTTGGGTTTGAAGGCGGCACCCTCTACCAGGCCTCGCCTGAGTATGATGATGTTGAGAAAGCATCCCTCCACGCAGATAGACCATTTGTGGATGTGTATGCAGAAATTAAAAACCTGGCCCAGCAAACCTTTTCGCCTTAATGAAGCGGCTCCTTTTTAACGGAGCGGCTTTTTCTTTTGATATAAAAGACGTATACTTTTGGAGGTAGATTACATAGAAAGCCGGGGATAACCATGAACAAACGATTTGGGCCGCCAAGTGTGCTGCTCGCCATTGCAGTCGGCGCTATGCTTGGCACCCTGCTTCGCTACTCGATTAACCTTGCTGCGATCGACTATACCTTTCCATTCGGCACCCTGATGGAAAACTGGAGCGGCAGTGCGCTTCTCGGCGCATTGACCGGTTTTTTTGCCATTTTCACCGTTCGGGAATGGATCAGCGCCGGACTCGGTGTCGGCCTGTGCGGCGGCTATACAACTTTTTCCACCATTGTGTCAGACACGGTTTTAATCGGTTCGGCGCTTTCACCGGTTCATATAGCAGCCTATATTTTCCCTACTATTATCGGGGGTATTATCTTTGCCTGGGCCGGATTTGCCGGTGGACAGCGTCTTGGAAGAAAACTCCGCTCATCTGAGGAGGGGAATGGCTCATGATATTTTTAGTAATGATCGGCGGTGCGGCCGGTGCGGTCTGCCGCTATCTTATTGGAAAGTGGATCGACCGGACCTTGGCGGAGCGGTCTTTTCCTACGGCAATGCTCAGCGTGAATATTCTAGGCTCTGCGGGGCTCGGTTTATTTCTGGCGCTTTTTTACGGATATGTTCCGGGAGACGCCTACGACGATCCACTGTTTCTTACAGCAGCAGTTGGCTTTTTCGGTGCCTTTACTACGTTTTCCACATTCAGTATGGAATCATTCCGTCTGATCGAACAAAAGGCTTACAAAGCCCTGTTTCTTTATGTCCTTTATAGTGTATTTGGCAGCTTTGCCGCGTTTATGCTGTTTTATCTGCCTTTACTGTAAATCAGGCATTCAGAACTTCAATCCATTAAAAATAACCCCCACCATTGGGTAGTGCATCTTAAAAGTTAGAGTGAAATCTAACTTTTTGGGGTCAGCACTTTGGTGAGGGTTATTTTTTAGTTTATTATCGTTTTGCTTCCAAATCTTCTTCCAGATTATACGTTGTTTCTTCTGTCGACATTTCTTTAACGGCAAGAACAAACATCGCATGCGACCAGGTAAGAGGCATCACCCAGGCCGGTTCTGCCGTATGCTTATCTACCTGCTCCGGCAGCAGCCCAAGGTGGTTTGCGTGCCCGATCGTCCATTGCAGCAGTTCATGGGCTTCGGCTGTTTTGCCACTTCTTTTTTTGAAAATGGCAAGCCACAGCGTCGTAATAATCCATGGATTGCCGCCAATATATACGTCTCCCGGAAAACGCTCAATGCCGCCGATATGAGTCGATGTACACTCTGCTTCAATCAGATCTGCAGTTTTCTGCATCCGTTTGTCTCCAGAATCGAATACGTTAAACGGATAATTCAATCCGAGCAGGCAGATATCGGTTATATCATCTTCCCATAAATAGTACAGCGGGGTGCCCTTCTGATTGTACTCAATAAATCCTTCACGGCCCTCTGCCAGTGCTTCTTCATAGACACTGGCACTCACCGCCAGCTTGATGGTTCTTAGGAAACTTCCTTTTTTTTCGTTCCACGCTCTTGTTTCCAGCGCTTTTTTTATATCGACCGCTACTTTTTCCCAGGTTTCCGCCAGATGGTGCTCTCCTTCTTCCCGGGCGAGCTTGGAAGCACCGATCATGCCGCCGTAAACCGCCGCAGCGGAATAGCTGTGTGAGCCGTCACGCTTTTCCCACAGGTCTTTCGAGGGCTTCGGCAGATTTGTTTCCTTATCAATAAAGTCCCTGAGGAAAAAAGCACCTTTTTTCACCGTCGGCCACATAATCTCTTTAAAGTATTTATCCCCGGTCTGAGCATAGTGGTCATGAATGCCCCAGAGAATGGACCCTGTTTCATCTATCTGCACTCCCCAGTTGGGAGCCACCTGTCCGTCCGTATAATAGCGCTGCTCCCAGTAACCGGCTTCCATCTGCCAGCTGGCTATCGTGCGGTAATATTCATCTACGAGCTCAGGGTAGCCCGCTGTGTCCACGGCAGCTGCGATAAAGGCGGCATCCCGTCCCCAGCTGTAGGCGTATCCTCCCGAAAAGTCGTAGTTCTCATCGCCTTCCGGACCGGCAATGAACGTTCCGCTTTTTTTATCTTTTAATAGATGAAAAGTGAGGATAGACCGGTCGTATATCTCCTGCGTGCGTTCGCCCCCATAGGAATAACGCTTTGCTTTCTCCAGTACCTTATACCAGTAAGCCGCGGTAATTTCTTCAAGGTCTTCTTCTTCCCGGCGGCAGTACCAGATTAAATCGGTTACTTCGCGCTTGTTCGTTCCACAAGCTAAATAGATGGAAACGGCATGCTCCTCCTGCGGCTCGATCGTGTCAAAATCAAAAAACAGGCTCGATTCTGGATGATTAAATACGCTTCGCCCGTCAAACGGTTCGGGCAGCGCCTGAAGATTTAAATTGCCTATGAAATAATTCGTAATCGGATTGGGACTGGCAAGAGCCATCCAGTCGCTCCGGTTATACTGATACAGACAGTCCGTATTTTCGTCAAAATCCGAGGTCTGGAAGTGATGCCTTCCGCCTACCGCACTGTCCGAGTTGTACAGTATCTGCACTTTCCGCGCATAGTCAGCCGTATTTCTCACTTTAAAACGGCGGATCCACACGTCCCTGTCCGACAGGACAAAATCTTTTTGTTCTACGACCCAATTTTCATACTGATGAACTGTTATAAGAACATTCGTATTTTTCCGATAATACTGCGTATGCTTCCAGCTTTTTCCGTGAAAGAAAAGGGTTTTTTCCGTTTCGTAATCATAAAAGCCCGCGGACTGTGCATTGATTTGGTCAGTATAGTCGATTTGAGGCCAATAAAGCCGATGAGCCTCGCCATCCTTTGTTAAAGAAATCAGCATATTTCCATTTCCAATAATTGCGTCGGTGACGTATGGTTTTTTTCTCATGGCTTCCCTCTTTCTTAGCTTGAACTTGTTTATTAATTATACCTTATAGGAACTCATAAAAAATGAAAAGAGCCTTTTTTGCACTTCTCGGTTTATTTGCGCCCTTTTACGGCTACTATCTTTAGATAAGGGGGAGATAGCTTTGGGTTTCGACTATAAGAAAGACTTTGACAATATAGATTTCCGTAAAAATCCAGAAAAGTATGAAATTGGACGCGGGGAACAGGGATTATTAATGGTAGAGCCTTACAAAGGTGAAATTCTGCCGCACTGGCGTTTTAAAACGCCGGATATCGCCAAAGAGTCGTCTGAAAAAATTTATGAGATGTTTTTGGAGTATAAAAAGCAGGGGGATTTTGTCGGCATGGATATGGCCCGTAAATACCTGCAGATGGGCTACACCCGCGCCAGGCGTTATGCAAATTACAAGGGCGGAAAAAAATACGATAAAGACGGCAACGTGAACGAAAGGCAGATCAATGAAGAAAAAGCTGAATCCGCAGCGATTTTTGAAGAAAAGTGGATCAAAGCGAGAGAAGACGAAACGTACCTCGCTTTGAAGAAAGAGCATAAAGAGAAGTACGGATAATAGAAAACCCTGCCTTTCCACCCCGTGGATATGGTAATCTGTAAGGGCAGAAAACAGATACCTGCATAAGAGCGGAGAGGAAAGGGAAAACCTATGGAGAAAAAATTACTATTTTTTGATATCGACGGCACCCTGCTGGACCATAAAAAGCAAATCCCGGCCTCTACTAAACATGCTATTTTTGAGCTTCATAAAGCAGGCCACGAAGTGGCTATCAGCACAGGACGGGCACCTTATTTGTTTCAGGGCATTCAGCAGGAGCTTAATATTGATTCATTTGTCTGCTTTAACGGACAGTATGTGCAACGAAGAGGAGAAGCGATCCGCAAAAACCCGATTGATTTAAAAGCGATTGAAGAAATCAACGGCTTCAGCGAAGCGCGTAATCATCCGCTTGTTTATATGAGCTACGAAGGCATGCGTGCCAACGTTCCCCATCATGAAGACATTGAAACGAGCATTTCTACATTGAAAGCAATGCATCCGGATCATGACAGCGATTATTATAAGCACCACAACATCTATCAGATGCTTATATTCTGCGGAAAGCAGGAAGAAAATGAATACCACAAGTATTTTGACAACCTGGACTTTATCCGCTGGCATGAGCTGTCTATGGATATTCTTCCTCCCGGCGGCTCCAAAGCAAAAGGCATCGAACAGTATATGTTTGAAACAGGCACCAAGCCTGAAAATGTCTACGCCTTCGGCGACTATTTAAACGATATTGAAATGCTTAAATTTGTTGAAAACAGCGTCGCTATGGGAAATGCTCCTGACGTGGTAAAAGAATCCGCTAAATATGTTACCTCAAGCGTTGAAAATGACGGCATTTACAACGGACTCAAATATTACGGTCTCGTAGAATAATATCAGGCAGTACCGCCCTGGCTCTTTTTACAAAGAGCGCAGGGCTTTTGTCTGTGCAGCAATTTTTTGGGCTGCTTTTTTGAGCTGTTCCTCGGATTCGAGAAGGCTGATTCGGATATACCCTTCCCCTTTATCTCCAAATCCGCTTCCAGGCGCCGTTACAACACCGGCTTTTTCAAGCAGAAGGTCCGCGTATGCAGCCGACGTCCATCCTTTCGGTACCGCAAGCCAAACAAAGAAAGTACCTGCGGAAGGCAACGCTGTAATACCGCCTTGCTGCAGTTCTTCCAGAAACACATTACGCCGCTTTTCATATATCGCGGCCTGCTCGTACACTTCTGTCTGCTCCGCTGTGAAGGCAAAAGCAGCCGCCTCCTGGACAGCGCCGAATATACTTACATACATATGGTCCTGCAGGAGGTTCAGGCTTTCAATAACAGAAGCGTTGCCTGCCGCAATCGCCACTCTCCATCCCGCCATGTTATATGTTTTGGAGAGCGTATACAGTTCTACTCCCGTTTCTTTGGCACCTGGAGCCTGTAAAAAGCTCGGCGGCTTTACTCCGTCAAATCCGAGTGCTCCGTAAGCAAAATCATGAATCACACAGACATGATGCTTTTCCGCATATTTTACGGTCTCTTCAAAAAAACCGGCATCCGCTCCGGCTGCTGTCGGGTTGTTCGGGTAGTTTAAAAACAAAGCCTTTGCCTTCTCCCACGTCTCTTCCGATATGGCTTTATAATCGGGAAGAAACTGGTTTTCTTCCAAAAGCGGCATAAACGTACTTTTTGCTTTGGCGAGCGCAATACCGGACAAATAGTCCGGATAGCCTGGATCTGGAAGCAGAGCCGTATCGCCCTCATTTAATAAACACTGGCTTAATTCGACCAGTCCCGCTTTGGAGCCGAATAACACGGCTATTTCTGTTTCGGGATCAAGGTCAACGTTGTATTCTTTTTTATAAAAAGCAGCACCGGCTTCTTTAAGAGAAGCGTATCCCCGGAAAGGCGCGTACTTATGATTTGCCGGATCTGCGGCCGCCTCCTGCATTTTTTTCACAATCGGTGCAGGTGTGGGACGGTCCGGATTGCCCTGTCCAAGATTAATCAACGAAACTCCTTCCTGCTGCAGCTTCTGCACCTTTCTGGTTAACGATGCAAAAAACTGTTCCGGCAGTTGCTTTAAAAGATGGGACGATTCAAATACAGCCATAATTTTCTCCTTTTATTCAATAATAAATAATTATTCAATAATGAATAACTATTGTCAGATTATCTATCATTGTTCCGCATGCAGCATTTTTTCCTATTATACTGGGAAACGTACGGCAGGAAAATAAGCAGAGCCGTCTTTTCACTCTTTTTATATGTTTTTTTACACTTGGCACGAATTTTGCAAATATTCTAATTACACATGTACAAGGAGGCTGACACATCATGAAGTCAATTTATATAAACGGGGGCTGGCTGGAAGGAAACGGTCCGGCCCGCTCGATCGTTAATCCTGCTACCGAAGAAGTTATTGCCTCTATCCGCGATGCTGACGCTTTGCAGGTTGATAATGCGGCCACATCCGCTCTGGACTGCTTTAACACTTCTTCCTGGCGGTTTGATGCAGAAGCAAGAAAACAAGTGCTTCTGCAGGCTGCTTTGATCCTTTTAGACCGAAAAGACGAGGCCGCAGCTCTGGAAACCCAAAATACCGGGAAGCCCATCCGGGAGGCCGAGCTCGATATTGAAGACACGGCGGCCTGCCTGCAGTACTATGCCGGCCTGATTCCTCATTTTCTTACAGAAACAAAAGAAATGGAAGACGGAACCACAAGTATTGTTTCTAAAGAAGCCATAGGCGCCTGCGGATTGATTATTCCGTGGAATTTCCCGCTTCTGCTGGGCATCTGGAAAGTCGCGCCGGCGCTGGCAGCAGGAAATACGGTCGTGTACAAACCATCTGAACTTACCCCGCTGAGCGCTGTCCTGCTCGCTGAAATACTCGAAGAAGCCGGGCTTCCTGCCGGTGTCTTTCAATTGGTTACCGGAGACGGCACGGTCGGAAAAGCATTGGTCGATCACCCTGTCCTGACAAAAATATCCTTTACGGGCAGTGTTCCAACGGGCAGATCAATTTATGCCTCCTGCGCGGCTTCCATGAAACGAGTGTCTTTGGAGCTGGGCGGCAAATCACCGCTGCTTGTGTTTGATGATGTTTCTGTGGAAAAAGCTGTGTCCTGGGCCGTTTTTGCCGCCTTTTTTAACCAGGGCGAAGTGTGCGTCGCCGCCCCTCGTTTCCTCGTTCAGGAAACGATACTCGATTCTTTCCAGGAAGAGCTTGTGCAACAGCTGCAGCAGCTGAAAGCAGGAGATCCGCTTCTTCCCGAGACAGAGCTGGGCCCTGTGATCAGCAGAAATCACTATGAGCAGGTATCTGCTGCTGTCAGGCAGGCAGAAGCAGAAGGTGCAGAGCGTTTATGCGGCGGCACAACATTCGAGGGGCCCGGTTTTTTTCTTGATCCAGTTGTATTGACCGGAGTCACGCAGTCGATGGCCGTGGTGCAGGAAGAAGTATTCGGACCGGTTGCCACGATCCAGTCTTTTGCCGCCCCCGAAGAAGCGGTCGCTCTTGCCAACGGTACACCATACGGTCTGGCTGCCGGTATACTCACAGAAAACAAAGAGCTCGCAGACTGGGTGCAGGCACGGCTTCAGGCCGGCATTATCTGGGTCAACAGTTATCATACCCCCTACGTAAATGCACCGTGGGGCGGCGTTAAAGCAAGCGGAATAGGCCGCGAACTCGGCCCGGAAGGCCTTGTTTCTTTTACCGAATACAAACATACGAATTATTCAAACAGCCTTGCTTCACCGGGCTGGTACCACTTTGAAAAATAAATTCACCTTGAAGGGAAGAACTGTTCATGGAAGCAAAAAAGAAGAAGTTTGGCACAGATGATATCCGTCCCCTCCAGCCCCATGAGCGAAAAGTCAGCACGTTTGGCATATTCGCTATATGGATTGCGGCTAACTTTGTTATTACTACCATCTTAACAGGCATGCTGTTTGTTCCGGATATATCGTTTCAAACCGTCGTTACTGTCAGCCTGATCGGCTCGGCGGTCGGCGCAGTTCCTCTCGCTTTAATGGGCCGGATCGGGACGCGTACCGGACTTCCTACTATGGTAATCTCCCGCGGGGCTTTCGGGCAGAAAGGCGCCGTCCTGCCGGCGTTGGCAAATACGGTTGTCCTTGTCGGCTGGAGCTGGATTCAGGCCTATATGGCCGGACTCAGCTTGAATTACGCAGTAAATACTGTATTTGGCTACAGCAACATTAATTTATTTACAATACTTACGCAGATCATTGTTGTCCTGATTGTTATTTACGGTATCCGCGGCATCGCGTTGACACAGAAATTCATTTCGGTGGCGATGCTCGTTCTATCCTTTATTGTTTTTTATCAGCTTTTTACCGTGTATCAGCTGAATGACTTAATTATGATGCAGTTAAACGAAAATCCTATTACAACGGCCGTTATTGCCTTTGATATTGTGATTGCGACCGCCTTCTCGTGGATGTCCTCGGTCTGCGATTATAACCGGAGCGCCAAAAGTGAAAAAGGGGCAATGGCGGCTACGTTCAGTGGTTACATTATTGCTTCTCTTATTGCCTTTGGCCTTGGGGCAGCAGTCGGCGGCTACAGTATTATTGGAGGCATGCCGCAGACATACGACCCAACTATTCTTTTAGCCCAGCACGGCTTCGGCCTGGTTGCAGCGACGGTCGTTTTCTTTTCGGTATTATCTACCAATGCGATGGCGCTTTACAGCGCAAACATGTCGTTTTTAAATATTTTTCCAAAGCTGACGTTTTGGAAGCCGGCTTTGGCCTTTGGCGTTATAACAACTGCAGGAGCGCTTTTCAAAGACATGCTGATGGCTAACTTCTTTGATTTCGTTCTATTGATTGCAACTCTTTATATTCCTATCTTTGCGATTATTCTAACGGATTACTATTTAATTCACAAAGCGAAATATGAAGCGGAGGAGCTGGTTTCCAATGCCCGCGGCACGTACCAGTACCAAAACGGAATTAACACATTCTCCTATTTGGCCTATGTCCTCGGCGCAGGCTTTGCTTTATACTTTACGTATATTGCTCCGCTCCCTATCGGCTCCACTATTCTTACTTTCTTCCTGTCAGGTCTTCTCTACTGGCTCTTTATGACATTAGCACCTAAGGAAAGGACAAGTACGGCATGAATGATACTCAAATAGCGCTGATTCAGGATTCTTACTCTGTAGGCAGGGAACAGAAAAATATCCAGATGGTCATACAATCCGTCCAGAAGGCAAAAGAGACTTCCCCGGGTCTGGGAGCAGTCGTCCTGCCGGAAATGTGCGTGTCCGGCTACAAGGCGGGCCATGCCTATGCCCCCTCGGCCAGCCACGCGGAAGGCAGCCATTATGATGAGCTTTCCGCTCTTGCCAAAAAACACAACATTTATCTGTTTTATGGATTTGCCGAGGCTGTTCCCGGAGACACGCAGGTATACAATGCGGTCAACGTGATAAGCCCCGGAGGAACGCTCGCCGGCACCTATCGGAAAATTCA
Source organism: Sinobaca sp. TMA16-18 (assembly GCF_059510535.1). Classification (NCBI taxonomy): domain Bacteria; kingdom Bacillati; phylum Bacillota; class Bacilli; order Caryophanales; family Sporolactobacillaceae; genus Sinobaca; species Sinobaca sp. TMA16-18. The sequence continues at coordinate 154,042 of NZ_JCAKFM010000005.1, read as the reverse complement.
CTGCACCAGCGGGGAAACCTCTTTTAAAAAAGGCCGTATTCCTTTAGTATTATCAACTGAAATAGGCCGTATCGGGGTTATGATCTGCTGGGACATGGCCTTTCCGGAACATGCGGCTTACCTGGCCAATGAAGGAGCCGACATCCTTGTTGCCCCAAGCGCATGGGAAGAGCCTTACGAACATGCATTTCACGGGTTTGCCTCTTCCCGCGCCCGTGATCATTCGCTTTATGTAGCGGCGGTGAATCAGACAGGACAGAGCGGCTCTTTTTCATACTTTGGAGAATCTTCCCTTTATGCTCCGGATGGGAAACTGAGGCATCAGCTTTATTCCGGAGAGCCTGATATCGGGACCGCTTCATTGGACAGTGCCTACCAGCACTCCTGCCGGCAGACGTTTTATACGATGAATCAAGAACGCCGCACCGATATTTTTTCTTAACATACATGATAATTCCTCCGTCCAGGGCGGGGGAATTTTTCTCCCATACATTATTCAATAATGAATAATGCATTTAGGAAAGGATGAAAGATGTGGATAATACGACGATTAACGCAGAAAATGAAGCGATATTGAATGCTATTAAAGATGATTTGCTGGTAACTGATATTCACGGTGTGATTACGAAAGTTACACCGGCCATGAAGGAGCTGTATGGCCTTCACAACGACGAAGAGCTCGTCGGCCGCTCCGTATATGATCTTGAGCAAGAAGGTCTTTTCACCCCCATTGTTACCCCTCTGGTTAAGAAGCAGGAAGAACGGGTGACGCTGATTCAAACGACGAGGGAAAATAAAAAATTTCTCGTCACCGGTGTTCCCGTTTTCAATGCAAAGGGAAAGCTGTGGCGGGTTGCCACCTATTCTCATGATGTGACTGAGCTCGTTAATATGAAAAGCTATCTGGAGGATATGGAAGGAGAAATGGAGCGTGTGCTTCACGAACTTACCCATCTGCGCAGCAGACACATGCAGGAGCACGGATTTGTGGCTAAATCGCCGGAGATGAAGCGGTGCCTGGAGATGGCAAAACAAGTAGCCGATGTGGATGTTAACGTGCTTCTCCTCGGGGAATCCGGGGTTGGGAAAACCCAGATCGCGAAAATGATTCATAAAGAAAGCAGGCGCACCGAAGGTCCTTTTATTGAAGTAAACTGCGGTGCCATTCCGGCGTCTTTGTTTGAAGCGGAGCTGTTCGGCTATGAAGGCGGTGCCTTTACCGGGGCCCAGCGTCATGGCAAGATCGGCCTGGCGGAGCTGGCGGAAGGCGGCACGCTGTTTCTGGATGAAATTGGAGAGCTTTCTCTCGCTGACCAGGTGAAAGTATTGAAGTTCATTCAGGAGAAGCAGTTCTACAGAGTGGGCGGCCGCAAAATAAAGTCTGTTGACTTCCGGCTCATTAGTGCCACCAATCAAAAGCTTGATGAGATGGTCGAGGCGCATACTTTTCGGGAAGACTTGTATTTCCGTCTGAACGTGGTGCCTATTACGATCCCTCCGCTCCGGGAGCGTTCTTCCGATATTATTCCGCTGATCCACCATTTTCTCCAGGAGTTTTCCGAGAAGCACAACCGGGACATATCCTTCGATAAAAACACGCTTTATTTATTGAGCGAACTGGAATGGAAAGGCAATGTGCGTGAGCTGATGAACATGATTGAGCGCTTGATTGTGACAAGCGGCTCACGCGTTGTCACCGCAAACGATATTACCATTCCGCGCTCGCCGGCTGCCAAAAAAGAAATGTACGATACCTTTTCCAAAACGCTTCCGGACACGCTCGCTGAAGTCGAAGCATCCATTATGCAAGAAGCCGCTTCCAACTGCCGGACGACGACTGAAATGGCAAAATGGCTTGGGATCAGCCAGCCTTCTGTCGTCCGCAAATTAAAAAAATACAACATCCGCTCCTGATATTGGCATGGTTTTTGCAATAGGTAAGGGTAGACACTTGCAAAGGATGTGGACACGATGGAATCAAATAAAGAAGTGGACAGGCACAGTTTAGAAACGACCTGGACGAAACGAAATATGTCCAAGGCGCTGACTGCTTCTATTATCAGCTTGTTTTTATTTCTGCTCCCTGTTCCCTATCAAGGGCAGTGGACGATAGGCATCGGTATCGCTGCCGAATCCCTTCAGCTTGTATTTCAGGACGGCCTGGCTTCATTTATGACGCTTCTGCTCGTTTTGTCGGGCGTCATGACGCTTGTGGCAATGACCGCTGAAAAACAAAACGCCGCCTGGCTGCAGCGTTTTCCGTTTATTCGCGAACTGTTTGCGGTCAGCTGGGTCTGGGCCGGCTTCCGGCTTTTAGGAGCCGCTTTTGCTGTTATGGTTCTGTATCAGATAGGACCGGAAGTCATATGGTCCGACCTGACCGGCGGAACCGTTCTTTATGATTTAGTTCCGGTTCTGACTACATGGTTTCTTGTCGCCGGCTTCCTCATGCCGCTTCTCCTGCAGTTCGGCTTAATGGAGTTTATCGGTACGCTCGTCCGTTCGCTTATGCGTCCATTATTTAAGCTCCCCGGCCGTTCTTCTATTGATGCGATGGCTTCCTGGATGGGAAGCGGAACGGTCGGCGTTCTCATTACCACCCAGCAGTACGAAGGCGGCTTTTATACGAAAAGGGAAGCTTCTGTTATTGCTACTAATTTCTCTGTCGCCTCTATCGCTTTTAGTTTAGTGGTGATTCAATTTATTGGACTTGATCATATGTTTATTCCTTTTTACCTGACAGTGATTGTTGCCGGCCTTTCAGCTGCCATCATATGTCCGCGCATTCCGCCTCTGTCCCGGAAATCCGACGTATATTATGAGCCGGTCGGCAAACAGATTTCAGAAGACGTTCCGGAAGGCAAAACGCGGCTGCGCTGGGCTTCTGAAAAAGCAGTGGCTAAAGCGTCCGAAGTAACAGGGCCAAAAGAGCTGGTCGTAAACGGAACCAAAAATGTGCTCGATATCTGGTTCGGCTTAATTCCTCTTGTGATGGGGCTTGGAACCATTGCCCTGTTAACGGCAGAATTTACGCCTATTTTTACGATCTTATCCTACCCGCTTGTGCCGGTTTTGGAGTGGATGTCCATTCCTGAAGCAGGCGCTGCCGCTCCGGCCATGATCGTAGGATTTGCCGACATGTTTCTGCCGGCTGTGATCGGAAGCGGGATCGAAAGCGAGCTAACCCGGTTCGTTATCGCTGCTTTATCGATGACACAGCTCGTTTACATGTCGGAAGTAGGTATTCTTCTGCTTCGTTCCAAAATTCCATTGTCCCTGCTTGACCTGATTATTATCTTTATTCAGCGGACCATTATTACGCTGCCTATTATTGTTGCGATGGCCCATCTTTTCTTTTTCTAATACGATATTCTAGGAGGATTACATATGTACAGACCAAAAGACTCTTCATTAAGCCCACGCTACACCGGAGTCCGCACATTTATGCGCCTGGAAAACATCCGCACAACAAAAGACGTTGATTTCGTCGTGGTCGGAAACCCATTTGACACCGCGGTATCAAACCGGATTGGAGCGAGAGGCGGCCCTCAGCACATCCGTAATTTCTCCATCCTGCTCCGCCCGTATAACCCGGATCAGGAAATTGATATATTCGACTACTGCTCCGGCGTTGATTACGGTGATTTTGACACGGTTCCGCAGAACATTCACCGCTCATACGAACTCGTGGAAGAACAGCTTTCCACTATTCTGGCCGATGATGTGACGCCCGTAATATTAGGTGGGGACCACTCTGTAAGCCTGGGCCATCTTCGTGCCTTTGCCAAAAAGTACGGGCCTGTCGCTTTGATACATTTTGATTCACACAGCGACACATGGGATAACTACTTTGGGGAAAAATATATGCACGGCACTCCTTTCCGGCGGGCCGTGGAAGAAGGCTTAATTGACACATCCCGTTCTATTCAAGTAGGCCTGCGCGGCCCGCTTTATGGTCCCCATGATGTAACGGATCCAGTAGACCTGGGCTTTAAAACAATTCCAATGCGTGAAGTACACAAGCTTGGCTGCGAAGAAGTGCTCCGCCAGGTGCGGGAACGCGTTGGGGACGCTCCTGCTTTTGTCTCCTACGATATCGACTTTGTTGATCCGGCCTATGCCCCCGGCACAGGAACGCCGGAAGTCGGTGGTCCGACGAGCCACGAAGCGCTTGAATATGTGAGAGGGTTATATGGACTGGACATTAAAGGATTTGATCTCGTTGAAGTACTGCCGGCCTATGATCATGGAGAAATCACGGCAGCACTCGCTTCCGCCGTCGCTTTTGAAATGATTACTCTTGTCGCCATGCATAAACGCGACCAGTTGAAATAGCAAAAAAACCACAGCCCCGTTGAAAGGGCTGTGGTTTTATTTATATTCCCATTTTTCTGCATGAAAGGCCAGGCCGCTGCCTTCTGCCTGCAGTCGGATGCCTGTACTGTCTTCTTTCGGAAAAATCCGTGAAGTAAAGACGCACGCCCCGTCGTTTGCGAATATTTCTATTGAAGAGGTATCAACGAACAATCTAAGATCCGACAGCGGATGGGACAGCGAAGCAGCTCTCACCGTGCCGTACTCTTCATTTAACGGCTCTCCGCTGTCTGTTCTGTCCAGGATAAGCTTCTTTTCCTGCGGATCGTAGTGCAGTGCTGTTCTCTCCTCCGTGCCTTCCCGCACATATAAAGAAAAAGGTGCATCCGGCAGCGAATCAAAACGGATATTAAGCTCATAAGCGCTTCCATTCAGCATCTGGTCTGACTCGTTCCAGGTCCGGTGCTCTGAGGTGATGCGTTTTTCTTCTAATTCTTTCACCGGTCTCTGCCGCACTTCCCCGTTTTCAAACGCAATCTCTCTCGGAAGCGTCAAGCAATGGGCCCATCCAAAACGATCGGTCGGATAGCTTTGATCCGGCAGCCCCATCCAGCCGATTAAGATTCTTCTGCCATCCGGACTTTCCGTTGTCTGCGGTGCATAAAAATCAAAACCGTGATCCCACTCTTTAAAATCCCCGTGCTCCAGCCTGCCCGTTGTTAAATCAAGTGTCTCTCCCATAATATAACCGGACTGGTAGATATTTCGAAAGCGGTCGCCCTCTGCTTCGATCCCCTGCGGAGAAAACATCAGGATTCCGTGTCCCTGCATTTCGAAGTAATCCGGACATTCCCACATGTAACCAAACGAAGGCAGGCTTGTTTTAACTTCTCCTTTACACTCCCAGTTCTCGAGATCAGCAGAAGCATAAAGCAGGATGACTCCCGTCAGGTTATCCCGCTGGCCGCCAATTACTGCATAATACGTGCCGTCTTCTGTCTGCCATACTTTCGGATCCCTGAAATGCGTCGTATATCCGTCCGGCGCGCCTTCGATCAGCACCTTCTTCTCTTCAAACGTTCCATCCGCCCGCATCGCACAGGAGCATTGGAAAGGCAGTCTTTCTCCATTATCAAGCTTCGTATTGCCCGTATAAAAAAGCTCAAGCTTTTCATTTACCACTATACCGCTGCCTGAGTAGACCCCGTGCCTGTCTTCATAAATATCAGGCGCAAGCGCCGCCCCATGGCTCTGCCAGTCTACTAGATTCTTTGATGTCTGATGATACCAATGCTTTAACCCGTGCACAGGGCCAAACGGATACCATTGGTAAAATAAATGATATTCCCCATTAAAAAAGGCAAAACCATTTGGATCATTTAACAAACCGCTCTCCGGCTGAATATGAAACGTCTGGCGCCACGGCGATAGTGCCACCTGTTCTTTTATATATTCCAGTTCTCTGCTGTTATCAGAAGTAAGACGCTTGCTTTTATCTGTCAGAAGCCAATTCATTCATCTACCGCCTTCCTTTATTTCATTAATGGAATCGATTCCATTAAACATAATCTTATCGTACAGTTACTATGTAAACCTTGTCAAGACAGTCTGGAAGATATTTCTTGAAATAAGTACCATATTTCGTTAGTTTAAAAGAATATCCCTATACATTGAAGGAGTGATACGTTTGGCTCTGCACCCTTTTATCGTTACTACGCACTGGCCGGAAGGCCGAAACAGCGTAGGCACGCTGGCTTCTGAACATCTGGAAACCGCGATCTCTATTCCTGCGGAAATGGACGGACCCGGCATTGGGACCAATCCTGATGAAATGCTTCTCGGGGCAGCTGCTGCCTGTTATATTATTACGTTTGCCGCCATGCTGGAAAGAGCCGGCATCAAAACAGAAAAGCTCTCCATGGAAAGCAAAGGACTCGTCGATGTAACCAATGGTGTTTTTACGTATAAAGAGATTATCCATTATCCGGATTTACTGCTCACATCCTCTGTTACCGAAAAGGAAGAAGCAAAAGCCATACGGCTCGCTGACAAAGCAGAAAAAAGCTGCATGATTTCCAGGGCGGTGGCTGGAAATGTTTCCATTTCCGTTCACCCTGTCATCCGCCGCTTTTCCTAGATTATTCTTCATAGATCATTTTACGGGTCATTCCTCCATCTACAACCAGGTTGGTTCCTGTGACAAAATCATTGTTTTCTTCGGATAAATAAAGACAGGCCTTCGCTACGTCATCCGGACGCCCTACCCGGTTGGACAAGTGCTGGGTATGATCGTGAATAGAAAGCTTTTGATAATCTCCGGTTTCGATCCACCCCGGTGAGATGGCATTCACGGTAATATTATAAGGGCTTAAAGAAGCCGCAAATGAATGCGTCAAGCCGATAACGCCTCCTTTTGAGGCTGCATAGGCTTCCGAGTGGGGTTCTGACATGGATGCTCTCGTTGAAGCAATATTAACGATAGCGCCTCCATTCTGCGTCTGCCTCATTACCTTCGCGGCTTCTCTTGTTCCCAGAAACACGCTTCGTAAATTCGTATGCATCACGTTTTCCCATTCTTCCAACGTTATTTCGAATGGGGAAAGAAAGGCTTCTATCCCTGCATTATTTACGAGTACATCAATAGTGCCGTATATTTCATAAACTCTTTTCATTAAATAAGACATCGAACTTTCCCGTGTAACATCCGTTTTAATAAAGATAGCCTTGAGGTTCTGGTCTTGAAGCTCTTCTGCTACACTTTGTCCCTTTTCATCCACATCAGCCAGCACGACCGCCGCCCCTTTTTCGGCATACATTCGGGCCGTCGCACGACCAATTCCTTTCGCTGCTCCTGTTACTACTACTGTTTTATTTTCAAAAGACATAGTACCCTCCTTGTAAAGTCATTATGATCTAAGTACAAAAAAACCCGGCTTCCCGCCGGGGATGTTCTTAGCGTGTAGTGTCTGTTGGGCGTTTCTTTGCTTTGTATTTGCTGTAGCCCTTTTTAATAAACGGTGCTGCCATCACACCAAACTTAAATAATTTGCTTACCATTCTAAACATATGCAAGTTCTCCTTTAGTTAAATAGAATTATAATAGCCCGATTCGAATGCAATACTATTCGAGACGTCCTGTTTCACGAACTTCCGGCTCGTCTTCTCCGAGCTTTCTATCTCCTTCAACATCCACATCGTCGACAAACATTTTTACTTCTACTACTTCCAGGCCGGTCATCTGTCTTACATTTTCAGTGATTCTCCGTTTCACTTCCTGGAATACCTGCGGCACGTTAGCGCCGTATTTCGCGATAACATTTAATTCAATTGCCGCCTGCTTTTCACCGGTTTCTGCAGTAACTCCTTTAGTAAGGCTCTTTCTGCCCAGACGTTCTGCAAACCCTTCAGCTACTCCGCCGCTGAGGGATAAAATCCCTTCTACTTCGGCTGCGCTTAATGCTGCAATTTTTTTTATAACTTCATTACTGAACTGCAGTTCTTTTTCTTCTTGGTTATTCGGATTATTTATCTCTGCCATATTATTAGCTCCTTTATAAATAATATCGTTATGATACAAGCTTTCCCTTTTTTATAAAGTTGTAATCCTTTTTCTTTAGAATATACTTCCTTCCAGAGCGTTTCAAAATGTGGAATATGGGAGATAGTATATAAAACAAGAATATATATTTCGAACCGCATCCATTGGTAGAACGGAGGAGATTATGCAAAATCACCCCACTTTCCTTGAAATGATTCTGCCCTACAGAGGAAGAATCATTGGCCTTTTATCTGCTGTTATCGCAGGTATTGTTTTTCTGCTTTGGGGATTTGGAGAAGCATTGCTTGTTACGCTTCTTTTAGCACTTGGAGTAATAATCGGCCGGCAAATTGACGGGAAAAAAGATTTACGGGAAAATCTTTCATCTTTTTTAAAGTGGCTTACAACAGAACGATAAAAACAGCCGGCTGCGCAGATACGCAGCCGGCTGTTTATTCATATTGCTGTATTAAAGACGTCCTGCGCCAATGTAACGCTGAGACCAGTAGCTGTTATTCATGCTTGCCACAGCTACTCCTGTTGAAGCCCCTGCATGGATGAATTGATTATTACCAATGTAGATTCCGGCGTGAGTAGGGCCTCCTCTAGTATCGTAGAAAACAATATCACCTACGGATGGACTGGACACTCTTGAAGCTGCGCTGTACATCTGTGCTACTGTACGGGGAGTGTTTACTCCGTGCTGGCGAAGAACAAATTGAATATAGCCGCTGCAGTCAAATCCTCTAGTCGTCGTGCCGCCCCATACATATGGAGTACCAATATATTTTCTTGCCGTGTTTACGACTCCGCTTGTAGAAGCAGTAGTAGAAGCTCCTGCTACTTTTGCCGGAGCGGCAGTGGAACTGCCTGCCGATGAATTATTGGAAGAAGCACGCACATTTCCTCTAAGCGCAGCAAACGTGTTCGGTCCTGCGACACCATCTACACCAATTCTTGCAGCGGACTGGAAAGAGCGGAGCGCACTTGCAGTACGGGCACCAAATACTCCGTCTGCGGTACCGGCACTGAACCCTTTACTGTTCAAAGCGCTTTGAAGTGCTCTTACGTCATTGCCGCGGCTTCCCTGGCGGAGCGTGCGGGAAAATTCGCTGCTGCCGGTTGAAGCAGATTTAACAGTCGTGTTGGAAGAAGAGTTAGACGAGGAAGAAGAGGAACCGGAAGATCTAAGGTTCATTTTTCCGAATGTCTGGTTACCTGCAATACCATCAGCAGAAATGTTTGCACTTCTTTGGAACGAGATGAGCGCACTTCTCGTTCTCGGGCCGAAAGAACCGTCTACAGAGCCTGCATTGAATCCCTTACTGTTCAACCATGTCTGCAGTTCGGATACATCAGAATGCTTCATTCCGGAACGAAGGGTCTGGTCTCCAAGGGCTGCATCCGCCATGGATGGAGTGAATAGAATCGCTGTTGCAAGTGCACCGCTGATAAAGTATTTTTTCATAATTGTTGTAGACGCCGTTTATCTCTCGTTATGTAAGTATGTCGTTAGAACAGGGTTTATTAATTGTTCTATGTATAAAGCTATATGTATGATAAATAATTTTATGTTTTCCAACGACATGTTTATTGTTATGTAGTGAGAGTGAAACGAACGTACACCTCCTTGTTTTTTATATTATTTGTTTTAGTATGTTTGAATTATATGATGATAGGGAAAGAACTCACAATACTATTTCCTGTTTTGTTACACAACTGTAACGTAAGACCCATTTTTGTAACAATAAAACGACCATATGTAACATAAACATGATTAATTACCTATTCTTATTTTTAATAAAAGTTTATATATGCGACTTTCGTTTTGCTATTTGCACGTCTTATGAGTAAATTCAGCCATCGGAGAGATAAAAGTACCCCCATACAATACTCTTGATTATTTCACGTTTGCTGCACAAAAAAAGGCTGATTTTGCAGAGAATCCGATGGATTCTTTACAAAATCAGCCTTTTTATTATAATTGAAGCATTTTTTCGCTTTTAATGTATTGTATGGTTTTCTCAACATCGCTGTCATCTGAAACCACGTATCGGCTTCTTTGATGAATTTCCGGCTTTTCGAGCAGTCCGAGTCTGACACAATACCTGAATAAAAGGGTAATAAACTGCCTCAATGTGGATGTTTGATACGTTGACTTTTCACTCAGTTTCCCTCCAAAAGCTTCGTAGTAGTCTTTGGAAGAAAAGGGTGATTTGTTTTTCCATTCTATTAAATGGTTCAGAAATGAACGAAAGAAATCAACGCTTACAGCGTAAGTCTGTGGGGATTTTTTAAATTTAATCAAATCCTCTTCTTCTATATAATATAACAGCAGCATATCTCTTTTAGAGGAGGATGTATTCCGGAGAGAAGTTAATCCATTATCGCGGGACCGTTCAGATTCTGAAACCGGGGCAAGAAGATCTACCATTCCCTGATTAACAGCTGCCGACGGCTGTTGAACGGAATAACTTTCTGCGGCGGGCTTTCCTTCAATAAAAGCCTCCAGCTGCGCAAGGTTTTTTAAATGAGTGACGGCCTGCTCCGCTAAGTGAAACTGCTGCTTTTCAACGGCATCATTTAATGCATCCTTCAGCTGTTTTTGTAATATCGATGACATAGGCTGAGCGCCCCTTTCCATTATCTTTTATCATTCTACATAAATTCTGGTTGTTTTTCCATACATAGCAGTATGACTTTTCATCATTTATCTATTTTTTTATACTAAGTAAACACTTCCCAGCGCAGCACTCTTTTCCTTCCCGAAGCTGTTTTCGATTTTCAGTTTGTCAGAAAAACGGGGAAGAAGACCCGCATGGACAGCTTTTTTTGTGTACTCAAAATATAGCGGGCTGTTTTCCATAAGCCCTCCCCCAAAGACAACCATGGAAGGATTTAATAAATGAACGGCCCCCGCTGCTGCCTGGGCAAGCCGGGAAGCCGCTGCCTTTAGAAGCTTTTCGTAATATGGGTGTCCCTGTTCTGCTGCTGATAAAATCTGCGGCATGAAAAAAGCCGGCTGCTGATGCTTCTGCTGCCACTGCCCTGCTTCCTGTTCTATTGCTTTTCCAGAAGCATACGCTCTTACACAGCCTTTATTTCCACAGGCACAGAGCCTTCCTTCCTGTTCTACAGGAAAATGGCCCAGTTCCCCGGCCATACCTTCCGCTCCTTTAAACAATTTCCCATTTACGATCAGCCCTGAGCCGATACTCGTCCCTACAGAAATATAAAGAAGTGATTCTGCCTGATAAAAAGCAGCTTCTGCATAAGCTGCCGCATCTGCATCATTATGAAGAGAGACCGGAATGGAAAAAGCCGCTGACAATTCCTCAGCGAGCTTGAGCTGATAAACATTCAGGCTCTGTGAATACACAATGGTACCCCTTTCAGTATCAATCAACCCCGCACAGGCAATAGAAATATGCCGAATCCTGCCTGTGTTTTCCAGTTTGCAGGAAAGATAATCCAATGCCATATAGAGAGCCTGCTTCCAATCCAGGGCCTTGTTCTCCTGAAATGTAGGGTATTGGCATTCTCTAATTACTTTATATTCTGCATCTACTAATATGCCCAGAATTTTTGTGCCGCCTATATCGATTCCTATTTTATAGTCTTTCATACACGTTGGATTCCTCTCCAAATTAACTGATACCATCATAACACATCAATATGATCGGATAAGAAGACTTTATTTTATAGTCTATCCTGTAAAAAACCACTAAAAAAGCCGGGAACAACAGAAATTTCTGTTGTTCCCGGCACAAAGGCCGGCTTCCTATCCGTCCTTTTTCCGGCCTTTTATTTATTGGGATTTAAAATAATCACGATAAAACTGATATCTTCAGCAAAATCCCAGTCCAGGAAAATATTTTCAACTGCAGCCGGCAGAATTTCTTCCAGCTGCGTTTTACGAATCAGATTTTTTTCCAGCGGGCGTTTGGTGATTTTTAACTCTTCTTCAAATCCTGCTTTGATTAGTTCTTTTTCAATTCTTACTAGAATACCGGTACGCATAATAACAAGCGTCCGCTCATTCAAGTAAAACGAGTCCACGTACACAGGCGTTTTCTCGGCATGACGACTCATTCTGATGATTTCTTTATGAACCTTTTCTTTTCCGGGATACATTTCCCATGTTTTATCTTTCGAAGCTTTCCCTTCGGAAAGCACACCCAGAATCATCCCTGATTTCGTATCCAGGGACCAGTCGTAATACACTTCTTCTATAGAAAATCCTGCATTTTCACTAAGGTACTCTTTTATTTCCGGAATTAATTCCGCCATAAGGTAATCCCGGGTTTTCTCAACATTGGTTTGCTTATCCTGGTTAATCAGCACCTGCTCTACAGGTGTTATAAAATCTTTTAAATAAATAGTGATAAAAGGATTTTTCACTGACACAAAGACGGAGCCGGGTCCTTTGCCAAAATGATTCCTTAACAGTCTCCCTATATAACTTGCAAGCTGGGTCTGTACAGATTGTATATTCATTATTCACTTTCCTTTGCAATGAATCGTCGAATAGGTTTCATTCACTATTATACATTATAAGAAAGAAAGACGATACACCCGTTGTAACTGCGTAAAAAAAACAGCCCTTCCTAGAGGAAGAGGCTGTTTAGGATGATTGAATTACATGCGTCCGGCGCCGATGTAACGTGGAGCCCAGTAAGAGCTGTCCATATCTGCAATAGCTACTCCTGTAGAAGAACCGGAGTGGATAAACTGATTGTTACCAATGTAGATACCTGCGTGGGAAGGACCGCCTCTTGTATCAAAGAATACGATGTCTCCAACGCTTGGGTTGGATACTTTAGTGCTTGCGCTGTACATTTGGGAAACTGTACGTGGAATATCTTTTCCTGCCTGCTTAAAGGAATACTGTAAGAATCCGCTGCAGTCAAAACCACTTGTAGAAGTTCCGCCCCATACATACGGGGTACCCATATGCTGTCTGGCTGCAGAAACAACACCACTGCTGGCCTGTGTCGTAGATGCGCCGGCAACCTTCGTTTCAGAAGAGCTGCTGGAAGCTGTTGTTGTATTAGAAGACGTGTTTGAAGATGTGTTGGATGAGCTGCCGGATCCGTTCAAAGACTGAATTGTCTGTGGTCCTACTACTCCGTAAAAGCTTCCTGCTGAAGAGGAAATGCCTTTATCAAGCTGGTATGCTTTTACTGCACTTAATGTTCTTGGTCCGAAAGTAGAACCGGTAGAGCCGTTGAAATAACCCTGCGCTTTTAATTCTTCCTGCAGAGCATTAACAGAAGAGTTAACGTCTCCACTGTTCAGGCTGCCGTGGCCGTCGATGGATGCTGCGTCAGATACGTTTGGTACTGCGAATAGTGCTGCTGCTGCGAATGCTGAACCTACTAGATATTTTTTCATAATTGATTTTCGTCTATTTATACCCTGTACATGTATAAGGTATATAGAACGGCGCATGAATCCTTTATCGATTTTTTCCACAGAAGATATTACTGTACTTTCATTACTTTAAATCATTCTATGTATATCTTATCGCTATAAAGTATATGCTGTTCTTTAGACGAAAAGTCACCCCCTGATATTTTTTTTAGTACTGTATGTTTTTTTCACTTGTCTTTGTTTTCTTATCAACACTCTGAATTATAGAGCCCGTGACGTTATTCCTCAACCTTTTTTGGACCTTTGTGATACAACTGTAAAAAAAAATAGTACAGTGAAATGTTTAATCAGTAAAAAAACGGGGTAAACAGTGTAACAATATGTCCGTAACACCTGACTTTATCGCATTTTACTTTTTACATCCTAAATTTTACCAAAATTACAGTGTAATCGTAGTGTAATATTTAGAAATATTAAATACTTCATCCTTATGGCCTATACTTCACTAAAAAATTAATATCCCAGCCGCTTAAACGCGACTGGGATATTTTCTTATACAGATGCACGAAACCGTGCTTTATCATATGCGGGTTTCTGCTTTATGCCGTTTACATATATCTCTGTTTCTTCAGGGACTTGATGAAATACATACGTTTTAGACGTCCAGCCAGGCACATAGCCTGAATGAATTTCATTTTCTTCTATAGAAATAACGTCGCTTTTCCGAGAAATGTGAATACTTTGTGAGAAATACGCTTCTTTTTGATGATTGAGCGTTTCCCCGTCGTCTTCATAAATACGTTTTTGCAGATTTCCTTCTTCCCCGAGATATGCATGTACCGTCAGGCTGTCATTTTCTGCGTCTGCATTTTGTTTCACATTACCTTCAAGCACCACACTGTTTTCTTTGATAAAAATAGGAAGGGTATCCAAATCAGCTGCCGCCATAATGTATTGGCCGCCTTGATGACTCTCCTGGTCATTCCAATAGTTATACCATGTTCCTTCCGGCAGATAAACTATCCGGTGCTTGGCAGCTGATTGAGTAACCGGTGCTACCAGAACGTCTTCACCTATCATAAACTGATCGTGCAGCTTCAGCGTGTTTGGATCATCCGCATAATGCATCATCATCGGTCTCATCACGGGCATACCGGTTTCAGTGGCTTCCTGAAATAGGTCGTACAAATGCGGCATCCATTTATGGCGGAGTTCAATATACTTTTTAATAATTTCTTCTGTTTCTTCACCAAAAGCCCACGGTTCCTGAAACACGGTGCCAATGTTGCTGTGATTACGGAAAAATGGCGTGAACGTTCCAAGCTGGGTCCACCTTGTTAACAGCTCTGCGCTCGTATCATGAGCAAAGCCGCCTACGTCGTTTCCGGCAAAAGGAACACCGGATACTCCGAGATTAAGGGTCATTGGTACAGCCATCTGCAGGTGCTCCCAGAAGCTTCTATTGTCTCCGGTCCACACTGCTGCATAGCGCTGAATCCCGGCAAACCCTGCTCTCGTGAGAACAAACGGCCGTTTTCCATCAAGCTTGTTCTTCAGCCCTTCAAAACTTGCCTGGCCCATATGAAGGCCATAAACATTATGAAGCTCCCGGTGTGTCTTATACGTTCCATTCTCTTCATGAAAAACGTCGTTATCCATCGTCTTTTTCTCATTAAACACCGCGGGCTCATTCATATCGTTCCAAACGCCTTCTATTCCCATATCTGTATAGTAGGCCTGCTGCCCTTCCCACCATTTTCTTGTTTTTTCGCGGAAAAAATCAGGAAAGGCACTTTCACCAGGCCATACATCTCCGTAATAGACCGATCCATCCGGATAGGCACTGAAATGGTTATTCTCCATTCCTTCCTGATAAGGCAGGTACGTTTCATCACGCTTTACTCCCGGATCTACAATCGGCACAATTTTAATTCCTTCTGCTTTTAAATCCTGAACGAGCTTTTCCGGATTCGGAAATTTTTCTTCATCAAACGTAAATACACGGTACTCATCCATATAATGAATATCCAGATGAACGGCATCCAGAGGAATATTCTTTCGTTTAAATGCTTCCACCAGCTCACGTACTTCTGCTTCACTCCGGTAGCTGTATCGGGACTGGTGATAGCCCAGCGCCCATTTGGGCGGGAGCTCCATTCTGCCGGTAAGCGAGGTATACTGGCGGATCACATCTTTAGGCTGCGGGCCTGCTAAAATGTAATAATCCAGCGCTCCTCCGTCTGCTGAAATAGAATACGTCTCATAAGAAGTCTTCAAATCAAATTCCGTCTGAAATGTATTATCCAAATAAAAGCCGTATGCTTTCCCTTTCCGGATAGACATAAAGTAAGGGATAGATTGGTAAAGCGCATCTATTTCAGGGTTATGAGGCGCAAATACATCTGTATTCCACATTCTCATTTTTTCCCCGCGCTTTTCCAGAAAGCCGGTTTTTTCACCAAAACCGTAGAAATGGTCTTCCGGCTCCATGGTTTTACTAACACGGACTTCTCCTCTTGAAGAAAACGCCATTCCTTCCTGCTGTTCGTCTGTAATCTGCCCCCCGTCTTTATCGTAAATTGTAATCCGGCAGGGAAATTTGGAAATAGACAGGCGGAGTTCTTCCGTCCGAACGGCGAGGACCTCCTCCATATCCTGAACGGATATCTCCTGCAGGGGTTCCTGTCCTGTAACCGCTGCCGTACTTGAATCATCCGGCATTGCTTTAGGGTGCATTTTCACCCTGGCTATACCTGGTGCTGGAAAGCTGATTCTCACATAACCATGTTCGCATATAAGGCTTACTACACCCTCGCTTTTGGAAACGGTGTTCACATTACCGATATCCTGAAAATTTACTGCTTCTGCTGTCTGTTGATGGTCTGGATGTATAGCAAAACTAGTGTCTTTCATAAATCCCCCTTATTCTTTCTTCAATATTCCCTCGTTTTTTAGCTCATGAAGAACATTATAGAAAGAACGAGTCTTCAACGCAACCGTTTGCGTTTATTTCTTTTTATTTATTTCTTCTCTTTTTTTCAGTTTCTTCTATTATATAAACCGGCTTTCAGATAAAATAAGATAGTTTTTTTGGTATAGACATCTATACTATATGATGCTATATTTATGTAAGCGCTATTTTGTAAAAAGAAATGTCTTCAAATATATTTAACTTAAGAGATAATCTAACATTGGTATAGATATCTATACTTTAAGGTGGTAAATTTTTATTAAATTCCTATAGAAAAGGAGAATACTAATGTTCAATATTCATTCTATTAAAACGGAAAACAGAAATCCAAAGACACTGGATATAGATGAAAAGTCCACTCATGAAATGCTGTCCATTATTAATGAAGAAGACGCAATTGTGCCATTGACGATTTCCAGGGCGCTTCCTGCTGTTGTAATTGCAGTAGAAAAGATCACAGAAGCCTTTGAAAAAGGAGGAAGGCTTATATACATAGGAGCTGGAACAAGTGGAAAACTAGGACTCCTGGATGCTTCTGAATGCCCGCCCACATATGGAGTAGATTCAGCGCAGGTGATCGGGATACTGGCAGGAGGAGAAGCAGCTTTAAAAAATACTTTAGAAGATGCTGAAGATAACAAAGAAGCCGGACGTTCAGATATTTTATCTGTAAACATAACAGCAGACGATGTGGTCGTCGGTATAGCAGCCAGTGGACGCACACCTTATACTTTAGGGTCTATAGAGACAGCAAACAGCAAAGGAGCTTTCACAATAGCTCTTGTCTGTTCTTCTGGTTCTCCCATGGCATCTGCAGCTTCCCACACAATCGAGCTTTGTGTTGGCCCTGAAGTAATTACCGGCTCCACCAGAATGAAAGCAGGAACTGCCCAAAAACTTGCTTTAAATATGCTTTCTACTGTTTCTATGATAAAGATTGGTAAAGTTTACAGTAATTTAATGATTGATGTACAACCTACAAATTTAAAGCTCAAAGAGCGCGCTCTTTCTATTGTGATGGATGCATCTGGAGCAAATAGAGAGGAGGCGGCCTCCGCTTTAAAAGAACAAAAAAATAATACAAAAGCAGCTATTGTTCAATTAATTACTGGTGAGGGTGGTGAAGGTCCTGAAAAACTATTAAAAAAACATAATGGCCATCTTAAAAAAGCAATTCAAAATCATTTATACCTTACTAAAGAATCTAATTAATTAAGGAGGGTTTCATATGCTTGGATTTTTACAACAAATAGGAAAAGCTTTAATGCTCCCTATAGCTACTCTGCCTGCTGCAGCTTTATTACTTCGTCTAGGGGCAGAAGATATTTTCGATATCCCTTTTATGGCTGCATCAGGGGCAGCATTATTCGATAATCTACCTCTTATTTTTGCTATTGGAGTAGCTATCGGCTTAGCCAAGGACAATAATGGTGCCGCAGGATTAGCAGGAGCCATTGGTTATCTTGTTTTAACTAATGGAACAGCAGCAATCAATGAAGCTGTTGATATGTCATTTTTAGGAGGAATTATAAGCGGCGTTGTTGCCGGCTTGATGTACAACCGTTTTTATAATATTAAACTCCCAATGTGGCTTGCCTTTTTTGGAGGAAGACGGTTTGTTCCTATTATTACAGCAGGTACGATGATTCTATTAGCTTTTATATTCGGTTATGCATGGCCTCCTGTACAAGCAGGTATAGATTCGTTGGGGACCATGATAATAGACGCTGGTATGATTGGAGTAGGAGCTTATGGCTTTTTAAATCGACTTCTTATACCTATCGGCCTTCATCATGTTTTAAATAGTTTTTTCTGGTTCGAATTTGGGTCATTTGAAGGCGCTACTGGAGACTTGAACCGATTCTTCGCAGGAGATCCGACCGCAGGAATATTTATGACTGGATTTTTCCCGGTTATGATGTTTGGTCTTCCGGCAGCTTGTCTTGCTATGGTTTTTGCTGCCAAACCGGAAAAAAGACTTCAAACCGCAGGTATGCTTGGCGGCCTCGCTTTAGCATCATTTCTTACTGGAATCACAGAACCAATTGAATTCACTTTTATGTTTCTTGCCCCAGTCCTCTACTTAATTCATGCACTGCTTATGGCGGCTTCCATGATGATTACCTATGCCGCCGGAACCTTAAGCGGATTTGGTTTTTCCGCCGGCTTTTTGGATTATGTACTCAGTTATGGTTTAGCTACTGAACCTATCAGGCTGCTGCTTATAGGTCTATGTTTCGGTATTGCTTACTTTGTTATCTTCTATTTCGCTATCATTAAATTTAATTTGCAGACGCCTGGTAGAGAATCAGAAGAAACCTCTATCGTTTCCGCAAAAGGAGATGACAAGTATGATGTACTTGCTAATGGATATGTAGCTGCATTAGGTGGATATGACAATATTAAAAATATAGATAACTGTGCTACCAGACTGCGTTTGCAAATTCATAATATGGATGAAATTAATGAATCCGAAATAAAGCGCCAGGGTGCCAAAGGCATAGTAAAAATGGATAAAACAAATTTACAAGTTATTGTAGGTACGGATGTAGAATTCTTAGCAGATGCTATTAAAAATCAGAATCCTAACAAAAGTGCTTAAGCTCATTTCCCGCTCTTAAACAGAGCGGGATTTTTATGAGCATAAAAACCCCTTTGTCCTATTTCTAAAACAGGACAAAGGGGATTTATGTTGAAAAGTATTGAATATTTATTTTCGTTCGCTTCTTGGCATTTGAATGCTGAATTTATAACGGTCTCCTCTGTAGGCAGACTTTACATATTCAAACGGGGTTTTATCCTGAAGATACGTAATTCTTGAAATAAGCAGAATAGGATCGTTTACTTCTATCTCCAGAAGTTCAGCTTCCTTTTTCATCGATAGAGCCGCTTCCAGGGATTGTTCACCATATCCAATCGCCAGACTGAGCTCAGATTCTACGTATTCATAAATAGAATGTTGAACGATGCTTTCTGTTAAGCCGGGAACCATTTTTGTTGAAATATACGTTGTTTCCATGGCCATCGGCGACTGATCTGCCAGCCGTATACGCTGTATTTCGTAAACCTCTTCTCCAGCATTGAGGCCAAGCACACGGGCTGTTTTTCCAGCAGCCTCTTTAATAGTAAAGCCGATTAAACGGCTGCTCGGCTTCAGCCCCCGCGCCTTCATATCTTCTGTAAAACTTGTCAGCCCCTGCAGCGTCTGGGTGAATTTCTGCTCAGCAACAAAGGTTCCTCTTCCTTTTTCTCTGCGGAGCAGGCCCTCATTCACAAGCTCTGTTACTGCCTGCCTTACGGTCATACGGCTCACTTCGTACTGCTCTGCAAAAATCCGTTCGGAAGGCAGAACATCGCCTGTCTGCCATTCTTTCTTTTCAATTTTTTTGCGGATCAGCTCCTGAATTTGATAATAAATCGGGAGCGGAGACTGCTTGTCAATCATATGGCGTCCTCCTGGCATATTGTGGTACAAGCATTTTCTATCTTATGAAAGAAGTGAAACTGCTTCTTTATCGGCAATGATCGTAACATCGGGATGTTTGTGAAGAACAGAAGCAGGAAAAGCTTCTGTTACCTCGCCATTCATCAGCCGATTCAGAGCTTTCGCCTTTCTTTTTCCTGAGACGATCAACAATATACTGCGGCTTTTCATAATTGTGCCTATTCCCATGGTGATAGCTTTTTCAGGAACATCCTCCTGCTGCTTAAAGTATTTAGCATTAGCGGCTCTGGTTTCTTCATCTAATGTAACGACGTGCGTTGTGGAATGAAAGGAAGTGCCGGGCTCATTGAAACCAATATGTCCGTTTTCCCCAATACCTAAAAGCTGAAGGTCCACCCCGCCCGATTGCTGTACGATTGTTTCATAGCGTGCCGCCTCTTTTTCCCAATCTTCTGCTTCGCCGTTTGGAATATGGCACTGCCTTTTATTGATCTGCAGCGGACTTACGAACTTTTTCTCCATATATTTATAATAACTGTTTGGGTCAGCCGGGGAAAGCCCGGCATATTCATCGAGATTAAATGTCTGAAGGCCGGACAGATTTAGTGGTTCTGCTTTTAGTTTCCGGACGAGTGCGGCGTATGTTTCTTCAGGGGTGCCGCCTGTGGCCAGACCGAGCACGGCATCAGGCTTTTCTGCGATTTTTTCATACAGCAGCCGGGCAGCCGTTTCACTCATCTCTTCGTAATCCATTGCTTCTATTAAACGCACTGTCATTCTCCTTTCTGAAAGGCCAGTTGTCCTCTGCACCATGTTTTGTAAACCTGCCCTTCTCTATCCATCAAAACAAAGTCTGCATCTTTGCCTGCTTCAATGCTTCCTTTTCTGTCGAGCACTCCAGCTAATTCAGCTGGATTCCAGGAAGCCATCCGCACCGCTTCCTGCAGGGAACAGCCGCTGAAGTTCAACATGTTTTTGAGTGCTTCGTTCATTGGCAGGACGCTGCCGGCTATCGTTCCATCGTCTAAATATGGTTTGTTTCCTTTAACGGTTACCTGCTGGCCTCCAAGATCGTACTTCCCGTCCGGCAGTCCTTTGGCGCGCAGGGAATCCGTAATGAGCAGGGTCGACGCTGCACCTTTCAATCGATAGGCAAGCTTAACCATATCAGGGTGAATGTGCACTCCGTCTGCGATCATTTCTATTGTGATAGCAGGATTAAGAAGAGCTTCTGCTGCCAGTCCGGGGTCTCTGTGATGCAGGCCGCTCATCCCGTTATATAAATGCGTGGCATGAGACATCCCGTGCTTTTGTGCCGTCCGGACAAGAGCCGCTTCTGCGTTGGAATGCGCAGCGGAAGCGACTACTCCCGTTTCTTTTAAATAAGAGGTGAGCAGAAATTCCGGATCCTGCTCCGGAGCGAGCGATACTATTTTCACTTTTCCGGAAGCTGCCCGCTGCCACTCTCTAAAAAGAGAAACATCCGCCTGACGCAGATACCCCGCCGGCTGGGCACCTGCTTTTTCCTTTGTAAAAAAAGGACCTTCCACGTGGGCTCCGAGGCATTCGGCTTCAGCCCGCTCTTCCGCTTCGTAGCTTCCAACCTGTTCAAGTGCCTGTTTGATCTTGTCAGGGTGCTGGGTCATAGTCGTAGCTAAAAAGCTTGTTGTCCCTTCCCCCGGCAGAAAAGAGGCCATCGTTTTAAGCGCGGTTTGTGTTCCATCCATTACGTCGCTGCCGTTGGCTCCATGAATATGAACATCAACAAAACCCGGTACTAGAAAAGTGTTCTTTTCTTTAGAGAAATCCAGTATTGCTCCATCTTCTACCATTATTTTGCTCTTATATAATTCCCACTCTTCCATAGAAGCTGCCTTTGTAATTTTATACTCCTGTATATGAATAAACGCCCGATCGATATCCTCTTTCGGATTAACGACACGAACATTCTTTATAATCCATTCGCTGCTCACTTTCTCACTCCTTATTATATTCTCTTGCTTTAATTGTACCGTTAAATGTTATAGTTGTCTATACCAATAAACCAAAAAAGAACCACCAGATTTTATTTTATCTGGTGGAACAGAGCCATTTACTTTTTTTATTGGGTGACAACTTCGTGAATTGTTTCCTTCAACGTTTTTACAAGAAAATCAAAGTCTTCACGGGTAAGACTTAGCGGGGGCGAAAGCGTAATAATATTATTATAGCCGTTTACCGTATCCGCCGTTTTCCCGATAATCATCCCTTTTTCTTTGCAACGTGCTACTATCTGCGCTACTTTCGCTTCTTCCCACGGTTTTTTGTTTTCTTTTGTTTCCACAAATTCAATTCCTGCCAGCAGCCCTCTTCCCCTGACATCTCCTACATGAGGAAGGGAGAGCAGTTCCTGCAGTGACTCCTGCAGTTCTTTTCCAAGTTCTTCTGAGCGGGCGCTTAACTGCTCTTTCTCCATAATTTCCAGGTTGGCAAGTGCCGCCGCGCATGATGCCGGGCTTCCTCCGAATGTATTCACATGCCGGAAATGATCATGGGCTTCTGTCCCCTGAAAAGATTCATAGATTTCCCGCTTCACAGCTGTTGCGGACAGCGGCAGATAGCCGCTTGTAATGCCTTTCGCCATCGTTACGATATCCGGCTGCACATCAAAATGCTGAAATCCAAAAGGTTTACCGGTTCGGCCAAATCCGCAGATCACTTCATCTGAGATTAACAGGGTCCCGTTCTTCCGGCATGTTTCCTGAACCCGTTTCATATACGTATCTCCGGGAACAAGTACGCCTCCTCCTGTAATGATAGGCTCCATGATTACTCCGGCGACCGTTTCGCCAAGCTCCCAGTTCATAACGTTTTCCAAATCCTGTATTGCTTTTTCATTGCTCTGGTCTTCTGTTTCCATTCCCGAGCGGTAATGATCCGGCGGTGACACATGAACAAACCCGGGCAGACCCGGACCGTATTTATATTTACGCTGGGCCTGGCCGGTTGCTGCAAGCGTAGCCATCGTATTACCGTGATAGGAACGATAGCGCGAGATAAATGTTTGGCGCGCCGCCTCCCCTTTTTGATGAAAGTATTGTCTGGCTATTTTAAAGGCCGTTTCATTTGCTTCCGACCCGCTGTTTGAGAAAAAGATAACATAATCCCCACCCAGCCACTCGTTGAGCTTCTCAGCCAGCTGAATAGCCGGCTTATGGCTTTGCGTCAACGGATAGAAAGGCATGCCCAGCAACTGTTCGTACACGCTCTCCGCTATTTCTTTGCGTCCGTATCCTGCATTTACACACCAAAGACCGGCCATCGCATCAAGGTAACGGTTTCCCTCTATATCTTCGATCCACGCCCCTTCTGCTTTTGAGGCAATAAAGGAACGCTTTTTGCTTCCCGGGCGCATGGCATGCCATACGAGTTCCTCGTCTTTTTCATACCATTCGGCCGGACTGACTGCTTCTGCTGTAAACCTTTCACTCATGTTCATTCCTCCCTTTCTGTATTTCCGGGTTTATTATATAAGCCGGGGTCTGTCCTTTCAGTACCTTTAGGGCGTTGTCTGCTGCAAGCAGAGACATATTGTTTTCGTTCTCTGCTGTTGCCGAGCCCAGATGCGGAAGCGTAATGACCTGATCCATGGTTAAA
Source organism: Sinobaca sp. TMA16-18 (assembly GCF_059510535.1). Taxonomy (NCBI): domain Bacteria; kingdom Bacillati; phylum Bacillota; class Bacilli; order Caryophanales; family Sporolactobacillaceae; genus Sinobaca; species Sinobaca sp. TMA16-18. The sequence continues at coordinate 130,765 of NZ_JCAKFM010000005.1, read as the reverse complement.
AAAGGGTGATCCGGCTGAATTGGTTCCTGCTGGAACACATCAAGGGCCGCTCCACGGATTTCTTTATTTTTTAGTGCATGAACCAGTGCCTCTTCATCCACTACCGCTCCTCTGGAAGCATTTATGAAAATAGAGCCTGGTTTCATTTTCCTGAATTCCTCTGCTCCCATTAACCCTTTTGTTTCCGAAGTCAGGGGTGTCATGAGCACGACAAAATCGGACTGTTCCAGCAGGCTTGGTAATTCATGATAAACCGCTCCGTACTCTTTTTCTGCTTTTTCCTTCTTGGAACGGGTATGATAAAGAACCTCCATATCAAATCCGAGGCTGGCACGCTTGGCTATTGCTTCTCCGATCCGTCCCATGCCAATAATGCCTATTTTCTTATGATGCACATCAACGCCAAATTTTTCATCAGGCATCACGCCATTCCACTTGTTCTCTTTTACAAACCGGTCCATTTCGGGGATTCTTCGGGCAGATGCCAGGACCATTCCGAATACAGCGTCTGCGACCGTATCATTAAGAACGCCCGGCGTATGGCAGCCAGCGACCCCTTTCTTAGACAGCGCTTTCATATCAAGGTTATCGTAACCTACTGCTACATTGCTGACAACCTTTAAGGCCGGGGCATGTTCGAGCAGCTGTTCATTTATCTCAAGTTCCACCCCGACAATCGCTTCTGCCTGCTTTACTACTTCACGAAAACGTTCATTTTCCAGGTTTTCTCCCTGCGTAAAGTAAACTGTTTCGTATTCCTGTCCGAGCTTATCCAGTGCTTCTTCGCTTACTCTTCCATATGCTAAAATATACGGCTTTTCCATTTTATCCCACCTATGTATCAGTTTCTTCGTTGTAACGTACCTCTTCTATACAAGGAACTTCCTTTCCTTCCTTCTTTATAAAAAGAATTAAAATCTATCTTAATATGTTAATTTTTTCATATAAATTCATAAAAAGTAAGAGGGTTATATTTTACGATGTGAAGGTTTTGTCCGCTACTTCAACTTGGACCGGTGCTCCTATCTTGACATGTTCTTCCATAAAGATTATGTTTATTGTAGTAGTTTGTTATCGCTTACATTGAATGACTGTTCATTCATTATTTCAAAAAGGAGGATTCATTTATTGACTACACTTGTGGATTATTTAGAGGATGCAGCCAATGTCTCTGCTGAGTCTACTGCGTACATATGGCAGGACCAGCCCTTTACCTATTCGTCTCTTGCTAAAGACATTAACCAGGCCGCCGGTGGACTGGAATCACTCGGTGTTCAAAAAGGAGACCGTGTAGCACTGCTGCTCGGAAACTCTCCGGAATTTGTTATTTCGTATTACAGCATTCTCCGCATTGGTGCAGCCGTTGTGCCAATGAACCCGATGTATACACCAAGCGAGCTTGAGTTTATTCTTTCCAACTCGGGAGCAAAAGCCATTATTGGTATTGGAAAAATGAAGGACCCGCTTCTGCAGGTAAAAGCAAAACTTTCTTCTCTGGATCACGTTATCCTGACAGGAGAAGGCCTTGAGCCATCACCGGACTATATCTCTTTTCCCTCACTGCTGGACGAAAATCAGGCTCCATTAAGCAGCACAACGCTTACAAAGGAGGATACCGCGGTTATTCTTTATACATCAGGTACAACCGGCCGGCCGAAAGGGGCTATTTTGACGCATGAAAATGTGCTCTCCAATGCACTCGCTACGGCAGATGCCATGGAGTATGAAGAAAAAGATGTCTCCATGGCCGTGCTGCCGATGTTTCACGTATTCTGTATGACCGTCTCAATGAACGCCTCTCTTATTAAAGGAGTGCCTATCGTCATTATGCCAGCCTTCAGTCCAAAAGAGACCGTGGCAGCCATACAGAAGCATCAGGTGACCTTGTTTGCAGGGGTGCCGACAATGTATAACTTTATTAACCAAATGCCTGATATCGGAAAAGAAGAGCTTTCTTCCATCCGTCTCTGTATTTCCGGCGGTGCGTCCATGCCGGTAGAGCTTCTCAAACGGTTCCAGCAGCGATTTGATGTGCCGATTCTGGAAGGCTACGGGCTGTCGGAAAGCGCTCCAGTTACGGCTTTTAACCCGCTTCACGGCGAAAGAAAAGCCGGATCCGTCGGCGTGGACTTCCCGGGCATTCAAAATAAAGTCGTGGACCCGGAAGACAGAGAAGTGCCTCGAAATGAAGTCGGAGAACTGATTGTTCAAGGCCCCAACGTCATGAAGGGTTATTTAAACCTTCCGGAAGAGACCAGCATGACGATCCGTGACGGCTGGCTTTATACCGGCGACCTCGCCCGCATGGATGAGGACGGCTACATCTATATTGTAGACCGTAAAAAAGATCTCATCATTGTCGGCGGCTACAATGTGTATCCCCGGGAAGTAGAAGAAGTTATTTACCAGCATCCGGATATCGTAGAAGCAGCAGTCCTCGGTGAGCCCGATGAATCATACGGAGAAAAAATTAAAGCCTTTGTTGTTACAAAAAACAAAGAATTAACAACAGAGGATGTCCATGGTTTCTGCAGCCAGCATTTAGCTAAATTTAAGCTACCTGCTGCCATCGAATTTATTGAAGAACTTCCAAAAAACGCAACCGGTAAAATTTTAAAAAGAGCATTAAAAACCAGCTCCTGATCTCTTGAAAAACCGCTCTTCAGACAGAGCGGTTTTTCTTTATAAAAAAAGATTTCCGCTTTTTATAAATCCGCTGTATCTACTGTCAGAAGCGCTTTAGAGAAGTTGTCTAAATTTCCTGAACTTTATTGAAATTCTTCTATTGACAGTGCTTCAAAAATGGTTTAATTTTCCCTTATAAGCAATTTATTTACCAGCTGTTCAGCCAATAGATTTCCGCTCATACAAATCGTATGTTTGCGAAAAAAACACAGCGGGAAAAGTGTTTATAAGAAGATAAAAAAGGAGGGTTATTAATTGACACTAATGTACACAAAAGCTAGAGAGCTTTACGGCAAAGATGCAGAGCAGCAGAACAAATCAAATCCTGTTGTAAAAGCTGAAAAAAAGCCGCTTTTCAAGAAAAAAGCAAAGAAAACAAAAGCGTAATAACGACCCAGAAATAAATTCCTTTAAATAGGGAATTACCAGAATGCAGGGCTCGGATACCTGCTCGGCTTACCCTGCTGCAAGCGTAGAATTCTTCGTTTGATGTATCCCAACCCTGCTATATATACATAGCTGTTTACTAAAAAGCCTGACTTTTAGAAGCCAGACTCTTTTTTTTGCATTTTTTAGTCTTTTTTCAACTTAAGTCATATTATTTAAAAAATATTAACAGCTGCAGATTAAAAAAGCCGCCGATAACTTTCACACGATCATCCAGGCCGCTAAAGAGTTGGAAGAACAGTCCAATCAGTTCCGCCATATCCTATAGAAAAAAAGGCTGCTCCCTATTACAGGAAAACAGCCTTTTTCAATTTACTTATCGGTATTTTTTTCAGTCGCATGGCCGCCGAATCCGTGGCGCAGCGCTGCTACGACTTTCCCTGTAAACGTATCGTCTTCCTGCGAGCGGTACCTCATCATTAAAGCCATCGTAATGACGGGTGCCGCCATTTCCATATCAAGCGCGGACTCTACGGTCCATTTTCCTTCTCCGGAAGAATGCATGACCCCTTTTATTTCATCGAGCCTCGCATCGCCTTTGAATGCTTCTTCCATTAATTCCATGAGCCAGCCGCGGATAACAGAGCCGTTGTTCCATACTTTGGCTACCCCTTCATAATCATAGTCAAATGGACTTTTCTCAAGAAGATCAAATCCTTCTCCAATCGCTGCCATCATTCCATATTCGATACCGTTGTGCACCATTTTCAAGTAGTGGCCGCTGCCGCCTTCTCCTGAATAATGATAGCCATCGGGTACGGACAGATCATCAAGTACCGGCTCAATGTGGTCAAAAGCGCTTTTCGCTCCGCCTACCATGAAGCAGGCTCCATTCCGGGCGCCGGAGATACCGCCGCTTGTTCCCATATCCATAAATCGGATGCCACGTTCAGCAAATGCATTATGGCGCTCCACTGATTCTTTGTAGTGCGAGTTCCCGGCATCAATGAGAATATCATCCTTATCCATGTAACCCGCTGTTTCATTCAGTACTTTTTCTGTCGGTTCCCCGGCCGGCACCATGACCCAGATGACGCGCGGTGTTTCCAGCTGCTGCACCAGACTCTCCAGGCTTTCAGCCGCCGTACCGCCTTCGCTCACAAAAGAATCTGCAAATTCTTTATTTAAATCAAAAGCTACTACCTCATGTTGTTTTTCCAGCATTTGTGCTCCTATATTAAATCCCATTTTCCCTAGTCCAACTAATCCGATTTTCATAATATATTTCCCCCTTTTATTTTATAAAAAGCCGTTGAATATGTTTTTTGAGCTCCCTTACAACCCGCGACAGTTACAGTGTTTCTTCTTTCCGAGTAGGGGAAAGCCGTCTTTTCCCTTCCGCATGGGAACGCTGTACTTCGGAGATCGCTTTGAATTCGTCTTTCAGATCTCTTGCCATCCGTAAAAAAATCGGCTTAATGTCTCTGTAGGCTGTGACATTTTCTTTAATGGGATATTGTTTTTCATCAATGGAAATGGTCTGCTCAATGCTGTCCAGGCTTTCCACCATACCAAGGGCTTCCATCGCCATCCAGGCCGCTCCGTAGCAGGAGCCCTGATGGCTTTCCGGAATAACAATCTCCGTTTCAAACATATCAGCCATCATCTGCTTCCAGGTCTGTGAGCGGGCAAAACCGCCGCCTGCCCTGAACTGCCTGGGTTCGACGCCTGCTTCCATCAACGCGATAACAACCGAGTACATCTGCATCATGACGCCTTCCATCACGCTTCTGAGCATATGCTCCCTGCCGTGGTGAAGCGTCAGGCCAAAGAACATTCCTTTTGTATCGGAATTCCAAAAGGGAGCCCTTTCCCCCATTAAGTAAGGAAGAAAGATTAAACCGTCCGAAGCCGGGGCTACCGAATCAATAATGTCATTGAGCACGTCGTACGGATTTTTCCCTTCCTGCTCTGCCAGCTTTTTTAAATCAGGAAATAATTTATCCCGCGCCCAGCGCAGGGCAATGCCGCCATTATTAATTGGTCCGCCGATCACCCACCTGTCTTCGGCAAGCGCATAACAGAAAATACGCTGCTTTGGGTCTACATGGGGCTTATCAATTACCGTTCGCACGGCCCCGCTCGTTCCAATTGAGCACGCTATTACGCCGGGCGCAAGCGCACCTGAACCGACGTTGGCAAGTACTCCGTCGCTTGCTCCAATAACAAAAGGCGTTTTTCCTGAAAGACCAAGCTCTGTTTGAAGTCCTTCTTGGAGGCCGGTAAAAATAGTGTTTGTAGCGGTTGGAGCGGATAGCTGTTCTTTCGTAACTCCTGCTGTTTGAAGGGCTTCCTCGTCCCAATCCAGGTTTTCAAGATGAAAGAGTCCTGTCGCAGACGCAATCGAATAATCAATGGCGTACGTGCCGAACAGCCGGTAAAAGACAAATTCTTTAATTGAAATCCATTTTGCCGCCTGCTTAAATAGAGCAGGCTCGTGTTTCCGGTACCACATTAATTTTGTTAAAGGCGACATCGGATGAATCGGCGTACCGGTCCGCATAAAAATCTCATGACCGTTTCCGTCTTTTAATGCCTCTGTTTCCTTAACCGAACGCTGATCCGCCCAGGTAATAAGCCTGGTAAGAGGCTCTCCATTCTGATCAACTGCCATAATATTGTGCATAGCCGAGCTGAAGCCTGCCCCGGCTGCTTCTATTCCCTGTTTTTTTAAAGCTGTTACGGTATCTTTTATCGTTTCTATGACAGCGGAATATACTTCTTCCGGATTCTGTTCTTTTTCTGAAGGGATGGAGGAGTACAGCGGATATTCTTTTTCTATTTCCGAAAAAATACGGCCGTCTGTTCCATATGCAAGAGTTTTTGTACTCGTCGTACCGATGTCAATTCCAATAATCGCTTTCATTTTTAATCCTCCCTTAGAAATTAGAGCGGTTTCATTTTTGCGCACGAATGAAAATATTTTTCTTATTTTTTAATTATACAAGAAATAAAATTTTATACAAGCCGAAACTAATTTTCTTTTTCCACTTTTTTCAACTTCTCTTCTTTCCATGTTTGCTATACACTATCAAGAAGACACGCCCGGAAAGGAGCCGTTTATGGCTGATACATCGATTCCGCACGTATTTCACCGCATCCACTCTTCCTATAAGCAGATGAGTGCAAAAGAGAAAAAAATTGCCGATTACGTGTTAAAAAACCCTGAAAAAATTATTCATTCCACCATTAATCAATTGTCTGATGACCTTCAGATAGCCGACGCTACTGTTTTTCGATTCTGTACGCATTTGGGATTCAAAGGCTATCAGGCTATGAAAATTTCGCTTGCCTCCGAGCTTGTGACACCGATCGAAGACATTCATGAAGATATCAAAGAAGATGATTCTGAAATGACTATTATGAACAAGGTGTTCCAGTCCAATATGACAGCGCTGGCCCACACAAGAGATATCCAAACCGCAGACACACTCCAGGAAGCCTTGACTATTCTCCTTGAAGCAGGCCAGGTCCACTTCTACGGAAACGGAGGATCGGGAGTGACGGCGCAGGACGGCCAGCATAAATTTATGCGTACCGGGCTTTCAAGCCTCGCTTACACAGACAGCCACCTTCAGCTGATGGCCGCTTCCCAGCTTAAGCCAAAGGATGCCGCCTTTTTCATTTCCCACACGGGCGCGAATAAAGACCTATTGGAAGTTTTGGAAGTGGCTAAAGGCAAAGGGGCCCGGACCATTGCTATTACTAACTACGCTAAGTCCCCTCTTACAAAACAGGCCGATATTTCCCTGTATACGGTGGCGCAGGAAACAGAATATCGTTCGGAAGCACTGGCTTCCAGAATTGCCGAGCTGTCTCTGCTCGATACCCTGTATGTGAATTACTGTGTTAAAAGAAAACAGCAGACGCAGGAAGCTTTATCTTTAATCCGCGATGCTATTTCCCGAAAGCGGCTGTGACCCTTCCCCGAGCCTTTAAATAATTCCGGTTTCATTTCCCGGCCGGAGAGGAATATAAGAGTATTAACTTATAAAGGGAGCGAAACATAATGGCAGATAAAAAAGGATTCAGCGACAAAGCAAAAAGTACAGTAAACAAAGCCAAAGGTGAAGTAAAAGATCAGGTAGGAAACGCAAAAAACGATCCGGATATGCAGGCAGATGGAAAAAAAGATAAAACCAAAGGCAAAACCCAAGAAGGCATTGGAAACCTAAAGAAGAAAAATTAATAAAAAAAAGCCGAAAATCCCGGAGAGGATTTTCGGCTTTTTTAGGTTATATCGTATTGTTTTAAAATGCTTTTCACGGTCGATGCCGTCTGAATATCGGTTAGATTGATGTTTCTTCCCACAAAGGCAATCGACAATTCCGGAGAAAGGCCTGTAATAATAAGTTTTGCTCCAAGCATTTTTAACAGACGATTGAGATTTAAAAGCCCATCCGCCACCATATTATCGTATTTCCCCAGACCGGATAGATCCAGCACCAGGTAAGAGTAATGCATCGAATAATAGGTTTCCGATATATAATTGCGGATCGTTTCAAACCGTTCATAGGATAAATCCCCAATAATAGGAAGCACCGAGAACTCTTCTGTAATAGGAACGATAGGCGTTGACAGCTGAGAGACCTGTTCCTGGGTTTTTTCCAGGTTTTCTTCATACTCTTTTTGTTTGGATATATCTTTCTGCACGCCAAGAAAATAGAGCTTTCCTTCTCTATACAAAGGCTCTATATATATTTCATTCCAAAAAACGCGGCCATCTTTACGGCGGTTGAGTATTTCCACAGTAACCGGCTTCTTTTCTTTTATGCCACGCCGCATTTCTTCGACCGCATCGCCTGCTGCGACATCACTCTGCAGAAACCGGCAGTTGCGGCCGAGCGTATCGCTGCTCGTGTATCCGGTAATTTCCGTAAAACCATTGTTCAAATAAATAATCGGATTATCCGACTGGGAAGGATCCGTGATGGTAACGCCCACCTGTGCTGAATCAATTGTCTGCACAACGAGTGAATCAGCGAACTCCTTTGAAATATAATTATCTTTCATCGCAGTTTACCTCTCTCTATCTACCAACATCATTTTTCTACATTATACTCTTACAAATAATACCCTGCTACTATTTGAAAACATTTGCTTTTTCTGCATTGTTTATTACTTACCTTCCACCGGACACGGGGCATGTTCCTCCATAAAGGTATAGATGCTTTCTGCATCAGCTTCTCCCTCATAAGGGGTTTCCTGCTTCTGATCCGCAAAAAGAAAAGAAGCAGTGCCGTTTTCCATGCCGGCCGTTTGACTTAGAATTTCCACCGCTGCCCCGCCGGTTTCTCCACATACATTGGAGTAAGTAAGAAGCGCGTCATAAAAAGGTTTTTCCGCTGTCATATTTTCTTCATTGGAAAACAGAAAAAAAGAAGGGCTTTCCGGACTTTCTTCCAGAAGAGCCGATTCTGTGCTTTTTGTTCCACACCCGGCCAGCAGGGCTGAAATAGATAAAAGAAAAAGTATGTATGTCCAATATTTCATTTCAGCCCCCTTCCCGGTACAGCAAAACAGTCCTCCGGATAAAGAAAGGCAATTCATTGTACCATTACGTATATTAGTAATATTTTCCTTATTTCAGTTCTTTTTAAACATTTTATCGCTAATTTAAAGAAAATATTTTTATGCGAATGAAAAATATTGTTGTTTCCACACTCCTATAATGGGTATATAGAAGTATAAAGATACTTTTTAAGGCAAATAATAAGGGAGGTGCACACGATGGAATATGCTCTTTCAGAACAGCTGGTTTTTTGTTCTAAGCTTAACTGTTATGTTAAACAGGAATTATCCCAGGTATATAACAAAGGAAAAATGGAATGCATGGTTACCTGCACCGGAATCAACGAAAGCTGCGCATCGTGCCCTATTTTAGCTTTTAATGATAAATACAGCAGTACGCCGGAAAACAAGCTGGTCCCCTCTCTATAAGAGGGAGCCGGCTTTTTATTTTAGTTTTTCTGCTGCACATTTCAACTGTCCGGCCAGTCCATCCACGGCCGCAATAGCTTCCGACAATCCTTTCATGCTTACAGACTGCCGCTCTGCAGCAGCAGAAATCGAGCGGGCTTCCATTAAAGTAGTAGTTGTCAGCTCGGTCGCCGCTTCAGAGGACTGCACCAGAATGCCCGTTTTACTTAAGAGCTGCCCGGTATTCTGCATCGACTGCTCCATTTGTTTATGGACGATGTCGGCACCGGCTGCAATCTGTTCCAGCATCTCGGCTGCTTCGGTCGTAAGCGTCTTACCCTCTTCAAGCTGTTCCTCCCCTTTTTTCCAGACAGAAGAAGCCGAATGAATGTCTTTTTGGATATTTGTTACGATATGCTTTATGCTTTTAGCAGAGTTATTAGACTGCTCGGAAAGCTTTCGTACTTCACCTGCCACTACCGCAAAACCTTTGCCCACTTCTCCCGCTCTTCCCGCTTCAATCGAGGCGTTTAAGGAAAGCAGATTTGTCTGATCGGCAATGTTCGTAATTAATTCGACCATTCCTCCTATTTTAGCGGACCTTTCTTCCAGCACCTTGATCGTTTCTGTAAATTCCTGCAGTGATTTCACGCCGGCTGAAGACTGTGCCGCCCACTGACCGGATGAAAGCCTGGACCGCTTTATTGTGGCCCGCTAAATCATGAATAAGGTATTCTATAGCCTTTAGGGCTTCTATCTCTTTTTCTGTTTGAACAGCCTGCCTTTCATGCCCGCCGGCAAGAGCAGTAACAGCGGAACTGATTTCCTGTGCAGCCAGTTCCGCTTCCCTCGTATTGGTGAATAGATCAGCAGAGGCACCTCGAATATTTTGTGTTAACCCTGCAATAACCTCTTGCTGCTTCCGTTGAACAGCAGCCTGTTTTCTATTGAATGCTTCGCTCGACTTAATTTGAAATACCAGGGCAGTAACAGTGAGGATAACAAATACGGCATGCACGGTCACCATGACAATATTATATTCCATCATCCCGTAGACCGCAGCCGAAAAAAAGAGAAAACCGGTAATGTGATGCAGCGCATATAGAGAAGCTGATAATAAAAGCAGCGGGATGCTTCTGTAATAAGCTACAATAGCAAGAGAGACAAATATAGAAAAATGGTATTCCACCATTCCTTCTCCTGCAGCAATGGTCCCCATCGCAGTCAACGTTATCGCAAGCGTTAACATAAGCGGAAGTTTAGCGTTTGCTGCTGAAGCCAAATAAACCAGCAGAGAAGAAATATAGAGCCCTGCAGCCCCTCCAATGAAGACAACAGCCATAACCAGGGAAAAGCCGTTCAGGCTGCTGCCCGATCCGCTGTGATTCATCATAATATGCTGCCAATGAAACATTTGGTGTAAAATAAGGACAGTCGTCATAATAAAAAGAGCACCGCCTCCAATCCAAAGCATTACCTTGTTTTTCTCTCTCATCTTCTCTTTCTCCCTTATATAAGTCTTTATACTTATATATTATATTCTATTTTAGATATATATGCCCATAAAATAATTTTATTAAACAAAAATATTACATGTTCACTTAATAATTACATATAAATATGGATAAAATAATTAAACAAGGAAATAAGAACTATAAAAAAAGAGGCTGATACAATGAAATGGATACCAATCGTTTATATGGCAGCCGGGTTTCTTGCTTTGTCCGTTGTAATGGGGATTGGCCGGTTTGCTTTTACACCACTTCTCCCTCCAATGGAAAGCCGGGGCCTTGCTCCTTTTTCTGCCGGACTTCTGGCCTCCGCTAACTATACGGGTTATTTTATTGGAGCAATGTGGGCACGCCGCCTTGAACCTGGCAGAGGCATTATCTATTCCGGGCTGGCTGTCAGTGTCCTCACCACAGCTGCTATGGGGCTGAGCGGCTCTCTTTTCCCCTGGCTTGTGTGGCGGCTGCTGTCGGGCGTTGCAAGCGGCCTGGTGTTTGTCCTTGTTGCCGCTTTTGTCCTTAATAAATTAAAAGGGTATGACCGCCTGCCTGTATCCGGAGTGCTCTATGGCGGCGTAGGCGGCGGCATTCTGCTGTCCGGCCTGTTTACCCCTTCTTTAGTCGAAAGAGTTGGAATGGAAGGTGCCTGGCTAGGCTTTGGGGTTATCAGCCTCGTGCTGTCCCTGTTAATCTGGCTCGGTCTGCAGCTAAAGCTCCCTGAGCTGTCCAATCAGACACCGTCTTCTGATAAAGCCTCCTTTATTGCCGTCGATACTCCAGACCCCAAAGCCGTGCAGGCTCTTTATCTTATCTATGGCTGTGCAGGCTTTGGCTACATTATATTCGGAACCTTTATTATTTCGCTTTTGTCTTCCAAAGGAGAACTCGGCCTGTCTCCATCCTACATATGGGCTGTTGTCGGGGCGGCAGTTATTCCTTCCTGCTTATTCTGGGCCTGGCTGCAAAAGCATATCGGAATCCTTTCTGCGTTAAAGGGCGCCTATATTTTACAGACCGCAGCGGTGCTTCTGCCGATTCTTTCTCCAACGACAGGATTTGCCGTAGTCTCTGCCATCGGCTATGGAGGCTCTTTCATGGGCATTGTAGCGTTAACGATGATGCTTGCCAGACAGCTGCAGCCTCTAAAGCCGCAGCTTATTATGGGAGGTCTCACTGCAAGCTACGGCATCGGCCAGCTTATTGGACCGCTGGCAGCGGCAGCCGTAACAACCGGCAGTGAATATACCGGCGGATTTATTCTATCGGCAGGAGTGCTTCTGATTAGTATTTTGTTATTGTTTCTTAAAAGCCGCGTGATTGAGAACTCGATTACCTCTTATTCTTGAACAGTCTTTCCTTAAGTGGTTTTTTAAGAGTATACTTGCTATAATGCACACCATACGATTGTATTTACACACAAGGAGAGCGATACGGTATGTCTTTATCATTGGCCATTCAAGAGAGAGAAGAAAAAAAGTCAAAGCCGGATTATGATAATCTCCGCTTTGGCGCAGAATTTACCGATCATATGTTTATTATGGATTACAGCACAGAGGACAGCTGGCACGACCCTAGAATTGTTCCATACCAGCCGTTAACAATGGATCCATCCAGTCTTGTGTTTCACTATGGGCAGGCGGTATTTGAAGGATTAAAAGCCTATCATTTTCAGGATAAGCTGCTTTTATTCCGCCCGGAGAAAAATTTCAAACGCCTGAACGAATCCAACCGCCGCATGAACATTCCCGAAATTGATGAAGATTTCATGGTGGAAGCTTTAAAAGAACTGGTTAAGCTTGAAAAAGACTGGATCCCTACAAAAGAGGGGCAGTCATTGTATATCCGTCCCTTCATTATCGCGACGGAAGCAAGCCTCAGCGTCAAGCCTTCCTCACGCTATAAACTCATCATTATTTTATCTCCGGTGGGAGCCTATTATTCCAACTCCGAGCAGATGAGCCCGGTAAGTATTTTTGTAGAGGACGATTATGTCCGTTCGGTAAAAGGCGGCGTCGGCTTTACTAAAACGGCAGGCAATTATGCAGCAAGCCTGAAAGCCCAGAAAAAAGCAGAAGATCTTGGCTATGACCAGGTGCTCTGGCTGGATGCCATTGAAAAGAAATATATAGAAGAAGTAGGCAGTATGAACATTTTCTTTAAAATTAATGGAGAAGTGATTACGCCTGCATTAAACGGCAGCATCCTGGAAGGGATTACCCGTAATTCCGTAATCGAGCTGCTTAAAAGCTGGGATATTCCAGTGACTGAGCGTTTAATCTCTATAGATGAAGTAGAGGCAGCTCATGAAAACGGCACCCTGGAAGAAATATTCGGTACCGGCACTGCAGCCGTTATTTCCCCGGTAGGCACGCTTAAATGGAAAGGCAGAGACCTTTTAATCAACAACGGGGAAACAGGAAAACTTTCCCTCGAGCTGTATGAAACGATTGCCGGTATCCAAACCGGTATGATTGAAGATAAAATGAGCTGGACCGTTGCTGTCCAGACTTAATAGGCACCTAAAAACGAGAAAGCCCCCCAGGGCTTCCTCGTTTTTTAACGCTTCATGTCAATTCACCGTGCTGATAGATCCTTTAAAGCTTACTGCTTGGCTTATCTTCATTTATTTTTTCGTTTCGGACCGTCTGTTTGATCTTATCGTACAGCTCTTTTGATTTTTCTTTTTCCGCCTGCGGATGAAACCACTTATACTGATCTCGTTTTAACACTTTGAGCAGATGTTTTTTTTCTTTGGATGTTAGAAGCATTGCAGGAGCCCCCCTTATACGTTGTAACTGTTTCTTTTTATTTTATCACAGCCAGCCTGTTCTTTTTTATATAATGCCTGTATAAACCAGATAGAAAAAAAGCCCGGCATCCATACAGGCCGGGCTTTTCCATCTATTTATTATTCAGCTTTACTTAAGCAGACGGTGCGTCCTGCAGCGCAAAAGTCAGTTCTGTTTCTGCTACAATTTCGCCATCTACTGTGGCAGTGGCTTTTCCTTTACCAATAGAACGGCGGAAGCCTTTAATTTCCACTTCCAGCGTAAGCTGATCGCCCGGTTTGACCTGGCGCTTAAACCGGCAGCCATCAATGCCTGCAAACAAAGCCAGTTTTCCGCGGTTTTCTTCCAGCTTTAACAACGCTACAGCGCCGGTCTGAGCCATCGCTTCTACAATAAGCACACCGGGCATTACGGGATAATCCGGGAAATGTCCGTTAAAAAACTCTTCATTCGCTGTAACATTTTTAACAGCTACGGCTCGTTTGCCATCTTCTACTTCTATCACTTTATCAATTAGAAGAAAGGGGTAGCGGTGCGGAATAATGTCTTTAATTTCGTCAATAGTTAACATATGTATCTCTCCTCTTTTTTGAGCATACTAAAACACAGCCTGTTTATAGTATGCCATAAACAGGCTGTGCTATCTATCGACCCGTTACAAAGCGGATCAGTTCAATCCAAGTCACGGGATTCAACACCTGTAAAGACCCGCCGTCCCCTAAAATAAGATAGCCGACAATCAATCCCACAACAGCGAGGATAAGCAGTACGATAAGCAGGCCTACAAGGCGCTTCCATAAAGGGGGAATGGTTCTATCCTGGTTTTCTTCTTTATGAGGAGCTCCGCTGTCCGATGCTGGTTTTCCTCTATGCCTATGCCTCTGTTCCGTTCTGGTCGTCCCCTGCCTGGGCTTTTTTCCTGGCTTCATCGGTTTCTCTCCTATACCATCCATCCGGCAAGCCAGCAGCATGTTAATTAACCGCGAACGCTGTTAATTAGTCCCATCATTTGGTCTCCCTGCGTAATTGCACGGGCGTTGAAGGAATAATTACGCTGTGCCTGAATAAGATTTGTCATTTCCTGTCCCATATCAACATTAGACTGCTCCAATGTTTTCTGCTGAAGCAGATCTGATGTTCCCGGTTGCAACTCTATCATATCTCCTTCTGCGATATCAAGCAATGCAGGATCTGGAAGTGTATAAGAATTACCGCCCTGATTTTCCAAAAGCTGCGGTTTAAGTATTTTAGCCAGTTCAATGCTGCCGATTTCTGCTGTTTCCCCATTTTCCAGAACGGCTGTAAGCTGTCCGTTATTACGCAGTGCAATTTCTCCTGCGCCGTCAGGCACGTTTATTCTCTCCCCGTTCTCTCCGAGTACATATTCCCCTGAACTATTTACTAATGTCCATGAGCCGGGCACCTGCGGGTTCTCAGACAGCTTAAAGTTGCCATCTTTGGAATAGCGCCTTTCCGCCCCTTCTCCCTGCGTGTTTTCTACTTGAAAGAAGGAATCTTCGGCAGTAATTGCAAAATCGAGTTCACGATCTGTCTGTTTTAAAGCGCCCTGCTCCAGACGGATAGCGGTCTGGGCAATGCCCGCTCCATTTCCCTGGCGGATGCCATCGGGCGTTTTGCGGCCCAGCTGATTGGCATTAGGCTGATTGTTAATCTGCTGGAACAATAGATCAGAAAATGTACTTTCTCTTCGTTTATAGCCAATTTGATTGCTGTTGGAAAGGTTGTTCGTAATGCCATCCATTTGTTTCTGAAGTTCTCCCATTGTATTGTATGCAGGCATCATCATTGAATTCATACACTGTCTCCTTTAGTTATAGCTATCCCAGACGGCCGACTTCATTTACGGCGCGCTGCATGCTCTGGTCATATGACTGAAGTATCTTCTGATTGGATTCGAAATTCCGGTAGCTGCTCGTCAGCTCTCCCATCGTCTGCGTAGCATCTACGTTGGACCGCTCCACAAAGCCCTGCTGCAGCTGATAGTCCGCTCCTGCCTCACCGGCTAACGGAAGGTCTCCATTCTCTGAACGATACAGCCCCGATCCTTCTTTTACGAGGTCATCGCTATTTTCTGCATAAGCTACAGCAATCTCCCCAACTTCCTCTCCATCCTCTGTTGTCACGATGCCTTCCCGGCTTAGTGAAAACCGTTCATTCCCTACAGCTATCGGTTGTCCGTCGGTTCCTTGAACATAATGCCCCTGGCTCGTCGTTAAGAAGCCTGCCCCATCCACGGCTAGATTGCCATTGCGGGAGTAGCCTGTTTCTCCTTCATCATTCGTCACTGCAAAATAAATAGAGCTCGGGTCTCCTGCTTCATTTTCAGGAACATTACCATTTAAAATAGCAATATCCACAGCATTCCCCGTTTCCTGAAGATCTCCCTGCATCGTGTTGGCCGTCTTTTCCTGCATATAAACGCCGGTAGCCAGATCTCCAATCGGGTAGGAGCCATGCCCCTTTTGGCCGGTAGTATTTTTAGCCTGCAGAAGCATCTCTGGAAACGTCCGGATTGCCCCTTTATCTTCTTTAAAACCAGGTGTATTCACATTCGATATATTATTGTTAAGCATTTCCGTTTTCCGCTGCTGGGTTATCATTCCACTGGCTGCACTATAAAACCCTCTTAACATCCGGGCGCCACATCCTTTTTTAGTTTCTTTCCGCTGCTGCTAGTACTCTCCTTCACTATATCGGCAGAAGAAAAATAATGTGTACTTTTTTTATCCATTTTTTTAAAATAAAAAGCCCGACGCGTGAGCGCCGGGCCTGGTCTTTACATATTAACGGTTTTGTACGGAACGAAGTACTGTGTTTTCTTCTACTTCTTCCCCTTTGCTTTCTTCTATGCTGACACGTGTAACGTTGGCTCCAAGTGCCTGCAGCTTCTGATGGAAATCTACGTAGCCTCTGTCCAGGTGACGAAGTTCCGTTACAGATGTTTCTCCTTCTGCCACTAAACCGGCAAGAACAAGAGCGGCACCTGCACGAAGGTCTGTTGCTGCTACTTCGGCGCCGATTAAGTGAGCCGGGCCTGTAACAACAGCTGTTCTTCCTTCTGTCTTAATATCAGCATTCATGCGGCGGAATTCTTCTGCATGCATGAAGCGATTTTCAAAGACTGTTTCCGTGATAACAGCCGTACCGTGCGCCTGTGTAAGAAGAGCCATAAACTGGGCCTGCATGTCTGTTGGGAAACCAGGATGCGGCAATGTTTTGATATCAGCCGGACGAAGCATATCAGGACCTTTTACGAGCATGCCATTATCTTCATCTTCAATAATAACGCCCATTTCTCTCATTTTCGCTACGAGAGGACGAAGGTGCTCATGAAGCGCGCCTTCTACAAAAACTTCTCCTCCTGTAATAGCTGCGGCGATCATAAATGTACCTGCTTCAATACGGTCTGGAATAATAGTGTGAACCGCACCATGCATGCTTTCTACACCTTCAATGCGGATAGTGCCGGTGCCTGCACCGCGTACTTTTCCACCCATCGCATTAATGTAATTGGCAAGGTCTACAATTTCCGGCTCTTCTGCTACGTTTTCCAGAATTGTCGTTCCTTCTGCAAGAGCCGCTGCCATCATAATGTTTTCCGTTGCGCCTACGCTTGGGAAATCCATGTATATACGGGCTCCCTTTAGACGCCCTTCCACTTTGGCTTCAATATAGCCGTTGCCGATTTCTACAATAGCACCCATCGCTTCAAAGCCTTTCAGGTGCTGGTCAATAGGACGCGATCCGATCGCGCATCCGCCTGGAAGCGCAATATGAGCAAGTCCTTTTCTTGCAAGCATTGGGCCCATAACAAGAAAGGATGCTCTCATTTTACGTACATATTCAAACGGGGCTTCCGTTCCGATCGATCCGCTTGCGTCTGCTGTAAAGATTCCATCTTTATAATCAATTCGTGCGTCAATATGGGAAAGGACGCTCTTCATTGTATATACATCGGCTAAAGGCGGTACCTCATAGATCGTGCTTTTTCCTGTTTCTGCAAGCAGAGATGCTGCAATAACAGGTAGAACGGCATTTTTCGCTCCTTCTACTTTCACTGATCCTTTTAAGCGTTTTCCACCTCGTACTAGAATTTTTTCCACCATTTTTCCCTCCACTATTTAATACATCATTATTAAACATTATTATTCTCAATTGATTATCTAAGGTTAGTTACGGTGACGATTGCCAGTTATGCTGCATCGAGCATGGTTCCACCTAATATAGTCGGCAGCATGCAGCAAAGGTTACAGATTTATTGCTTTTTCTTGAAATTTTCGTTTTAAAGCAGGTTTCTTAACATGAAAGAGCCTTGCAGGTATTCCATGAAAAACGAACTGACAAGATAACTGATAGCTATTGTGACGAATACATAAAGCAATTTAGCTCTTAAGCCTTCGGGATCTCTCAAAAAGACATCAAAACGAAAGGCCTGCAGGGTCCACCATACTACTATCAGAAAAAAGATGTTAACGAGTATATGTAAAATTGCTTCCTGACCGGCTTCCATTCGAAAAAACTCCTTACTTGAGGACGGTACAATCCGCACACTATCATAAGCTATATGCAGACATAAAAGAAGGGTCAAAATTCCTAGTCCCAGAATAGCTTACCCAGTCTTTCCTTTCCCTTTTCAGCATAAACATAAAACATCACGTGGTTTTTTACATATTTTTTTAAAATTCAGGACAAAAGTTGTGCAAAAAATGAAAAAGTTAAATATTTCCTTACCTAATGTACCACATTTACAGAAATAGTAAATACAATATAACATGTTTTTTAAATTATCTTTACAAAAAGATTACAACAATAGAAAGAAAATTACAAATATAGAAATGAATTGCTTAATTCATAAGGTTTCTCCAAAAAGAAAACGTATAAAAATAAAAAATGGTTCACTGTTTGGACACAGTGAACCATTTTTTATTTTTGTTTTGCTACTTCAAGCCTGGTATTGGCACGCTTTAGAGCAAGCTGTGCCCGCTTGATATCAATTTCTTCCTGTTTAGCACGGTTTAGTCGCTCTTCCGCTCTTTCTTTTGCCGTCTGCGCACGACCTTTGTCTATTTCTTCCGGGCGCTCTGCTGACTCGGCTAATATAGTCACCTTATCAGGACGCACTTCTACAAAGCCGCCGCTGACCGCTACAAGATCTGTGCCCGCATTTGTTTTCACCCGCACAGGGCTTGTTTCCAGGGGCGCAACTAAAGGAATATGGCCTGGCAGTATACCGAGTTCTCCCGTAGTGGAACGTACACTGACCAGGTCTGCTTCTCCCTCATAAACTGTGCCGTCAGGAGTAACGATACTAAGTTTGGTAGTAGACATCATTTATCCTCCTTCACAGCAGCCTCAATTATTAAGACGATGCTTTTACTTTATCCAGCACAGCTTCAATTGGACCTACTAGACGAAACGCATCTTCAGGCACGTCATCATGTTTTCCATCCAGAATTTCACGGAATCCTCTGATGGTGTCTTTCACCTGGACATAAGATCCTGTCTGGCCGGTAAACTGTTCTGCTACGTGGAAGTTCTGGGATAGGAAGAACTGGACACGTCTTGCGCGGTGCACAATAAGTTTATCTTCTTCCGAGAGCTCATCCATACCCAGGATAGCAATGATATCCTGCAGTTCTTTATACTTCTGAAGCGTCTGCTGAACTTCCTGAGCCACTTGATAATGCTCTTCTCCAACAATTTCCGGAGAAAGAGCACGGGACGTGGAAGCAAGCGGATCCACAGCCGGATAAATACCCTGCTCTGTTAATTTACGCTCCAGGTTTGTTGTTGCATCTAAGTGGGCAAATGTTGTAGCCGGTGCCGGGTCAGTATAGTCATCGGCCGGTACATAAATCGCCTGGATCGACGTTACGGAACCAGTTTTAGTTGAAGTGATACGTTCCTGCAGCTGGCCCATTTCTGTTGCCAGGGTCGGCTGGTAACCAACCGCTGAAGGCATACGTCCCAACAGGGCGGATACTTCAGAACCTGCCTGGGTAAAGCGGTAGATATTATCGATAAAGAGCAGAACGTCTGCCCCTTCCTTATCACGGAAGTGCTCTGCCATAGTCAAACCTGTCAAGGCTACACGCATACGTGCACCAGGCGGCTCGTTCATTTGACCGAATACCATGGCGGTCTTTTTAATAACGCCGGATTCGGTCATTTCAAAGTAAAGGTCATTTCCTTCACGCGTACGCTCGCCAACACCGGCAAATACAGAAATACCGCCGTGCTCCTGCGCGATGTTGTTGATAAGCTCCTGGATTAGAACCGTTTTACCAACACCAGCGCCTCCGAAAAGACCGATCTTTCCACCCTTAACGTATGGTGCCAGCAGGTCAACTACTTTAATGCCGGTTTCAAGAATCTCTGCCTGCGTGGATAGTTCATCAAACTTAGGAGGAAGTCTGTGAATCGGGCTTTTTACAGCGCCTTCATCCAGCTTTTCATCTAAGTCAATGGTATCTCCAAGTACATTAAATACACGGCCCAGCGTTTGTTCACCGACAGGCACGGAAATAGGTCCGCCGGTATTTACTACTTCTGTTCCCCGTACGAGTCCATCTGTAGAACCCATGGAAATGGTGCGAACCGCGTCATCGCCAAGGTGAAGTGCTACTTCAAGAGTTACATGCACCTCGGATGTTCCTTCAGCCGTACTTGACTGCGATATAGTCAGTGCGTTATTCAACTCAGGAAGGTGGCCGCTTGGAAATCTTACATCCACAACCGGTCCCATAATCTGAGTAATATGTCCGTTGTTCATTCATTTCCCTCCTCACTGTTACTTTAAAGGCTTTTATTCAAGAGCTGCAGCGCCGCCGACAATTTCGGTAATTTCCTGCGTAACTGCGGCCTGTCTTGCACGGTTGTAGATAATGGTCTGATCATCGATGATGCCGGTTGCGTTATCCGTTGCTGAGCTCATCGCTGTCATTCGGGCACCGAACTCACTTGCTTTCGCATCAAGCAATGCACCATAAATCAGGCTTTCTGCATACTGAGGCAGAAGCTGTTCCAGTATTGCCCCCTCGGAAGGCTCATATTCATAGGATTGGTTACTTTTATCTTCTTCTGCTAAATTAGTAAGCGGAAGAATTTTTTTCTCCGTAACGTCCTGTTGAATTGGGTTCACGAAATGGTTGTACCAGATGTTGAGCTCATCTATTTCCTGATCTTTGTACATATCTACAGCAAGTCTTGTGATATTTTTGATATCTTCGAAACTTGGCTGATCAGAAAGACCGGTTACTTCCTCAAAAATGGTAACCTCTTTTCGTTTAAGAAGATCTCTCCCGATTCTGCCGATAACGATTACTCCGTACTCTTCTTTCGAAGCGTGACGCTCTTCCACTGTCTGTATGAAATTTCTGAACAGGCTGGCATTATAACCGCCTGCCAGTCCCTGATCGGAAAATATCATAATATACGCTGTTTTTTTAACCGGTCGTTCTTCAAGCATAGGATGGGTTATATCCGTATTACTCGCGGCAATACTTGCCACTACCTCTTTTATCTTTCTGGTATACGGCTCATAGGACTGGGAATGCCGCTGAGCGCGGTTCAGTTTTGAAGCCGATACCATCTGCATTGCTTTAGTGATCTGTTTCGTTTTTTTCACCGAATTAATTCGGTTTTTAATGTCACGTAAAGAGGCCATACTATCTCACCACCTTCTTCTTTAGGGTGATTATCTTATATTACTTTGTAGGGTTGAATGTACGCTTGAATCCTTCGATCGCACGGTTAAAAGCTTCTTTTTCAGGAAGGTTTCCTGTTTCACGGATTCCGTCAAGAAGAGCTTTTTCTTCTGCATCGAGGTAGCCCATAAGCTCTGATTCAAAACGCTGAATATCTACTACAGGAACATCATCAAGATAACCCTGGGTCAGAGCATAAATAATCGCTACCTGCTTTTCTACGCGAAGCGGCTTATTCAAGTCCTGCTTAAGCATTTCTACGGTACGTGCACCACGGTTTAACTTCGCCTGGGTGGCTTCATCAAGATCTGAACCAAACTGGGAGAACGCTTCGAGCTCCCGGAATGCTGCAAGATCAAGACGGAGGGTACCGGCTACTTTTTTCATTGCTTTAATCTGGGCGGAACCACCTACACGGGATACGGAGATACCCGGGTTAACAGCGGGACGAACACCGGAATAAAACAGGTCGGACTGAAGGAAAATCTGTCCGTCTGTGATAGAAATAACGTTGGTTGGAATATAAGAGGATACGTCGCCGGCCTGTGTTTCAACGAACGGCAGTGCCGTCATTGAACCGGAGCCTTTCGCATCACTTAATTTTGCGGAACGTTCCAGTAAACGGGAATGAATATAGAATACATCACCAGGGAATGCCTCACGGCCCGGCGGACGGCGAAGAAGCAGTGAAAGTTCACGGTAGGCTGCTGCCTGCTTGGTCAAGTCGTCAAATACGACAAGAACATGCTTTCCGTTATACATGAATTCTTCACCCATGGATACGCCGGCATATGGTGCCAGGTAAAGAAGCGGAGCGGGATCAGAAGCACCTGCGTTTACAATAATAGTATAATCAAGCGCGCCTTTCTGGCGAAGCGTTTCCACTACGTTTGCAACAGTTGATTCCTTCTGGCCGATTGCTACATAAATACAAATAATGTCTTCATCTTTTTGGTTGATGATCGTATCAATTGCAATAGATGTCTTACCGATCTGACGGTCACCGATGATAAGCTCACGCTGACCGCGTCCGATAGGAATCATGGAGTCAATTGCTTTAATTCCCGTCTGAAGCGGCTCATGTACGGATTTTCTATCCATAACACCTGGTGCCGGGCTTTCAATCGGACGTGTTTTAGTGGTGCCGATAGCACCGTTTCCATCCAAAGGCTGTCCAAGCGGGTTTACTACGCGTCCAAGAATTTCTTCACCTACAGGAACTTCCATGATGCGTCCTGTACGTTTTACTTCATCTCCTTCACGAATGTCGGAGTAAGGTCCTAAAATAATAATACCGATATTGTTTTCTTCCAGGTTCTGGGCCATGCCCATTACTCCCGTAGAAAACTCCAGCAGTTCACCGGCCATTGCGTTTTCAAGGCCGTGGGCGCGGGCGATACCATCACCAATTTGAATGACAGTACCAACTTCGCTTGCCTGGACGTCGGATTCAAATCCTTCAATCTGCTGCTTAATGAGAGAGCTTATCTCATCTGGTCTGATGCTCATTGTGTTCCCCCCTATCTAAGGTCTTTTCCGGAAATCAGCTGATGTTCCAGACGATTTAGTTGATTTCTTACGCTTCCATCAAAGATTGTATCCCCAATGCGTATTTTCATACCGCCGATAAGAGATGAATCAATGATGTTTTCAATAAATATGGTGTCTTTTCCGACTCTTTTTGCAAATACTTCTGAAATTCTCGTTTTTTCCAGCTCGCTTAAAGGCTTTACCGTATATACTTTCGCATAGCCGCGCTTTTGCTGGTCATCTGCTAGTTTTTTATACTGGTCAGCGATAAGTACGATCGAATCGATGCGTCTTCTTTTTAACAAAAGCTGCAGGGTACTGCGGATCATATCGTTCGCTGAAAGAAAAGCTTCCTCTATAGAAGCTGTCTTCTTTTCCTGCGTAATTCTGGGATTTTCCAGAAAATCTACATATGCAGCGTTCTGAACAAAGGTTTCTTTCACTATTTGAAGCTCATTATTAATTTCTTCAAGCATTCCTTTTTCACTGGCTAGTTCAAATAAGGCTACGGCGTATCTTCTTGCTGCTGCTGGATTGCTCATAGGTTTCCGCCTGCCTCTTGAAGATATTCTTCAATAAGCTTTTCCTGCTCCGCCTCATCGAGTTCCTTCTCGATAATTTTCGTTGCAATCATGACAGAAAGCGTAGCTACCTGCTCTCTTAATTCTGCCACAGCCTGTTCTTTTTCGCTTTGGATCTGAATGAGGGCATTTTCTTTCACCTGTTCGGATTCTTTACGGGACTGTTCTACAATATCCCGGCCCTGCTGTTCTCCTGTTTTCTTGGCTGATTCTATAATGGACTGTGCCTCTTCACGGGCACGATCTATTTCAAGCTTCTGCTGTTCTAAATACTTTTCTGATTCCAGACGGTTGTTTTCCGCTGCATCAATATCGCTGGCTACCTTTTCTTCCCGTTCCTGCATCATGTTCATCATCGGTCCCCATGCAAACTTCCGGAGAAGAAGGAGAAGGATAGTGAACGTGACTATTGCGAATAACGGATCCGCTAACGTTAGTGTTTCTGGCATTTCTTTCACTCCTTTCTACATTTTTACAAAAGGAATGGCGAAGCATCGGTTGAAGGACTTCGCCATTTTATTCCGGCATGCATATTTCCGCCGTTTATTGACCCATTAAGAGAAAGGCAATGACTATCGCGATGATTGGAAGTGCCTCAACGAGTGCCACACCGATAAACATAAGCGTCTGTAATGTACCTTTTAATTCCGGCTGACGAGCTACACCGTCAATTGTTCCACGTACGATCTGTGATACACCAAAACCTGCACCTAGTGCGGCTAGTCCTGCCGCGATTCCTGCTGCTAAAGCTCCCATAATAAAAATCCTCCTAGTATTGTAATTTATATAAAATCTGCTGTTTCTGATATTGAACTTCTAGTGTTCTTCCTCAACTTTATGAGCCAGATACACCATGGTAAGCATTAAGAAAACAAAAGCCTGAATGCCTCCTATAAACAAGCTGAACGCCTGCCAGGCAATCATCGGCACACTTGCACCAAGCGCACCCAGTACACTGGCTCCACCTGCCGCGGCAAGCATTGTAAGCAGGATTTCCTTTGCATACAAGTTACCGAAAAGCCGCATTCCCAATGTGATAGTGTTTGTAAACTCTTCCAGCACTTTAAATGGGAATAAGAAAGGAATCGGCCGGAAGAAATCCTTCACGTATTCTTTTCCGCCCCTAAGTCTAATGCCGTAATAGTGGCAGATAAAAAGTACCATAATAGCAAAAGTCATCGTAATAATTGGATCTGCTGTAGGTGACCTCCACCAGACGGTGTGCGTTTCTTCTGTAAAGAGCATAAAAGGAACACCCAGAAGATTAGCTACTAATATAAATAAGAAAATAGTAATTCCTAATCCAAAAAACCGTTCGCCGGTTTTCCAGCTCATTGTGTTGGAAATAATATTTTTAATAAAATCAATAAGCCATTCAAACACATTCTGCATTCCTGTCGGTTTCATTTTTATTGACCGCGCGCTGACCATTCCTATAATAAGTACGATAACTGCCGCTACTGCCAGCATAAGAATATTCGACAGGTTCGCATGAAAACCCGGAATGCCAAACACATCGTAGGCTATCGGAAATTCGTGATCCATGGTTAAATTCACCCCTTTTCCTATAGTTTAGCAAGTGACTGTGTTACCCCATCAATCGGACGAAAAAGCAAAAAATACTAAAGAAAAAAGAATGATAAGGTATGGAGTCATTAAACCAACTGCCAGCGGCACTATACCGAAGTATTCCGGAAACTGCAGAAACAGCAGGGCGATGATGATGCCGGATGCTATTCTGGCAGGCATCCTTAACGCAAACGCCACTTTGTTCGAACGTTCAAAATCAGTGGCCGCCTGCGTATCACGATACATGCTCCATAAATTAAACAATCCCAGCAGAGATCCAGTAGCCAGGCTCAAGAAAAACAGGCTGTGTGACGTCAGTGCTGCGCATACTGCGTAGATAAAAATGACTGCTACACTCAGCATAAAATAGCGCTTGTACATTTCCTGAAAGGAAGACATCTGACCTTCTCCTTCTTTTTTTCAGCAGACGGACTAGTCCGTCACCCCGAATCAAAGCATTAAGATACTGCCGTCCTAAGCTTCATAGACTTTCTGTGACAAGAAGACTGTCTGCACGAATGGTATTCCTATGTATAACTGCTTAGGAAGGTTCAAAGGAGAAGCTTAAGCATTTGCTTAACTAGATCCTGATTTGAACTCATCTGTTCATGAACATGAAAACCCTATCATATATCCTTTGTAATCGTACAATAGGGAGAGTTTTCTGTCAATCCATAATGAGGAAAAAAACCTTGCAATATAAGGGTTTGAGCGCTCTTGGCAAATGTGACTATTAGATGACAATTTGATTGTAAATTTACTGTTACACGCATATTGTTTTTTTGAAATAAAAAACCGTGTCTTCATTCGACACGGTTTCCATAATTATTTTGTTCCAAACAGACGGTCTCCGGCATCACCAAGACCCGGAACAATATATCCTTTTTCATTCAGCTTCTCGTCAAGGGCTCCCAGGTATATTTCCACTTCCGGATGGGCTTCCTGCACGGCCGCCACTCCTTCAGGGGCTGCAACAAGGCACATAAGCTTCATGTTCTTGGCCCCGCGCTTTTTCAGGCTGTTTAACGCTTCAACAGCAGATCCTCCAGTAGCAAGCATAGGATCGATAACGATAAACTCACGTTCTGCTACGTCGCTTGGAAGCTTTACGTAATATTCAATCGGCTTCAACGTTTTAGGATCACGATACAATCCAACGTGCCCTACTTTTGCCGCAGGAATAAGAGATAGAATTCCGTCGGACATTCCAAGGCCTGCTCTTAAAATAGGAACAATACCCAGCTTTTTACCGGCAAGCGTATGTCCTTTTGCCGGGCCGACCGGCGTTTCCACCGTTACTTCCTGCAGCTGAAGGTCTCTAGTAATTTCAAAGGCCATCAGCATGGAAACTTCTTCTACTAATTCCCTGAATTCTTTCGTTCCTGTGGATACATCGCGGATAAATGTTAATTTATGCTGAATTAATGGATGATCTAAAACGTGTACTTTTGACATACATGCAGCTCCTCTTTTATATAATCGAATGAATATCGGTCACCTGTACTAAACGTTTCAATGTGCGCACACTTCTTTTGAAATTCTACCGAATAATTCCCCTTCAATCAAGGTTTCCGGGAAAATAGCAATGATTCAGACAAATAAAGCCTCTATTTTCATAAAAAAACCGCAGCCTGCACCAGGCCGCGGTTCTCAAATAATCAAATGTTACAGGTTCGGATACATTGGGAATTTAGCCGTCAATTGATCTACTCGATCAGCTGCTTCCTTCAGTTTATCGTCATTTTCTGTATTTTTCAGAACAAGAGCGATGATTTTTCCGAGCTCATCCATCTCTGTTTCTTTGAATCCTCTCGTAGTTACAGCAGAAGTACCTAAACGGATTCCGCTTGTTACAAACGGCTTTTCCGGATCGTACGGAATCGCATTTTTGTTTGTAGTCAAACCGGCTTCGTCCAGCGCCTTTTCAGCTACTTTACCGGTGATGCCGATCTTGCGGAGATCCAAAAGAAGAAGGTGATTGTCCGTTCCGCCGGACACAAGATCAATGCCTTCGTTTACAAGGGATTCTCCCAAACGAACCGCATTGACAATAATCTGCTTGGAATAGTCAACGAATTCAGGCTCAAGTGCTTCGCCGAAAGCTACTGCCTTGGCTGCAATAACGTGCATAAGCGGGCCGCCCTGCATACCCGGGAAGACCGTTTTGTCGATTTTTTTAGCAAAGCGCTCTTCGCAGAGAATAAGTCCGCCGCGTGGACCGCGGAGTGTCTTGTGCGTAGTGGTTGTTACAAAATGGGCATGCGGAACCGGGTTTTGATGCTGTCCTGCTGCAACCAGGCCTGCAATGTGTGCCATATCAACCATCAGGTAGGCACCGACTTCATCTGCAATTTCACGGAATTTTTTAAAGTCTATTTCACGCGGGTAGGCGCTTGCTCCAGCTACAATCAGCTTGGGCTTATGCTCTAATGCCGCTTTTCTAACTTCTTCATAATCAATTACCTGTTTATCTTCTGTTACACCATACTCCACAAAGTTATACTGAATGCCGCTGAAGTTTACCGGGCTTCCGTGGGTTAAGTGACCGCCATGGGATAAATTCATGCCAAGCACCGTATCGCCATGCTCTAATATAGTAAAGTATACGGCCATATTAGCCTGGGCACCGGAGTGCGGCTGTACGTTTGCATGCTCTGCTTTAAAAATCTGTTTCGCGCGGTCGCGTGCAAGATCTTCTACCGTATCCACGTGCTCGCATCCACCGTAGAACCTTTTGCCGGGATAACCTTCTGCGTATTTATTCGTCAGGACAGATCCCTGTGCTTCCATTACCGCTTCGCTTGTAAAGTTTTCTGAAGCAATCAGCTCAATCTTGTCGCGCTGGCGCTGCAGTTCTTTTTCCATTGCTTCAAATACTGCGGCATCTTTTTTCTTTACTGTTTCTAACATTTGTAGTGCTCCCTTCTCTCTCAATCCTTTTATTATTCGTGATTTAGCTGTTTTTCTGAATATCCGAAGCTATTATAACATTTCAAATCGTCTATTTCCGTATTTTATGAATAAAATATTAAAAAATATTAAGTTTTACTCCGCAGAATATTTGGCGCGTTCTCCCCCAATTAACTTAGGTCTGGAGACGGCCATTGTAACATGGGCAGAACCAATGGCATCAATTGACGTTCTAACGGGCACAGCCACATGCTTCATATGCATACCGATAAATGTATCACCAATGTCAATTCCCGCATCTGCCTGGATATGCTCTACTACTACCGGGTCCTTCATTTTCCGATAGGCCCTGGAAGCCATTGCTCCTCCGGCACGCGGATGGGGAACGGCGTTTACAGGCTCCAACTGCAGCCACTCCGCTGTCTCCCGTTCTACTGTAACGGCCCTGTTAATATGCTCGCATCCTTGAAAGGCCAGGTGCACGCCTGTTTTGTCCCGAAAAGACGCAAACTCCTGAAACAGGTCCTCTGCTACTTCTTCCGATCCGGCGGAGCCGATGTTTTTGCCGATCACTTCGCTCGTGCTCGCTCCAATAATCAGCACATGCCGGTGATCAAGAGCTTTCTTCTGGTACAAAGCATCTAAAAATACAGGGAGAGATTCTCTCCAATGCGCTGTGTTCTTCATGCTTTTCACCTCATTTATTTTTCAATAGCTGATACTTTATCGATCCGCTTTTTGTGTCTGCCGCCTTCAAAATCCGTATCAAGCCAGGTTTCTGCAATTTCAAGCGCAACTCCCGGTCCGATAACTCTTTCTCCCATAGCGAGCACATTGCTGTCGTTATGCGCCCGTGTTGCTTTTGCACTGAACAAGTCATGAACGAGCGCGCAGCGGATGCCTTTGACTTTATTGGCGGCGATTGACATACCGATACCTGTGCCACAGATCAAAATTCCCCGGTCCGCTTCTCCTGCTGCTACTTTTTCAGCTACAGGAACAGCATAGTCCGCGTAATCGACTGAATCTGCGCAGTCGCACCCTACGTCATCTACATCTATTCCTTTTTCAGCAAGCATTGTTTTAATTTCCTCTTTTAAATTGTATCCACCATGATCTGAACCAATTGCTACCTTCATTCCAGCACTCTCCTCATATATGTTTGTTACAAGCTCTTTATTTTTGGTAAAGCATGATCCATCAGACGCTCAATTTCCGCAGCAGTCTGCCTGTACACTTCCGTTTCTGCGCCGATCGGATCGATAATGTCCCGACCCTTATCATCGATGGCAAATTCATGGAGAGTGTATATTTTGTCCGCCGCATAAGGATACATCGAAACAGACATCTGCTTATGGGATACGGTCATCGTGAGAATGATATCGGCCCAGTCCACCATACTTTTTGTTAAAAGGCTGGACGTTTGCTCGTAGGGAATATTCTTTTCTTTTAATACTTCCATCGTTTCCTGCGACGGCGGAACACCATCTGCTGCATATACCCCGGCAGATTTCACTTCAATCTCTTCATCATTTTTATGAAGCAGCATCGCTTCTGCCAAAGGGCTTCTGCACGTATTGCCTGTACATACAAATAAGACATGCTTCATTACGCAGCCATTCCTTTCTGCTAATCTTTCACATAAAGCTTCCTTCTATTTTATCATAGATTCTTTTTGTCTCGTATCTTCCCGGCTTTATTACTCCGCTTCAGCTCCGGCTGCTTTTCTAAGCCTGTTCATCAGTGCGGCTCCCATATCCGTTTCTTCAAATACAGGGCAGAAAAGAACATCCAGCTGATGTTCGTCCGCTTCTCTCAGTGCGCTGTAAAGCCTCGAGGAAAATACGGATGGTGTATGAAACGACCCCATATCCAGACAGAAATCAGCCTCCGCTGCCAGGTCATGGTAGCTTTCACTTCCCGCCAATACTCCTGTTTTCTTTCCCTGTTTTCGAGCGCGTCGGACTTCATGTATTATTTGGGCGTTTTCTATTAAAAAAAGAGGAGTCTCTGGAGCGTAGTGGCGGTATTTAGTTCCCGGAGACTTAGGTGCTTCCCCGCTGCCGCCTGTCTCATTTTTTACCGGCGTGTTTGGAAGCAGCTTTTCCATTTGTTCTTTCGTAATCCCGCCCGGACGCAGAATCCAGCACACCCCGTCTTTGTATTCCACTACCGTTGATTCCAGGCCGTATCCCGTCTCTCCTCCATCCAGTATCCCTGCAATTTTATGGTCAAGATCAAACATTACGTGGGACGCTTTTGTCGGGCTTGGCTTGCCGGATAAATTAGCACTTGGGGCCGCAAGCGCTTTTCCCGACGCTTTTATTAATGCCAGTGCCACGGGATGGTCCGGCATACGGACAGCAAGTGTCTTTAACCCAGCTGTTACGTTAGAGGCAACAGGAAAGCTGCCATGCAGGACGATCGTGAGCGGTCCCGGCCAAAATGCTTCCATCAACCGACGCTCCACCGCGTGCGTTTCCACATGTAAGTTATCCAGATGTGGATAATCTGCAATGTGGACAATAAGCGGGTTATCCCCAGGTCTTCCCTTCGCAGCAAATATTTTGTTAACTGCTTCGCTTCCGGAAGCATCTGCACCAAGCCCATACACTGTCTCAGTAGGGAAAGCCACTACTTCTCCTCTTTTAATATAGTCAGCAGCTTCCAGAATGGAAGGATCTTCCTGCAATGATTTTTTCGACTTATCCACAGTCCATATCTTTGTATGTGTATAACTCAATTGTTTCCCCTCTTTTCCATGTAAAGAAAATAGTTGATTTCTACGGTTTTTGTTAGTGTTTTTTTTAAATAAAAAAGTTATCCACAGTAATATCTTAATAAGTGGATAACTGCTTGTATATAACTTTTACTTTTTTTCTACAAAAATCATGCGATCTCGTTTATTGATATCCTGTTTCAGCCAGACGTGATCTTCCGGAAAAGCCTTCTTAAAGATGGCCAGCGCTTCTTTTCCCTGATCCATGCCAATCTCAAACGCTGCGATCCCGGGACGCTTCAGGAGAGCAGGAATATCTTCCGCCATCTGTCTGTAACAGAAAAGCCCATCGGCATCCTCACCGACAAGTGCCGTTCTCGGCTCATGGATTTTCACGATATCGTCCAGCTCCTCCCACTGGTCCTGCGGGATATAAGGAGGATTGGAGACAATGACATCAAATAGGCGCCCCTCAAGTGGACGGGCCAGATCCCCCTGGATAAACTCCACGGCGGCACCCAGCATGCGGGCATTTTGTTCTGCTTTCTGAAGGGCCCCGGCCATTAAGTCTGTAGCTGTCATTTCAATATGGTCTGCTTCCAGCGCAATTGTCACCGCAAGCGCTCCGCTCCCTGTCCCGATATCCACTCCGCGGCGGACTTCTCCCGGCATCTGTCTGCCGAGCCATTGAATAACTTCATAAGCCAGCTCTTCGGTTTCCGGCCTTGGAATCAGTACATGTTCATTAACAGAAAACATTCTGCCGTAAAAAGCACCTTCTCCTGTAATATGCTGCACCGGTACCCCCGAAGCATGCGTTTTTACATCCGTCTGGAATGCGTCCCAAACTTCTTTTGTAAGCCGTTCGCCCCGGTCAAGATGAAGCGAGGTCTGATCTGTATTTACTCTGTACGCAAGCAGCCATACTGCCGCCTGCGGCTCCCGTCCGTGTTCACCTAAAAAAGAAGAAGCCCAGTTAAGGGCCTCATATACGTAAGGTATGTTCATTATCTTTCGCTTGCTCTTTCCATCATTTCTGCCTGTTCTTCTACTACAAGCGGATCAATAATTTCATCCAGCTCGCCGGCCAGAATCTGGTCCAGCTTTTGAAGCGTTAAGCCGATACGATGATCGGTGACTCTGCTTTGTGGAAAATTATACGTACGGATACGCTCGGAACGATCCCCTGTACCCACGGCTGACTTTCTCGTTTCATCATACTCTGCCTGCGCTTCACGCTGATACTTATCATAAATGCGGGCACGCAGCACTTTCATTGCTTTTTCTTTGTTTTTAATCTGCGACTTTTCATCCTGACAGGAAACTACCACGCCGGTAGGCTCATGCGTTAAACGAACGGCGGACATGGTTGTGTTAACACTCTGGCCGCCGGGGCCGCTTGAGGTGAATGTATCCACGCGGATGTCTTTGTCGTGGATATCGACTTCCACTTCCTCCGCCTCTGCCAGAATGGCTACAGTAGCGGTTGACGTATGAATACGACCGCCGGATTCAGTGCTCGGGACTCTTTGGACACGGTGTGCCCCATTTTCATATTTCAGCCTGGAATACGCACCGCTTCCGTTTACGATGAAAATAATCTCTTTGTATCCACCGACATCACTGGAGCTTGATTCAATTATTTCTGTTTTCCAGTTCATTTTTTCCGCATAGCGGGAATACATTTTAAATAAATCCCCGGCAAACAAAGCAGCCTCATCGCCGCCCGCTGCTCCGCGGATTTCCACAATAACGTTTTTATCGTCATTTGGATCTTTCGGAAGAAGCATCACATGGAGTTTTTCTTCGATTGCTGTTTGTCTTTCCGAGAGCTCATCGATTTCCACCTTTACCATTTCTTCCATTTCTTTGTCCAGCGCTTCCTGCTGCATGGATTTGGCTTCCTTTAACTCTTCCGTAACTGTTTTGTATTCTCTATATACTTCCACTGTTTTGGAAAGATCGGCCTGCTCTTTTGAATACTCTCTTAGTTTCTTCGTATCGCTGATAACGTCCGGATCACTGAGTAACTCGTTTAAATGATTATACCTGTCCTCTACCGTTTGTAATCGATCTATCACAAACTTCACCTCTTTATACTATTGCATAACATTCTAATTATAGTATACGCCATATCAGCAGTCAAAGCACCCTTCATTCCGATATTCAGACAGGCGCCTTTCTTGTTTTTTTCATTATCAGAAAGGGAATAGACAATAATATTATGTCCTTTATTAACGAAGAAAGCAGGCGATGCAACGATGAA
Source organism: Sinobaca sp. TMA16-18 (assembly GCF_059510535.1). Classification (NCBI taxonomy): domain Bacteria; kingdom Bacillati; phylum Bacillota; class Bacilli; order Caryophanales; family Sporolactobacillaceae; genus Sinobaca; species Sinobaca sp. TMA16-18. The sequence continues at coordinate 98,115 of NZ_JCAKFM010000005.1, read as the reverse complement.
ATATGTCATTATTGGCGGCGATGCGGCCGGAATGAGCGCAGCGATGCAGCTTGTCCGCAACACAAAACAAGCGGAAATCACCACCCTGGAGCAGGGCACTATCTATTCTTATGCCCAGTGCGGCCTTCCTTACATAGTCGGCGGAGTCGTTTCACGCACAGAAGATCTGATCGCAAGAAAAGTGGAGACGTTTCGGAATAAATACGGAATTGATGCCCGGATTCTGCACCATGTAACAAAAGTCGACGCTGCACAGAAAACGGTTTCCGGCACCGACCTTTCCAGCGGGGATCCCTTTACAGTGTCCTATGACAAACTTCTTGTCGCCTCCGGCGGCAGTCCTTCGGTTCCAGACTGGCCGGGAACGGATAAAGAAGGTGTCCACACTGTCAAAACAATTCCTGACATCGAAAAGATTGCCAAGGAACTTCCGGACGTGCAGGAAACTATTATTATCGGCGGCGGCTATATCGGACTGGAAATGGCGGAGAATTTTATTAGAAACGGCCAGAACGTCCGCATTATTCAACGGGACAGCCGTCTGGCATCAATGTTTGATCCCGATATGGGGAATATGATCATAGAGGAAGCAGAAAAGCATGGGGTGACGCTTCATTTGGAGGAAAATGTCACTTCCATCAATGGCGGAAACCGCGTTACTTCTATTTCCACAGAAACCGGCACCTATCCGGCTGACCTTGTTATTGTAGCGACCGGCCTGTCGCCAAACACTGATTTTCTGCAGGGCACCGGCGTTGACCTTCTGGACAATGGCGCAGTCGTCATTAATAAACACATGGAAACCAGCGTAGACAGTATCTATGCCGCCGGAGACTGCGCGGTTCAATTCCACCGCATGAAACAAAAAAACGATTATATTCCACTTGGCACCCACGCCAATAAGCAGGGACGTCTGGCCGGCCTTAACATGGGAGGAATCTCCAAAACATTTAAAGGCATTACCGGCACTTCCATCCTGCAGTTTTTTGATTTAACGCTGGCTAAAACCGGACTGTCCGAAGCAGAAGCCCGGGAAGAAAATATAGTATTCGGCACAGCGGTGAGCACGTCTTTCCATATCGCCGGATACTTTCCGGAGCATAAAAAGCTGACGATTAAACTTTTATACCAAGAAGAGTCCCGACAACTTATCGGGGCCCAGGTGATCGGAGAAGCCGGTGTGGATAAACGCATTGATGTTCTTGCCACCGCTATGTACTACGGAGCAGGGATTGATGAATTAGAAGACCTTGATTTATCCTATGCTCCCCCCTACAACGGAGTCTGGGACCCTATCCAGCAGACAGCTCGCCGGGCAAAGACCGGACGCTGAGCCTGCCGGCTTCTATTTATTCACCAAAAAGCCCCTTTCAACTGAAAGAGGCTTTTTCTTTTTATACACATGTTTCTATACCCGGAAGTTTCACGATATGTACACCGCAGCAAAAAGACATTCTACTCGGCCGCAGAGGCTTCCATAACGGCTTTAAGCCGGTCCGGACGACCGGGAACATCATGACAGTGCCGGCAGCGGGGTTCATATGACTCATCCGCCCCTACTAATATAATCGCATCGTCATAGTGCGCCGGCCTTCCATCAATCAGGCGCTGCGTTCTCGAAGCAGGAGAGCTGCATTTCGGACAGACCGCCTGCAGTTTGGTTACATCTTCTGCCAGGGCCATCAGTTCTTGAATCGCCCCAAACGGCTCTCCGCGGAAGTCCTGATCCAGACCGGCGACTACTACTTGAATGCCTTTATTGGCAAGCTCTTCGGTTACCGCTACAATATTCATATCAAAAAACTGCACTTCATCTACGGCTACCATGTGAGCATCTTCTTCTACTTCATTTAAAATATCCAGGGAATGGACAACAGATTTAGACCATACTTTTGATCCGTTGTGCGATACGACTTCTTCTTCGCTGTACCGGTTATCCAAAGCAGGCTTAAATACAACAACATTTAAGCTGCCGTAAGAGGCTCTTCTAATCCGGCGGATCAGTTCTTCTGATTTTCCGGAAAACATGCTTCCGCAGATCAGCTCCACCCAGCCTTCTTTTCTCATTATATGCATTTTGCCACTCCTTATGCTTCATCCGCTTCATGCAGTTTGGTGTTCATTCTATGTAAAAGTATACTATATTTTTGTGTGTATTCGGAGGCTCTCTTTCGTAAAAACTGGAAATCTCAGTCACTGTTCTGCCTCATTTCAGCCAGAGGCGCCGCAGCGGGCTTCTTTTAGGCCAAATAAAAAAACAGGCAAGCGGCGTTCCCTTGCCTGTTTCTATTTGTCTTACATGTTGTATTTCTTTTTAAATTTATCGATACGTCCGCCGGCATCAGCAAGCTTTTGCTTACCAGTGTAGAACGGATGAGAATCAGCACTGATTTCTACTTTCAATAGTGGGTAAGTGTTGCCATCTTCCCATTCTACTGTTTCAGCAGAACCCTTAGTAGAGCCGCTCAAAAACTTAAAGCCTGTGCTCGTGTCCATAAATACTACCTTTTGGTAATTTGGATGAATTTCCTGTTTCATTAATTTCACTCCCTTTGCCCTAATTCTATTCGAATCAGAATTTGTAATCACACATAACGAGATTATAACAAGCCCAGCCTATTTTTTCAATGTAAAAATGAAATACTTTTATCTTCTTGCTGGAGCCGGCCTTGCTTTTGTCTTCGCTTTATCCTTTTCCATTTCTTCAAAAAACTCATCGTTCGTTTTTGTCTGCTTCATTCTGCGGATAAAAAGATCCACAAAGTCAGGAGAATCATTCATCGTTTTACGGATCGCCCATAAGTTTTCAAGCTGCTCTTTTGAGGTAAGCAGTTCTTCTTTTCTGGTACTGGAACGGCGGATATCGATTGCCGGGAAAATTCTCCGCTCTGCCAGCTTACGGTCCAGATGAAGCTCCATGTTGCCGGTGCCTTTAAACTCTTCATAGATGACGTCGTCCATCCGCGAACCGGTTTCCACCAGGGCGGTAGCCAGTATCGTCAGACTGCCGCCTTCTTCAATATTTCTTGCCGCTCCAAAGAAACGCTTAGGGCGGTGAAAGGCAGCCGGGTCAATACCACCGGACAGCGTGCGCCCACTCGGCGGGATCACAAGGTTATACGCTCTTGCCAGACGCGTAATGCTGTCCATTAGAATAATAACGTCTTTTTTGTGCTCTACGAGCCTCATCGCCCGTTCAAGCACAAGCTCGGTTACTTTAATATGATTTTCCGGAACTTCGTCGAACGTAGAGCTGGCAATATCTCCTTTAACGGAGCGCTCGATGTCTGTTACTTCCTCCGGACGCTCATCAATTAGCAGCACGATCAATTCTGCTTCCGGATGGTTTTCTGTGATGCTGTTGGCTATTTCTTTAAGCAGGGAGGTTTTTCCTGCTTTAGGAGGCGCGACAATAAGTCCTCTCTGCCCAAACCCTACCGGTGTAATTAAATCAATAATCCGGGAGGAAATACGGTTGGGCGCATTTTCCATATGAATGCGGCGGTCCGGGTATAAAGCAGTCAGAGCAGGGAAATGCGGACGCTCTTTTGAACTTTCCGGGTTTTCGCCGTTGACGGCTTCGACCTGCAGCAGGCCGTGGTACCTTTCGGAATCTTTCGGCGGCCTTACTTTTCCAGAGACTTTATCTCCATTTCTCAGCTCAAACCGGCGGATCTGCGAAGCGGAAATATAAATATCCTCCGAGCTCGGCAGGAAATTGATAGGACGTAGAAATCCGTATCCTTCCGTCGTAATAATTTCGAGGACACCTTCCATAAACATGAGGCCGTCTTTTTCAGCACGTCCTTTTAGAATCGCAAAAATAAGCTCTCTTTTAGTCAGCTTGCTGTAATAAGAAACATTATATTCTTTTGCTAAACGATATAATTCTTTAAGCGTCATATTTTCCAACCCTGCTAAATTAATACTACTCAACGATGGTCACCACTTTTCTTCCGCATGCGTCCATTCTGGGGCATGCGGCTATGTTTGTATTTTTATGTTTTAACTGCTGTGTTTTACTTGAGAGATGGTGTAAGCAGCCGGAGATAGAAGACCTGCCCTGTAGGTGGAGGCAGCGGCTGTTCATTGACGGGAGAGTCTGGGAAGGAGCGGATCGCTTTCCGCTTTGCTTGCTCAAGGATTCTTATTAATTGTAACGGGGATGATCTCTGCATGCAATCATAAATCATTACTTTTCGTATGAAAGTTGTCTGCTGTATACAGGGAAACCCTAAATAAAAAAGAGCAGGAGGGCATGTCCTCCTGCTCTCTGGATTCATTTCAGCGGAACACGAAATCCGGTTTTTTCTTCACATTATGGCTGCCGTCTACAAAGCGTACGGTGCCCGACCTGGCACGCATAACCAATGACTGCGTCGTCGCCTTCGGTCCTTTGTAGCGGACGCCTTTTAACAGTTCGCCATCTGTTACTCCGGTGGCCGCAAAGATCGCATCGTCGCCTCCGACAAGATCATCCATGTAAAATACTTTATTTACATCTTCAATCCCCATTCTTTTACAGCGTTCCAGTTCGGAATTGTCCTGTGGCAGCAGAATGCCCTGATGCTCGCCGCCCAGGCACTTGAGTCCTACGGCGGCAATAACGCCCTCCGGCGCCCCTCCGGAGCCAAGCAGAATATCAACGCCTGTTTCATCAAACGCTGTATTTATGGCGGCCGCCACATCTCCATCCGGAATAAGCTTGATGCGCGCTCCCGTATCGCGGACTTCCTGGATCAGACGGGAATGCCGGTCGCGGTGAAGCATAGTAACGACTACGTCTTCCACGTCTTTGCCTTTAGCTTTTGCCACCGCTCTTAAATTATCAATAACCGGGGCTTTAATATCCACCATTCCAACAGATTCAGGACCTACAGCCAGTTTTTCCATATACATATCCGGAGCATGGAGAAGTTTTTCATGGTCGGCAATGGCCAGAACAGCAATCGCGTTCCACACACCGCTTGCTACAATGTTGGTTCCTTCCAATGGATCCACCGCAACGTCTACACGGGGACCAAATCCGGTTCCGAGTTTTTCACCGATATAGAGCATCGGTGCTTCGTCCATTTCCCCTTCGCCGATCACTACAGTGCCTTTCATTGGGATCGTATCGAACACATCGCGCATTGCACTAGTTGCTGCCTCATCTGCTTCTACTTTTTTGCCTCTGCCCATCCAGCGGGCTGAAGATAGTGCAGCAGCTTCTGTCACTCGTACCAGTTCCATTGATAGACTTCTTTCCATGATAGTGTCCTCCTTTAAGTGGATTGGATGTATATACCAGCACCTGTATAAGAAGAGAACAGAAGCTGCCCTGCTCTGATCGCATGGGCAGCTCTGTTTTAAGCTTTATTATTCGCTTCGGTTATTCCAGTCTGCAAGAAACTGTTCAATTCCTTTATCCGTAAGAGGATGCTTTACAAGCTGCCCGATTACTTTCGATGGGAGCGTTGCAATGTGCGCTCCTCTTCGTGCTGCTTCTGATACGTGGATCGGATGTCTGATTGAAGCCGCAATAATTTCTGTAGGAATATCGTGAACCACAAAGATGTCGGAGATTTCATCAATTAAATGAAGGCCGTCCTGGCCGATATCATCAAGGCGTCCAAGAAACGGCGATACATAGGTTGCTCCGGCTCTGGCTGCCAGAAGAGCCTGCACGCCTGAGAAAATGAGTGTTACGTTTGTTTTGATGCCTTTATCGGAGAACGCTTTAACCGCTTTCAAACCTTCCAGCGTCATTGGTACTTTTACTGTAATGTTAGGAGCGATTTTAGAAAGCTCAAGCCCTTCTTCAATCATTCCTTCCGCATCAAGAGCAACTACTTCTGCGCTGACAGATCCGTCCACGAGGCTCGTGATTTCTTTCAGCCTGCTGTGAAAGTCCACGCCTTCTTTTGCAACCAGGGTTGGATTTGTTGTAACCCCTGCTAGTATGCCAAGGTCGTTGGCTTCTTTTATTTGATCTAAATTTGCTGTGTCAATGAAAAACTTCATAAAATGACTCCTCCATTCGATTGATAATTCTAATAATACAGATATAATAGCGCTGTCATAATTACGTATAAAAAGAAACCTTCTTTAAAATAATACCTGGATTTGGTAAAAAAGAAAAGAGCTAACAGTAAAAGACGCCAAGTATTATGCTGATGCCTTTTACTAGTCAGCTCTTCTTCCTATTATCTAATTAACCTTTGTTAGAAGAACCAAATTCCTGCATTTTTCCTTTAACAGTTGTCTTGATCGCATCACGTGCAGGACCAAGATATTTACGTGGGTCATACTGCTCAGGCTGAGCTGCAAGAGTATCACGTACTGCCTGTGCAGAAGTGATCTGGCTTTCTGTGTTTACGTTCACTTTAGCGTGACCGAAACGGATTGCTTTTTTCACGTCATCTGTTGGAATACCAGTACCACCGTGAAGAACAAGCGGAATGCCGCCGATCATCTGATTGATTTCTTCCATACGGTCAAAGCCAAGGTTCGGCTCGCCTTTATAAGGGCCGTGTACAGATCCAAGAGCAGCTGCAAGGCAGTCAACGCCGGTCTGTTCTACAAGCTCTTTACACTCAGCAGGAATAGCATAAGCTGCTTCTGCATCATCAACGATCAAATCATCTTCCTGTCCGCCAACGCGGCCAAGTTCAGCTTCAACAGATACGCCTACAGAGTGGGCTACATCTACGACACGCTTTGTAATAGCGATATTTTCTTCAAGCGGGTGATGGGATCCGTCAATCATAACAGACGTAAAGCCTGCTTTAATTGCCTGGACGCAGCTTTCAAAGCTGGAACCGTGGTCCAAGTGAATAGCTACGGGAACCGTAACGTTGTATGCTTTGATGTAAGCTTTCACCATATCTACAACAAACTCAAATCCTCCCATGTAACGGGCAGCGCCCTCGGATACACCACAGATTACCGGAGATTTTTCCTCTTCTGCAGCCTGAAGGATGGCTTGTGTGAATTCCATGTTGTTTAAATTAAATTGACCTACTGCATAATTTTCTGCTTTAGCTGTTTCGAGCATTTCTTTCATTGATACTAAAGGCATGTTGGTCCTCCCTCTTCCATTTGAACAATATTTCCAGTAAAACAGCTGTTTCTTTTGTGAAAGAAACGTGAAAAAAGCTGTTCTAATGGTTTCTGTTTGTATTATAGCACATCATAATAAAAATTCATCTGCCCACCTTAAATGAGAACGGTTACTTCTTAAAAAAAAGATCAAAACCGCTCTTAGGCTAGGAATCTAAATGCAGCTTCACCTTTTCGCGGATAGTGGAAATGTCAAAAGGCTTCGCACAATGATCTGTAATGCCCAGCTCTTTTGCTTCGAGCATCATCTGTTCTTCGCCGAAGGCCGTCATTAGAATAACCTTCATCCCATTATCCGTTCCGCGTTTTTTGATTTCCCTCATAATCTCCAGGCCGTTCATGCCCGGTATCCGCATGTCGAGAAGCATAAGATCAGGCTTCTCCTCCTGCACAAGTTCCAGGGCCCCTTCTCCATTAGCAGACTGAAAGATCTCAAAGCCATCTTTTTTCAATACTTCATTGAGGAGCACTCGTATACCGTATTGATCATCTACAATTAAAATTTTTTTCATTTGAACTAACTCCTTACTATTGCGTATACATGTCTTTTCACCTAGAGCCGCTTCGTTAAACGTCCCGCTTTTCTTTTCGGGTCCCATCCTGCACAATAGAAGTCTGATTGTATTAAAAAGGAGAGATAGGATGAAGATATTTGCCACCCAGCTGCAGGGAATCTTCCAGTCCATTGCGTCCAAACAGGAAGAAGCATTTGAAGATGCATCCAGGCTGCTGCTGCAGGCCGGGTCAGGTACAGGTACGCTTTACATAGCTGCTGTTCCGGCTCTTAAAGGGACAGCCCTCTCGCTCTGCAGCCACCCGGATGCGCCGGAAGGAGTCGTTTACATCGACGTCCTTCCCGACGATATCCAGGAAACAGACCGTCTGCTGCTGCTTGCGGATTCTAAAGATACTAACGCCATATCTTCATGGCATAAAGCAGTAGTTCAGGCCTCTGCTTCCACCGTTATTATCGGCCCTGCTTCCGGGCAGGAGCATATAGAACCCGACCCGCTTGATGTATGGCTGTCCACCTTTGTGCGCGGCGGAATCGTTCCATCAGACACCGGCGAAAAGCATGGGGATCCAACAGCCCTTGCTGCCCTTTTTACCGGCCAGCTTTTGTTTTTGTATATGCAGGAAATGCTCGAGGAATTATCACTCTAAAAAAGGAGCCGCCCGCAGGGGCTGCTCCTTTTTTTGTATTTATTGTTTTTTCAGAGATGCTTTAATAAAGTCCCTGAATAACGGCTGAGGGCGCGTAGGTCTTGATACAAATTCAGGATGGAACTGAGAAGCCACGAAGTAAGGATGGTCGGCAAGCTCAATAATTTCCACCAGGCGTCCGTCCGGACTCGTACCACTGAAGATAAAGCCGGCAGACTCCAGTACTTCCCGGTAGGAGTTGCTGAATTCATAGCGGTGGCGGTGGCGTTCATACACCACTTCTTCTCCATATGCTTCCTTCGCTTTCGTGCCTTCTTTCAGTTTACATGGATACAGGCCGAGACGAAGGGTTCCGCCAAGGTCTTCCACGTCTTTCTGCTCCGGCAGCAGATCAATGACTGGGTCTTTTGCATGAGGATGCAGTTCCGCAGACCCTGCTTCCGGAAGACCTGCAACATTACGGGCAAATTCGACAGAAGCCAGCTGCATGCCAAGGCAGATACCAAAGAATGGCACATTGTTTTCACGTGCATGTTGAATAGCAAAGATTTTTCCATCAATGCCCCGGTCGCCGAATCCACCCGGTACAAGAATCCCGTCAACTCCGGAAAGAGTTTCCGCTGCATTTTCACGCGTAATATTCTCCGAGTTAATCCAGCTGATTTTTACATCGGCATCAAACGCATACCCGGCGTGCTTTAATGATTCTGCTACCGAAAGATACGCATCCGGAAGAGCTACATACTTACCAACAAGCGCAATATTTACGGTGCCGGAAAGGTTCTGGACGCGGTTCACTAATTCTTTCCATTCCGTCATGTCTGCTTCCTTTGCATCCAAATGCAGGTAGTCGCACACAATCTGGTCGAGGTTCTGTGCCTGAAGCTCGAGCGGTACTTTGTAAAGCGTATCCGCGTCCTGGCATTCAATTACAGCGTTTTTGTTAATATCGCAGAAAAGTGCAATCTTTTCTTTCATTTCCTGCGGCACTGGTTTTTCTGTACGGACTACAATGATGTTTGGCTGAATGCCAAGGCTTCTCAGCTCTTTCACACTGTGCTGGGTCGGCTTGGATTTCATTTCCCCTGCTGCAGAAAGGTAGGGAATCAACGTACAGTGAAGATACAGCACGTTTTCCACGCCAACGTCACTTTTGATCTGGCGGATGGCTTCCAGAAAAGGAAGGCTTTCAATATCCCCGACCGTGCCCCCGATTTCTGTAATAACTACATCTGCATTGGTTTCCCGGCTTGCTCTATACACGCGTTCTTTTATTTCATTCGTTACATGAGGGATAACCTGAACCGTTCCGCCCAGGTAGTCCCCGCGGCGTTCCTTCCGGATAACAGAAGAATATATTTTCCCGGTTGTCACATTGCTGTTCTGGCTTAGGTTAATGTCAATAAAACGTTCGTAGTGCCCAAGGTCGAGATCTGTCTCCGCGCCGTCATCGGTCACGAATACTTCTCCGTGCTGATACGGGCTCATTGTGCCGGGATCTACGTTAATATACGGGTCAAACTTTTGAATTGTTACGCTTAGTCCACGGTTTTTCAGCAGCCTTCCTAATGATGCTGCCGTGATTCCTTTTCCAAGCGAAGATACAACGCCACCTGTTACAAAAATATATTTGCTCGCCATCCCTCGATCTACTCCTTTGTATGTTAACTTCCTGCTTATTTCCTGCTATAAATGATTTCATGCGGTACCGGTAAAAGGGGCATGAAAACAAAAAAAAAGCAAAAGCGACACCTCACCCTCGGGAGGGGCGCCCTTTTGCTTGTTCGTCATTAACGTCAACGTTATGAATGAATTGATACGTTCTTGTAAAGCCCAAAAATGATTTTACCTAGCCTTTGAATAAAAGTCAAGGAGCTGCCTCCCGTAATTCTATTCTTCGATCTCGTCCGGCACTTTTGGTTTCTTTACGTTTCCGAATCCTTCTAAGTTGTCTTCGTCTTCGTCAGCGTCTTCCTTTGCGGAAAAATCATCCAACTCATCTTTGATATCTTCAAGATCGTCGTCAGACTCCGCTTCTTCTTCTAATTCAAAATCATCGTCTGAAGGTTTTTTTGGTTTCACGGTATCACTAAGCTCTTCATCACTCTGGTCAAGAGAATACCATTCTCTAAGGCCCCAGTGATTCTCGCCTAAATGAATAAACCGGCCATCCAGGTTAAAAGCTGTAAACAGCTTTGTTCGGCGGCGGCTTGTTTCTTCGTGATTCAACCCTTTCAGATCAACAATGCGATTGAATAACTGCTGGTAATCATATGGCTTTTTTTCCTCGTTCAATAATACAAAAGCCACCTCAATAGCGGACATTTCGACGATTTGTTCTTCCGTAAAATCGCGGATGCTCACTGGCCGCACATCCTTTCAGAAAGTATTCTTGCTGCCGGGTCAGATTCTTCATTATCCTATCTGCACCGTTAAAATCATACTTTCCATTATAAACATATTTTCTTTTAATTTACTAGTTATTTGACAAGGAATCTTTAAAATTACATATTTCTCCGGTATTGGCCGCCTACTTCATACAAAGCGTGCGTAATCTGGCCGAGACTTGCCGTCCGCACCGTTTCCATAAGCTCTTCGAATACATTGCCTCCGGATACAGCCGTTTCCTGCAGACGTCTCAACGACTCCGGGCCTTCTTTTTCATGCTTCTGCTGAAACTGACGGAGGGCTGCAATCTGGCTGTCTTTTTCTTCTTTATCTGCACGGGCCAGCTCCATATCAAACACGGTTTCATCTTGTTCAGGCGCCAGGTACGTATTTACACCGATGATCGGCAGTTCACCCGTATGCTTCTTCATTTCATAATACATCGATTCTTCCTGAATCTTTCCACGCTGATACTGGGTTTCCATCGCGCCGAGCACGCCGCCCCTGTCGTCGATGCGGCTCATTTCCTGAAGCACCGCTTCTTCCACCAGTTCCGTCAGTTCTTCTAAAATGAAAGACCCCTGAGTGGAATTTTCGTTTTTGGCAAGGCCGAGCTCTTTTGTAATAATCATCTGAATGGCCATGGCCCGTCGGACTGAGCTTTCCGTCGGTGTGGTTACCGCTTCGTCATACGCATTCGTATGAAGCGAATTACAGTTGTCGTAGATAGCCAGAAGCGCCTGGAGCGTAGTACGGATGTCATTAAAGTCCACTTCCTGGGCGTGCAGGGACCGGCCTGACGTCTGTACATGATACTTCAGCTTCTGGCTTCGTTCATTGCCGCCGTACTTTTCTTTCATCACCACAGCCCAGATTCTGCGGGCTACCCGGCCGATCACGGCGTATTCTGCATCGAGTCCGTTGCTGAAAAAGAAGGACAGGTTGGCTGCAAATTCATCAATATCCATGCCGCGGCTTAAATAATACTCTACATACGTAAACGCATTGGAGAGCGTAAAAGCGACCTGACTGATCGGATTGGCTCCCGCTTCCGCGATATGATAGCCCGAAATCGACACCGAATAGTAGTTACGCACTTTGTTATCAATAAAGTACTGTTGAATATCCCCCATCATCCGGAGAGCAAACTCCGTTGAAAAAATACACGTATTCTGTCCCTGGTCTTCTTTTAAAATATCAGCCTGGACCGTTCCACGAACCGTGGCCAGTGTTTCTGCCTTGATTTCCTGCTTTTCTTCTTCCGAAGCCGGCCGTCCTTCTTTTTCCGCAAATAAATCCAGCTGCTGATCAACGGCGGTATTCATAAACATAGCCAGAATAATAGGCGCCGGCCCGTTTATAGTCATGGAAACAGAAGTGGTCGGTGAAATCAGATCGAACCCCTCGTAGAGCTTTTTCATGTCTTCAAGTGTACAGATGCTTACTCCGCTTTCCCCGACTTTTCCGTAAATATCCGGACGCTCGTCCGGGTCTTCTCCATATAAAGTGACCGAATCAAAAGCGGTGCTCAGCCTTTTTGCTTCATCATCCTTGGAAAGATAATGAAATCTCCGATTGGTCCGGGCAGGCGTGCCTTCTCCGGCAAACTGCCGTTTGGGGTCCTCGCCTTTGCGTTTAAACGGAAACACACCGGCCGTAAATGGATAGGATCCCGGAATGTTTTCAAGCATCTGCCATTCTATGATCGCTCCCCAATCTTTGAAACGGGGAAGCGCCACACGCTTTACTTTTAAACCGGAAAGCGTTTCTACATTTAGTTCCGTGACAATTTCCCTGCCCCGGGATTCCGAGGTAAAGGTATCGCCGTTGTACGCTTCTTTTAACTCTTCCCAGCCGTCAAGAAGCCCCTTCGCTTCCGGATCGAGCTGCTTTTCTATCTGCTCTTTTATGCCTTCAAGCTCCTTGAGCGTGCCCGGGCCGCCTTCGCTCTGTTCGAGAAGACGCATCGTGCCGTCAATTTGAAAAAGCTTCCGTGCAGTTTCCGCCTGCTCGGCTGCATGTTCTTTGTATCCCCGCACCGTCTGAACGATTTCCCGTAAATACGGGGTCCGGTCTGCAGGTATAATCATATCTTTTTTACCGGTTTCTTCGTCTGTATTAATCGTTGTTTCCCAGTCTACGCCGCACTTTTTTTCAATAGCCTGAATGATTTCGGAAAAAAGGATATTCGTGCCGGGGTCGTTAAACTGGCTTGCTATCGTACCGTAAACAGGCATTTCTTCTGTCGGTCTGTCGAACCACTCCCGGCTGCGCTGGTACTGTTTTCTTACGTCCCGGAGCGCATCCTCTGAGCCTTTACGGTCAAATTTATTGATGGAAATAACGTCGGCAAAATCAATCATATCGATTTTTTCCAGCTGGGATGGTGCCCCGAATTCACTCGTCATGACATAAAGCGACACGTCGGCAATCTCGGCAATTTCCGCATCCCCCTGGCCGATGCCGCTTGTTTCTACAATAATTAAATCGAACTCTGCCGCTTTAGCTACCTGAATAGCATCGCGGAGGCTGCTGGACGTTTCTGTTTTGGAGCTTCTGGTGGCAAGGCTTCTCATGAAAACCCGCGGGTGATGGATAGCATTCATCCGGATCCGGTCCCCGAGCAGGGCGCCGCCTGTTTTCTGCTTAGTCGGATCAATAGACAGCACCGCAACGGTTTTATCGGTAAATTCCCGCAGGAAACGGCGCACCAGTTCATCGGTTAATGAGCTTTTTCCGGCGCCCCCTGTTCCTGTAATACCAAGCACCGGGTATGTCTCCTCGGTGCGCTGGATCGAGAGGAGCGCTTCTTTCCACGGACCCGTCCGCAGGTTTTCATTTTCCGCTACTGTCATAAAGCGGGCTACCGCCTGATCGTTTTTTTCTTTAATATCTTTGAGCGAAAATACCTGATCCGACTTTACCGGAAAGTCACACTCTTCAAGCATTTGGCTGATCATGCCGCGCAGGCCGAAGGTTCTTCCGTCGTCAGGAGAAAAAATATGGGCAATCCCGTATGCATGAAGCTCTTTAATTTCAGGGGGATTGATTACTCCACCCCCGCCTCCGTATATGCGGATATGGCCGGCTCCTTTTTCCTGGAGAAGGTCGTAGCAGTATTTAAAATATTCCATATGGCCGCCCTGATAAGAAGAAATTGCGATGCCCTGAACGTCTTCTTGTATGGAAGCGTTTACAATTTCTTCAACAGAACGATTATGTCCTAAATGAATAACTTCCGCTCCTCCTGCCTGAAGCAGACGCCTCATAATATTAATCGAGGCGTCATGTCCATCAAACAGGCTGGAAGCAGTCACAAACCGTACCGGGTTTTTCAACGTATGCATTTCCTGTACTGCCATCCTGCATTCCTCCCTTTTGTATCCTACTTTGTTTCAGCGACCAGACTCGAAAGCAGCAGTTTGCTCTGGACAGCCGTATATTCTTCCAGTGTGCAGGCTCTCTGCACGGTCCAGCGGCGGAATGTCCACATCTGTCCGGCAATCATAATGTTATTGGCCAGTATTTCCATTTCCATCGGGTTTAACGGGCCGATGCTGCCTGCTTCTGACGCTTCCCGAACAGCACTTTCTACAAGTCCGGTCATTTCCGCTTCTTTTTTCAATACATAGGACAACGATTCTTTCGGAAGAGATTTGGCTTCCTGGTACATAATAAGCACCTCGTCCTGCATTTCGTCCATTACTTTAAAAAGCGAGGCAATGACTTGTTTAAGCCGGTCCATTCCCGCTTCCTGTTTTGCAAGATGGGCATCCAGGCGGGTTCTTACTTCTTCGTATATCGAATCACAGACCAAATAGAGAACGTCTTCTTTGGAGCCGATGTACTCATACAGCGTACCGATGCTGAAGCCGGCTTCTTTTGCCATTTCGCGCGTCGTCGTCCGGTGAAAGCCTTTTTCTTTGAAAAGCTTTACCGCTCCTTTTATTAACTGTTCTCTTCTGATTTGTATGAGCTGCTCGTCTTTTACCATGGAAGGCACTTTTTTCTTCTGCATGCTTCTCCTCCTGTATTCATCAGTCGTTGAGCAGCATTTTACCGATAACGAGACGCTGGACTTCATTTGTCCCTTCGTAAATCTGGGTGATTTTAGCATCCCGCATGTACCGCTCGACTGGATAATCTTTCGTGTATCCGTAGCCGCCGAATACCTGAACTGCTTCTATCGTAACATCCATCGCTGAATCACCTGCAAACAGCTTCGACATAGCAGACTCTTTTCCATATGCGATTCCGGCACTTTCGTTCCAGGCCGCCTGATAGGTCAGCAGACGGGAGGCTTCCACCTTCACGGCCATATCGGCCAGTTTAAAGCTGATCCCCTGCATGCTGGCAATCGGCTTTCCGAACTGCTTTCGTTCCTTCGCGTAGTCAACTGCAGCATCAAGCGCGCCCTGGGCAATGCCCACCGCCTGGGCGGCAATGCCGTTGCGTCCGCCGTCAAGTGTTTTCATGGCAATAGCAAATCCCTGTCCTTCGCTTCCGAGCAGGTTTTCTTCCGGCACGCGGCAGTCTTCAAAAATAATTTCCGTTGTAGGAGACGAGCGGATGCCGAGCTTTTTTTCTTTCTTTCCTACCGAAAACCCGGGGAAGTTTTTTTCTACAATAAATGCGCTTACCCCTTTATGCTTTAAGGCGGGATCTGTTACGGCAAATACGATATAGACATCGGCTTCGCCTCCGTTGGTAATAAATATTTTCGATCCATTCAGAATGTACTCCCCGTTTTCTTTTTTTGCTGTTGTTTTCATGGCGGCAGCATCAGAACCTGATCCGGGCTCTGTGAGGCCGTAAGCGCCCATCATTTCACCGGAAGCCATCGCGGTTAAATATTTTTGTTTTTGTTCCTCTGTTCCATAAGTATAAACCGGCCAGCCTGCTAAGGAAAGGTGCGCAGACAAGGTTACGCCCGTTGATGCACATACTCTGGAAAGCTCTTCTACAGCAATGACGTAGCTTACGTAGTCGCCGCCTATGCCTCCGTACTCTTCCGGCCACGGTATTCCGGTAAGTCCCAGCTCTGCCATTTTGTTAAAAATACTGCGGTCAAACCGTTCTTCTTCGTCCCGTTCTTCCGCGGTCGGTGCCACTTCCTTGTTGGCAAAGTCGCGTACCATTTTTCTTATCATCTGCTGTTCATCCGTTAGTCCAAAATCCATATGTCTCTCTCCTTTTTACGCCATCAGGCTTTTTCCAATTACAATCCGCTGTATCTCACTTGTTCCTTCATAAATTTCGCACACTTTTGCATCACGGAAAAAACGTTCCACCGGATATTCTTTTGTATAGCCGTAGCCGCCGAATACCTGGACTGCCTCAACCGCTACGTCCATTGCCGTTTTTGAGGCAAACAGTTTGGTCATGGAGGTCGATTGAGCGGTCGCTTTTCCTTTTTCATAGGCGTCTGCTGCCTGATACACAAAAAGCCGGGCTGCTTCCACTTTTGTGGCCATATCAGCTAGTTTAAAGCTGATTCCCTGCATCGAGCCGATCGGCTTTCCGAACTGTCTGCGTTCTTTGGCGTAAGCGACAGCCGCTTCCAGTGCGGCTTCCGCTATGCCCAGAGACTGGGCGGCGATACCGATCCGCCCTGCATACAGATTGGATAAGGCAATTGAAAATCCTTCACCTTCCCTGCCGAGCAGGTTTTCAACAGGCACTTCGCATTGATCCAGGATAATTTCGCAGGTGTTGGACCCGTGCATGCCCATCTTCCGTTCTTTTTTCCCTACGAAAAAGCCCGGAAAGTTTTTTTCTACAATAAATGCACTGATGCCTTTTGCACCGGTTCCTGGAGTGGTCGACGCAAACACAATATAGGTGTCCGCCGCTCCCGCATTCGTAATGAACACTTTCGATCCGTTCAGCACGTAACGCCCGTCCTTCTTTTCCGCTGTTGTCTTCAGGCTGGACGCGTCACTGCCGGAGCCTGCTTCCGTAAGAGCAAACGCTCCGAGGTACTCCCCTGAGGCAAGCTTTGGAAGATAATGTGCTTTCTGTTTCTCTGTACCAAAGTGAACGATCGGCATCGTTCCCACAGACGTGTGGACCGATAAAATAACGCCGAGCGCCGCACTTTTTTTCGATATTTCATGGATCGCCAAAATATAGGAAGAAAAGTCCATTCCAGTTCCTCCCCACTCTTCGTCGATCGGGATGCCCATAAAGCCCAATCCGGCCATTTTCTGCACAAGTTCCACCGGAAAGCGGTCTTCTTCTTCCATACGTGCTACTTCGGGAGCTACTTCCTTTTCAGCGAACTGTCTGGCTGTTTTCCGCATCATCTGCTGTTCGTCCGTCCATCGGAGATTCATTTTCCCGCCCCTATTCTTTAGGTGTATTCATAAAAACCGCGTCCTGTCTTTTTGCCGAGCCAGCCGGCCTTTACATATTTACGCAGCAGAGGGCATGGCCGGTATTTGTCCTCGCCCAGACCTTGATGCAGAATTTCCATAATATACAGGCACGTATCCAGTCCGATAAAATCAGCAAGCTCCAGCGGCCCCATCGGATGATTCATGCCGAGTTTCATGACGTTATCAATTCCTTTTACATCAGCCGTTCCTTCATGCAGCGTAAACACCGCTTCATTGATCATCGGCATTAAAATACGGTTCGCCGCAAAGCCCGGGGAATCCTGAACCTCCACCGCTGTTTTTTGAAGCGTTTCGATGACGTCCATTACCGCTTTGGTTGTTTCATCATTTGTAGCCAGTCCGCGGATTACTTCAACAAGCTTCATCACCGGGACCGGATTCATAAAGTGCATGCCGATAACCTGTTCGGTTCTTGTCGTTACAGCGGCTATTTCCGTGATAGGAAGCGAGGATGTGTTGGTAGCAAGAATAGCGCCTTCCTTTGCTTCGTCATTCAGCTGGGTAAAAATCGCTTTTTTGACTTCCATTTTTTCAGAAGCGGCTTCGATTATTAATTCAGCCCTCGCTACATCACTCAGAACATGAGAAGCATGCAGGCTTTTCATCGTCTGCTGTTGATTTTCAGCTGTCATTCTGCCTTTTTCGACGTTCCGCTCCAGTCGTTTTTGAATCGATGCCAGGCCGCTCTCGACCTGTTTTTCATTAATATCGTACAAATATACTTCGTATCCGGCCTCCGCGTGAACCTGAGCAATACCTGTTCCCATCTGTCCTGCGCCGATGACGGCTATTGTTTTAATTTTCATATGAACCTCCTGCTAGTCTACTTTGATTAAAACAGCATCCCCCTGGCCGCCGCCGCTGCATATGGCTGCAATACCGAGCCCGCCGCCCCGGCGCTTCAACGCATGGGCAAGAGTAAGGATAATACGGGCTCCGCTGGCGCCAATCGGATGCCCGAGCGCCACCGCTCCGCCGTTGATGTTTATCTTGCTTTCATCCAATCCGGCTATATCGCTGCTGACAAGTGCCACGGCGGCAAATGCTTCGTTAATTTCAAATAAATCAATGTCTTCCGGCTTATAGCCTGTTTTCTGGAGCAGCTTTTGTATGACAAGGCCCGGTGTTTTCGGGAACAGCTCCGCTTCCACAGCGAGCGCCGTATGTGCTTCAATCCAGGCGAGCGGCTGCTTCTGTCCGGCCTCCGCTTCTCTTCCATTCATTAACACCATGGCACAGGCACCGTCGTTTACGCCGGGAGCATTGCCGGCTGTGATCGTGCCGCTTTTCGCAAAAATTGGCGGCAATTGCTGCAGTCCTTCCAGCGTCGTATTGCGCCGCGGCGCTTCATCGTGCAGAACCGTTAAAGGGTCCTGCTTTCGCTGCGGCACCTCAACCGCTGTTATTTCTTCGGCGAGCCAGCCCTTATCTATTGCCTGCGCCGCCCGCATATGACTTCTAAGGGCCCACTCATCCTGCCGCTCTCGCGCAATGCCAAAGCTCTCAGCGACTTCCCCGCCGTAAACGCCCATATGAACGTTTTGAAAAGAACAGGTCAGCCCGTCATGAACCATCATGTCCTTAAGTGCGGCGTTTCCCATCCGCGTTCCCCACCGGGCCGTGTCGGAAAAATAAGGAGCATTGCTCATTGATTCCATGCCGCCGCTGATGATGAGGCTTTTATCACCGGCCCGTATCATCTGGTCTCCAAGCGTGAGGCTGCGCATGCCGGAGGCACAGACTTTATTTATCGTTTCCGTCTCTGTTTCCCAAGGAAGGCCTGCATACCTCGCTGCCTGTCGGGAAGGGAGCTGGCCCTGGCCTCCCTGCAGCACATTTCCCATCAGCACTTCTTCTACACTCTGTCCGTCTATTCCCGCATGCTTCAGGGCTCCTTTAATCGCTTCTCCCCCCAGGGCACTCGCGGAAAGTGGCTGCAATGTTCCGCCAAATTTTCCGAAGGGAGTTCTTGCCCCTGCTATAATTGCTGTTTTTTCCATTTTAGCTGTCTCCTCGCTTTTTATTGAGCGAACGCTCACTCGTTGTATTTGAAAGCGTTTTCTTTATTATAAATGTATAAGAATCCTGGTTAAAAGGCAAGAGCCTGCGCCTTTCTTTCATGCAGAAAAAATGGAGAAAAAGGGCTCCTTTTTAAAAATAGAGCCCTCTTTTCCTTATACTGCCTGTTTTTTTCCTACTACCGATAATTCCAGTATTTCTGCAATATCCATCGTTTGAATATCCTCTTCTACTTCTTTTGCTTTCGTTCCGTCGGAAAGCATCGTCAGGCAGTAAGGGCAGGCACTTCCGATCATGGAAGGATTGACGTCCATCGCCTGTTCCGTCCTGGCCACGTTGACACGTTCTCCTTTGTCTTCCTCCATCCACATCATGCCGCCGCCTGCGCCGCAGCACATGCCGTCCTGGCGGTTTCGTTCCATTTCCGTTACTATAAGACCCGGTATTGCTTCCAGAATGTCTCTTGGTGGATCATATACTTCGTTATAGCGCCCGAGATAGCAGGAGTCATGGTACGTGATCGTTTCTTTTACTTCATGTGATGGCTTCAGCTTTCCTTCTTTTACCAGGTCAGCAAGAAGCTCGGTGTGGTGAAACACTTCTACATCTTCAAGGCCGAATTCCGGGTATTCATTTTTGAACATGTTGTACGCGTGCGGGTCAATCGTCACAATCTTCTTGATGTCGTTTTTCTGAAATTCACTGATGTTGGCAGCCGCAAGCTCCTGGAATAAAAATTCGTTTCCAATCCGGCGCGGTGTGTCACCTGAATTTTTTTCTTTGTTTCCAAGAATGGCAAAGCTGACGCCCGCTTCGTTTAACAGCTTCGCAAAGGACTGGGCAATCTTCTGGCTTCTCTTGTCATAGGATCCCATCGAGCCTACAAAGAACAAGTACTCAAATTCTTCGCCTTTTTTATTCATTTCTTTTACCGTCGGCACGTCAATATCTTCACGCGTCTCGCGCCAGTTTTCCCGTTCCTTGCGGTTAATCCCCCAAGGATTTCCCTGCCGCTCAATGTTCGTCATGGCGCGCTGGGCATCCGGGTCCATCTTTCCTTCGGTCAGTACAAGGTAACGGCGGAGATCGATAATTTTATCTACATGCTCGTTCATCACCGGGCACTGGTCTTCGCAGTTCCGGCAGGTCGTACAGGCCCAGATCTCATCTTCTGTAATCACGTCGCCGATCAGGCTTGGATGATAAGCATCCATTGCAGCTTCAGGCCCCTGGGCAGCCAGCTGGTTCCCCTTCGTTCCGCTGAACGCATAGGCCGGCATCCATGGCGACCGCGAGGTTACAGCGGCCCCTTTTTCAGTTAAATGATCACGCATTTTAAGAAGCAGATCCATCGGTGACAGCATCTTGCCCGTTCCCGTAGCCGGACACATATTCGTGCAGCGTCCGCATTCTACACAGGCGTACAGGTCCAAAAGCTGCTTTTGATTGAAGTCTTCAATCTTTCCAACGCCGAACTCTTCTTTTGTTTCATCTTCAAAATCAATCGAGGACAGCTTTCCGACCGGCTCCGTGCGGCCAAGCCATACGTTGGCAGGACCGGCCAGCAAATGCGCATGCTTGGACTGCGGCACGTACACAAGAAACGTAAGCAGAAACAGCAGGTGGGCCCACCAGAACACGTAAAACAATAGTCCTGCGGCTCCTGCGCCCAGTGGAGAGGCCACAAACGCAATCGCAGAGGCCATCGGTTCAAAACCGGTTAATGATTTATCGAGCCAAATAAATTCCATGCCTTTGGCAAGCATTTTCGATACCATCAGGCCGCCGATAAAAATGAGCACGAGCCCTGCTTTCCAGTTTCTTTTCAGGCGGACAAGTTTTTCCACGTAGCGGCGGTGGAATGCCCACACCACTGCAATAAGTATCATTAACACAACGGCTTCCTGAAACAGCGTGAATACCGGATACAGTGGCCCAAGAGGCAGGTGGGAGCCTACCGCAAGCCCTTTCCAGATAATATCAATCGCGCTGAACTGCACGAGCAGAAATCCGTAAAAAAACATAAGATGAATAATACCGCTTTTTTTATCTTTCAATAATTTCTTCTGACCGAACACGTTGACCATGATATCGTTCCAGCGCTCTTTGGTACTGCGGTCAAATTCCGCTTTTTTCCCGAGTTTTATATACGTGTAGCGGGTATAAACGAGCTGTCCGAACAGAAATAATGCGTAAGCGGTTACAAGAATAAAGGCAATCCAGTTAACGATGATGAATGTTTCCATAAGATGTATCGCTCCTCTCAAAATGTGATTCTTCATTTTGTATAAAGAATCACTCGACGTTTTTTATCGTTTATTAATTACAGTATAACAAAAAACGTAATGAATGAACATTCAGTCATATAAATTATTTCATTTTTTTACCGATTATTGCTTTTTCAAACAGGCAGATCATCTGTTTCCAGCTGCTTTCACGCCAAAAACCAGCCTGCTTATGCAGACTGGGCTTCTTGTTTGAAATAAATCTTATGCTTCTATAGCTCTGCCGGAAAACGCCGATTGGTAGATCTTCCGGATATCTTCTCTTTCGAGCGTGAGCGGACTTCTTGCCAGAATCCGCTTCTGCTTCACGCCATCGTCGGTCAGGGAATCGAGTGCTGATTCAGGCACATTAAAGCCCTGCAGGGTTTTAGGAATCCCGACTTCTTCTACAAGGCCTTCCAATGCGGCAATCAGTTTTTTGGACCCTTCTTCCGCTGTGAGGTCTCTGCCATCAAAGCCAAGGGCTTCATACATATCTTTCATGCGGGTTTCACTGCTTTTGCGGATATAGCTCATAACGTAAGGCAGCAGCACAGCGTTGGAGTCCCCGTGGGCAATGTGAAACTGGCCGCCCAGCGGGTAAGCCAGTGCATGAACGCCGGCCACTCCGGCATTAAAGAAAGCCAGCCCCGCAATGTAGCTGCCGTGGCTCATATCCGACCGGGCTTCTTTATTGTTTCCATCCTTCACAGCTGTTACGAGCGAACGCCCGATCAGCTTTATTGCATGCAGTGCCAG
Source organism: Sinobaca sp. TMA16-18 (assembly GCF_059510535.1). Lineage (NCBI taxonomy): Bacteria > Bacillati > Bacillota > Bacilli > Caryophanales > Sporolactobacillaceae > Sinobaca > Sinobaca sp. TMA16-18. The sequence goes on along the minus strand of NZ_JCAKFM010000005.1, from coordinate 76,022 downwards.
AGCATCCGTTGCCGGGCTTGCAAACTTGGAAATATAAGCTTCCATCGCATGCGTTAAAGCGTCCACTCCGGTTGCTGCCGTTACTTTCGTAGGCACACTCATCGTAATCTCCGGATCTACAATGGCTGCATCTGCCAGCAGATAATCGTGTGTGATCACATCTTTCGTACTTTCCAGACTGAATACGGCGATATTGGTTACTTCTGAGCCGGTTCCTGCGGTGGTTGGAATTAGAATTTTGGGCAGCCCTCTGCTGCTGAGCTCCCGGCTGCCGCTTAAATTCAAATAACTCTCTGCAGTTCCTTCATGGGTCGCCAGCACAGCCGCTGCTTTAGCCATGTCAAGAGCACTGCCGCCACCGAGCCCGATAACCAATTCATACCCGCCTTTTCTAATATACTCCACCAGACTTTCTCCAACCTCAATCGGCGGCTCGGGCACTACTTCTGTATATACGTCTGTGTCATATCCCTGCTCCTTTAAAGGAGAGATTATTTTTTCTACCACGCCGATGTCCTGTAGTACGGGATCGGTCACGACTAATATCCGCTTCGGGCTGTGCTTTTCCACTTCCCCCGGCAGGTGGGAAAGAGATCCCCAGCCCGTATAGGATAACGGGGTAAATACCAGTTTTGCATTACTCATGCTTTCACTTCTCCTTTTTAGTGCTTATTCATAGTAGCCTTCCGTCGACTTGCGGAATTGTTTAAACTGATCCGAATCATGTCCATACCAGATCTGCGACCCGGTTTCATCTGCGAGTTTTTTTATCTTTTCCACGGTTCGGACAAATCCGACCGAGTCGTAAATTATACCGGGAGGCTTAATCGGCGGTCCGTAGCTTTCCGCTGTATAAATCGCATCCGAAGCCAGAATAATACCACCCTGCTCAGGCATGTTTATATGCAGGCCCAGCATTCCCCAGGCGTGACCGCTTCCGAAATTCAGCAGCGTAACGCCGTCCGCCAGCTTAAGAAAATCCTCGTTTTTGCGGACGGTTTTCCACTGCAGGCCATTTTTGATCCATGCATCTATATCCGCCCAGATGTAGGCACCTGCCTGCTTGTGTCTCGCGTAGCTCTGCAGGGCACCATTTAATTCATCCTCATGGACAATTACTTCGGCGTTCGTGAACATTTCCAGACAGCCGGCGTGATCTAGATGAAGATGGGATGCCACGACATATTTAATATCTTCCGGCCTGACATTTAATTGCTCCAGCCGGTTGTGCAGATAGCATTCCTCCCCCGCTTCCCACGGGAACGTTTTCTGCGTGGCTTCCATCCATCTGCCTTCCGGTCCCATTGAGTTTGGATTACACGCTGTATCAAATAAAATCTTCCCTTCAGGATGATCGATCAACACCGTATAAATGGGAAATTCAACAAATTCTGCAGGAGCATTCGGGTTATCTGCGGTTGCCGGGTTATGCATCGCGATCATAAAATTTTTGTCCATTTTCATTCGGCCATTGTCCATCACATACAGTTTCGGCTTCGGGTGGTTCATATTGGCCATCGTCTTACCTCCTCATTATTTGTTAAGCGCTTACAAAAAATGAATAAGATAGAAACATTGTTAAAAAACAAGTACCCCGAAAAAATAACCCCCAAACTACAGGCACGTATAAAAAAGATCGGCCGCAGGCTCTTCCCCTCCGGCCGTGCCTTTATTTACAAGGCTGCTGACAACCGATAAAGCTTTTTGTAGCTGTCATAAAGCATCTCATAGGTTTCAGATACACCCGAAACGTATCTGCTTTTTTCGTGCCGGACCAGTACCTGTGCAGCATAAGCGTCATAACCGGACGACCAGCCTAGATAAATAAAAGCCGGTGCGGCCGCTCCGAGACAAGGCAGAAAATCCATGGCCGTCGGAACGGTCCAGCGTTCTCCGGTCACCTCAGCTAATACCCTGCACCATTCCTCGTTTTGAGCCGCTCCTCCAATCAGCGGAATCACCATTTCTTTTTTATGGCCGCGCGGAAACTGCTCCAACGCCTGCCGCACATGAAAGGCAAGCCCCTCGTAAACGGCCCGTACGAGTTCTTTTCGTCCGGTTTCTTTTTTTATTCCGGTAAATACCCCGCATGCCTCCATATCCTGGACGGGAAACCGCTCTCCCTGCAGGTAAGGCAGAAACAGCAGCCCCGGGAAAGGTTCGTGCACAAGAGCTGCTTCTTCCTTCATCTTTCCGTATGGGTCTGCTTCCTCTCCATACCACGTTTCTGCCGCCCACTCCAGCACATTACCAGCATTAAGCATTGGCGCGATAACAATATAGGCATGCTGTGAAGGGTGCAGTAATTGAAAGACCCCCTCGCGCTGCTTTTCCAGCGTTGCACTGACATAGGCCATCCAGCCGGTCGTTCCCATATATAGATACATCTGGGAGGCGGCGGCCGCTCCTGCTCCAATCGTAGTAGCTCCTGCGTCCCCGCTTCCGCATAAAACGGGCAGACCGGATAGAAGACCGCATGCCTCGGCGGCTTCTGCCTGCACGACACCTGCGGGCTCGTGCGCTGCACAAAGACGCGGCAGTTTATCTGCCGGGAGACTGCATGCCGTTAATTCTTTTGTCATCCAGTTTTTTTCCGACAGATCAAACATTCCTGTCGTGGAAGCTGTCGTAGGGTCCGTGCAGGCCTGTCCAGTCAGTTTGAAAATAATATAATCCTTTGCCCCGACCAGGTAATACGCTGTTTTTTCAACCACTTCCGGCTCGTGTCGGTTGATCCACAGCAGTTTGGGCGGCAGCATCGTACCATTAAACGGATTGCTTTCTGCTGTCGCAAACAGATCGGAGAGCTCTTCTGCTTCCTTTCCCGCTCTTGCATCGCTGTATAAAACAGCCCGTCGCAGCGGCCGGCCTTCTGCATCTATTGGAATACAATCCTGCATCTGACCGCTGAAAGAAAGAGCCAGAATGTCCGCAGCGGATACACCACTGCTGTTCCATTCGTTCAGGATGGAACAAAAATGCTTCCACCATTCCTGCGGATCTTGTTCCACGTACCCCTTTTCAGGGTAATACGTATGAACCTTTCGTTCTGCTGTATGCTTTATTACACCATCTTTACTGATTAAAATCCCTTTAATGGACGTGGTGCCCAGGTCAAATGCCGCTGTATAGTTCATTTTCCCGCCCTTTCCTGCTACACTTTTTATTCACTTCTGTATTTTATTAAAGAGAGGAGCCGCTTTTATGAAAATTGTCGTATTAGGGGACACCCATATGCCTAAAAAAGGAAGCCGCTTTCCATCCAGATTAATGCAGGAAATAGAAAACTGCGACCTGATTGTGCATACAGGAGACATTCAGGAGCTTTCTTTTTTACAGGAACTGGAACGCTTTGCGCCTGTGAAAGCAGTAGCTGGAAATACAGACGGGGAAAACGAACGAACCCGCCTCCCGGAACGGGATATTTTTTCCGCCGGCGGTCAGACATTCGGCCTCGTTCACGGACACGGTGACAGGCAGACGACAGAAAAAAGGGCTGTGGCAGCGTTCGCTGATATAGAAAAAGCACCGGACTGTATTCTTTTCGGCCACTCCCACCTGCCTCTGCTTCGTTATGTAAATAAAACACTGTTGTTTAATCCCGGATCGGTGACAGACAAAAGAAAACTGCCTTATTATTCCTTCGGCGTCCTCCATTTGGATGATAACGAAATAAGAGCGGAACACGTTTTTTATAAAGATAAATCATAAAAACGAACAAGTGTTCTTATTCCGGTTGTTATTTCTGTCGTTTTTCCCCTTTATAGAGTAAGGAGGGGATCAACATGACCTGCCATTTTATAGAAAATCTCACCGTTAGTGATTACTGCCCATGCCCTGCTATGGAAGCCTGCCTGAAGGAGCAGCGTGCTGTTCTGGATCACCCGCTTATTCAGTCATTTCTGAAGGAGGAGACGCATCGGCGGCTGTTTATTGACCATGTCTGCCAGTCTTCATCTGAAGCAAAACAAGAACTCGACCGCGCCTTTCATTCTTTTCTCAGCAGTATCCGGCTGCTTCAGTATGTCAGTAAAACCATCCGCTGGGAAGCAGTACAGTTTGATAAAAAGCAACGGAAGTATACCGACAAACATGTCTACCGCGACAGCGGATCAGACTATGAAGAAAGCTTTTTTTCCGAAACGGCAGACGGCAAAGAAGAGTCTTTGGAAACGCAGGTAGTAGAGAAAAAACCGCATCTTGGGGAAAAAATAGAAAATGGGAAGCTCTACGAAGGGATGTCATCCCTGACGCCCAGACAGATCGAAGTGCTTCAGCTTTTATACGATAAAGGCCTGACAACAAAGGAAGCAGCCGCCCGTCTCGCTATTACCCAGCAGGGCGTTTCCAAAATCAACCGTCAGGCTCTTATCAAGCTCAAGCGCTGCCTGGAAAGGACTTCTAATGAACAGCCTGTATGATATTCCATTGTTTGTCCACCTGCTGGCCAACTTCGGTTTCCCTATTATGATTTCGATGTATCTGCTGATGCGGTTTGAAAAACGAATTGAACGGCTTGAAAAAATACTCGGCGATCTGGCGGAAATGATTAAATTTATGTCCAATCGATAACAAAGGACCGGCCGCGGCCGGTCCTTTGTCTATTCATACAGCCTGCGCAGCGTTTCTTTTGCATGTACATCCAGAACCGCTTCCGGCCTGGCTCCCCGTACGAGCGCTTCTGCTTCCTGCACTTTTTCCGTAATCCCCAGTTCCAATAACACACCTGCGGCCACACTACCTGTGCGGCTTTTTCCGCCTTTTCAGTGCAGCACTGCGCTTTTGTTATTTTTTACCGTTTCTGCTGTAAAAGCAATCGCCCGCTGCATTTCTTCCAGCGGTGTCGGCCCGCCGTTCACCAGCGAAAAAGACACCGTTCCTTCTTTGGAAACCGCTCCCTGCAGAGGCAGTTCCGCCTCTGCCCGCAGATCAATCACATAGTCGGGATGCATCTGCTGCGCCGCCTCTTCGGCTTCTGTTTCGCCGCATAAAAATAACTTTTTTAATATGTGTTCTGCATGCATTGTTATCCCTCTTTTCTAAAGTAATAATTGGCCGAGTACAGCGCCGGCCAGCACAACCACCCACGGCTTTGCTTTCCAGAAAACCAAAAGCCCAAATAACAGGACTGCAAGCGCGGCCTCTATAGAGGTTTGAACTGCGCTTGTGAAAATAGGGTCATAGAATGCAGCAGCTAGTATACCGACTACGCAGGCATTAATGCCGTACAGCGCTCCCTGCATCGACCGGCTCTGCCTTGCTGCATTCCAAAAAGGAAGTACCCCGGCAATCAGCAGAAAGGCAGGCAGAAAAATAGCCGCCGTGGCTGTTATTCCGCCGGGAATACCGGAGGCCACCGTTCCTAAATAAGAAGCAAAAGTAAACAATGGACCCGGTACTGCCTGCGCCATCCCGTATCCTGCCAGAAACTCATCGGCGGTGACCAGCCCTGCCGGCACAACTTCCCGCTCTAGTAAAGGCAGCATCACGTGGCCTCCGCCAAACACAAGCGCTCCCGCCCGGTAAAAGCTGTCCCACATATCAAACCACCACGTATTCACTACCGGGCGGAGAAGCGGAAGCATAACGAGCAGGCCGGAAAAGACGGCTAAAAAGGCCGTACCCGTTTTTTTCGATAGAGGTACCGGCATGGGGCTGGTACGTTCATTTGTTTTTCCTTTGTACAATATGTAACCTACAGCACCTGCGGCTGCAATTAAAACAACCTGGCTGAATACTGTCTGCCAGAGAAGCAGGACAATTATCGTCAGTACCGCGATCGTCGCCCGCTCCCGGTCAGGCGCCAGGTTTCTGCCCATTCCAATCAGCGCCTGGGCTACAATCGCTACGGCGACGACTTTCAACCCTTGAATCCAGCCGGCGTCTGCCAGCCCGTAGCTTTGCAAAGCAAGAGCAAATACCATAAGGACAACGACGGACGGAAGCGTAAATCCCAGAAACGAGACGAATGCACCGGCCAGCCCTCCCCGCATGAGCCCGATTCCCATTCCGACCTGGCTGCTTGCCGGCCCGGGAATAAACTGCGCCAAAGCGACGAGGTCTGCATATTCTTTTTCCTGCAGCCAGCGCCTGCGCTCTACATATTCCTGCCTGAAAAAAGCCAGATGGGCAATAGGTCCTCCAAATGACGTCAGGCCGAGACGAAGCGATATAATAAAAATAGACAACAGGCTCGTTTTTCTCTTTGCCAATGTCCTCTCCCCCTTTTTCTTTTTTCAATGTATCATAAATGAAAATGTAGCCGAGTCTCCTGAATTTTTTGTAATAAAATCTTTAAAAACCCGCCGGAGAGACGATTGGCTTATCTATCTGCTTTTCCGGGTATTGTAGGAGAAAGAACGCTTGAGCGATCGGAAAGGCAGGAATGAATATGCCCTCTCATTATAAAGTAACGCTGATTGAAACAACCGCAGCCCGGACACCGTCTACAGAGGAGGACACAGGTATATTGGAAGCCTCATTTCCCACCCTCCAGCGGGCGCTTGCTTTTCAGGCAGACCTTGTGAAAGAACTGCCCGAATGTCATACGGAGCTGATTCACATGACAGAAGGCGATCTCGTTACACTCGATCCGCCCGTGCCCCCGTCCACCCCTGTGAAAGACTTGTTTTTTGAAACGTATCAGGAACAGCAGGAACCACAGCAGAAGCCGGCCCGCTCCTTTTTATGGAAGCTTCCGCTGTTCAAACGCTTCCGCCGCCAATAAAAAAGGCCGGTTCCCACGAATGGGGAACCGAAACCTTCAGCATGTCATTTTCTTTTTTTAGTATCTTACATTTCTTCCGGAGCATGAACACCGATCAGCTTCATACCGTTTTTCAGGGCATACTGCGCAGAAGCGGCCAGCTTCATGCGGGCCTGGGAAAGCGGTACGTTTTCCGGATCTACGACACGATTTGCGTTGTAGAAGCTGTGGAACGAAGAAGCCAGTTCATGCAGGTAGTTCGTGATGCGGTGAGGCGCCCGCTTTTCTGCTGCAAACACGACCGTCTCTGGAAACTCCCCGATTTTCTTTAAGAGCTCCATTTCTTTTTCGGTGCCGATGCCATCAATTTCCGCTTCCGGATTATACGGGATGCCTTTTTGTTCTGCAGAACGCAGAATGCTCGAAATTCTCGCATGGGCATACTGGGAATAGTACACCGGATTTTCGTTGGACTCTGATTTAGCGAGACTCAAATCAAAATCAAGATGCGTATCCGGGCTTCTCATCGCAAAGAAGTAGCGGGTGGCGTCTCTGCCTACCTCTTCCATCAAATCTTTGAGCGTGACAGCTTTTCCCGTTCGTTTGCTCATTTTGATACGTTCGCCGTTTTCATATAAATTCACCATTTGAATAATCTCTACAGCAAGCTGGTCTTTATCGTAGCCGATCGCCTGCACGGCAGCTCTCATTCTCGGGATATACCCGTGATGATCGGCGCCCCATACGTTAATCAACTGTTCAAAGCCGCGTTCAAACTTATCGTTATGATACGCAATATCCGGCAGGAGGTACGTAAAGCTGCCATCGTTTTTCACAAGCACGCGGTCTTTATCGTCTCCATATTCAGTGGAACGGAACCAGACAGCACCGCCTTCTTCATACGTTTCGCCTTTTTCTTTAAGAAAGTCCAGAATCGCTTTCACTTTCCCGTTTTCATAAAGAGATGTTTCCGAAAACCATACGTCAAATTCCACCCGGAACTCCTGCAGGGCTTCTTTCAGCTTTTCCATTTCACGCTTCAAGCCGTATTCCCGGAAAAAAGCGAGTCTTTCTGCTTCGTCTATACTGATATATTTATCGCCGTGTTCCTTTGCAAGGTCCTCGCCGAAACCCTTGACGTCCGCTCCCTGATAGCCGCCTTCCGGCATTGTGCTTTCCATGCCGAGCGCTTCCAGATAGCGGGCTTCAATGGAATAGGCCAGGTTGTTAATCTGATTGCCGGCGTCGTTAATATAATACTCTCTGGATACGTCATAGCCTGCTTTAGCCAGAATGTTGCAGATCGAGTCGCCGACAGCCGCTCCACGTGCATGGCCGAGATGAAGGTCTCCTGTCGGATTGGCGGAGACAAACTCCACCTGCACCTTTTTGCCGTTTCCGTGATTTGTCCAGCCGTAGTCTTCTCTTTCCTGAAGCACAGCCGGGATAATTTCTTTTAAGTAGCTGTTGTCGAGGAAAAAGTTAATAAATCCGGGGCCTGCAATATCTATTGTCTTAATGGAAGCCGCTTCTTTATTTATCTCTGCTGCCAGGTCTTCTGCAATTTGACGCGGCGCCTTTTTGGCTATTTTCGCCAGCTTCATGGCCATATTGGTAGCAAAGTCCCCGTGTGCTTTATCTTTAGGCGTTTCCAGCACCACCTCGGGAATATCTGCTCCCGAGGCGAGCCCGGCTTTTTCTACTGCTTTTATAATTTCCTGCTTTAACGTATCTTTTATCTGTTCTGCAATGTTCATGTACTTATTTTTCCTCCTCTATCGCAATTGTGATGTCGTACCGTCCTGCTTCTTCTCCCTGCAGCTTCAGGTCATAGCCGAACTTGATCCTGCCTGCTCTGCCGCTGTCTTCCCATAAAGCGGCAAGGTGATGGGTTTGGACTTCTGTCGCAAATTTCCCAAAAGACATTTCATACGTGCCTTCTGTCATCTGCCCATAAATATATACCTGGCGCATCGAAACAGATCCGGACCGGAGAATAAGCATTTCCGATGTACCTATTTTAAGCGTGGTGTTCACCTCTCCCACGCCTTCCATTGTTTCCGTAAAAAGTACATACACCCAGTCGTTTTTGTGAACGAGGCTGCCTTTTGTGGAAAGACGAATTTCATCTTTTTCCCCGTCCTGGGTTATTTTTGTTACCATCTCCACGTTCACTGGTGTTTTGGCGGTAGGTTCCATTGCTCTCCTCCCTTCCTCTGTTACTCTGCCTTTTCGTCCAATATGATAAAGTGTAGCGTGTCACTTCAGGCGTTGCAAGCACAATCCACAAAACAGCGGAGGCTTTCCTTGAAAACACACATAAAAAGATGCGATATCGGCTGACATCGCATCCTGCTTGCTTCTACTCTCCAAACACGGTGCCTTTGTTTTCGGCCCGCAGCTTTTTGAAAGCCTGGACCGCAATGGCCGTATCCTGAACACCGGTGCCCGTTAAATCACAAATCGTGATTTGTTCACCGGTCGTCCGGCCGGGGGCTTTTCCGTTAATAATCGTGCCAAGTTCTACAATCGAAGGATCATCAGGACCCAGCAGTCCGGCCGATTCTGCATGATGGAACTCGCCGAGACGAAACACCTGGGCTTTGGAATCACACACCTTGATATCTGCCGCTGCCAGTGCGTCCGGCGCTATTTCATTTTTTTCTTCTGCGTCGGACCCCATTGCAGTAATATGCAGGCCCGGGTGGAGCCATTCTTTTTTTATGAGCGGTGCTTTGGCAGGAGTCGTTGTAATGACTATATCGCTTTTCCGGACCGTCTCTTCTATAGAAACAGCGGCTTGTACCGGAATGTTCAGCTCTTCTTCCATCTCTCCGATATAAGCCTGGACCCGCTCTTCCTTCCGTCCGTAAACACGTACTTCTTCAATCTCCCTTACAAGCGCAAGGGCACGCAGCTGGAAGCGGGCCTGAGCGCCGGTGCCGACTATTCCGGCACGGACCGGCCCTTGTTTAGAAAGATATTTGGCGGCTGCAGCTCCGGCTAATGCCGTCCGTATATCTGTTAGATAGCCGTTATCCTGAAGAAACGCATCCAGCATGCCTGTTTCCGTACTGAACAACAGCATCATACCACTTAAGCTCGGAAGTCCCTTTTCGGGATTATTAAAAAATCCGGAGGACGCCTTTAGAGCAAACTGACTCCATCCTTTCACGTACGCTGTTTTCACGTCCACTTCTCCGTTATTTTCAGGAATATCCACCCGCAGTACAGGCGGCATCGTCACTTCGCCGTTATCAAGTTTTCCAAACCCCTCTTCAATAACGTGAAGCATGTTCTCATCGAGCTCTACGCAGCTGCGGATGTCTCCTTCAGAAAAAATATACACTTAGACCGCCCCTTTACCCTGTTTGCTTTCCCTTTCCCGAAGAAAAAGCGGATTATGCAGAAAACGTGCCTGAATTTACAGACCCTATCGTTTCTCCCTATAATAGAAATAGAAAGGAGCCTGCATATGGAATGGATCCGTTTTGCTCTTCCGGCTCTTTTGTTTGCCGGTATTGTATTTATTTTTTTGGATCAGAGACGCCGCCGGCAGAAGAATAAACTGCTGCTCACGCTCGCTGTACTTGGTGCGCTGTCTTTAATCAGCCACATGCTGCGTCTGGCTGATCATTATTTATGATAAAAAAGACTTTTTCATGAGAATAGATTGAAACGTATCATCACCGAGCGTTTCTTCCATTCTTTCTACTTCAACAAATCCATGTTTTTTATAAAACGCCGTTCCTTTCTTGTTTTCCGCCTCCACATGTAACGTAAGGACCTCTGCCTCTTCGAGCACATCAAAGCAGGCTCTGAACAGGGCTTCTCCGATACCTTTACGCTGGTACTCAGGACGCACGTAAAGAGCGGCCAGCACGCTCTCCCGATCGCCGTTTGGGTACGTAACGTTAATAAATCCGGCGATGAGGTCATTTTCTTCTGCTACAAAAAAGGCGGAACGCTTAAGCCTCATTTTCAGCATCTGGGAAGAGTAGGCATACTCGAGGAAACGATCCTGCGCCTCTTTTTCGACCAGGCCTTCATAGGCTTCGCGCCAGGAGGCTTCCGCTGTCTCCTGTACATTTGGTATATCTGCTTCGGTCATTTTTCTTATATTCATTCTATTCCTCCTTTTAGAAATTCCGGTAAATCTGCATACTTTTCCGGAGAACGGGTAATGCGCAGTAATAGAAGATATTATGAGGAGGATTTTTTTATGGGAAGCCAAGCAGGACAATCACTAAAAATAGGAGCCAACTATACAGCGAAAGAGCTGGACAGCTTCGTGGAAAATACGCACGTGACATTGATCGCTACAAATGAAAACTACTTATTCAGCGATCCTAAACGCCAATACAAGGTAATTCACGAAGTGCAGGGCTACTTCGATCACTCAAAAGAAATCGGCGGCAAAAAGTATATTGAGAAAAAAGCCTATATTGTAGAAAAAGCATAAAGTATCCGCCTCTGCCACGTGCAGAGGCTTTTATTATGCCATAAAAGCCGTAGCTTCCGAAATTACAGCCATTGTCCGTCCCTTAAAAGACGTCGACACACTTTCATTGTTTTCATTTTTATAATAAAACGAATGGCTCTCTTCTAAATGAATATACCCGAGAGACAGCAGGGCCTGCCGAAGGGAAGAGGGAAGTTCTGACGTTCCTTTTGCTGCTGTATAAGCAGGAGAAGGATAGACGTGCACGTCGATATCTCCTCTGCCTGTATCAATAACAATTAAGTCTTCCGGCTGACGGGACACCCAGATCCCTTTAGAATAAACAGAAATCCTTGCTTCTTCCAATGATGCCACACCTTTAAGGTTGATGCCAAACACCTCATCTATCCACATCCGTGCCTTTTCTCCGTCCAGGTACGCTTCCTGCTCCAGGCAGTCCTGCAGCACGTCCCATTTAGACAGCTTCATAATCTCTATATCGGTGATAGGCTGACGATTTTTCCCTGCCGCCTCCATCACCGGGTCGCTGTAACGCTCATTGTACCTGCCTTCTCCGCGGTCGGAAATTTCTATTAAATCTATGTTAAATACATCGTTTACCGTTTCGAGTACCGTTTTTGAATACCCGCTGCCTGACTGCTTTATTTGTTTATCCATCTGATTTATCTTTGACTGCTCGTTAGATGCCTGATTCATCCATTCCACTCCTATGTAGTTATTAATGATAGAAAGAAAGCATGAGGCCGGGCGGACATTCGGCTTCATGCTATTATGCTCCTATGCTCCTATGCGTGCTGGACGTTCTCCCGGCGGATGAGTTCAAGTCGTTCATCCACTTCTGCTTTAGACAGTTCATGTTGAATAATATAACGGTTTCTCGGAGTGACACGGCATTCATGCGTGCAGCCTCTCATATATTTCGCTTCATTTTCTTCCGAACAGAGGATCTGCTTATTGCATTCAGGGTTGCCGCAGTTAACGTAGCGTTCGCAGGGCTGCCCGTCAAAGTGGTCGCGCCCGACTATAACATGCTCGAGCTGATTTACGGGCACACTCAGGCGCTCATCGAATACATAACATTTCCCGTTCCAGCCGGCGCCTTTTACTTCTTCATCTTTTCCATAGGTAACAATGCCCCCGTGAAGCTGAGACACATTTTCAAATCCTTCTTCTTTAAGCCATCCGGAAAATTTTTCGCAGCGGATACCGCCGGTACAATACGTCAGAATCTGCTTTCCTTCAAACTGTTCTTTATTCTCTTCTATCCAGTCCGGCAGTTCTTTAAAAGAGCGGATGTCCGGGCGTACAGCCCCTTCAAAATGACCGATATCGTACTCATAATCGTTACGTGCGTCCAGGACAATCGTATCTTCACGCTGCATCGCTTCATAGAATTCTTTCGGGCTTAAATAATCCCCTGTCTGCTCTTTAGGATCAATATCATCTTCCAGCCTTAAGGAAACGAGTTCACGCTTGGGACGGACATGCATTTTTTTGAATACATGGCCTTCCACTTCATCTATTTTAAAAATAGTGTCTGCGAAATGTTCATCATGGCGCATGGCGCGTATATATTTTTCGGTCTGTTCCACCGTTCCGGAAACGGTGCCGTTGATGCCTTCCGACGCTATAAAGACGCGCCCCTTTAAGCCAATATGCTTACAGTAGTTCAAATGGGCAGCGGCTTTTGTTTCCGGATCTTCGATCGTTACATAATGATAGTATAATAACACCCGATACTGTTGTTTTTCTTCCATCTTTTATCACCTATTGTTTTATATTTGCAAGATATAAACTCGTAAGGCTTAGTACACATACGATTTTCTTACACTGTACTATTGTATAGAGTTCCTCTATTTTTGACAACTTTTCTTTATTCAACAGCTTGCGCTTATTCTTCCCGGGCTGGACGGAACACCGACGACAGAATAAGTAATGCACTTCCCATTACTGTAGCCGCTAAAGCTACAGGCTGGGCCGGCATGAAAAAATAATATCCGGTAATTCCGGCAATAGGAAAAAATCCCATGAAAAACAGGATCAGTCCCGCTGTTCTCATTAGTAACGGCTTCATTGATTACCCCTTTGTTCCTTTTTATTCCATATTCTTTAGTATAGCAAAAAAACCGGTGAAGACAACATCACCGGTTTTTCTGATATAGTATGCATCTCTATTTGGACATCAACGCCTGCAGATGATGAATATTTTTTATAACAATACGGTTTTCCTGAAAATCAATCACGCCTTCCTGCTTCCAGCTGTTTAAAAAACGGTTCACACTTTCTCTGGTCAGACCGATTAACGCACCTATTTCCGTATTCGTCAGCCTGACAGACAGCCTTCTTCCTTCCGGACAGGGAGTGCCAAAAGAGGCATCGAGCTCCAGAAGCGTTGAGGCAAGTGCTTCCTTTTTTCCATACAATAACAGGTCCCGGCATCTTTTCTGGTACAAATACTGCTTTCTGCCGATCCATTTTGAAAACTCAACCGCAAATTCACCCGATTCCCGCATCAAATCTTCTAAAGAGCCGGCAGAGATAACCAAAGCCTCTACTTTCTCCAAAGCTACCGCGCCATAACTGTAAGAACCGTCGATTTCGCCATAATACTCCCCGATCAGGTCTCCTTCATTAATGACGGAATAGATAATTTCCCGGCCGTCTGAGGTCGTTTTTTGGAGCTTGACCTTCCCTTTTCGAATAAAGTAAAATTCGTCAGCTCGATCGCCTTCGAAAAAAAGATAGCTCCCGCGGCACTTATGAATCACCGGCCGCTGCATCCGGCTTTGCAGCCGGCGGAATGGATCATCATACAAAAAATCACGAACGGCCTGGCTGTTCTTCAATCGCGCCCGGCTTTCAATGGAAGAAGCAAAGGTCATGGTTATCACTCCCCCTTACTATTTACCCTAATCATAACAGGTACGGTACTCCTTTGTATGCTGTAAATTGGGAAAATTCTGTTAACTATCCTGTTCAGTCATTCGAACAATCAGGACATCACATTTGGCCCGTCTTGCAATTTGTTCGGAAACACTTCCTATAATAAACCGTTCTACTGCTCCGAGACCGGTAGCGCCTGCCACAATGAGGTCTGCTTCGTGCTTTCCGGCTGTTTCTTTTGGAATCTTCACTTTAGGGGAACCGTGCTCGAGTACCGGTGTTACTTTTCTCACTCCGGCTTCGTTGGCCTGCTTCTCATAGTCATCAAGAAGTTCTTTGGCATAGTCTTCGAGACCTGCAATAAAGGCGGAGCTGTAATGTTCAATTCTGTTATAGGAGCTGGTATCGACGACATGGCAGATAATAAGCTCCGCATCTTCTTTTTTAGCCAAAGCGACTGCTTTTTTGAAAGCATTTTTAGACTCTTCCGATCCGTCCACGGCTGCCAGAATTTTTTGGTAGTTTTCCATTGATCATTACCCCTTTCAAAGGTAGTTTTCTATCTACCTTTAGTATAATAGGTCTTTGTACATAACAGTGTGATCTAAATCACAGGAAATCATAGTAAAATTGACAATTATAAGTCATCCAACGAAAAAAGAAGCTGCCGGAAAGGGGCAGCTTCTCTGTTTGTTACGGTTGAATAATAAATGTCGTCTGGCCATAGTTAGGCTGAAATGATGTATCGTGTTTTACTTTTTTTGTTAATTCTTCATTTTTGTCTGTCTTAAACGTCAGCTGAAATTCTTTTCCTTCCAAATCTTCTGGATCAAGGAGACCATCTATGTGAAGAAGCTGGTCTGTTGTGTTGTGGGCGTCTCCACTTTCAAGCACCGCTTTCGTAAAGGCCAGGTTTCTTTCTGCAGTCGAAGCGTTTGTTACATATACTCTTTCCATTTACTTATCTCTCCTTTTATCGTTCATGACTTTTGTATTCCCAAAACGAAGAGCGCTAACACCTCTTTTATAAAAAACGGCGCCATCAAAAAAAGCCATCCTTCTCCAGGACGGCTTCACGCTGTTACTTGTTTTTGTTTTCAGCTTCTTCCAGTTCTTTCAGCCCTTTATGGGTTTGAGGAAAGCCGTTGGCCTGCCATTCTGATTTATGGGCAGAATCAAGCTGGGAGAGACCTTCTTCTGAAGGATCTGTTTCAGCGTCCACACTTTCTCTTTTATCTATTTTGGGGGAATTGCTTATTGTTTCTTCTTCTGAGCGCTGCGGCAGTTCTTTTTGGTTGTTTTTGCGGCTGGCTGCCAGCACGACCGCTGCTACAGCAGCAAAAACCGCGATCAGGCTCCAGGTACAGTTTGAAATATTTTTCATAACTTCTCCTCCATCTTTATGCCAATGTTATGTGGTTGGACCTCACCGGCATATTTAATCTATCTTTATTCTATGTATCCTTTTTCCGCCTCCTTGAAACCCCCCGGACCAATCAACCGGATCAAAGAACAGGAGTGTCGCTCCCATACGGGTTGTTTGGTATACTTACAAGTATTAAAATAAAATGCCTGAGGGAAAAATATCCGGAAGGAAAAGGTGTCCGCATGGAAATTTCTATTGTACAAATCGGCAAAATGCTGTATTTAGGATTGTTTATTGGATTTGGGCTGTTTTTTGCCTATAATCATTTTCAGGAAGGCGATACGGTTTGGATGATCGCTTTTTTATTAGCTTCTGTCATTCCCTGCATTCTTATCGTAAAAGAATGGAATGCTATTAAGGAAGCCAACGCCAACAAAAATGAATCTTCTAAATAAACGAAGGAGGAAGATCAATGAGTTATTCTATTGATGTATTTACCCAGCCAAACTGTGAATCCTGCCTGAAAGTCAAAACGTGGCTGCAGGAGCAGAAGATTTCCTATACCGAAAAAGATATCGTGAACAATCCGGCAGCAAATAAGGAATTCGGGGAAGCGGGCCAGAAATTTGTTCCGTATACCGTTATCAGCATTAAAGATAAAACGCTAAGTGTCGTAGGGCCGAACACGAAAAAGATTGATAATATCCTGCGCCTGAACGGAGCTTATGCCAAAAAGAAATAATACAGCGCAGCATTAGGCCGGCGTTATACTGCTTTTTTGTTTCACCCCACTTATTACGTTGTATGTAAACACCCGGAGCCCCGAAAAGGCTCCGGGTGTTTTTCTGCCATTCTCCCAGCTTCTTCATTACAGAGCAGGCCTTCCCGCCTGAGTATGGCGGAAAAACTCAATAGCATCTATAAATTCGATATCATAATATTCTTCAACTTCTTCGAGGGTGTACAGCCGCATCCCATCCCGATTTTCAAGGGCAAACATATAGTCATGACGCAGTCTGTCCATCGGCTGTTTGCCCAAAAACTGGTGCTCGTATGCGCCATACTTTTCCTGAAAGCTCTTCGTAAACTCCAGAATAGTATCAAACGAAAGATCGATAAACGCGTGAACGAGCACTAATTTTTTCTTACGGTAGGCTATCGCTCTGTAATAATTGCCGCGCTCATCTTTAATGACATCTTTATATAAGGAAATATCCATTGTTCTGCCCCCTTTTCTCTTGGTGTACATCTATTATACGCCCAATCAAATAGGGAGAAAATGAATCTGCTTCTCTGTCAGTAAAGCTTTCCCCGGATATACAAAATAGTGGAGAGCTTGGTGACAGAGTGAATAAAGCAGTTTTGGCGAAGGGAAAAAGGATCGCCGAAGAACTGCGGAAGAATCGTATCCATCGTATACTGCATTTTATCGATCAGCTGCTTAAATACTTCTTCTTCCGTATACATCGTCGTCTCTCTTCCCTGCAGCCACTCCAAATAGGAAACAATAACACCGCCGGCATTAGCCAGTATGTCCGGAATAATCACAGTGCCCTTATCGCTTAGGTACTTGTCCGCTTCTGCTGTAATAGGTGTGTTGGCTCCTTCAACAAGCAGCTCCGCTTTAATGTCTTTCATATTGGCTGCATCTACTACATTACCAAGTGCTGCAAAAAATAAAGCATCAACATCCATTGTAATGATGTCGTCGCGTTCCATAATATCAGCTTTTATGCCCAGCTCCTTGATTTCCTCGGAAGTTTGGGGAAGATCTCCTTCGTTTTCCTTCGTAAAGGCGGCAAGTTCAGGTACAGCCAGACCATTCTCATTATAAAGTGTTACATTTCTATCGCTAACGGCGACCACTTTATTGTTTAAATGAGAGCAGTAATATGCCTCCAGCGCAGCAACGGAACCAACATTTCCAAATCCCTGCACCGCAATTTTTAACGGCTTGTCCGTATAGCGTACGGCTGTTTTCAAAAAAGCGTTTGTGCTGTCCGGATAATCGCTCTTATGTTCTTTAAGAAAGTCATGAAGAATATAGCGAAAGGTAAAGTAAACGCCTTTTCCCGTTGCTTCTTTACGCCCAAGCGATCCTCCATTCAAAACGCTTTTTCCAGTAAAGCTTCCGCGGTAGGACTGCCCGGGATGAATATTTTTAAATTCAGCCATCATCCAGTCCATTTCCCTTTCGCTTGATCCCACATCGGGTGCCGGCACATCCTTATCCGTCCCGAGAATATCAGCAAAATACTGCACGTATTTTTTGCAGATAAGATTCAGCTCTTTTTTATTATAATCTCTCGGATTGATGGAGATGCCGCCTTTGGCACCGCCGAACGGTACATCATGAAGGGCATTTTTAAGAGACATTAACGAAGCAAGAGTAACCGTCTCTTCTTCATTTACGCTTTCATGAAAACGAATGCCTCCTTTGTAAGCACCCAGCGTATTGTTGTGCTGGACCCGGAAAGCAGGAATCCGCACTACCTTTCCATCTCGGAGCGTCACCCGGAGAAAGGATTTATGAATGTGGTTTGGAGTAGAAAGTATAGAAAGCAGGGAAGAAAAAGCTTTAGTTCTGTCTTCTTCCTGTAAATCAGGAAGAAATTTTTTATTTTCCATTAATGAATACAGAGAATGTTCTATAATTGCTTCAGTCTTGTCCATCATATCTGACAGCCCCTCTCTCTTATGTATGTCTTCTTCCACCTATTCCACTTTTCTGCATGGAATAATCACCGGTTTTCCAGAGGAAGGCTTTGGCGTGTCCGGACCCGGATGTGGTACAATTCATTTTAGAAGATAAGCTGGAAATGACATTCTTATAAAGGAAAGAGAGCTTTTTATGCAGACAAACGAACGGGCACTCAGAGAAAAAAGCATCGTGTTTATCGGCTTTATGGGCGTTGGCAAAACAACTATAGGCAAGCTTGTAGCAAAGAAGCTGTACCGGTCTTTCATAGATATTGATGAAGTCATCGAACAGGAATACCAGATGCCGGTGCCGGAAATTTTCAAAACCATCGGGGAGAAAGAATTCCGCGAAAAAGAAAAGCAGCTGATCCAGCATTATGCCCGGCAGAAATTAAAGGTTATTTCTGTGGGCGGAGGCGCTTTTATGCAGGAAGAAGTCCGCGAAGCCTGTATGGCCAACTGTATTGTTTTTTATCTGGATATTTCGTGGGACTCCTGGAAAGAACGCCTGCACATGATTGTTGATAACCGGCCGGTTCTCCAGGGCCGCAGTCTGGAAGAAATCGAAGAGCTGTTTAACAAACGGAAAATGATCTATGCTGACCACAGTTCCAAGATGTCTACAGATCAGCTTAATGAAGAAGAAGTTGCAGAGTATATTACAGATTCCCTGAAAGTAGCGTGGGAAATGAACGACTAAAACCGATGGTTCACGTGCCATCGGTTTTGTTCTGTTTATTCGTAAGAAAAAACCGTCTCTCCCTATTCAAAAAACCGTTCTCTGCCATAGAGAACGGTTTTTTATATACGTACTGCTTATTTGTGAAACATTGTCATCAATGCGTGATACAATTCAACGCACTGGAAAGTGACCAGACTTAATGCTGTAAGCCCCATTGCTCCCATCATGACAAAGCGGAAGCTTTGTAGAAAATGTGCTGCAATCATGTAATCATCTCCTTATTGAGATTATCATACTCCCTTCCTAAAAAAAATCAAGCGATTTTCACTGAAATTGTAAAAAAAAGTTCACAACCTGCTGTTGTTTTTATGGGAAGCAAAGGTTTCTGTAGCAGAGTCCGCTTTTCTGATTTCGATATTAAATTCATCCTGAATTTCTCCAACGATTTTTTCAATAATGTCTTCAACCGTCACAAGTCCAGCTGTTCCGCCACACTCATTCAGAAGAACAGCCATATGGGTTCTTTTCTTCTGCATAGTCAGAAGCAGCTTTGAGACAGACACGGTTTCGAGCATTTGCATAAAGGGCCGGACGAACGCTTCCAGTATCATCCGGAAAAGCTTATGTATCAAAAGCAAAATAGACGGTGCTCTTTATCTTCCTGCTGCATTCATGTCTGCTTCTTTTAATATCCGGGCTACTTCCATCCGTTTCCCTTCCATGTGTACCGTTTCCCACTCATCCTTTTCTTCTGCTGTTACTTCAAAACCATGCTTTTTCCAAAAAGAAAGGCCGCCTTCCAGAAACAACTGAGTATGCAGGTAAAGCATATGGTAATGCTGCCGGCTGCAAAAATGAAGAAGCTCGGTTAATAGCGCAGTGCCTATCCCTTTTTTGCGCATGGAAGGATCCACATAGCATTTAATAATTTCGCATGTTTCCTCCAAATAATACCTGCCTTTTATGGAAGCAATTCTATCATCATACGGCCTGACGGCTATCGTGCCTGCAATGACCCCGTCGATGTAAGCACCGATTATGACCGTATTCTGCGGTTTTACAAACCGCTCATTCATGTATTGTGCATCGAGTCTGGCCGTTTCGGTTAACGGAAAAGGAAATGCCTCTTCCATCGTTTCAAGCAGAAAACGGCCGGCTTCTTTTGTATCTTCTTCTTGAAGTTCTTTTATGTACAGCACAGCTGGTTCCCCTCTCTTTTTTTGTTCTTGTTTATTTTCTTATAAATTCTTCAAAGAAGAAAGCCTTAATTCTTTTCCTTTTTTTTATAAAATATTTGCTTCCCCTGTCGATAATATAAGTATAAAGTCCTTAAAAAGATTTATTTCTCATCCAAAATAAGGATAATAGAACTACATTTCATATATTTCTGAGAAGGGAAGCTGAAAAATGAAGCGTGCTAAACAATGGTTCACCTTATCCACTATACGGGGAAAGCTGATTACTTATTTTCTTCTCATCGGCCTTCTGCCGGTTACTATTGTATCGTTTCTGCTGTTTTACAAGAGCAGTGATGAAATTATCGCCAAAGAAGAGGAATCTGTACAGGATTCTACGGAATATACGGCAGAGGCGATGGACAGCTGGATCGATAAACACCTCGATGAAATCCGCCTTGCTGCCGGTACGGAAGACATACGGGGAAATGATCCTGATACGCAGCTCCAGCTGGTAAATGAAATTCAGTCCCAGAATGGTAATTATGAAACCGTTGTATTTACGGATGATGAGGGCATCGTTCGTGCCCACACGCTGCCTGAAAATATCGACACTCTGGACCTTTCCGATCGTGATTATTATCAGAACGGAATGAACGGGGAAGAAACCACTTCCGAGGTGCTCACTTCCAACTCTACAGGCAACCGGATTGTTGTCGTAGCCGCTCCTGTTGTCAATGATGCTGGAGACAACGTAGGTGTTTTGTCTGCATCCGTTAATTTTGAAACCGTTGTTACCCAATTTTTAACCGATGAAAACAGCGGTTTTGCTTCGGCTTCCGCTGAACCGATTCTCATAGACGAGCAGAATGTCATTCAAGTTCATCCACAGGAAGAACTGATAGGTACGACTGTAGAAGAGGCTGGTTGGAGCGGGGAGTGGAACAGCCTGCTTGAAACCGGAAAGACGGAAAGCGGTCATACTACGATAGGAAGCGGCAGCAATGAAGACCTGGTTGCCTATGCACCAATTGCAGCTGCCGGCCTTTCCCTGTTCACGGTAACTTCCATGAATGAAGTGCTCGCAGCAAATGATGCTGTTCAATGGATCAGCATCTCAGCCATCCTTATTTCCGCTGTCCTTATTGTCGCGGCTGCCATTTTTATAGCCAAAAGCATCAGCGCTCCGTTAAATCGAGTAGCCGAGCAGGTGCAGCTTGTAGCCGATGGCGATTTAACCGGAGACGACCTGACCGTCAACCGTAAAGATGAAATCGGACGTCTCGCTGTTAACAGCAATGCAATGACTGCCAGCCTTAAAGAATTAATTTCCCAGCTCTCTGTCGGATCCGAGCTTGTCAAAACGTCTTCCCAGGAACTGTTAACGAGTTCGGGTCAATCTACTGACACTACAAAAGAAATTACAGCCTCTATTCAGGAAGTGGCTGCCGGGTCAGAAAAGCAGTCGGAAGGCGTTATGGAAAGTCTCCAATCGATGGAGGAAATGACAGAGGGTGTGCAGCAGATGGCAGACAGTTCCTCTTCTATTTCAGATAACGCCGGTCAGACGCTTGAAATCGCAGAAAAAGGCGATCAGCGTGTGCAGGAAACCCTGGCAAAAATGAAATCCATCCAGCAGTCCGTTTTTCAATCTACAGCAATTACCGAATCCCTGAATAAACGCTCCATGGAAATCGAAGAAATTCTACAGGTGATTACCGGAATCGCTGAGCAGACAAACCTTCTCGCACTGAATGCGGCTATTGAAGCGGCACGTGCCGGGGAGCAGGGACGAGGTTTTGCCGTAGTAGCCGATGAAGTCCGTAAACTGGCCGAAGGCTCACAAGATTCCTCCAAGCAGATCGCTAAAATCATTAAAGAAATTCAGCTCGATATTACCGAATCCTCTCAATCGATGAGTACGGTCACAACAGAAGTAGAAGAAGGGCTCTCCATTGCTGAAGAATCCAAAATGACCTTCCAGGAAATTGTACAGCGCACCAGTATGGTGGCAGGGCAGATTGAAAACATGGCAGCGGTGTCTGAGGAAATGGCCGCCGGCTCCGAGCAGGTCGCTGCCTCGTTTACAAGCATTGCGTCGATTTCCCAGAACACGACAAGCAGCACGCAGCAGATCGCTGCAGCTTCCGAACAGCAGCTTGCCTCCAGTGAAGAAATTAATGCCATTGCCCAAACGCTGCATCTTCTTGCAGAAGAATTAAATGGGCTGGTTGGTAAATTCGAATTAAGCTGAAAATAATAAAGACAGGGAAAGATCACTACGATCTTTCCCTGTCTTTGTGTATACAGTTTTATATTTCAGGAGTTACATTAAAATGCCTGCCGATGCATGCTCCATAGAAGAAGTATCTCCCAGGATGACATACAACACAATAACGGCGGCGAGATAAAGGACACCGGAAATAACCCAGGTCGTGATCGTTTTATCCATCAGCCTGCCCTCCTATGCTTAATTTTCTGAAGCCGGAGCGAGTTGGTTACAACAGACACCGAGCTGAAGGCCATTGCCGCACCGGCAATCCACGGTGCCAGAAGGCCTGCGGCTGCGATTGGAATACCAAGCGAATTGTAGAGAAATGCGAAGAATAAATTCTGCTTAATGTTGCGCATCGTTTTCCGGCTCATTGTTACCGCATCGACAACGCTGAGAAGATCCCCGCGCATCAGCGTAACATCAGCGGCTTCAATAGCAATATCCGTTCCTGTCCCAATAGCCATGCCAATATCGGCTGCAGCCAGAGCCGGAGCATCATTGATGCCGTCGCCTACCATCGCTGTCTTTTTTCCTTCTTTTTGCAGTTCCCGGACATGAAATGCTTTTTCTTCCGGAAGTACTTCAGCCAGGACTCTTTCAATACCTACCGCAGACGCGATAGCCCGGGCCGTTTTTTCGTTGTCTCCTGTCATCATTACCACTTCGAGACCCGCTTCTTTCAACAGGTGGACAGCTTCAGCGGACGTTTCTCTTACCGTATCTGCTACAGCAAGCGCACCTATATAGAATCCGGAAGATGCGATAAGCATGACCGTTTTCCCTTCGGCTTCCAAAGCTTCAACCACTTCACGGACCGGTTCGAAGTCTACGCTGTTTTCTTCCATCAGTTTTTTGGTTCCTGCAAGAATCTCCCCGCCTTCCACTTCTGCCCGTATACCTTTGCCGGGTATACTCTCAAAAGCAGCAGCCGAAAATAAGCGGGCTCCTTCTTTTTCCGCTTTTTCCATAATTGCTTTAGCGAGAGGATGCTCCGAATCTTTTTCGGCAGAGGCAGCTATAGAGAGCAGTTCCATTTCTTTTTCCGGATTAACTGCCAGGATATCGGTCACCGCCGGGCGGCCTTCTGTAATGGTACCGGTTTTATCCAGAATTACTGTATCGATGCTTTGCGTACTCTCCAGGTATTCCCCGCCTTTAAA
This sequence comes from Sinobaca sp. TMA16-18, assembly GCF_059510535.1. NCBI lineage: Bacteria > Bacillati > Bacillota > Bacilli > Caryophanales > Sporolactobacillaceae > Sinobaca > Sinobaca sp. TMA16-18. Next base: position 52,613 of record NZ_JCAKFM010000005.1, on the reverse strand, counting down.
CAGCACTCCCATTTCTGCAGCACGGCCGGAGCCTGCCATGATGGAAGTAGGTGTAGCAAGACCAAGTGCACAGGGACAGGCGATAACCAGGATAGAAATAACGGGAATCAGTGCGGTACCGAACTCCCCGGGTGCTATCCAGATCATCCAGACAGCAAAGGTAAGAAACGCTATTCCAATCACCGTTGGGACGAAAATGCCTGAAATCCGGTCAGCCAGCCGTTGGATATCTGCTTTTGAATTCTGTGCTTCCTCGACGACTTTAATAATCCGGGCAAGTGCCGTATCTTTCCCAACCCGGGACGCTTTCACGCGCAGCGAGCCATTGCTGTTCATTGTAGCCCCGGTGACCGCGTCACCGGCTTTTTTATCGATAGGCATGCTTTCACCGGTGAGCATCGATTCATCGATGGAAGAACTGCCTGAAAGGATTTCTCCATCGACTGGAATTTTATCCCCGGGACGGACCAGCACAATATCGCCCTGCACGACATCTTCGACAGGAATGGTTATTTCTTCGCCATCCCGTTCCACGAGCGCCGTCTTCGCCTGAAGGCTGAGCAGGGATTGAATCGCTTGAGAGGTCCGGCCTTTAGCTCGTGCTTCGAAAAGCTTTCCGAGGACAATCAACGTGATAATCACGGCCGCTGCTTCAAAATAAAGCTCCGGCATACCCATCGATCCGCCGGCTGTCCATTCCAGCCCTAAATAAATACTATAAAAGTAAGCCGCGGAGGTTCCCATGGCTACCAATACATCCATGTTGGCGCTTTTGTTTCGCAGCGCCTTGTAGGCCCCTTTGTAAAAAGGAGCACCGACAATAAACTGAATAGGAGTAGCCAAAGCCAATTGTACCCATGGATCCATAAACATAGCGGGCACCCAGATAAAGGAAGTAAATTCAAAATGGGTGACCATCGTCCAAAACAGCGGCAGTGCCAGAATTAATGAAAAATAAAATCTGCCTGTCTGTACGGAAATGTCGTGCTCCCGCTTGGAGGCCGTTTCACTGTCACTATCGGTTTTCTGCTTTAATTCGTATCCTATTTTATCGACAGCTGCTTCCATCTCTTCGGGCTGGATAGCTTCCGGGTAGTACTCCACCGAGGCTGTCTCCATCGCAAGGTTCACTGCAGCACGCGACACGCCGGGCAGCTTGTTCAGCTTCTTTTCCACTCTGGCCGAGCAGGCGGCACAGGTCATGCCCAGTACATCAAATTCTGTTTTCTCCTGCTCCACGTGATAACCGAGTGACTCTATTTTATCTGCCATTTCTTTTTCAGACACGCTGTCAGCATCATAGGTAATCGTGGAGCGCTCCATCGCAAGGTTCACCTGGGCTTCCTGCACCCCGGAAAGTTTCCCTACTCCTTTTTCAATTCGCGAGGCACAGGCCGCGCAGGTCATACCGGATATATCAAATGTAACTTTTTTTTCGCTGGCCATTTCAAAGCCCCCTTTATACCCTGTATGGGTATATAAAATTGAAAAATATAAGCAGGAATCCCCTGCTTATGAAACGACGTCATATCCTTGATCATCAATAGCTTCTACGATGTCCTTGTGCTCCGTTTTCGTTTCATCGTAGTCAACAGAAACCGTTCCTTTTTTTAGATCCACGTCCACAGATGACACACCGGAAAGCTCTCCTACTCCTGATTTCACCGCTTTCACACAGTGTTCACAGGACATTCCTTTTACGTTTAATGTTTCCAAAGCCATATAAATTCCTCCCTTGTTGTTATACTGATGTTTTCATTATATACCCTATATAGGTATATTGAAAGCTTTATTTCAGCATTTTCCCCATTACACTCATCAGTTCCTGAATGGATTCTTCGCCATCGCCCTGCTTAACCGCGCTCGACACGCAGTGGTTCGTATGATCTTCGAGCAAAGCAAGCGACACTTTATTGGCTGCGGATTGAATAGCTGCAATCTGGTTGAGAATATCTACGCAGTAGCGGTCGTTTTCCACCATCTGATGTACGCCCCTCACCTGGCCTTCAATACGCTTCAGTCGGTTGAGAAGCTGTTGTTTATTTGGCTGGACGGTTCCTTTAACGCTCATTTCTTTTTCCATACCAAAGCCCCCTTTTTATACATATACCCTGTATTTATTTTAGTGTAACAAAAAACGGAATTATTTCCTAGAGAAATAATTCCGTTTCTGTTTATTTAAGCCGAAGCTTCTGTTTGATAAGCTGCTTTTTTGTTCATTCTGGCTACGTTCGCCAATATTCCAAGGCACAGCATGGAAACAAGCAGGGATGATCCACCGTAACTCACCATCGGAAGTGTGATTCCTGTAATCGGCATCAGACCGGTGGCTGCTGCGAGATTAAATAATGCCTGCATCAACAGGAAAAACACAATGCCAAACGAAAGCAGCTTTCCAAAAGTTGTTGTGCTCTTTCTTCCGATTAAAAACCCTCTCCAGGCAATAACGGCAAAGCAGAGAACCACAAACAGTAAACCAAGAAACCCAAGTTCTTCTGCAATGACGGCAAAAATAAAGTCTGTATGAGGCTCTGGTAGATAATGCATTTTCTGCACACCCTGTCCCAAACCCGTTCCGGTGACACCTCCATTAGCCATCGCAATATAGGATTGAATCAGCTGATGCCCGCTTCCTTCTGCTTCCCATTCAAATGGATCACGAAAAGCGACCAGTCTCTGCATCCGGTAAGGCTCCTGTACGGCAAGAAGTGTAACAACTCCGGCTGCAAGGCCGCCCAGCACACCGAGGTGCTGCCAGCGTGCCCCTGATAAGAATACGATTGTTCCGCCAATTAATAGAATCATCATCGCGGTTCCAAGGTCCGGCTGCAGCATAATCAATGCAAAAATAAAAACGACCACTACAAGAGGCGGAAGTACGCCGCGGATAAAGCTTGTGATATAATGCTGTTTTCTGGAATATACATGCGCTAAATAAATAATAACCGCCAGTTTCACAAATTCAGACGGTTGAATCTGAACAGGCCCAAGTGCCAGCCAGCGTTGTGACCCGTTGACTTCTATGCCTACAGCGATTACCGCCAGCAGCATCAGTATGCAGATTCCTATAATAAAGGGCGTTAATTTTTGGTAGTATGTATAAGGAAAATGCATAACAAAAATAAATACCATGGTACCCAGAACAAACCAGATTAACTGTCTGCCAAAGAAATGAAGAGGATTATCAAATAGATCAATACCAAGTGGAAAACTGGCACTGTACACCATTATTAATCCAAATACTGCTAATATAAAAGAGACACCTATAAGAGGCCAATCGTAGAAACTCCATTTTGTTTTCATATAAACACTATTACCCCTTTTCAAACGATCATTCACGTGTCCGCAGGCCGCTTTTCCCATGCCCTTTAGGTGTAAAGCTACTAGAAAGCAGAAGCTGTTTCAAGCAGTTTCTGTTATTCCTATAAAGAAATAAAGAGAAATAGCACTATTTAATGAAAATTAAACCAGACAATTGCAATTGGAGGATACTATGACAAAATGGTTTGCCCACCGCGGTGTTTCAATCATAAAACCTGAAAATACAATGGCCGCTTTCCGCCTGGCAGAAGAAAGAGGCGCGGACGGTATTGAGCTCGATGTCCAGCTTACCCGGGACAACCGGGTTATCGTTATGCATGATTTAAGCGTGAATCGTACAACCAACGGCCGCGGTTCCATCCGCAGCAAAACGTGGGAGGATTTAAAAAATCTAGATGCCGGCTCCTGGTTCAGCAGCACGTATGAGGCCATCCCTCTTTTAGAAGAAGTTATAGACTGGCTTGCCGGGAACAACTTGATTGTTAATATTGAACTAAAGGGCCCTTTAAAAACGATGCCGGATCTTATACGGGCAGTAAAGACGATTGTTGAACCCGCGCTGCCCGCTTCCCGGGTCATCATTTCAAGCTTTCATCATCCTTCGGTTGTTTCGCTGCATGAAGAATGGGAAGAGCCGGAGAAGGCACTGCTCGTTTCTTCCGGTCTCTATAAACCTCTCCGCTATCTGCAGCAGGCCGACGTCTTTTCGCTTCATGTAAAACGCCAGACCATTTCCGATAAAGAAATAGTCGAACTGATGGAACAGGGTATTACGGTGCGCGTGTTTACCGTAAATGATGAAAAAGCTCTGCAGCGGCTTGTAAATCTGCAGGTAGATGGCATTATGACCGATCACGGTATTCTGCCGATTACGCTTTCCCACTAAAATAATACCGATAATACAGGTGGTGCCTCTATGACTCGCAGCAAAGCTTATCTTCTTACTCTTTTAGGCGCTTCTCTTTGGGGGACTATTGGCCTATTCGTTGAATATTTGTATCAGGCGGGCTTTACTCCCTGGGAAACCGTAGCCATCCGGGCTGTTTTTTCCGCCGTATTTATTGTATTTATACTGGCCATTAAATTTCCGGGGTACTTGAAAATAAAAGGGAAAGACTTTCCCTTTTTCATGGGGACCGGAATAGTAAGTATTGTGTTTTTTAATTACTGCTACTTTTTAGTCATCCAGGAGGCTTCTTTATCTCTTGCCGTCGTGCTTCTCTATACCGGCCCTCTCTTTGTGACGATTTTATCGAGACTGTTGTTTAAAGAGTGGCTTACCCCGAGAAAACTGCTGGCGCTGGGCTTTACGATTACCGGATGCGCCTTTGCTGTCGGGCTGCTCCCGGGTTTTCAGACGTCTGTAACCACCCTTGCCATTGCAGCCGGCATTGCTTCCGGCTTTTTCTATGCTCTTTATAGCATTTTCGGAAAATATGTAAGCCGGACGTATCATTCCATCACGATTACGGCTTATTCGTTTATCTGTGCCAGCCTGCTGATGATTCCAGCCGGGGGCCTGTTTGCCAAAAGCAGCCTGCTGTTCCAGCCGCAGGTACTGCTGTTTGCCTTTGGTCTTGCCATTGTGCCGACGGTGCTCGCTTATATTCTTTACACGCTCGGCCTCACCCATATTGAATCAAGCCGGGCTTCGATCCTATCTACGGTCGAACCCGTAGTCGCTATTATTATTGGGGTCGCTGTGTTTGGCGACCGGCTCGATGGGTGGCAGACGCTCGGCGTGCTGCTCGTGCTATCTTCTGTTCTGCTCGTCGCCGAAACCAAAAAATCAAAAACCGCGCTTCTGCCGGACAGTCCATAAGAAAAGCCAGCTTTCCTTTGATTAGGAGAGCTGGCTTTTTCTCCGCAGTATTTCTGCGGTCTGTACGGCTTTTTTTAAGGCAATCACGTGCATCGTGTTATCTTGCATAATGACAATCAACCTCTTTTTTTCCGCATAGGGCGAGCCGACACGATTCGCTTCGTCGTGCTCCAGAGCAGACGGCCCCTGTGATACTTCAATCTGTTTCATCTGGTCAATCGGAAGCGTCAGTGTCTGCAGAGAATGCTTAATATATAAGGTGTTCTCCCTGATTTTGGCACGCGTCCGGACAAAATATACATACACTACTGCAATAATGAGCAGCAGAAGAATTCCAGCAGCCATTTTCATTTACAGTCCCTCTTTTCTATTTTTTCCGTCAGGGTCTATTCTAACAAAATATCGAATACACTTTGCAATTCTTTTATCCTGCCTATAAAATAAGAACAAATGTTCGTAAAATGGTTTGTTTTTTTTGCTGTATTTACCTTTTGTTCATATAGAAGCATATGCCTCACCCTAATTTTGATATGGAAGAACAGAAAGGAGGGAACATCGTGGCTTATTATTTATCACATCTTCTGGGAAAATGCCCTCGGCTTGATTACTATATTCACACGCATAAACAAGCGCTCTCTTCTCCTGCCCTCCGCCAGTTTCTGGCCGACTCTCTTCACTCCAACCTGTTTGCAGAGGCGGTCTGTTATACAGATGAAACGTATCAGAAAGCACTGGATGAGGCGTTCAGGCAGTATCGGGAGGAAAAGAAATTAACAGCGTATATTTTAAAGTCTCTTCACTGGCATGCGGTGCAATTCGATAAGAAACAGCGGAAAATAGAAACCCTGCAGCCGCTGATTGTAGACAGTGATACGTGGGAAGAGCCGGTATGGGAGCCTCCTCTGTCTCCGCATGTTCTTGCCGAAGAGCTCGAAAACCGAAAGCTGTATGCCGCCTACCAGGCATTAACCCCGCATCAACAGTGGATATTACAAAAGAGCTACGCAGAGCAGATGAGGGATATTGATCTTTCCTATCTTACTAATGTGACGCCTCAGGCTATTTACCGCTCCAGGCATCAGGGACTTGCCAAACTTTACGCTTATATTACAGCGACCACCCATTAAAGGAGCGAGATACTATGACAGCATCTCTGTATGTATTAGCAGAAAAAGCCAAACAGCAGGACCGGGAGGCCATGTATGACTTCCTGCAGAAATTTGAGCCTTTTATTCAGAAATCATTGTCGCAGACCAAACCGCAGAACCGGGAAGACCTGCGCCAGGACCTCCGATTAAAGTGCATGGAATGTGTCCACCGCTTTGAACCGGGCCGGACGCCCGGGTTTTTCGAATTTGTCAGCACACTTGAGCATAATCAAAAATAACAGCAAAAGCGTTTCTTTTATCACTATTTCCTTTTTTATACGGAATAGGACCTATTATATGTCTTACATTTCAATATGATGACAGGGTCTTTAAGACTATATAACGCTTTGCAAATCCCCTTCTCATTCGGTGTCCGTTCGGCTTATACTAATAAATGACAACAAACCTGACATTTTAAACAGCAGCAGACGGGTATCGATTAAAGGGGGATTATGGTGAAAAATCGTTTTACATGGATGAAGTGGGGCATTCCATTTGTTATTGTTCTTACATTGGGATGGGCAACATATTATTTTGTTACTCCTACCTTCAGCCATCAGTACCAGCAGTTGACCGAACGTGTAGAAGTTGGCGTTAAATACACAAATCCCGAAGAATCTATTGTTTATATTCACCCCTACATCGAAAACCCGAACAGCGAGGAAATCACCTGTTATCATGATGACCAGTTCGTAGAGATACGTGTTCTTGATGAAGATGGCAATCACCTCGATGAGGCGGTTTCTATGGAAGAAAAACGTGGAGAATCTTCTACAGATGAAGAAGTATTAAAACCCGGCCAGAAAACAATGAACTCCACCTATTATAAAGTGGAACTTCCTGATAACGCTGATTCCATTCAGCTTATTTACAACGGTTCCGTTAAGGACAAGCATGGTATCGACCAACTAGAGGAAACGATAGATGTGAACCTGGACTACCTTATCATGTAGAACGGGTACCAGCTTCAGAAGATAAACCAAAACCGCTTCGGACTCCAAGAGAGCCCGAAGCGGTTTGTTTATTCTGCTATATTTACAAATATGTCCTCTGTGTCCGGTGTCTCGGAAATGTAATCCATTTCTACAAGCCAGCTGATCGTTTCCTCCCAGGATTCCCGGTCCTGGCTGCCAAAGGCTTCTTCTTCCGTTTCCATTTTCTCCATTAAAACATCCAGACTTTCTTCTTCCACTTCCCGTTCAAGCGGAAAATTTTCCTGATCTTCATTCTCAAACAGACTGTCCAGGCTTTCTTCCGGATGGTCTTTCATATATGTGTATCCTTTTTCCGCCGCGGTCCAGAACGCGTTAATTTTTTCTTCCTCTTCCGCCAGTTTTTCTTCGTTTGTAACGAGAACGAGCTCGTAAAAAGGCGGCACACCGTAATCCACCGGATCAAAGTATTCTACGGAAGTGCCGGCGTGTTCCAGCACCGGTACTTCATGGTTAATGTATGCGCCGCTTACCGCATCGGCCCGGTCGCTTACTAAAGAGGACTGCAGCTCAAAACCAATATCCACCAGATCAACTTCTTCAAACTGACCGCCATCATTTTCCACCATCGTTTCTACAATTGGTTCATTGACCGGTATCCCGGGGTATCCAACTGTCCGGCCTTCTAAATCTCTTGGTCGTTCTATGTCGGAGTCTGCTTTGTACACAACGTGATTAAGAGGAGACCTCACAATCGCCGCCACGCTTACTACAGGGATTCCTTCAGTCCGCGCTGTAATAACATCCGGCTGATAGGTAATGCCAAAGTCCACTTCTCCTGCAGCCGCCAGGTTCAAAGGATCCGTTGGATTGGTGGGGAACATAATATTTACGTCCAGGCCTGCTTCCTCGAAGTATCCGTTTTCCTGCGCGGTGTACAAGTAGCTGTGTACGGCATTAGGATACCAATCCAGCATAATGTCGACTTCCTGCAGCTCTTCATTCTCTGCCTGCTGTTCATTTTCACTCCCGCATCCTGCCAGCACAAATGCTCCTGCAGCAAGCAGCCCCACCTGTTTAATCCACCTTTTCATTATCTTCTTCCTCCCTTTTTTGTAGTCGCATATTCTACTGCTTTTACTGCCAAAAACAGGCCAATCCCTGCTAACGACAACAAAACGATTGGTGCAAATACGCCGGCTGCGTCCATCTGTGTCATCATCCTGCGGCTGAAATATCCAAGCCCTGCATCTGCGCCCAGCCACTCTCCAATTGCCGCACCGATGACGCTCAGCGTGACTGCCACTTTTAAGCCGGAATAGAACGAGGGCAGAGCCATCGGCACCTGGACCTTTCTGAAAATCTGCCAGCTCCCGGACCCCATGGTCCGAAGCAGGTCCTGCATATCCCGGCTCGCTGTCCGAAGACCGTCAAACGCCCCGACCGTAATTGGGAAAAAGGTGATCAACACCGTTACGGCGACTTTACTCCACATGGAATAGCCAAACCACAGTACAAATATTGGGGCTAGTGCAATAATTGGAATGGTCTGCGAGGTGATTAACAGAGGAAAAACACTCTTTTCCACCATCCGGCTCCGGCTCATCAACACCGCAATACCGACTCCACAAACGATGGAAATGCCAAGTCCGGTAACTATAACGAGAAGCGTGGCCGGCAGGTGTACAAGAAACAATATATCCGCAAGTTCCCACAGCCTCTGCAGCACCGCAGACGGTGCCGGCAGTATATAAGGCGTGTCATACCAGCGGGCTCCTGCCTCCCAGATGATAAAAAAAGCAGATGCGAGAAGAGCGGCTCCAGCATAGGAAATGCCTGCTCCTTTCCAGCCATTCATCGTAACTTCTCCTCCCTGCGCATTCGTTCAATCAATTCCCGCTTCAGCTTCAAGAGTTCCGGGTGATCCCGGGCACGCTCGTCTCTGGGTCTTGGCAGCGGTACCGCAATTTCGGTAAGGCGTCCTTCTATCGGCGGCTCGGTAAATAATAAAATGCGGTCGGATAAAAATAATGCTTCTTCTATGTCGTGGGTAATAAAAATAAGTGTCTGCCTCGAAGCCTGCCACTTTTCCAACAGCCATTCCTGCATCATAAAGCGGGTAATCGAATCAAGTGCGCTAAATGGTTCATCCAGCATTAAGATGTCGTTTCCTCCCACTACGGCGCGGAGAAAAGACACCCTCTGCCTCATCCCACCGGACAGTTCGTGAGGATACTTGCGTTCCAGGCCCCTGAGGCCGAATGCTTCCAGATGGGATGATACGCGCTGTTCGGCCTCCCTTTTGGAAAGGCCGTTTATTTCCAATGGCAGCATGCCATTTTCCAAAATGGTCCGCCAGGGCAGCAGCAGATCCTGCTGAGGCATGTAGCCGACCCTGCCAAGCCTTGTGGCCGAGCCGTGCAGAAGCACCGACCCCTTGTCCGGGTCGCTCAGCCCGGCGGCAAGCCGGAAGAACGTCGACTTTCCCGATCCGCTCGGTCCAAGCAGGCTGACAAATTCGCCTTTTTTCACTGTCCCTTGAACCTGCTTGAAGATCGGCGCTTCGGTAGTAGTATAGGCATAGGTAACGTCTCGAAATTCCAGTGCCGGTTCCTGCTCTTTATTCATTTCCCGCCCCCTTTTTTGTGTACCGTGCTCCCCCGGAACCTGCTCCATGCATACAAAAAAGCCGCTCCAGCAGAGGGAGCGGCGGAAAAGTCGTTCTATCATTAAAAACAGCACGAGCGGCTGCTTTTTCAGGTGAACATTCCGCACTTTCCTCCGCTGGTGTTATCCAGATCAGGTTCCAGGGTTAGGATGAATGTCATCCCTCTCAGCTTTGCAGCACCCCTAGTGCTTGTTGTATAAAATTGTCTTTGCTTCTTAAAGATAGCACATATTCGAAATGGTTCATACCGCGGGTTTTATTTCAGCAAAATCTCTGCTCCTGTAAAACCTGCACGCGTGATATGATGGAGAAAACGTCTACATTACATTAGGAGAGGCTCTTATGGCAGACACTATACTCACGATACATCTTATAGCCGTGGCGGCAGTTATTCTGCTTGCAGGCGCTGTTTATATATTTCACCGCACCAACATGAACCGGACCGCTATTCTGCTTCACTACGTGCTTCGATTTTCATACCTGCCGCTGCTTTTAACCGGCGGGCTTGTGCTTGGCCTTCGTCCTGTATATTTAGGCGGCCTGCTGAAGCTGGCCTGTGGATTGTTAAGTATCGGATTGATTGAAATTTACTTTGTCCAGTTATTTAAGAACACCGGACACCCTCTATTCGTCCGGTTTATGATAGGATTTGTATTATTTACTATTATTTTAGGATTACTGCTCCCCCAGGGCATTTATTTACTGTAAGGCGAATTTGACACATAAAGGAGCGTTTATCCATGCCAAAAAACAAAAAACAATTTGCTGTTATAGGCCTCGGCCGATTTGGAGGGAGTATCTGCCGGGAACTGTATCATTTAGGCTATGAAGTTCTTGCTATCGATCAGGATGAAGAAAAAGTAGATGAATATGTCGCATATGCTACCCAGACAGCCTGCATTGACTCCACTGACGAAAAAGCATTAAAATCTCTCGGCCTTGGCAACTTCGATCACGTTGTTGTCGCGATCGGCGACCATATTCAGGCAAGTGTGCTTACAACGCTTGTGTTAAAAGACATGAACGTTCCAATCGTCTGGGCAAAAGCCCAGAATAAATACCACCAGAAAGTGCTCGATAAGATCGGCGCTGACCGTGTGGTCCACCCGGAATTTGATATGGGAATCCGTGTAGCCCATAATATGACTTCGGAAAAGGTTATTGATTTTATCGACTTAAGCAACGATTACACGATTGTCGAAGTGTATGCTACGAAAAAACTGCACCGCAAAACGCTGATTGAATCCAATGTCCGGGCCTCCTATGGTGTGACGATTCTTGCGATCAAACGAAATGAGGACGTTAATGTGTCCCCGCGGCCCAACGATAGAATTGAGCAGGGAGATATGCTGATTGTTTTAGGTCATAAAGATGAGATCCGCCGTTTCGAAAATGAAGGCTTGTAGTTTTAAGAGGCTCCTACTGTAAAAAACCAGACCCCCGGAGGGCCTGGTTTTTTTAATAAGACTCTTCAAAGCTGGTTGGATTTTCTTCGAACCGTACGCTTTTTCCTGTTTCACTGCTTTCATATAGCGCCTCGACGATTTTTGTAACTTTCATGGCCTGCTCCGGTTTCACGATAAGTTCCGCTTCACCTGTACAGGAATCCACGAAATTATTCGCCTGATAGTATGGCTCTATATTATCGATTTTATTAATCTGGGCCGTGCTGTTTAACAGCGTTCCATATTTGGATTGATACAGCTCAAACGGAAAGAGCTGTAAACCGCCCTCAACTCCGGAAATACTGAGTTGTTCCGTATCTTCTTTTATATTAGCCGCCCAGGAACATTCCAGCTGCAGCGTAATGTCATTTTCGAATGTGATATACCCGGTTACATGGTCTTCCACGTTAAACGTATTCTGGTCAAACTGGCCCCACTCGTTCGTGAGATTCGGTGCTTTGCTTAACCGGTCGTACGTTTTGGCCATTACTTCCAGCGGCTTTGGGTCTCCAAGCAGCCACAGGGACAGATCCAGCAGGTGGCAGCCATAGTCAATCAGGCTTCCTCCGCCTTGCAGCTCTTTGTTTGTAAATACACCCCAGCCCGGAACTTTCCGGCGGCGCAGTGCCTGAAAACGACAGACGAGCGGGTCCCCGATTTCGTGGTTTTCCATCATCTGCTTGGCAATCTGGGCTTCCGGTCCAAAACGATAGTGGAAGGCAATTGCAAGAACCGAGCCTTTTTTTTCTGCAGCTTCTATCATACGCTCGCATTCTTCCGTTGTAATCGCCATCGGCTTTTCGCAGAGCACGTGAATGCCCCGGTTTAGAGCCTGCACAGCGATATCTGCATGAAACTTATTCGGCGTACAGATAACGACCGCATCCACGTCTCCAAGCATTCGTTCAATGTTGTGGTATACCCGGGCGATAGAAAAAGACGCCGCTACTTCCTGAGCCCGATCCTGATTAATATCGTATACGCCTTCTATTGATACCTTGTGTTCCAGCTGTTGAAAAGTGGGAATATGCCTTGACTGAGCGATTCCCCCTGCTCCAATGATGCCAATCTTTAGCTTGTCCATTAGTACTTACCCCCTCTAGTGTGGCCATCAGCGCCCGGCAGTGGCTTTAGTTGTCCCCTGCTCTTTACCGGCGATAGGCTCAAGCGGCTGAGCGTTGCCGTAAACCGGCTTTGGTGTAGCCAGTCCGGCTGCCCAGTATACGCCATTGCGTATCACGCGCTGAATGTCTGTATGGTAATACGTCGGATACGTCTCATGTCCCGGACGGAAATAAAATATTTTTCCCCGCCCGCGCTGAAAAGTGGCACCACTTCTAAATACTTCTCCACCTTCGAACCAGCTGACAAATATCAATTCCTCTGGTACAGGAATGTCAAAGTGTTCCCCATACATTTCTTCTTTCTCCAGCTCAATGAATTCTCCTAGACCTTCTGTGATAGGATGCGTCGGATTGACGACCCAGAGTCGTTCCTTTTCATCCGCTTCCCTCCACTTCAAGTCAAAGGAAGTACCCATCAGCTTCTTGAATATTTTCGAGAAATGGGCGGAATGCAGCACTACCAGCCCCATTCCTTCCAGTACCCGCTCTTTCACCCGTTCTGCGACCTCTTCGGTCACTTCATCATGAGCCTGATGGCCCCACCAGATAAGAACGTCCGTATTGTTTAGAACCTCTTCTGTTAATCCGTGCTCTGGTTCGTCCAATGTAGCCGTACTTACATCAAGCCCCTCTTCTTTCAGGAAACCTTGAATGGCCCCGTGGATTCCTTCCGGATAAATCGAAGAAACCACTTCGTTCTCTTTCTCGTGTCTGTTTTCGTTCCATACTACAATTTTCATAAAGGCCCCCTACAGTCATTATAATATATTTTCGTAATAAATTAACCTTTTGTTGCTTCGGCTGTGAGACCGGTCATGAGCCATTTCTGCAAAAATAGACATTTTTTTGCAATTGAAAGCGCAATAAATACGGATCCAGCAGCAAATCGGGTGAAATTATTAGAAAACCGATCATTTACAACATTAAATAATTTTTGAGTGAAAATGCATATTTTTAATTTATATCTTTCTACTATGTAAAACTCCCTTAACAGGATACCGAAACGTTTCGGATTACCATTAAATTATAGTAAGCGTTTTCAAAAAAAGCAAGCAGTATTTCCAGTAAGCAGAACAGTAGGCGCATCCCATCCTTTCCACTATACTAATAAAAGATGAAAAAAGAGGAGGAATCAGGATGCGGCAGTCCCCTTGAATTGCAAAAAAAGGAGCTGGGTCCAGCTTCCATACCGATCATGCATTGACGAATGCGGCGTCTCTTGTTCCCTCTGCAGAAAAGGCGGTTTTTTTAACCTTTGATGATGGACCAAGCCGCTGCACCCACCAGATTCTCGATATATTAAAAAACAAACAGGCAAAGGGAACTTTTTTCTGGCAGGGACGGCTTATTCATCCCCGGCGGCCTGCGCTGAGAGTGACAGAGGAAGGCCATACGCTCGGTTCGCATACCCATCGCCATCCCAACCTTACGTCGCTTTCTTATGAAAAACAGAAACATGAAATCCAGAGCAGCCTTCAGGCGATCAAAAGCATCAGCCCGGCTCAAATCGACTATTTCCGGCCGCCCTACGGCCGCTATAATAAAGAAACAGTCCGTGTCGTACGGGAGCTGGGGCTCGAACTTGTGATGTGGGACACGGTATCATTTGACTGGAAAGAAAAAAAGAGCCCGGACGCTATTCTCTCGAACGTCATGGACTCTGTACAGCCGGGATCGATTGTTCTGCTGCATGAACTACAGCAGACGGTCTCCGTTCTGCCTGAACTAATTAATATGCTTCATACCGAAGGCTATACATGTCTGGCGCTTCCTTCTCAACGAAGCGGATAATCATGGTCAATCGGACGGAAAAAATTAGTTCGGGTCACTTCAGCCGCTGTTTTAGCGTCACGCTCTTCCATCGCATGAATAATCTGCTCATGCTCTTCAATCGACTCTTCCGTCAGGTTAATGGAATCGTGATAAAACAGCCGTCGGACATGCGATTGCAGGGACAGTGTCGTTTTGGAAATATACGGGTTATGAATGCTGTCGACAATAATGTCATGAAATTTTTCATCCCATTTCAGCGCAGCCCGGTGGTCGCCGGCCTGAATGGCTGTTGTAAACTGCTCGTTAATGTCCCGCAGTTCTTCTATCGTTTCCCCGCTCATAGCTTTTGCTGCTATTTCCGCAGCCAGCGCCTGCAGCGCGGCGAGCGGCGGAAAAATTAAGACAGCATCTTCCGGCTTCACCTGTGTAATCTGCGTCACAACGCCAGGCTTCATTTCTACGAATCCGTCTTCGTTTAACAGCTGCAGTGCCTCTCTAATAGGCGTTCTGCTCACCCCAAGCGCCTCTGCAAGCTCGGAGTCGTTAATTTTTTCTTCAGGCTGAAGCGTTCCGTCAATAATCCATTGTTGAATTTGCAAATACGCCCGGTCTTTTGCGGATTTTCGTTCCGGTTTAGGTAAATCGGATGGAATCGGCACAGTCTATATCACCTTTCACGTCTTTTTCGTTTAATTAAAGTATAAAGCAAAAAAAATAACCGCGCCACAACGTGCTTTTTCTTCCTAAATATGGTATATTCTAATATGTAATATATTGCATACGTATATTGTTAGGAGAGACGCACAATGGAAAATTTAGCGGCATACGTTTTTATGGCTGCCATGATGTCTATGCTTCCCGGAGCAGACACGGTACTTATTATGAAAAATACACTCTCGCACGGTGCTAAAGCCGGACGTTTTACTATACTGGGGATGGCTACCGGCCTAACCTTCTGGACAATTATTGCGGTATTGGGATTATCAGTAGTTATCTCCCAATCCCCTGTCCTGTTCGAAACGATTAAATATATGGGTGCTGCGTACTTGTTTTATTTAGGCCTCCGCTCTTTTACGACGAAAAGCTCTTTTTCTTTCACAGAGGTTCAGAAAAGCGCCGATGAAACAGCCGCTGCCGGCAGAAGAGGCCACTCCAGGGAGTCTTACCTGCAGGGCGTACTGAGCAACATCCTTAACCCTAAAACGGTCGTTGTGTATATTACCTTTATGCCGCCGTTTGTAAATATGAGCGGCAACGTGCCCCAGCAGTTGATGATTCTGGGCGGTATTTTAACCGTTATCGCCGTCACCTGGTTTCTTGTGCTCGTGTTTGTTCTTGATCACGTCCAGCGCTGGCTGAAAAGTCCGCGCTTCCAGCAGATATTTCAGAAATCGACCGGCCTTGCTTTAATGGCTTTCGGTGCCAAGCTGATTTTCTAGCGTTCGACACCTTTCAAAAAACCGGCTTCCTTTAAAAGGAGGCCGGTTTTTTCATGTTATTTACTGTTGGTTTTCTGTCTTTAAAATAGATCCAGACGACGCCGAGGGCTGCCGCAGCAAACAGGCTTCCCATCACAAACACAGCGTTCAGGCCGATATTTTCAGCTACGGCTCCTCCAATAAGGGGCCCGAGAAAAATACCGAGCGCATAAAACGACTGATAAAATCCCATCACGGAATTTTTCAGCTGATTGGCCGGCAGCCGGGCAATATTGGCAAGCAGAAGCGGCAGGACGACACCAAGTGCCAGCCCAATCACGCCGTGTACGAGACTTAAAGTCAGCAGCGAATTCGTCAGCGGAACCAAGGCTAGCATCACCACGGTTAAAACCAGCCCACTAATAAAATAAAACCGCTCGCGCTCTGCTGGAATAGAAGCAAAGGCGACGCCGAGCGAGGCGGCCGCATGCGGTACAAAAAAACCGGTCATGAGCCAGATCAGTTCGCTTTCTGTCACGCCGAGAGAACTGGCATACAACGGGGTAAATCCAAAAATAGTAATAAACATAACTCCATGGCACAGCATGGATACCGTCGTTACCGGAAACAGGTATTTCACTTTCAGTGTTCCGGTTACGTATTCTGACAGCTTCATTTTTGGAGCATTTCCCGTTTCCACCGGTACGACTTTCACTCCTAAGGCAAGCACCAGACCGAGAACAGAAAAAACGACTGCAATCCAGAACGGCAGCGCCCAGCCAAACTGGTACACAAGAAAACCCGCACTTGCCATGCTGATAAACTGGGGCGTTACCGTTAAAAACTGCACGGTTCCCATCGCCCGTGAGGATTGATCGGGACGGAAATACTGGGCGTACATAATCGTTGCCATCACCCACATCGCAGCCGTTACGCCGGCAAACAGCCGGGCCAGTAAAATAGGGAAAAAGGAATCGAAGTAAATCAACATAAGCCCGCTTACAATCGCAAAAGCAAACCCTGCTACATACAAGACTTTGCGCATATGCTGAAGCCGGTCGGAGAGAATGCCGAGCGGAAACCGCAGCAGCACCTGGGTCACGCCGTAGCTTCCGAGAATAATGCCGATCATATCCAAAGGAAACGCCTGGTATTCCAGGTACAGGCTGAATGTCGGAATATAAATATACGTAGCAAACCAAAAACAAAAAATACTAGCTAGAAATAATATATGGTGGCGGAGCGTAATCGTCGTTTTCATGCCGTACCTTCTTTCAGCCGGAACTTAGTCGCTGATGCCTTTTATCAAATCTACTGCCTCCGCGGCAGAAGTCACCGGGGTATGGCAGGAATAGTTTTCACATACATAAATAGTCGTACTGTTTTCCAGCTTTTTGTAGCCCTGCACAAAACGGACTGCCGGCTTCAACTGCTCGGCCTCTTCCGCGACGAGAAATGTAACGTTCGGATGAAAATCCTCCTGCAGGGAGTCTACGATATATTTCGTTTCTTCATCCTCCATGCTGGAAAGAACAACGACCTCTTTGGAAGACGCTACAAGCGCACCGAGCGCCTGCAGAAAGTACATGTGGCTCTGCGGATACTGGGCCAGGTTTCCGGAAAACGCCTGCACGCAGCCTTTCGCGGTGTTTTCAAATACAGGATCTCCTGTCAGCCTTCCTAATCGAAGAAGCTGATAGGCAGCCACACTGTTTCCGGACGGCATGGCACCGTCGCTTGTTTCTTTTGGACGCACGAGAAGGGACTCGGCATCGCTTCCGTAAAAGAAAAAGCCGCCTTCCGCCTCATCCCAGAACAAGCGGATCATTTCGTGTCCGAGGACTTTGGCCTGTTCCAGGTAGTGCAGCTCAAACGTGCTCTCGTACATTTCAATGGAGGCCCACAGCATATTGGCATAATCCTCCAGAAAGCCTTTATGCTTCACTTCGCCGTCACGAAAGCGTACCATCAGGCGCTCTCCATCATATAGTTCTTTCTCAATAAAAGAATAAGCCTGCTTGGCAGCAATTAAGCTGTCTGCCTTTTTAAATACCCGGCCTGCTTTAGCCAGGGCGGCAATCGTAAGGCCATTCCAGGAAGTAAGAACTTTATCGTCTTTTAAAGGAGCCGTCCGTTTTTTTCTGGCGTCAAACAATTTCTTCCGGGCGTCTTCCAGCTTCCCGCGGAATGTTTCTTCGTCAATGCGGAAGGAAAGCGCTGCTTCTGATATAGAAGAGCCGATCGTATGCGGAATGCTGCTGCCTTCGAAATTGCCCTGTTCGGTAATATGATACACCGCGCCGTACTGTTCGGCCAGCTCTTTGCCAAGAATCTGCTTTAATTCTTCAGGCGTCCAGACGTAGAATTTCCCTTCCACGCCTTCCGAATCCGCATCTTCTCCGGAATAGAAGCCGCCTGCGCCGTCCTGCATGTCGCGGAGCAGGTAGGCTTGAATATCCCGGGCGGTTTCCCGGAAACGGCGCTCTTTTGTTACCTGATAGGCTTCAGTATATGCCATCAGCAGAAGCGCGTTATCGTACAGCATTTTCTCAAAATGGGGCACGAGCCACTTCTCATCTACGGAATAACGGGAAAATCCGAATCCGATGTGATCATAGATGCCTCCGGACGCCATGTGATCGAGCGTCTGCACGGCCATATTAAGCGCTTCTGCTTCGTTCGTATCCTGATAATAGCGGAGCAGAAACAAAATAGTGTGAGGCGTTGGGAATTTCGGCGCAGAGCCGAACCCGCCGTGCAGTTTGTCAAAGCTGTGAAACAGCTGCTGATAGCCCTGAGCCAACGTCTCTCGTCCAATATCTATCTGGCTGGAGGCATAACCCGGCTGCAGCACTATTTCCATCTGATCGCTCACCTGTGCGATTTTAGCCGGGTCTTCGTTATACTTATCCGAGAGCTGTGTTACGACATCTATGATACCTGGCATGCCCTGCATACTCTTTTTTGGAAAATACGTTCCTGCGTAAAATGGCTTCTGATCCGGTGTCAGAAACACGTTAAGCGGCCACCCGCCGTGACCTGTCATCGCCTGGCAGGCTTTCATATACAGCGCATCAATATCAGGACGCTCTTCGCGGTCCACTTTGATGGCGATCATTCGTTCATTTAAAAGTGCCGCTGTATCTTCATCCGCGAAGCTCTCCTCCTCCATCACATGACACCAGTGGCAGGTGGAATACCCGATCGAAACGAGCACCGGCTTGTTTTCCTTTCTGGCTTTTTCAAACGCTTCCTCTCCCCACGGAAACCAGTCGACGGGGTTATCTTTATGTTGAAGTAAGTAAGGTGATTTTTCATATTGCAGTCTATTCATTCAAACACGTCCTTTCTTTCATAGTATAGACGAAAAAGAAGCCGCCCAAACGGCGCCTTCTGTATTTTCTCATAGTTTGTCGTTTTTTTCTTTTCGAGTCTGTTTATTAGGCTTCTATATGGTAGCTTCATAAAAAACGCCGCCCCCTCGGACGGCATTAGGTACAGATGCTATTTTTCGATACGCACTTTGCTGATCGTTCTTCCTCTGGTTTCGAGTATTTCAAACGTCAGCTGATCGCGTTCGAGCGTTGCGCCTTCTTCCGGGAAACCGTTATGCTCTTTCAACAGGTAACCTGCGAGCACATCCTCTTCTTCCGGTATCTTTGTATCAAACACTGAATTCAGACGGCGCAGTGTCACCTTTCCATCGCAGATCACCTCGGAATCCGACACCTTTTTAATACTTGCTTCCTCTTCCAGATCCATTTCATCTTCTATTTCCAGACCGATCATCGCTTCAATAATATCCTCATGTGTCAAAATGCCTTCGGTGCCGCCGTATTCATCCAGTACAATCGCCATATGTTTCTTTTCTTTCGTCATACGGCGGAACACCCAATCGATTTTATGAAATTCGTATACAATCAGCGGATCGGGCGAACTGAAGGCTTCCAGCGGCCTTTCTGCTTCCATCGCCCAGGAAATTAAATATTTGGAATGAAACACGGAAACAATATCATCAATATCGTCATCGAATACCGGGTATCTTGTGTATGGTTTTGCAATCACTATGTCCCGTACTTCTTCGAAAGAAGCTCTAAGAGGCAGGGCTTCCATCTCAACCCGGGGCGTTTTCAGCACGTCTTTTACATTCAGGTTATGAAAATCGAGCATTCCTTTAATACGGTGGGACTCGGCTTCGTTAAACGTCCCTTCGGATCCGGCAATATCGACCATCGTCCGGAACTCTTCTTTTGAGACCGATGCTTCTTGTACCTGGCCTTTCGACAGGATCTGCGTTATAGCCCCTGTCAGTTTATTAAGCACAATCGTAATCGGTTTAAATATAATAACAAAAAAGCGGATTACTGGATAAATGACCGGTGAAATACGGTCTGCAAATGTTGCTGCAATCGACTTCGGTATGACTTCAGAAAAAATAATAATAATAACAGTCAGAATGGCTGACGCAATTCCAATACTTACCCCGTATTGAATCGCAAGGGCCGTGACGAGCGTCGGCAGCAGAATATTGGCTATGTTGTTTCCTATTAGGATTGTTGTAATAAATTCACTCGGACGTGACACCAGATCAAGCAGTTTTCCTGCTTTTTTATCTCCGTTTTCCGCTTTCGTCTGCAGCTTCATTTTGTTCGTTGCCGTCAGCGCTGTTTCACTTCCGGAAAAGAAAAATGATACAAATAATAAAATGATGATCGCAATGATCACTGGGGTTCCTCCTTGGCTATGTACAATGACATAATCGTTAGTGTAGTCTGATGTAGTAAAGCAGGTTTTCGTCTTGATTTCTGCTTCTTCGTGTCCGCTCTTTCCTATTGCTTTTCCTCCGGCACCGGTTGTAAACATGCTATACTTGGGGAAAGAACAGCCGGAGAGATACCGCAATGAAAGGAGCTGGTTTCACGTGAAACAACCGGGCATTCAAAAGCCTATTCCGTATTACGAGCAGTTTTACCATTCCCTGAAGGCCATGATCGTAGAAGGCACGCTTACCCCCGGCGAGCGTATTAACGAAACGCAGCTGGCAAAGGATTTCGGGGTAAGCCGCAGCCCGATACGCGAAGCCATCCGGGTGCTTGAACGGGAAGGACTTATCGTTTCCGATGAAAAAGCCAAAGTAATGGTGTATCAGCCTACGTTTCAGGATGTAGAAGAAATTTATCAATGCAGGCAGGCACTGGAATCCTTTGCCGTGCGCTTAATGATAGACGCAGCAGACGCAGACGAAACCGCACAGATCGGCCGGGTGCTTGAAGAAACGAAACAGGCCATTCATCGGGAAGCGCCGGCCCGGGAAATCATTAAACTGAATGAATCCTTTCATAATCATATCATTCTCTTCAGCAGAAACAACCGCCTCAAAAAACATATTGATGAACTTCGCTCTTTAATGTATTTGTTCCGGACCTACAATTTCACCGGTACCGATAGAGCTTTAACAATAGAAGCCGAGCATACAGCGGTGTACCGGGAAATCAAAGCCGGAAACAAAGAAGCCGCAGCGAAAGCCATGATCGATCATCTTGAGCACGATCTCAACTATTTAAAAGACCAGCTGCAGACGAAAGCACTTATCGTATAACCTATATGAGACAGAATAAAAGCCCGGCTCCCCAGCCGGGCTTTTATTTGACTACGCCTGCAGGCGGCGGATGATTTCATCTTTCACCTCTGTAGTAGTGGAGGTTCCTCCAATATCACGGGTCATAATACCGTCTGCAATAACGCCTTCAATTACTTCAAGTAAACGATCAGCTATTTTTTCTTCTCCGAGATGATCAAGCATCATCTTGGCTGTCCAGATCTGGCCGATCGGGTTTGCAAGCTCCCTGCCGACAATGTCAGGGGCGGAGCCGTGTACCGGTTCAAACATGGAAGGATATTTGCCGTTCATATTAATGTTCGCTGCAGGTGCAATACCGACGCTTCCCATAATGGCTGCACCAATATCGGTTAAAATGTCGCCGAATAGATTGCTTGCGACAATTACATCGAACCGCTCGGGCGCTGTCACAAAAAACGCGGCCAGCGCATCAATATGCTGGGAGTCTGTCTGAAAGTCGGGATATTCCAACGCTACTTCTTCAAAGATTTCGTCCCAGAAAGGCATGGAATGAATGATGCCGTTGGATTTTGTTGCGCTCGTTACTTTTTTGCCGCGCTCTGCCGCCAGTTTAAACGCATGGCGAACAGCCCGTTCGGTTGCTTTTCTCGAAAACACGGCGCTTTGGATGGCTATCTGGTCTTCCCCTTGATATATACGGCCTCCGATTTCGCTGTATTCGCCTTCACTGTTTTCGCGGACGACCACAATATCGAAATCGTTGGGATTGGCCAGCTTCGACTGCAGGCCTTTGAATGTTTTAGCCGGCCTCATGTTGAGCACCTGCTCAAAATTGCGGCGGATGTTGATCAGCAGCCCCCACAGGGAAATGTGATCGGCTACCAGCTCCGGGTTTCCAACCGCTCCTAGAAATACGGCATCAAATTCTTTTAATGTCTCCAGCCCGTCGTCGGGCATCATCTTTCCGTGCTCTAAGTAATATTCGCAGCTCCATGGAAACTGCGTAAATTCAATCTCCACTCCTCCGAACGCCTGCACTGCAGCCTGTACAACTTCCTCTGCTGCCGGTACGACTTCTTTTCCAATTCCATCACCGGGGATACTCGCTATTTTTAATGTTCTCATCTACTCGTCCTCATTTCCGTCGACCGTCGACTTTTTATCATCATATCCTACCTTTGTTTATTTGTAAACGCCTCCATATATGTATAAAAAAGAGTCTTCCCTTTTTAAAAAGAAGACTCTTCGCTGTCAGCGGCGGACCGGCCGGCTCGGCCGGAACTGCTGGCGCATAATATTATAAATGGCGGAGACATAGCTCATTGGATGGGAAATTTCTTCGTTCTGCATCGTGTAACGCTCCATCTCAATTCGTCCGGACCGTGTACTCATAGACGTCGACAGGTCTTCATTGTATATCGCCATCGCCCGCTTTAAATAATATTGATGCTCTTTCTTGAGCTTGCTGTTGGCGGACAGCTGATGGGCAATATCATCCCGCACTGCCCGTGATAAATCGGTGCGGTCCCGGGACGACAGAATCAGCATGTCCATTAAATGCAGGGTTTTTGAACCGGAGTGCTCTTCGATTTTCCGCTTGGCCGTAATGATGGAGCTGAGCATAATTTGATAAAGAGCACCGTACGCAATAATATTTAAAAGACTTGTTAAAAAGCCGCCTCCAAACAGTTCAAACAAATACAAGCCGGCATTCCGGTACAGCAGGCTGCCATAAATAATATTGAGTACGATAGAAGCAAGCAGCCACTCCATGGCAATCATGCCGAGAAATACGGCGTAGTTTCGGTTCAGCTTGTCTTTTAGCATGCGACGGAGAGCAATAGCAAAAGTAAAAAGCAGAATAGGCGTCATAATAATGACGAGTAAGTCAAAAAAGTTAGCACTTCCTGTAGGCACGGGAAGAGAGGTAATGCTGCCGGTTCCGCCGGAAATAATTCCGCGGCTGCCTTCAATAGCTGCAAATATCATATGTGTCGTTCCCCCTGTTATATGTATCAAATCATCTACCTATTATACCACGCGCGGCGGGCTTTCCAAGCTGATAAAAAGACGTCCCTTTTCAGGCACGCCTTATGTATTAAATAAGCTTATGAGTGCTGTCTTCGCCGACTTCGTCGGTCCAGAATACTTCAATTTCATTTAACCGGTGAAACTTGCTCGGGATCAAAGTAATGATAATGTTGGCTCCGTTTCCTTTAATGACTCCTTTTCTCCAGTTGCTGCCTTCGTAGGAGCGGTGTTCAGTATAATCGGCGCCGTCAAATAAAATTTCTGTAATTCTTGCTTCGCCGTTACCAATATTGGTAATAACGATTTCCTGGCGCGCTCCTTTTATCACCTTATCGATCGTGAAAAAGGCTTTATGCTGATTGTCGATTTCGTTTCGGAGCCGGCTTTCTTCCTGCTCGTAGTTCTTTTTCACATATTCTATGTGATCCTGGGCAATGGTAACCTGTTCTGCTGCGGCCTGTGCCTGCTTTTTAGCTGTATTTGCCTGCAGCCATGCAAACAAGGCAGCTCCCAGGCTGATTACGATCACAAGTATATTTATTGAGGTCATTGTCATTCATAACTCCCTTCTATGATAAATAGTATAAGAAATAAACAGCGTGCCGCCAAGTCCGGCGGACAGAGAAAGCTCTTCATTAGTATAACAAAAATAAAAACCCTTATTGCCGGATTGGTGCTTTTTCGATGATTTTCCACATTAAAAAGCAGGAGAGCGCACTCTCCTGCTTCTACAATTGATGAATCGGCGTGCCGATTGCTTTGTCTGCAGCTTCCATGATGCTTTCTCCAAGCGTCGGATGCGCATGGACAACAAGAGAAACGTCTTCAGCAGTTAAACCGGATTGAATGCAGACGGCCAGTTCGTTGATGAGCTCCGGAGCGCCTTCCCCCGACGCTTCTGCACCTAATATCGTTCCGTCTGCCCGATCGGTGATCAGCTTAACCATTCCGGCTCCAGCATTTAATGTCAGAGCCCGGCCATTGTGGTTTATCGGAAAATTATCTGCGTTCACTTCGTATCCTTCTTTTTCCGCGGCGTCTTTCGACAAACCGACCGAAGCGAGCGGCGGATCTGAGAAAACGACAGCTGGAATAACGTAATCGGTGCTGTCGCCATCCTCTCCTTCCAGTGCCTCGCATACTAATTTCCCCTGTTTGGAAGCGCGGTGGGCAAGAGCCGGTCCCGGCGTAATATCCCCGATCGCAAAAATATGAGACACGCTTGTACGACAGGCCGGACTCACCTCAATAAAGCCTTTTCCATCGACCATTATGCCTGCCTTCTCCAGCTCCAGCTTCTCTGTATTAGGCTTTCTCCCTACGGTCACAAGCACATACTCACTTTCCAGTGTTTCTGTCTGCCCGCCTTTTTCATACGTGACGGAAGCGGATTTTTCAGTCGTCTCCACCTTCGTTACTTTCGTATCTGTATGAACAGCCACGTTTGACCGGGCTTCCAGCTCTTTAGCGACCAGCTTGGACATAGACGCTGGAAACCCAGGCAGAATGGAAGACAATCCTTCAATGATCGTTACTTCCGTTCCGAAATTGGCAAACATCGTCCCAAGTTCGATGCCGATATAGCCGCCGCCAATTACCGTTATCGACTCCGGCTTTTTGGTTAAAGCAAGCGCTTCAGTCGACGAAAGCGTGCGGGCATTAAAAGGAAACGCCGGAATTTCAATAGGAGAGGAGCCGGTGGCCACGATGCAGTGAGAAAATGTGATTTCCTGCTCCTCTTCTCCCGTTACCTTTACCCGTTTAGGATCAACGAAAGCCGCTTTTCCCTTTAAAATAGTCACCCCCGCTGCCTGCAGCAGCCCTTTCACTCCGCCTGTAAGCTGTTTTACAATGCCTGTTTTCCACTGCTGCAGCTTCTGAAAATCAATTTCCGGCTCCGGATATTGGATGCCGGCTAATGCCGCCCGGGCGGGCATCGCTGCATAGTGACCGGCTTCAATTAACGCTTTGGAGGGAATACAGCCCACGTTTAAACATGTGCCGCCGAGCTCACCTTTATCCACTATCGTCACCTTTGTGCCATTTTGGGCCGCACGGATTGCGGCCACATATCCTCCGGGACCCGCACCGATAATAAGAAGCTCTGTGTTCTGCTCCTTCATCCGCCCACCTCCTACAGCATCATCTGATACGGATGCTCCAGTGAAGCTGCGACATCTTTTAGAAACCGGCTTGCCGGATCGCCGTCAATGATGCGGTGGTCAAAGGTTAAGCTGAGCGGCAGAAATTTCCGTGCCTGCGGCTGCCCTTCGATCATAACCACTTCTTCCTGCAGCGAGCCGATGCCGAGGATACCGGCTTCCGGCGGGTTCAGAATCGGGGTGAAGTACTCGATTCCTGTTGCTCCCAGGTTCGTAATGGTAAACGTCGAGCCGGACATTTCGTTTGTATCGAGCCGGTTTTCACGTGCTTTTTCTGCCAGGGTTTGAATGCTCTCCGCCAGTCCCAAAACCGATTGCAGTTCGGCATGGAACACTACCGGCACGATCAGACCGTCATCAAGCGACGCGGCAATACCTAAATGAACGTATGGATACGTATGAATCGCGTCTTCAATATAGGCACTGTTCATGCCGGGATGAGCCTGCAGGCTTTTCACGACCGCCTTGGCAATAAAAGCGGTCAGCGTCAGCGTCACGGGCTCCCCGTTTTGCTCCAGGCTTTGCTTGGCCTGCTTCTGCACGCTGAGCAGATCCGTTACATCTGCTTTTTTCATTAACGTCAGCTGTGCGCTCTGCAGCAGGCTTTGATGCAAATTCTCTGCGATGGCTTTTCGTATGCCCCTTACCGGTGTTTTTGTTACGGCTTCTTCTATCCCGGCGTAAGGAACGATTTCCGTTTGAGGCGCTGGTTCCTCCGGGACAGACACAGCATGATTTTCTACGTCCTGCTTGGTAATTCGTCCCTGCGGTCCCGTGCCTGAAAGCTCTTCGAGCGGAATGTTTTTTGATTTTGCCAGCTTTTTAGCCGCCGGAGAAATTTTAATATGCCTGGAATCTGACGCCGATCGGCCGTTTGTTCTCGGCGCTTCTTCCACCTCGGCCGACGATGACTGCTGCCCGGCTTCCGGCGCTTTATCATCGGTCTTGGCACCAGGTTTCGGCTTTTCCCCTTTTTCCCCAATATAGGCGAGCGGCTTCCCTACCGCCAGCGTATCATCCACCTCTGCAATCACTTCGATAATGACCCCGTCGGCCGGGGCTTCCAGCTCATTCGTAATTTTATCGGAGCTGATCGTGACAAGGGGGTCCCCTTTTTTCACTTCATCGTTCGGTTTAACGAGCCATTCCACGATCGTGCCTTCCTCCATGCTCATTCCAAATTTAGGCATCACCACTTCCTGTGCCATGCGCCTCACTCTCCTTCAGCCTGTTCTTAGGTTTATCAGCTTGCGACAATGGATTCGTCGTCAATCAGTTCAGCGACCGCTTTAATCACTTTCTCCGGAGATGGCAGATACAGATCTTCCAATGATGGGGAAAACGGAACCGGGCTGTGTGGTGCGGTTACCATCTTTATTGGGGCATCAAGGAAATCAAAGCCTTTATCCGCTACCATGGCTGAAATATCGGTAGCTGCGTTGCAGCGTGGATTGGCTTCGTCAACAATGACGAGCCGGCTTGTTTTCTGGACCGATTTTAAAATAGTGTCTTCATCAAGCGGCGACAGGCTGCGCGGATCTACTATTTCGGCCTGAATGCCTTTTTCTGCCAGCTTGGCGGCTGCATCGAGTGCCGTCTGTACCTGTTTGCCGATTGCAACAATCGTTACGTCATCGCCTTCCCGCTTAATATCCGCTTTGCCGATTGGGATTTTGTAATGACCTTCCGGTACTTCTCCTTTAACATTGTAGAGTGTCTTGTCTTCAAAGAAGATCACAATGTCATCGTCTTCAATCGCGGAAATTAAAAGCCCTTTGGCATCAGCCGGCGTTGAAGGCACAACGACCTTAAGCCCTGGAATAGCGGTAAACATGCCATACAAGCTCTGCGAATGCTGGGCCGCCGCCCGGAACCCGGCGCCGTGCATCGTGCGGATAACAAGCGGAATTTTCGCGTGCCCGCCAAACATGTAGCGCAGCTTCGCGCCCTGGTTCATCACTTCATCAAGGCAGCTGCCGATAAAGTCGTTAAACATCAGCTCGGCAATCGGTCTCATACCGGTTGCCGCTGCGCTGACGGCCGCGCCGACGTAGCCCGCTTCTGCAATCGGCGTATCGAGAACCCGGTCGCGTCCAAATTCCTGAACGAGTCCCTGGGTGACGCCCATTACGCCTCCCCACGCTTCTTCATCCTGCAGGTGGTCTACGTTCGCTCCGCCCGCTACATCCTCTCCAAGTAGAATCACATGTTCATCATTTCGCATCGTAATTGCCATAGCTTCATTGACTGCATCCGAAAAAGATATTTTTCTTGTCATCTTTTATTCCTCCCCGCCCGGCTGGTATTCGACGTACACATCTGTGGTGAGCTGGTCTGCTTCCGGCATTGGACTTTTCTCTGCAAATTCCACCGCATCTTCTATTTCTTTCCTTACGTTTTCGTCAATGGAATGAAGCTCATCTTCTGACGCCAGATCCGTAGTCAATACGTGCTGGCGGAAGCGGATAATCGCATCCAGTTCCTTTAGGTGCTCCTCGCGCTCTTCATTCGTTTTGTACTTCTGGGCGTCTCCTTCGAAGTGGCCGTAGTTGCGGTACGTTGTGCATTCAATTAACGTCGGGCCTTCTCCGTTTCTTGCCCGCTCTACAGCGCGTTCCGCTGCTTCATATACTGCCATCGTATCTTTGCCGTCCACCGTTTCACCCGGAATATTGTAAGAGGCCGCCCGGTCGGCAATCGATTCGCAGCTGGACGCATATTCAAATGGAGTGGCTTCTGCGTACCCGTTGTTTTCCGCGACAAAGATAACCGGAAGCTTCCAAATCGCCGCCATGTTGATGCCTTCGTGGAATGTGCCGTGGTTATTGGCACCGTCACCAAAGAAACAAACCGCCACCCCGCCTGTTTTGCGGAGTTTGGCTGACAGCCCTGCTCCGGTTGCGAGAGGGAAACCACCTCCTACAATCCCGTTTGCACCAAGCATGCCTTTGCTGACATCTGCAATGTGCATCGAACCGCCTTTTCCTTTACACAGCCCGGTCGATTTACCGTAAATTTCGGCCATCATGCCTTTCAGGTCACACCCTTTGGCAATGCAGTGACCATGGCCGCGGTGGGTGCTTGTGATGCTGTCCTTGTCATCGAGATGCGCACATACTCCGACTGCCACCGCTTCTTCTCCTGCATACAAGTGAACAAATCCCGGCAGGACGCCTGTGCTGAACGTTTCATGAACCTGGTCTTCAAACCTGCGTATTTCTGCCATCTTCTGATACATCCATTTTGCTTTTTCCGACGTAAGTGACTTCTGCTGCGTTTCCGATACTCCCATTCTCGTTAACCTCCTTATGAGTAAATGATGCCGGAAGCCGGCCGTTCTACTATGATTAATTGCAAAATCCATGCCAAAAAAGAGAACGCTTACAAAATAAGCATTCTCTTCTTTTTATTCTGTATGAAATTGGGAATCTGCGGGACATGTCCCATTTTGTCTCAAATCGTCCCACTCTGTCTTTTTTCAGGAAAGCTTGTACTTAGCTAATTTCCGGTAAAAGGAGCTTCGGGGAATGCCGAGCTGTTCTGCTGCCAGGGAGGCTTTCCCCCCGTGCTGACGCAGCGCCTTTTCCAGATAATCCTTTTCCATCTGCTCCCGGACAGAAAGCGACGGAGCCGGCGGTGCTTCCTCATGCTCGGGGGAAATCTGCTGCATGTAGGCTTCGATCTGACGGGCAGTAGGCGTTTCCTCCTGAAATTCTACATACAGGCCTTCGAGCACATTAAACAGTTCGCGGATGTTGCCTTCCCATTTCTGCCGCTGCAGCACTTGAATGGATTCTTCCGTCCACGTAAACAGCCGTCCGTTTTGATGAAAATAGTAGTGCACGAGCGCAGGAATGTCCTCCCGGCGCCGGCGCAGCGGCGGCAGATGAATCGCATATACGTAAATCCGGTAATACAAATCCTCCCGGAAGGTGCCGCTCTGTACCTGTTCGCCGAGCGGCCGGTTGGATGCGGTAATCAGCCGGAAGTGGACGCGTCTTGTTTTGTCTCCTCCGACCGGCGTGACTTCTTTTTCCTGAAGAACCCGCAGCAGTGCCACCTGCATCGCAGCCGGAATTTCACCAATTTCATCCAAAAACAGTGTGCCTCCATCCGCCTGCACGATTTTTCCGGGAGCGCCCTCTTTCTTTGCGCCCGTAAACGCTCCCGGCGCATAGCCGAACAGCTCGCTTTCGAGCAGATTGGCCGGAACGGCTCCGCAGTTAATCGCAATAAACGGGGCATTGGAACCGGCATGGTTTTCGTGGATAGATCGGGCCATCACTTCTTTTCCGGTACCCGTCTCCCCCGTTATATGAACGGTGACATTCGTACGGGAGGCTTTTTCCGCTTTTTCAAGCACGTGCCTGAATGCGCTGCTTGCACCGGTGACTCCTTTAAAGGCAAAGGTTTCGGTCCAGCCGGTGCCATATCGTTCCGGTTCTTTCACCGGAACTGCCACGTAACTTCCGATCACCTGTCCATCGTTTAACGAATATACCGGCTGCCTGGTCCCGGCAAAAGGCAGATTTTCCATAGAGTCACCCGGGGATACGCTCAGGCTCTTTTTTGCCTCCGGGGAAAGATACACAATACGGCCCCTGCGGTCCGCTACAAGAAAGGACGTCTCCTGTTTCCCAAGACGCTCGAGCGCATAATGCATGAGGGCAATTTCTTCTTCTTTAATAACCTGCTGCCACTTATGCTCAATCGCGTAGGCGGCGGAAACGACCGTGCCGAGCAGATGCTCATGATAACCCGCCGCGGATGGGCTGGAAATATCGAGAATGCCGATCACATCTCCTCTTTCATCCCGGATCGGGGAAGCCGAACACCCCCAGCTCTGGGAGGCCAGCGAGAAATGCTCCGGTCCGTTCACCGTAATAGCTTCTCCTGTAGAGAGCGCCGTCCCAATCGCATTCGTGCCGACTTCCTTTTCCGTCCACTTTACGCCTTCTGTAAAATTAATATGCGTTGCAAGCGCTTTTGCTTTGTCCTGGCCCATCAGCTTTAATACATAGCCATCTCTGTCAATCAGCAGAATGATCATGTTCGTTTGGGCATACATCTGTGCCAGCTTCTGCATAAATGGCACCGCAATTTCGATCAGCCGTTTGTTTTCCTCGCGTTTTTTCTGAAGGGCCCCGCTCTCAAGGCGCAGAATCCCTTTTCCATTGTATGGATCCACTCCGTTTTTCCGGCACTGGTACCAGGAAGCGGCAATCCGTCTGCTGATCCTGGACGTGTCCAGCGACCCTTCCTGCACGAACCGCTTCCACTGCTCTTTTGTTACCTGACCAGCCATCATGAAGCTCACCTCAATTATATTTTATAAAAGACAGGTCTGCTTTTTTATCTGCATGATAGAAGTGTATGAGTGGAATTGCCGTGTCGTATTGTCTCTTCTTTTAAGTATATATGATAACGCTTACATATGGTAGGGAGGATTACGCTGCATTAATCGATTCATCAGGTTAAGAACGATCATTTCTAAAACCTTTCATTATAATTGCTATAGTTATCTAAAAAATCTGTGAACCAACTAATATCAAAACCAAATACATACGAACTCAAATTCACAAGCAAAATAACACCAATCAAACTAGCGGAGTGTGAATAGTAAAACATCACGCGAGCCGAATTACTTACCATTTCTTGGCGTGAGAAATTCCGGACAAGGGGTCCAGGGTATTAGCAGAAGTATTGATTCAGTGCTTCGGGACAAAGTGCTCGTCCTTAACCTTTCAAAAACCAGTGAATTTTACGGACTGAAAATGAGTATTGTACATTTTTGAAAATGTCGCATTTTATTTTTTCTCAGACTAATAAAATTCTACTTTTACTCATGAAATATTTAACTATAAAAAAAGAAGCAAAGCCTCCTCAGCGGAAGGTCTTTGCCTCTTTTAGCATGATCGATTCTATTCAACAATTAGGAGTCGGTCGAATACTGCTCCCGTTCTTTTCTTTTCTCTTCCAATTCTGCCAGCCGGATATTTTGTTCGTTTTTCGTCGAGCGATAATGTTGAATCGTCGCCCACGTGCACATGCCTAATGAAAAAATCACAATGCCAATTAACGCGATAATAAATAAGCTAAAAACACTCACAAATATCCCTCCTCAAGAACATGACATGGGTCACTCAACACATTCAAATTCATAGCCACCACTCCGTTCAGCAGCACCGGAATCTGTTGTACCACTGACACCAGCTGCATCCTGATTGTCAATAGATGGTGTTCCTCCTTCATCATAACATCTATTAACTAAGTTTTGCTTTTCCTGATGATTAAAATACATCGAAGAGAAAATCAGCGCGCCCCCCGTAAATATACCAACAACAGCTACACCGCCCCAAATAACAGCTGGAGCTACCTGGGTCGTTATTCCACCATCATCAGAACCTGCTTGGATTTGATCAATGTTATCTTCAGGAACATCACTCAATTGTGATTCCACTTGAGCTATTTCATCCTCTGAAAAAGAATAATATTCTTCTCCTTGGGATTTATCAAACAATAGCTCATCTGTCTGAGGGTCGTAATACACGCCATTTAAAATACCCTTTTCCTTGTCGCTAATATCCAAATTAGGGATATCCTCCTGTGTAAATGTTTCAGGATTCACTGTTTCAACAGCATGGGCTTGGTGTGTCATAGGGGATAAGGCAAAGCTAAACATAAGTAATACAGCTGTTAAGAGACTAATTACCGTACGTTTGCTTTTGATTTTCACCATAATATCTCTCCTTTTTTATGATCATAAGACTTTCTAAAAGTTTTACATCCAAAGATAAATACATGGAACTCTTTCTTTTGAAATTTAATTCACCCTGAGTTTATACATAAAATGGAATAAAATCAATTAAAATTCCATATTTTTAAATGTTGTGATATTTGACGCAATTCTTATGTTTTACACTTTATTTTCAAAACGCAGAGTTACATAAAATTATCCCATACAGAGTTTTTAGCAATAATGATTACTTCTTTATTGGGCTGTTTTGTCCTTCAATCGGTCTTTGAATATGCGATGCGGATAGGCATTATATTAGGTATCCTTTTTCTTCTATTCACTACTTATTATATTGTTATTAAATACCTTTTTTTAAAAATAAATTTATCGATTTCAAACATTTCAAGACTTAATTTATTCTTAAACAAGAAAAACTTCACTTCTATCTATGATTACGGCAGTCGTCCTTTTTTCTTTTTATTGAAAATCCACCCTATTCAATTAACCCCTATGCATAGCAATAAAGACACCGTAGATGACTTTAAACATATAGTTTATGATCATATGAAAAACCACAGCCACTAGAAAACATTGCAGCTGCTTTCTATAAACCGTTGGTATTCATTAAAAAAACACCTCCATATCATCGCAGTCAAACATGCGAGTTTGGGGTGTTTCTTTACATAAAGAAGAAAAGCTTTTTTGAACGATTCGATTTTATAAACATCGTGATTTCCATATTAAATGTAAGTACTTTTTTGTATAGATTAAGCACTCATACCTGATAGAGATTTGGGCCTTCTGACCTTACTCAATAGATCCTTTTTCAATGGGCAGAGAAGCTTCAAGATCGAAATTCTTATGAAGTTTTTTTACGCGTACGATGGAAAACAATGGCGCTAATACTCATAAGAACACCGCTTGGAATTAAGACCAGTGAGGCCTGCAGGCTATAATGAGCTATGTCCAATCGCATAACAGAGCCATAAGCTGGATTCATCGTACCAATGGCAATGACAAACACAATAAAACAAACTACGCCGCAAGCAAGTAACCCTAAACTAACGTAAATAACTTTTAAGGTGTTTGACCTGAAATAAATAACAAATATAATCGTAAGTAATACAAGGAGTATACCTAAACTCAAGCAGCTCACCTCTTCCTTCTATTACTATTGTACAAACAGTTATTCAAAGCGTTTTTCTTCAGGCATACAGATTCTCTAATTTCGCGATTCCGAAATCATGCGAGAGGTTTATATAATATTAATTTTTCCATAATTAAACCTTATTTACTTTTTTCCCAAAATGCTACAAAATAAACTTGTTTCTTTGGAGTCAAATTAGCAAGTCTGCAGTATCCGCTCCCGTCTTTCTTTCAAACTCATTTTCTTTACCAGCAATCAAAATTATTATAACCTAAAAAATGTAAAAATATAAATTCAAAACGTAAACTTTCAAATGATTTTAACTTTTTTGATCGAATTCACAGACAGAATTGGTAAAAGCATTATATAAAAATGCGGATAGTATCTTTAAGTACGCAGAATTATAATATAAACCTCCATATTTTAGTATACTTACCTAAAGAGGAGGGATTCGCATGAGAATAAAAATCAGTGCCGCGATACTTGCTTCTGTATTTTTATTAGCAGCTCCAACGACTGCCGGCGCGTTTGAACTCACGATTCCTGAAGCAGAAATTGATGCTTTTCTGCAGGAAGATGGGACAGTGCAGGTGGAAGAATCTTTTACTTATGACTTTGAAGGGGAATTCAATGGCGTTGTCAGAACGCTGAATCACCCGGAATATGCTCCTATTGAAAATATAGAAGCATTTGAAAATGGAGAACCGCTGGAAATCGAGACGGAAGAAGAAATCGTTCACCGTATTCACCGGCCGGGAGAAGATGAAAGCTTTACCGTCGATCTTCAGTATACGATTGAAGACGGGGTAGAACGCTACGATGATCTCGGCGAATTTTACTGGGCGTTTTTCGACAGCTCGAACGAAACAGATTACGAGTCGGTGCAGATTCGGGTGCACCCGCCGGGATCTTCCGAAGAAACGGAAGCGATCGGCTACGATGAAGCGGAAAATTCAGAGCAGATCACTGACGAATACGTCCTATTTGATATGGGGCAGGTGGAAAGCGGAGAAAATGGAGATGTCCGCGCCGCTTTTGATAACACACTGTTTGAAGGTGTCGCCCGAACTGCTGACGGCTCTGCAGCCGAAGAAATCCAGGAAGAAAAAGAAGAACAGGAAGAAGCTGTGGCTGCCGCCGCTGCCCGCCAGGATTTTCTATCAAATGCTGCACCGATAGCCATTCCTCTTCTTGCCCTGCTGTTTTTAAGCGTGATTTATATGGATCGGAGAAAATACAGCCACTTGAAACAAAGTGCCTATTCCAATGACCTCACTCCCGGGCCGCCGCCGCTTGAGCTGAGTATGCCTGCTACGATGTATTATGTAAGTCCAGCTGTCACCTCTGAAATGCTTACTGCTTCATTGCTTGATCTTGTCAGGCAGGGTAAGGTGACGCAGGCAGGAGAAGACAGCTTTCGTCTGGAGAGCCGGGAGAATCTGAGAACGCATGAAAGGATTCTCGTTTCGATGCTGTTTGATGAAATGGGAAAGGAACATGTATTTCGTCTCTCCGACATGGCCGACTATTTGAAGAACGAAAAGAATTATGAAACCTTTGAGGCAAAAAAAGTCGAATGGGATAAAGCCGTTACAGCAGAAAAACAGGAAGCGGCTTTAAAAATCAATAAGCGCGGTTTCAAAATAAGGCTGGGAACTGCAGCTTTCCTCCCCCTTGCTTTAGGAATTTTGTATATTATAGATGGTATGCTCGTGCCGTTTGTTTTCCTGCTGGTGCTGTTCCTTTTTGTTTTCGGATATGCGCTGGTGTACCAGCCCAGAACCGAAAAAGGATGGAAACTGCTGCGGGACTGGAAAGACTATAAAGACGAAGTGGCCCGTTATGAAACGAGCGACTGGCAGTCCCTTCCGCCGGAAGAACAAAAGCTTGCTTTTGTATACGGACTTGGGTTGAACTTGAAGTCTGTCACGAAAATGAGTGAAGACCTGACAAAAGAATTCTCAACCAAGCCGGAGGTTTCCGGCGGATACAACAGCAATGTGCCCATATTTATGACAGGCGGCCTCCTCGCCAGTACGCAGTTCCAATCGTCTTCTGCAGAAGCGGCAAGCTCTTTCAGCGCTTCCAGCAGTGGAAGTGTCGGAGGAGGAGGCGGTATTGGCGGCGGCGGTGGAGGCTCCGGTGGCTTTTAATAGATAATTCATTATGTTATTGAGGTTCCATTACGGCTGATCAAACAGAGAAACAACCGTTTTCTTCAAAAAAGGCGGTTGTTTCTTTATGTTCCCAAAGGAAAATTTTCCTTTGAAGGCATAATTATATAAATAAAAAGAAAATTTCTCACTTCCAACCTTGTTATTATTCATCCGGCATATTAAGATGACTTCAGGATACAGTTCGGAAGGAGTTGACACAGAATGCGTCCAACGGAACCAGACATCACCTCATTTAATATGAATTTTTTCAGCCTGCAGGGAAAAACGGCCATTATCACCGGCGGCAATTCAGGGCTCGGCCAGGGATGCACGCTTGCTCTGGCCAAGGCAGGCGCAAATATATTCGCTGTCAGTATGACAGATGATGACGACCTGACCCGGAAATTAGTGGAACAGGAAGGCGTTCAGTATCACCTGAAAATTGCTGATATTACGCAGGATAATGTATGTACGGAAATAGTAAAGGAATGCATTAATCTCTTTGGCACGGTCGATATTCTGATGAATAACGCAGGCATCGGCATATACGAAAAAAATGTAACAGAATTCACGAGGCTCCAGTGGGACAAAATGGTGTCCGTTAACTTAACGGCTCCTTTTGAATTAGCGAACGAAGCTGCTAAACATATGATTAAGCAGAAGAGCGGAAAAATCATTAACACGTGCTCCGTCTTCTCTTTTCTGGGCGGCCAATGGTCTCCGGCGTATGCTGCAACCAAACACGGCCTGGCAGGTTTCACGAAGGCTTACTGCGATGAGCTCGCTCAGTACAATATTCAAGTGAACGGCATCGCGCCGGGCTATTTTGCAACCGACATCACAAAATTAACGAGAGCAGATATCGAAAAAAACCAGCGCGTTCTCGATCACATTCCCGCCAACCGCTGGGGAAACATTCTTGATTTAATGGGAACCGTTGTTTATTTGGCATCGGATGCGTCCAATTATGTGAACGGCACACTAGTTACCGTCGATGGCGGCTATCTTGTTCGATAAATTAAATACAAAGGAGAATTATGTTTATGAGTACACAAACGCTTAAAGATCTATCAGACCTTATTTCAAAAGAACAGATCGTTACGATGTCCGAAGACCTGTATGATGCTTCTGCCGACCGGTACAAAAAATATGCTAAAGCGAAGCATGTTCTGAATGTCCCCGCCCCCCTTGCTATTGTTTATCCCTATTCCGCGGAAGAAGTAAAAACTCTGTTGGCCTACTGCAACGAAAATCACATCAACGTCATTCCCCGGAGCGGGAAAACGGCGACCGAAGGCGGGTTGGAGAACTGGAAAGAAAAAACTATTGTTGTCGATGGCTCAAAAATGAACAATATTATCAAAGTGGATACCTACAACATGCAGGCGACCGTCCAATCCGGTGTGAAACTCCAGGATTTAGAAGACGAAGTACGTAAATCAGGCTACACTACGGGGCATTCCCCCCAATCCAAACCCGTTGCACAGATGGGCGGACTCGTCTCCACACGAAGCATCGGCCAATTTTCTACATTGTACGGCGCGATAGAAGATATGGTCGTCGGGTTGGAATGCGTATTTCCGGACGGACATGTGTCGCGGATTAAAAATGTGCCTAGAAGATCCGGAGGGCCCGACATCCGCCATATTGCGATCGGCAATGAAGGGGCCTTATGCTACATTACGGAAGTCACGATCAAGCTGTTTAAATTCCACCCGGAAAACAATACGTTTCACGGCTACCTTGTTGAAGATATGGACGCCGGTATTAAGATTCTCCGGGAAGTGATGGTAAATGGGTTCCGGCCTTCTGTCGCGCGCGTGTATTCCCCTGAAGACGCCAGACAGCACTTCAGCCATTTTTACAAAGAAAAATATGTCCTGATTTTCATGGTGGAAGGGCCGCTCGGTATCGTAAAAGCGACAAACGAAGCGATTGACCAGGCGGCCGCTGCGTTTTCATCCCGCATTACCGAAAAAGTGGACTCCTCTTTTATCGAAACATGGTTTGATAACTTAAACTGGGATCAAAGCAGAATTGAAAAAGAAGTGCAGGATATGAAAGAACGCAACACACATGATGGGTTCACAACAGAAGTGTCGGCAGACTGGGAGAATGTGATTAAAATTTACGACAGCGTCATGCACCGCATAAAAACGGAATTTGAGCGGACAGCTGACTTAACGATGCTCGGCGGCCACTCTTCGCACAGCTACCTCAACGGAACAAATATGTACTTTGTGTATAATTACACCATTAACTGTGCGCCTGAAGATGAAATGCTCACGTACCACCACCCTATTCATGAGATTATTATTGAAGAAACGCTGAAATACGGAGGGTCCATGTGCCATCATCACGGCATCGGTAAATACCGCTCCGAGTGGACGAAGCAGGAACACGGAACTGCCTATTATATGCTTGATAAATTAAAACAGGCCTTTGATCCTAAAGGCACGATGAATCATGGAACGATCTTCCCTCAGGACAAGGAAATCAAAAAGTATATTAGAGGGTGAGCGGGAAACAGGAAAAGCGAAAGGCGGGAATACGATGGCCGAACAGTATATTATGGGTATTGATAACGGATCGCAGAGTACCAAAGTGATTATATTTGATACAGACGGCAATGAAGCCGCGTTTGGATCCTGCATGTTAAAAGAACCGCTCACCCCGGAGCCCGGGGTCGTTGTTCATCCGGATGATGATCTGTGGCACAGCGTAGACAGTGCAATTCAAAGCTGTCTGGAAAATTTCACCGGCAGCCGACAGGCCATCGCAGGCATCGGCCTTTGCACCATTAGAAGCTGCCGTGTGCTGCTCAAAGAAGACGGGTCTCTGGCCCAGCCTGTTATCAGCTGGATGGATATGCGGCTGTCCAAACCATATGAACACAAAGACGATCAAGTGCACTACGTTACCTCCACCTCCGGCTACTTAGGGCTCAAATTGACCGGAGAATATAATGACACCGCCGCTAATTATGAAGTGTTCTGGCCATTGGACCGGAAAACGTTAAACTGGTCCCAGGATGACGCGGTAATGGCTGCCAACGGACTGCAGCGGGACATGCTGTTTAATCTCGTAAAACCGGGAGAGGCATTAGGATCCATCAGAGACGACCTTGCAGAGAAGTTTGGCTTGAAACAGGGCATTCCGGTCGTCGCGACGGCAAATGACAAAGCAGTGGAAGTACTCGGAGCCGGTATTGAAGATGAAACGACGATCATGATTTCCCTCGGTACGTTTATTTCCTCTATGCTCGTCCGAAGCGAAGATTTTAAAGAGGCGGCCAGCTTCTTTCCTACCCTTGCGGCGGTTCCTTTTCAGTATGTATATGAATCAAATGGAATCAGGCGGGGCATGTGGACCGTCAGCTGGTTTAAGAAGCTTCTGGGAGAAGGATTAGTAGAGGATGCGGCTCAATCAGGACTGTCCGAGGAAGACTATTTAAACCGGCAGGCAGAAGCCGTACCACCCGGCAGCGACGGCCTGATCACAATACTTGACTGGCTGTCGAGCCCGGACCAGCCTTATCGTAAGGGAATTATGATCGGATTTGACCAGCGGCATACAAAGTATTATATGTACCGCTCCATATTAGAAGCGATCGCTTTTACTATAAAAAACAATATTGATGAGATGCTGACCGAAATTGATGCGGACATAGACAACGTAGTCGTTACCGGCGGCGGAGCCAAAAGCGACGTGCTGCTGCAGATTCTGTCCGATGTATTCGGGCTCCCGGTGCATAAGCGAAAAGGCAGCAGCAGCGCCTGTCTCGGAGCCGCTGTCAGCGTATGCCGTCACTTAAATATTTATGACAGCTTTGCAGATGCGGCCGATCATCTCGTTCAAAACGAAAAAACTTTTACTCCTGACCCGGATACCCATTCTCTCTACAGCGAGATCAACGATTCCGTGGTGAAGCACGTAAGAACTCATACTGATGAAATTTTAAAACGTTCCTATTCTATCTTCAAATAGAAACGCATAAACTATAAAAGGTCAGGTATCGATACATGTTAAATTTACGAACCGATCATTTAACCTCATTAGAAAAGGAACTGCATCATTTAT
This sequence comes from Sinobaca sp. TMA16-18, assembly GCF_059510535.1. Taxonomy (NCBI): domain Bacteria; kingdom Bacillati; phylum Bacillota; class Bacilli; order Caryophanales; family Sporolactobacillaceae; genus Sinobaca; species Sinobaca sp. TMA16-18. Next base: position 13,069 of record NZ_JCAKFM010000005.1, on the reverse strand, counting down.
TGGTGCAGTCTCTCAGGCAGAATGAAAAGCTGAAGATCATAGATGCGGCCGAATTAGGCGGTGTGTCCCCTTCCAAAGTATCCAAGCTTGTGAGAAAATTGGGCTTTGCCGGCTTTAAACAGTACAAGCTGTATTTCAGCGGCCGGGAAGAAGCTCCCGCACTTATTCCAACAGGATCCAGCGAAATAGGACGGCTGCTTCAATTTCTGGAAAGCTATGACCCGGCAGCAGTCGATGAGTTTCTATCTGTATTTACGAATTTCAAGAAAATCATTTTATTTGGACTGGGACCTTCCTATATCAGCGCTGAATATTTTGCCTACAAGCTTGCAGCCGTCACCGATAAGAATATTTTTGTTACCCACGATGAAGACTACGCCGAGCGTTTAGCGGATAACGGTACGCTGTTAATTGTTTTTTCGGTTACAGGAAAATTTGCTTCTTTTGAGAACCTCTTTCATGCGGTCAAGGAAAAAAATGCCCGGACCATGCTTATACTGGAAGAATATATAAATACACGCGACTCTAAAGCGGATTATATTTTTCACCTCTCCCCCTTTTCTCAAAACAATGAGCTGTTGGCGTTTGAAAAAACGAGAACGATCTTTTTTATTTTCATGGAGGAAGTCATTACTACACTGAAACAAAAGACACACATATAAACAATGCCCGCAGCGTCTTAAGTGACGTTACGGGCATTGTTTTTATTTTTCACGTATTACCGTGCACCCAGCAAAACAGGGACTCCTTCTTCTTGTGTTCTATACTGATCATAGTGTTCTATGTGGAAATAAGGGAGGTCGTTAAACAAAAGACTACTGCTGTCCATATAATCCTCCACATGGGAGGTTTCCATGAAGGGAATGGGTTTTGCCTGCTTTGCAAATATATAACGGTAATCATCGTAGTCCAGTGGAAAAGCAGAACGGTTCCTCCTTGCATCCAGCGTGACAAAACGGATCGGTATCTTAAGGCTGCAGGCTTTCTGCAGCAGCCGGGTGATTCCTTCGTTGTCCTGAATTTTGATACAGACTGGACCTGCGTTCGTTCGAGCCAGATAAAGATGAATGCTGCTTTGTGCTTTATTAGATCCAATTACATGTATATAATTTTCGATAATAATAGTCTCTATTGCTTTCCAATCTACGGTTTCCCCGGGTTTCCGACTCAGCTTATAAACAATACGGTCTGGGTACACAGCCGCTGCCGGCAGCTTGGAAAATGGGTAGGAAAGCATCGCCACGCCTGCGAGAACAGCACAGCCGCCGCCAAGTACAGCAACTAGAAATAGAATGATGTAGAGAAGATCGTTTCCCACCAGGTTTGCTAACCAGGTCCCATTCCGGCCGGATGGGGTCGCAGAATTAAAAGTAAGGATATATCCGCTCAACCAGTTGTACACAAGAAGCCCGCTTAATATGAGAAAACCAACGCCAAACAGAAAAATAGCAAGACCGCCTAAAAGGTTATTAAAGATCCTTTTTGCTGTTTTAGGTTCTGAAATCATTGTCAGTATTTCTTCTCTTTGTGGAAAAGCACCAGATTTTCGCTTCATCCAAACCACCATTCGTTTACCTCACTATAGATCTCTATGAGTGATCAAGTCAACTAAATAATGGAAAATAATTTATCTTCGAAAGGAATTATATGACGGTCATCGAATAGAAACAATAGTAGATTAATAAAGAAACCGGCAGGCAGCTCTTCTATTTTTAATTTCAGATCATTTATGATCATCCCATTACAGTTAAAAAGGAGCTATGATGACGGAATCCGGTAAGAATAAAATAACTAAGAGGTCTTTTATTATAAACGCTTTATGCGCACCCGGGAAAAATATAAAAAAAGATCAGCAGTTTACAGTTAAAGACAATCTCTCTCTCCTGTTCGTGCTTCTCCTTATAACTGTCTCCGTTCTGCTTGTTGGAAACCTGATCATTATGACAGCCTTTTTTTCTGATTATGAAAGTCTTGGAATAGTTGTGTACATTTTGGGACAGTATTTATTTATTGTAAGTATTCCAGCTGTTCTTTTAAATATTTATATTATCCGCTGGATCAGCAATAAGTACTCAGGGACTAAAAGAAGCACCCCAAAAATAGTAAGCGATGTGACAACACTTCTTATTCCATCCATCTTTTTTTATAATCTTGGGTTTTCCTTTTATTCCTATCTGGAAGCATTACGGCCTATTTCAACACAGCTCGGAGCCCTGTTGTTTTTTCTCGCTGTCATTTTCTATACCTATCGTTCGTTTATGTTAGTTACATACTACCTTTCAGACCGCAAAACGGGAACCTCTCTGATGCTGCTCCTATATGCAGTGGTCCTCCTTGTATTATTAATGCTCCACATAGGTATTTGGCTGGTGCTCACTCCCTCGGATTTCATTGAGCTTTTAATAGATTTATTTCTATCAACGTTAGAATCTTGAGATCATTTACGCTAGCCAGTCCGTTTTTTTCATATAGCTTACAGAAGCTGCGATGAGTACAACTGTCAGTGCGGCACTCACTACAATCGGAGCGATAACGATATCCGCTTTTATATCCGCTGCAGCTGCCGGCAGAACTCCTGGCGTCCACGACGTTAATTCTCCAAACATCGAAGCCGTAAGAGTGAGTAGAAGCAGGGTAATCAGTGCCCCAGCGGCAGCCACACTCGTATGTCTGCTCACTGTACTCCAAACAAGTGCTGTCGTCACGACAAATACGAGCCATATCCAGTAGACAAATGCCGAATAGAGAATCTCTCCGGCTGGCAGCTGTTCAAACAACGTAGTGATATAATACAGCGCGGCAGCAATACCTATTAAATAACTTACTGTCGTTATCCCTAATGCTGACAACCACTTCGAGAACCAATAGGCGTAATAGTTCGTTGGTTTACTTAGGATAAGTAAGGCTTCCCCACTCTTACGCTCGCTGCTTACACTTCCCATAAACGCCAGGACAAGGATAAATGTGCCAATCTGCGTAAACTGGCCCAGTGTTTCGCTGTACACCTGCTCAGCGGTTGGGGTCGGGATAGTAATGAGGGTATTTTCCGGCAGGCCGCCAAACTGTTCAAGAATATCCTCCATATAAAAGCTTGAAACAGGCTGCATAATCGCCAGTCCTATGAAAAAAACAGGAAGCCATAACCAGCGGTAGCTGCGAAACGTTTCCAGCAGTTCTTTTCTTAATAAAACGTTAAACACGTTCCATCACCTCGCGGAATAATTCATCCAATGACTGGTTTCCGGCAATCAAACGTCGGACGGTTATTCGATTTTCTATGAGGCTCTCCATTACTTTTGCCTGCATGATGCTTTCTGCTAAAGGCCCTTCTATATCTGCCTGCGTTTTTCTGATTCGAATGGTCCAATCCGGATAACGATTCCGCAGGTTTCCGCCCCAATCATCCAGCGGCACCTCCGCCTGAACGGTAAACGTTCGATTCGACGGCCTGCTCATGAGCTTATCCAACCTTTCAAAGGCTGCTATTTCCCCTTTGTTCATCATAATAACGTCATCCGCAATTTGCTCTGCATCATGTAAAATATGGGTAGAGTATAAAATAGTGGTGGTCTTCTTTAATTCAGCAAGCAGCAGAATAACATCTTTTCTTCCTTGCGGATCAAGCGCTGACATCGGCTCATCCAATAGTAAAAGTCTGGGCTGGTGAATGATCGCCTGCGCAATGCCGAGCCTTTGTTTCATGCCTCCGGAAAATGTTGAAATTCTCCGATTGGTATTTTCCTTGAGACCAGTCTGCAGAAGTACTGTCTCTGTCCGCTCAACAGCTTCTGAATGCGATAACCCGCCAAGTTCCCCTGCCATCGTTACGTATTCTCCAGCCTTCATCCAGTCATGAAATGTTGGGTACTGGGGCAGGAAGCCGATTTCGCTGCGCACGTCTCGGACTGCATCATGCATTATAATCTGCCCATTACTCGGCTTCATAATAGCAGCAAGCATATGGAGGGTTGTGGTTTTCCCTGCCCCATTCATACCGAGAAGGGCCGTAATCTTATTCGGCCGCAGACTGAAAGTAATATGCTTAATAATTTCTTTACCTGAAATGTTCTTCGAAAGGTTTTCTACACTAATCATTGGATGAGGCTCCTTTCGAACGGCCGAAAAGGAAATAAATAATCGGTCCGAATGTGCTCACGAATAAGATGACAAGGGCCCATATCCACTTCTGTCCGCCTGCCTGCGGGCCCCGGAAAAGATCAATAAGTGCTGTAACCTTTAATAAAAGGTCTATGACTATAATGGGCAAAAGGAGAATAAATAGATCATTCATTATCTGCAAACTTCCTTTCTCTGTATGGAACAATACATTTAATATAAATGAGATATACGATGAGCGGCGTTGGCACGTTCAGCATGCCCCAGATTCCCCAGAACCAGCGTAAATGGCCATTCCTGCGGCTGTGAATAAACAGAAATGTACTTTGTATAAACAAAAAGAAGAATATCAGGACATACAGCCATAATGGAATTTCCTGAAGTTCACTCATGCTGCAGCCTCCTCCCCACAATTAAAAATCCAATCGCTATTACCGTCGCAATCACTTGAAATCCTGCGAACAACAGAGGCTCGTTTGCCATAAGTAAAACAATACTTGTAATAAAAACAAGAGCGATGATGAAAAAAATATACAGTTCTTTTTTTTGTTTTTGGCGGGTCCGCTTGACCTGGGTCATCATCTCGTTTAATGTCGGCTTTTCATTTGGACTGGATTGTTCAATCGTCGACAGAGATCGTTTCAACCGGTCTTTTACTTCATTTTCCTTCATGGGAAAGCTCCTCTCTAAGACGTTTAAGAGCAATATTGAGTCGTGATTTCACGGTTCCTGTCGGGACATTACAGATTTTGGCGATGTCTTCGTAACCGTATCCATAGTAATGCTTTAAAATAACAGGAATTCGGTGTATTTCTTTTAATGTGTCCAGTGCGGTGGTGACAGTCAGCCAATCATCGGATGATTCGTGACGGAGCTGCCATTCGAGCTGATTTTGGTTCGTGAATTTTTTTGCTCTTGTCTGTCTTCTTTTTTCATCGATCCATAGGTTTGTCCCGATCTGTATCAGCCAGGTTGATAACTTTGCTTTCTTTGGATTGTATTGATTAATGCGTTCGATTGCTTTGATCATCGTTTCCTGCGTGATGTCTTCAGCCAGCGCCGGATGCATGGTCAGCTTCAGAAGGTAGTGATAGACAAAATCATACTGCTCAAGCAAAACAGCTGCCAGCGCTTCGTCATCGCCTTTTTTAGCGCGCTTTATTCGTTCTTCCGTTTCATCCATAACGTCACCCCTTCCCCGGCTTTTCATAGTTAGTACGATTAACAACAGCATTTCGTTCATTTTTTATTTTTATATTTTTTCGGACGTTTAAAGGTTTTTAAAAAGATTAGCAGAAATGAAAAAAAGAGAAGGGATTTACTAATAACCATCCTCGCCTTCCCTTTCTTATAAACACTCCACATCTAGTAAGCAGATTAGATATGAATTAAGCTTCTATTTGAACAATAAGGTATAATGAATTTATATAATAAAACAGGATTTTCCTTTATTGGAAGTTCAAGTATAACGGTTGAAAGGGGATTTCATGATGTTAAATTTAAAGTATTTAGATCTGCTGGCACAAAAATATGAAAGTGAAGAAAAAGTAGCCACTGAAATCATTAATCTGGAAGCCATACTTGATCTGCCCAAGGGAACGGAACACTTTGTGAGCGATCTGCACGGCGAGTACCAGGCGTTTCAACATGTGCTGCGGAACGGATCTGGAAATGTGAAAATGAAAATCAAGGACCTGTTCAAAGAGGAATTACAGGAATGGGAGATCAATGAATTCGCGACACTGATCTATTATCCGGAAGAGAAGCTGCAGTTAGTAAAAAGTAATTTGGGCAGTAAACAGGAGCTGCGGGAATGGTACATAGACAGCATCGAGCATATGCTCAAGCTTGTGTCCTACGCTTCTTCCAAATACACACGGTCGAAATTACGTAAAGCCCTTCCTAAACAGTTTGTTTATATTATTGAAGAATTATTATATAAAACGGATGAGTTTCAAAATAAAAAAGAGTATTATGAGAAAATGCTCGAACGCATCATTTCCCTGGGACAGGCCGATAAATTGATTGTCGGCCTCGCCTACACTACGCAGCGATTGGTGGTCGATCATCTTCATGTGGTCGGGGACATTTATGACCGGGGGCCGGACCCGCATAAAATTATGGATACGCTCATCCATTATCATTCTGTAGACATTCAGTGGGGGAACCATGACGTTCTATGGTTAGGCGCTTTTGCAGGTTCTAAAGTCTGTCTGGCGAATATCATCCGCATCTGCGCGCGTTACAACAACCTTGATATTATTGAAGATGTATATGGCATCAATCTGCGGCCGCTTCTGAATCTGGCGGAGAAATACTATGACGATAATGCTGTTTTTCATCCGAAACGTACTTCCGATGACAAATTAACCGAGCAGGAACAGCTGCAAATCACTAAGATTCATCAAGCAATTTCCATCATCCAATTTAAATTGGAAAGTCCGATCATTAAAAGGCGCCCCTGTTTAAATATGGAAGATCGGCTGCTGCTTGAGAAAGTAAATTATGAAAAAAAGGAAGTGACCCTTCACGGGAAGACGTATTCGCTGCAAAACAGCTGTTTTGCAACGATCGATCCGGAGCAGCCTGCTGAATTACTAGAAGAAGAACAGCAGGTGATTGATAAACTGCTCTTCTCTATTCAGCATTCAGAGAAGCTGACCAGACATATGAACTTTCTTATGAAAAAAGGCAGCCTTTATTTAAAATATAACGGAAATTTACTGATACATGGCTGCATTCCTTTAGAAGAAAACGGAAATATGAAAAAAATGGAGATTGAAGACACCACTTATGCAGGCCGTGAGCTGTTGGATGTGTTTGAGCGTTATGTGCGATATGCCTTTGCCCATCCAGAAGACACCGATGACTTTGCAACTGATATGATTTGGTACCTGTGGACCGGAGAAAACTCCTCCCTCTTTGGAAAAAGAGAAATGACCACTTTTGAGCGGTATTTTATTAAAGAAAAAGAAACGCATAAAGAAAGAAAGAATCCTTATTATTATTTACGTGAAGATGAGGAGATGTGCCGGAGAATGCTCGCTGAGTTTGATCTCAATCCCGATCAGGGCCGGATTATCAATGGGCATACACCGGTGAAGGAAATTGACGGGGAAGATCCGATCAAAGCGAATGGGAAGATGATCGTCATCGATGGCGGATTCTCAAAAGCGTATCAATCCACTACAGGAATAGCCGGATACACACTCTTATACAATTCTTACGGCATGCAGCTCGTCGCCCATCAACTGTTTAATTCAAAAGAAGACGTTTTAAACAAGGAAACAGACGTCTTGTCTGTAAAAAGACTCGTGGATAAAGAAGTAGAGCGGAAAAAAGTGAAAGAAACGAATACCGGCGAAAAATTATTACAGGAAATCACCAGTTTGAACAATCTGCGAGAGCATCGATATATAAAATAAAGTTGATAGCTTTCTTATTTAAAAACAGCACTATGTATAGACATGCTAAATGAAGTAGTTTCTCGACACTCTAAAAAAGTCATGCCTTTGTTTTTCAGGCATGACTTTTTTTACGTATTCATTTTTTATTACTCAAAAAAAGTATACATAATTAAGGTGAACACATCACCGGAAAATAAATAGACGAACGTTGAAAACATAGAGATCGGAATGATGAATACTATTAATTTCATAAAAGAAACTTCATTGATTTGATTGAGTGTAGTATCTAGTTTGTCAGTCATAGAGGAATTGTTTTTAATCATACATACCACGGCCTTTGTTTTTGTTACATATGATTTTTAAATTCATCTAAAATAACCCTGCAGCAACTATTCTGCATCGTTTGATTGCTTTTCATTCAATATTTTAAGCTTTTTTAACTGATATTCTTTTATCTGCGAGTAAATGGCCAATCCAGTAAAGCCTGCCACAAAAATGATCAGCGCAATGAAGAACAAAGTAATACCGTCCACGCTACCACCTCCCGTATAACAAGAGTAATCTCTATTAACCTTAACATTTGTTCAAATTGGATCAAATGACCTACAGAAATTTTTCAAAAAATTAGGAAAAACAGTGAAACCTTACTAAATCAAAGTAACTACATAAAAATAAAAAATATATTATCCTCGTTCGTAAATGTGGAAGCAAAATAAAAACAACCGTAAATTTATTTACAACATATACGGACTACGGACGTTCATAACGATTCTTTTTAACCATATTCTAATCGTTTCTAAATTTGTACTTTTGTGAATGGCGAAGGTCTTTCTATGTAGGCACTCCCAATAAAACGTCATTGACATCATTTTTACTTCATATTTAAAGGACGATTTATGAAATTAACTGTAAAATAACTAAAATTTCTGATAAATTATTATATAATAAGAATGAGTAACGGTGAACGTTTTATCTTTCCATTCTTTAAATGTAAAGGCGGAGGAGTGAACGATGAAATTATACAAAGAATTGGCGGAATGGTGGCCGTTGATGTCTCCACATACAGAATACGAGGAAGAAGCCGGACTTTACCTGGAAATTATCCAGTGCTTTCATCCGGAGGTCAAAAGGGCAGTGGAGTTCGGTTCCGGCGGCGGCAGCAACGCCTATTATATGAAGTCGCATTTTTCCATGACGTTGACGGATCTATCGCCGGAAATGCTGGAAGTCAGCCGGAAATTGAATGCTGACTGCGAACATATCCAAGGGGATATGAAGAGCTTGAATCTGGATTTGCAGTTTGACCTCGTGTTTATTCACGATGCGATTATGCATTTCACCGATAAGGCAGATTTGCTTGAAGTGATGCGCAATGCGAAGAAGCATTTGAATGAAAACGGAATTCTGATGATTATGACGGACCAATTCACTGAAACATTCCGCCCCGGAACAGAGCACGGCGGGAACGATCAAGGCAAAAGCGGAATGCGGTATTTGGAATGGACCTACGACAGCGACCCAGCCGATAATGTGACGGAGACCGAATACACCTATATCATGCGCGATGAAAATGGACAGATTTTCAGGGAGCACGACCAGGTGGAATCAGGCTTATTTTCCATGCCTGAATGGGAGGAAATGCTCGCATTAGCCGGTTTTCAGGCGCATTTCAAACGTGTGGTATACACAGGGTTAGAAGGGGACTATTTTGCGATGGTGGGAACACAAACCATTCAAAAATAACTTAAATGAAAAGCAAAGCACCTTAAGAGCTCCTCTTCTCTTGATTATTAACATAATCCAACTTATCAGTATCTAACGGAATAAAAAGGAGAGAAAATGCTGATCAAAGCATCTTCTCTCCTTTTCCAATTTGTAAAAAAGTTATAAATTTTAATACAGTATCTATCTATAATAAAAACATCATGTAAACCGATCATGTAGAAACATTAATATTCAGCATTTTTCTACTGAGTTTTTTAAGCCTACCCTAACGAATCCATTTTGAACAAAAAATTATATGGTTTTTTGCAAGACATGAAGAAATATTTAACTTTATGAAACAAAACCATCTACAAGAGACAGAGGCATGTGAATATAAATGATTTGTATTTTTAAAATGAAAGAACATATGAAGTTTGAATATCGGAGTAAACTAGAAAATGATATACTTTTTCATGTCGTCTATCCTTCAGACGAATAACGTTTGAAGGGAGGTGTTGAAGTGTATACTTTATTCTCTGAATTAATTGCTCCTATAATAGTCATTATTGTAGGACACTTATTTGCTTATTGGCTGTATAAGCAAGGTAAGAGCAAAAATTAGACGACAATAACAGCAACCAAATAAAACCCCCTAAGTGTCCGACCACTTAGGGGGTTTTGGTGTTGAAGTGTACTTTTTCTCTTGCTTACAATTATAAACGAATAAGCATCTTTTGTCTATATTTGTAAGGAGAGATACAAAAATCGCAAAAAAATAGAGGGGTCTTTCCGTATAGAATAAAATAAAGGCTAAATAAGTCTACCTCTAGATAGTATATGCTTAGAAGGGAGAATGAATATGCATAAACGAAAACAAAAAATTATCGGCATTCATATACCTGAGGGAGAACAGGACTCAGAACAGGCTATTAAAGAGGTGAAAATTGAAAACCCCCATAGCTTATCCCCTATTAGACTAACGGTGGACCGGCTTTCTTTTTTGATTAAACATGGGAAGATTTTTTATTACATTGGAAAGGATAGTAACGAAGTTCAAGTCGTTCTTTCTCCACAGAAAAACTCGATCCGTCCTTCTATTAGAACCCCTACCCGAGAAGGTTTTACCAATAGTTTACTACACGTACAGAAATACTAATCCAAGTACCTATTTTCACTAACGAACATGGACTATTTCATAAAATAAAGATACTACCATGCCATCGCATGAAGTATCTTTATTCTTGAAGGTAGTTTATCCTGTGTTTGTCGTTTTAGAACAGTATTTATTCGTTGAGCGCAATCTCTAAATTTTCTATATTTTGATTCATGATGGTAAAGTAGTCCTCTTCATTCTCAATATCTTCTTCTGTTAGGGCTTCCAGATTATGAAGGTTTAATGCTTCTGTTCCCGTTTCTTCCTGCACCACTTCTGCAATGCCGGATGGAATATTTTGTTCAAACATAATATGGTTAATGTTTTCTTCCTCTGACAACGAAACAATGTTTTGAATATCGCGCTGCGATGGTTCATCCGAAGGGGAAAGGCCGCTGATTCCTATTTGATGCAGATCATAACGTTCTTCCCAGTACCCGTAGCCGGCATGAGAAACAATAAATTCGTTTTTATCTGCTTCCTCGGCCATGGTTTGAAACGAGTCATCTAGCTCATTTAATTGCTGTTCAAGGTCTGAAAAATTGCTTTCAAATTCCTCTTCCTGTTCTGGCATGGCCGCTACCAGTTGATCTTTAATCACAGCAGCCCCTTCTATCGTTCGCACTGGATCTAACCAAACGTGAGGATCTTCATCTCCTCCCCCTTCTTCTTCATGTCCATGCTCATCTTCTTCTCCTTCTTCTTCATGAGAATCTTCCTCGTGAGAAAGAAGGTTCATACCATTCGTTACTTCCAGCCTTTCTACCTCTTCTGCTTCCAGCGTGTCGTTTATCGCTCCGGCAAAGCCTTCAATACCTGCCCCATTATAAATAAATAAGTCGCTTTCAGCGATATCGATCATGGTTTGAGAGGTCGGTTCATAGTTATGTAAGTCCGCCCCTGGAGGGACAATGTTTTCAACCTGGACATGCTCCCCCCCAATTTCTTTCGCCATATATTCCCATGTATATAGCGTGGTATAAATACTCAATGGCTCCGTTTCACCGGAGTTTGCTTCCGTATTTTCTTCTGTTTCCTCTGTCTCGTTCGTTTCTCCTCCACAGGCACTTAATGCGGCTACTGTGGTTAATACGAAAAGCGACATGCCTATCTTTTTCATACTCCAACCCCCATATCGTAATCATTACGTTTTATTTCCTAGTCCTATTCTATGCTATTTTTCCCTCCTTGTAAATAAGAACCGTTATGTTTTAAATGGGTGATGACACGCTTACTGTAATAGAGGGAGTGTAATATAGAAACGGGTTCCTTCTCCTTCTTTGCTTTCTACAGATATTTCTCCCTGATGAAGTTCAATGATTCTTTTACAAATGGTCAGTCCCAACCCGGAACCACCGGTGCTTCTGGATCTCGACTTTTCTACACGGTACAAACGTTCCCAAATATGAGGCAAAGCTTTTTCAGGAATCCCTGGCCCTGTATCCGATACGCAGATGATCCCTTGATTAGCTTTTTTATATAGTTTCACCTTTATTTTTGTGTGTTTGTCGCTGTACTTTTGGGCATTCTCCAGCAGATTGACGAGAACTTGCTGTAACCGGTACGCATCTCCATCTACGTATAAAGGGACAGGTGATGGATGATAAGACAACTCCATCTGACTGTCTTCGATAGAAGGACCAACTAAATCCAGGGAATTGATAATAATCGTTTCCAAAGACACGCGGGATAATTCTAAAGAAAAGCCTTTCTGTTCTATACTGGACAGGTCGAACAGGTCCTGCACCAGTCGTTCGAGTTGAATGCTTTGATTCTGCAGAACATGTAAATATCTTTTCTTTTCTTCTTCATTGGACACCATATCAGATAAAAGGACATCTACGTACCCCTTAAAATATGTCACTGGTGTCCGTAGTTCATGGGAGATATCCGCAAAAAACTGTTTGTTTTGCTGCTGATACTGTTGAATCGCATCGGACATATGATTAACAGAAGTAGATAATTCCGAAATTTCGTCTGATCCTTTCACTTCCAGTTTATTTTCGTATTCTCCTTTCGAAATTTGTTTTGTAATATGTATCGTCTGCAGCAAAGGCCGGACAATTTTTTTAGAGGTCGCGAAAATAAGAAACGCTCCTATACCAGCCATCACAATCCCAACAACAAGAAGGATACTTTGGAGAAAAGTAACAGCTTCCTGCACTTGACGCGTAGAACCGAGCATAATAATTTTATTTACTTCTTCGGTATCGGGATTGGTCATAGACTGCGTCACAAAGTAGTCTTCTTCTTTCCAGTTTGAGGAAAGGACGGCATCATGCTCTCTACCGCCATGGGTGAGAATAGATTCTACATAATCCGGGTCTAATTGGTATACCTCTTCCGACGCAGACAGAATGTCCCCTTCATGATCTACAATGATAATCATTTCAGAAGAAGTCCCTTCAATCAAACCGGCATGGTATAGGATAGCTTCATTGAAATGATCATTAAACACTTCCGCATAGGCGTCACCCCGCTCCGTGAGCCCTTCCAACGTGTCTTGTGTATAAAAATTAATAAAAAACAAATAAACCGCGGTACTAATAATAAAAATCAGCAGAAAAAAAATAGTAAACAAAAACGCACCCAGTTTCACAGAAATACGACTTATTTTAGGAACCTTCATAGTATTTTATAACCTACTCCCCAAACCGTCTGAATAACTGATTTTCCTGAAATACCAGCT